>NZ_JABVEB010000102.1 GCF_014323665.1 Actinomadura sp. HBU206391 | reverse complement strand
GCCGCCCCGGCGCCGAGCGGATCGGCGAGCCCCTCGGCCACCGCCTCGGACTCGGACTCGGACTCGGACATGGCCCCGCAGGCGATGTCGTTCTTGAGGGAGAAGGACCCGGACGAGAAGATCACCGGGCATATCAAGGAGCTGGTCCAGAGCGGTGACTTCCTCCGCGTCTACACGGACCTGCCCGAGGGTGACGAGAACTCCAAGTCGGCGATCTCGCTGTGCGAGTGGACCACCGAGTATCTGAAGGACCTGCGCGGTGAGAAGGCCCCGGTCGTCTTCGTCCACGCGAAGGCGAGCGACAACGGCAATGTCGTCCTCGCCAACAAGCAGGGCGAGAAGGACGACTGTGAGGTCGGCGAGACGCGCTGACGCGCGCGCCGCTGGACCGCCCAGCTGAGTAGACGCGCTGAGCAGACGCGCCGAGCAGATGCGCCGAGCAGACGCGCTGACCCGTGCGGCCGACCCGCGTCGCGCATCGCCGCAGGTCGCGGCGGTGCGCGGGCGCGGGGTCCTGCGGTGGCCGCTTCGGTTCCGGCCGCTCCGGCTACTCCGCCGGCTCCAGGGTGAGCGAGACGCTGTTGATGCAGAAGCGGTCGTCGGTCGGGGTCCCGTAACCCTCGCCGTGGAAGACATGGCCGAGGTGGGAGTCGCAGGTGGCGCAGCGCACCTCCGTGCGCACCGTCCCGAGGGAGCGGTCCTCGATCAGCGTGACCGCGTCGGAGTCGGACGGCGCGTAGAAACTGGGCCAGCCGCAGTGCGACTCGAACTTGGTCTCCGACCGGAACAGCTCCGTGCCGCACGCGCGGCAGCGGTACACCCCGACGGTCTTGGTGTCGTTGTACTCACCGGTGAACGGCCGTTCCGTGCCTGCCTCGCGGAGCACGTGGTACTCCTCGGGGGACAGCTCGGCACGCCATTCGGTCTCGCTCTTGCGCACCTTCTCCATGACCCCGACCGTACCCGCTGATCGCGGTCCTCCCGCGTGCGGCCCGGCCGGCTGTCGGAGCCGTGGGTTACGGTGCCGGTATGGCATCGCCCTTCATTGAGATCCCGGTCGGCGAGCGGCTCGTCAAGGTCACGAACCCGGACAAGATCTACTTCCCCGAGCGCGGGCTCACCAAGCGCCAGGTGGTGGAGTACTACCTGGCCGTGGGCGACGGCATCCTGCGGGCGCTGCGCTCCCGGCCGACCACGCTGGAGCGCTGGCCGGGCGGGGTCTTCGAAGGGGCCAAGCTGTCCACCCGCACCGACAACAAGGGCGACGCGTTCTACCAGAAGCGGGTGCCCAAGAACGCGCCCGACTGGATCACGACGGCCCGGATCGACTTCCCGAGCGGCCGGTCCGCCGACGAGATCTGCCCGACCGAGCTGGCCACCGTGGCCTGGGGCGCCAACCTCGGGACGTTGACCTTCCACCCGTGGCCGGTCCGGGCCGACGACGTCGACCACCCCGACGAGCTGAGAATCGACCTCGACCCGCAGCCGGGCACCGACTTCGACGATGCGAGGAAGGTCGCGCTGACCGCCGTCCGCGAGTTGCTCGCAGACCTCGGCTACGTCGGCTTCCCCAAGACCTCCGGCAGCCGCGGCATCCACGTCTACGTGCGGATCGAGCCCCGGTGGACCTTCACGCAGGTACGCGCCGCCGCGCTGGCCTTCGCCCGTGAGGTCGAACGGCGGATGCCCGACCTCGTCACCACGAAGTGGTGGAAGGAGGAGCGCGGCGAGGAGATCTTCATCGACTTCAACCAGAACGCCCGTGACCGCACCATCGCGTCGGCCTACAGCATCCGGCCCAGGCCGAACGCCCCGGTCTCGGCCCCGCTGACGTGGGAGGAACTGCCGGACGCAGACCCCGAGGACTTCACCGTCGAGACGATGCCCGCCCGGTTCGCCGAGCTCGGCGACGTGCACGCCTCGATCGACGACCAGGCCTTCTCGCTCGAGCCGCTGCTCGAGATGGTCGAGCGCGACGAGGCCGAGCGGGGGCTCGGTGACATGCCGTACCCGCCGAACTACCCCAAGATGCCCGGTGAGCCCAAGCGCGTCCAGCCGAGCAAGGAGGCCCGGCCCGCCACGGAGTAGCGCCTGTGATCGATATGCGGCAGACCGGTGTTCACGATTCGGGTGGCGACCGTCTCTCAGCGTGATCATTTGGTAGCAGTGGTCTGTGGCGACGGCGACCGACGGGCCTTGGGATCCTGGCGAAATGGGCCCGCTCTTGGGTCCGGGGGCTCTGGGGCACTTTGTGCGCTGGTGAATATGGTCTCGGCGGAGGTGTGCCGTGCCATTCCCGGGTCGGGGGACTGTGGTTCGCGCCGCGTCCTGGTCCGACCGGGGTGAGGGGACGGTTTCGTATCTGGCGGTCGTGCTGCTCGTGGCGACGGTCGTATCAGCGCTGGTGATGTCCTCGATCCCGGGCGGGGTCACCGACCACATGCGGGACGCGGTCTGCCGGGTCGGCGGTGCCGAGTGCGCTGACCCCCGATCAGGCGCCGGCGGCGGGCCCGGTGCTGAACCGGCCGGTGGGCCGGTCGGTGGATCGCCGGACGAACCGGGTGCGGGGCCGGTCAGCGGCGCCGATGACCGGCGCGACACAGAGAGCGTGTACGTGGCCGAGGAGCCGCCGACCGATGGCGGAGCCGCCCCGGAGGAGCCGACGGACACCTACTGGAGCTGTGGCTGGGTGCAGGAGGACTGCGCTTTCGGCCAGGGCGTCTACCGCGGCTCCGCGGACATCGTGACCGGCACCTGGGACGGCGCGACGTTCGTCGGCTGCCTGGTCCACATCTGCAGCCACGGGGCGTTCAAGGACGGCTGGAGCGGCATCGGCAGCCTGTTCACCACCGACCCCCGCGACGCCCTCAAATCGATGTGGGACGACTCCACCAAGGACATCCGCCAGGACTGGAACAACGGGCACAAGAGGACCGCCGCCGGCCGCGCCGTGCCCGCCGTCCTCGGCATGGCCGGCGGCATCGGCTGGTTCGGCAGAGGAACGAAGCTGCTGCGGAGCCTGCGCGTCCCACACCTTCCGCTGAAGGCCCAGCGCGCAGCCGAGACGGCCGCCGACCAGGCCGCCAGTGCGGCGCGCGCCGGAGATCCGGATGGGGCGCGGCAGGCCGCCGCCAAGGCGGATGCCGAGGCCGACGAGGCCGAAAGCGCCGCTGCCGAGAATCCGACCTCGGAGAGCAAGACGGCAGCCGCCAACGCCCGTCAGGCGGCCAGCGAGGCCGATGGGGCCGTTCTGTACGCCGTGGCGCGAATGCTCGCGGCAAGGACGAAGACGGGCAAGAAGGCCCTCAGCATCATCGACGAGTACAGAGTAAAGGTCACTGTCAGCAAGGGCGGCGGAACGCACTTTTGGGCCGAGTCCAACACCATCCACCTGGACACCCGGCAACATGACGTCAACGGATGGCGAGTGATGGAGCTGAGCCATGAGGCCCTGCACGCCCTGTGGGTGCACACCGGGCGGTCGGCGAGCCCCAAGGTCCGCACAATGGGCCGGGAGGAGTGGCTGGACGCCATGATGTGGGAGGAGGCCGAGGCGACTTCCTGGCAGCTGGAGACGGCGTACGAGCTGCGGAGGCTGGGGGTGGACACGCCGGCACATCCGTTGCGCGACGTCTATTGGGAGGCGGTCCGAATGGCCGAAAAGAATGGGGAGGACGGGACAGCGGCAGGTATTCAAGCGTTGTACGTGGCGCACCGGTCCGGCAAAGTCAGAACCTCCGGCAGTGGCGAACGCTACCCCGACGCCTACGGCAAACGCTGGGACAACGCCAACGCCCAACAAGGACCTTAACGTGCAGGAATCGATCTGGGACTTCCTCGCCGGGCCCTGGCACGGCGGATCGCTCGGGCCAGGCCCAGGAGTTCCTTTACAGCCTCGGAGAGGCCATCGTCGGTGCGCTGCGCGACGTGCTCGCCGTGCCACCAGAGCGGGTGCGCGGCCGGACATGGGGGGACGACGGCCCTCGCGGAGACGGTCCGTTGCAGGAGAGCGAGCGCCCCACGGCGGCCGGCGCCCCCGAGTGGTGCACCGAGTGGGAGGACCTGCGACGGCGGCTGGACTGGGTGCTGCTGACGCTTCCGACCGATGCGGCCGTGATCCTCATCAAGGACACCAGGCTTCCGCGACTGGACGCTCGGCTCACCGGTGATCTGGGCGGACATCGGACCGCTTGCCGTGCAGGCCGTCGAGGTGCTATAGGCGCTCGGTATCAACGACCCGTCGGAGCTCAAGGTCGAGACCTTCCGCGATTTCGTTGACCACGATGACGACACCGAGCGCGTCGCCGAGGAACTGGGCATCCGTCCCGGGTGATGTTCTCGGAGCCGCCCGAGGCAGCGTACCCAGCACAAGGCGGGCTGTCCGGGGCGGGTCGTCTCATGCGCTCGCGGGCCGCTCGCCGCCCCCGTCGGAAGCGCGGCCGGGCAGGAGCAGGGCGGGAATGAGCGCGAGCGCGGCCAGGCCTGCGGTCCACCAGAAGCTGTGGGCGAAGGCCCGCACGAGAGCCTCGACGGCGCCCGGGCTGCGGTCCTTCGCGGCGTCGGCGAGACTGCCGCTCGCACCGGGGATCTCCGCCCTGATGTAGATCTGCAGGACGACGGCCAGCATGGCGGTGCCGAGCGAGCTGCCGACCCGGACCAGGATGTTGGCCGTGGTCGTCGCCGCCGGCATGGCCGCACGGGGCAGGGTGCGGTAGAGGGCGGCCATGACCGGAGCCACGATCAGGCCGTGCCCGAGCCCGACGGCGAAAGTGGTGGCCACCAGCAGGGCCTGCGAGGTCGTGGTGTCGATCTGGGTGAGGACGAGAGCGGCCGCCGTCGCCACGGCGATGCCGAGAACGCCGAGGCCTCGTGAGCCCCTGCGGTCGGCGACGCGCCCCGCGAAGGCCATGGTGATGATCGCGCCGATCCCGAACGGGGCGACCAGCAGGCCGGCGCGGGTGGGGCTCTCGCCCTGGGCGATCTGGAAGTACAGCGGCAGCAGCACGGTGAGGCCGAACACCGCCCCGGAGTAGACGAACATCGCGGCCAGCGCGGTCGTGAAGCCGCGGTCGCGGAATATCCGCAGGTCGAGCAGCGGCCCATCGGCCTTCCGCAGAGCGTGCGCGCAGAACAGGCAGAGCAGTACGACGCCCGCGCCGACGGAGCCCAGCACCCGCACGCCGGTGAGCGGGGAGCCGTTGCCGGCCTCGGACAGGCCGTACACCAGGGCGGCCAGGCCGGGGGAGAGCAGCGCCAGCCCGAGCGTGTCCAGCCGGCCTCGGGCCCGGTGCGCGGAGTCGGCGGGGATCCAGCGCAGCGCCAGCAGCAGGGCGACGGCGCAGAACGGGACGTTGACGTAGAACATCCACCGCCAGGACAGATGGCCGACGATCAGACCGCCGAGGACGGGACCGAGTACCGGTGCGAGCATCGCCGGAATGCTGATCAGGCTCATCACCCGGCCCATGCGCCGGGGACCGGCCGCCCCGGCCAGCAGGGTCTGGCCGATCGGCATGAGCAGGCCGCCCCCCACCCCCTGGAGGATCCGGAACACGATCAGGCTCGCGGTGTTCCAGGCCGCGCCGCACAGCACCGACCCGGCGATGAACAGGGCGAGCGACGTGATCCACATCGTCTTGGCGCCGAAGCGCTCCATGGCCCAGCCAGTGAGCGGAATGGTCATCGACAGCGCCAGCAGGTATCCGGTCAGCACCCACTGGATGGTCGACAGCGACGTGTGGAAATCGCGGCCGAGGGTGTTGACCGCGACGTTCACGATGGTGCTGTCGAGGATCGTCATGATCGCTCCCATGACCACCGCGACCGCCAGCCTGCGCAGGGCCGGGTCGAAGGCCTCCTCCGTTGGAGGTGCGTCCGCCGCCGTTCTCGTCATCGGGGGTCCTTTCGCCGCTCTTTATCGTACGCTGTAGCGCTAATTTCGTACAGCGTAGCACCAGTTCGTGCGCTGTATCGCTCGTGCGATACGCTGTACGGATAGACTCGGCGTGTGCCAGGTACTTCTCAGCCAGAGCAGCCGGGGCCGGACTCGCCCGCCCCGCAGGCGCCCGGTCCGGTGTGGGCGAGGCCCCGGGAGGACCGGCGCCGTAGCTCGTTGACCCAGGAGGCCATCGTCGACTCGGCGATCGCGCTCGCCGACGCCGAGGGGCTCGCCGCGGTGTCGATCCGCCGAGTGGCGTCCGAGCTCGGTGCGCGGGCGATGAGCCTCTACTCGCACATCGAGAGCAAGGAGGATCTCCTCGACCTCATGTTCGACCGGGCGAACGCCGAGGTCGTCATCGAGGGCGAGCTGCCGAGCGACTGGCGGACGGCGATCACTCTGATCGCCGAGCGCACGCGGGTCGTGCTGCTGCGTCATCGCTGGATGGTCGCGCTCGCCGCCCGCCGGCCCACCGGAGTCGGGCCCAACGGGCTGCGGCACGTCGAACAGTCGCTGGCCGCGCTCGACCCGCTGGGTCTCGAGCCCGCGGCGGCGGCCCTGATCTGCTCCGCGGTGGACGACTATCTGCTCGGCCATGTCATCCGCGAGGTCATGACCGGTGGGTGGGACGAGAGCACGGGCGCCCCGGCCGCTGACCGGAACGCGTCGATGCTCCCGTACCTGCGGCGGATGGCCGGCAGCGGTGAGTTCCCGCACCTCGCCCCGCTGCTCGACGCCGGTCTGCCGAAGGTGGGAGAGACCTTCGAGCAGGGTCTCGAGTGGCTGCTCGACGGGATCGCCGAAGCGCACCGGCCTCCGGGCACCCCAGGCTGAACCGGTCACGCGGGTCATAAGGTTGGGACACATGGAGATCGCAGTCATGCTGCCCGAACACGCCGGCGACGTTCTGGAGATCTACCAGGCCGGGGTCGACGGGGGAAACGCCACGTTCGAGACCGCGGCGCCGACCTGGGCGAAGTTCGACGAGGGAAAGCTGCGCGACCACCGGTTCGTCGCGCTCGGCCCTGAAGGGGCGCTCGGCTGGGCCGCGCTGTCGCCGGTCTCCGGCCGCTGCGTCTACGCGGGAGTCGCCGAGGTGTCCGTCTACGTCCACGCGCGGGCTCAGGGGCAGGGTGTCGGCCGGGCCCTGCTCGGCGCCCTGATCGACTCGACCGAGCGGGCCGGGCTGTGGACGCTGCAGGCCGGGATCTTTCCGGAGAACGAGGCCAGCATCCGGCTGCACGAGGCGGCGGGTTTCCGGGTGGTCGGCGTACGGGAGCGGATCGGCCGGCACGAGTTCGCCGGGCGGAACCGGTGGCGCGACGTCGTCCTCATGGAACGCCGGAGCCCGGTGATCGAGTGACCAACCCCGGCGTGATCATGCAGTTGTGCACCTGCGCACAACTGCATGATCACGGCCGGGAGGGGCCGAGGTCAGGCGGCCGTCACCAGAGTCGGTTGGGCGGGGTCGGGAGGTCGATCCGGCCCGGGCCCTGCCACTTGCTCTTGGTCTGCGCCCCGAACTCGAACGTGCCGCCACCGACGACCACCGGGACAGTGATCTTGCTGGCGGCCAGGTCGACCGTGACGGCGGCGCCCGTCGCGGCGTCGGCGGTGTAGGTAGAGTCCGTGCCGGCGATGATCAGCGCCAGCCGGTGGCCCTTCTTGAAGACGTACTCCTGCGGAAGGGTCTGCCAGCGCACCTGGGCATACTTGCCAGGCTGGAGCGGCGTCGGGTGGCTGAGCGACCTGCGGTTCTGCGCGTCGATCCATCCACGGGCGACGATCTCCAAGGGGCGGTTCGCCGTGTTCGTCCTGGTCTTCTTGTAGCAGGCGTCATCGGCCGCGGTGCTCTCGCCGTGACAGCTCTCCTCGGTGAGCGTGGTGATGCCGGCCCCCGTGCGCCAGTCGACCCGCGTGTCCTCGCCGTAGTCGACCACCAGCGCGGTGAGGTTGGCGGTCGGCTTGTCGAGCTTCACCCGCAGGTCGGCGGCGGGCGTGCCCGAGAGCCGCACGTCCGTCGGCAGCGGTGAGCTGACGAAGGCCAGCCGGTTCGGGTTGGCGACCGTGGGGTCGGCCGCCAATACGTCCTCGCTCAGCCGGGCGTCGGTGAAGCTCGCGGTGCCGGCGCCGGCGCGCAGGTCGAGGCCGCCGCCGGCCTGCGGCCGCAGTGACACGCTGCGGCCTTCGCGCGCGGGCCAGTCCGACTGCGTGATCCAGGTGTCCGGTCCGGTCTGCACGTCGGCCCGCGGCTCCTTCATGATTCCGTTCGGAATGCGGTAGAGCCACTGGTCGAACCAGCGGTGCAGCGTGCTGACCCACTCGTCGCGGCGGAAGTCGAACGGGTCCACGTGGTGGTACTGCCCCACCCAGACCTTACGGGGCACGCCGCGCTGGGCGAGCGCCTTCCACCACGTGGAGAAGTGGTCGGGCTTGACGTTGAGATCGTTCACCGTGTGGACGGCGAACACGCTGGCGCGGACCTTGTCGACGTCGGCCAGCGTGCCGCCGAGGTAGTCGCGCTCCGCCCAGTAGGGGTTGAAGTTGCCCGTCTCGTCGCCGTCCTCGGCGTTCATCCGCTCGTGCGTCGCGGCGCACTTGGCGTCCTCTTCGGTGTCGACGTACTGCGCGAGCCAGGTCTGGTAGTTGTCGTCGTCGTAGGTGACGCCGTTCATCCGCTGGTAGCGGTACCAGGAGCTGATCGCGGAGATCGGGACGATCGTCTCCAGGCCCTTCACCCCGGTCGCCGCGACGCCGTTGGCGAGCGTCCCGTCGTAGGACTTGCCGATCATCGCGGCCTTGCCGGTGGTCCAGGTGGCCTTGACCGCCTTGCCGTCGGCGCCGTACGCCCTGGCGCGGCCGTTCAGCCAGTCGATCACGGCCTTGCCGCCCAGGACGTCGGCACGGCCGCCGGTGTCGTTGCAGCCCTCGGACTTGGTGGTGCCGATCATGTCCACGTTCAGCACGGCGTAGCCGCGCGGCACGAAGTAGTTGTCATAGAAGAGCGGGAACTTCGCCGGCCCGCCGCTCGCGTCGTAGACCTTGCGCTCCGCCTCGTTGCCTCGTCCGGAGTTGTCGTAATAGGGACTCTCATCGATGATCACTGGGACCTTGAGCCCCCGGCCGGACTCCTTCGGCCGGATGATGTCCACCCGTACGCGATCCTTCCTGCCGTCCGCGTCACTGTCGATGGTCGACTCGACGTAGACGTACTCGCGAATGGCGTCGGCGTAGGAGAAGACCGGCTGGGTCACGCCGTTCGCAACCTTGATCTTCGGCTTGGCCTGCGCGGACGCGACTCCACCGGTGGCCAGGCTGCCGCCCAGCAGCAGGGGGACGATGAGCGCTAGCGCTCGCTTTCGGGGTCTCCGGATACCCGGCAACGCGTACCTCCATGGATCGGCACTGATCGTCGGGCGATCTACAGCGATCGTCCGACGGAGGCACACCTATCGCGATCGGACGGCCAGGTATACGGCATACCTTGACAAGGCGGACAGGCGTGGGGCCGAGACGTACTCGCCGGCCGGCCGAAGAGCCGTGACTTCCCGCGGCTTGGGGCGGCGTGCAGGCCCTGCGTCACGCCGGCGCCAATGGCGGATCAATGTCGGCGATTCATTGCCGATTGGCGGGCGGCGAAATGGAAAGCATGGGTTCAACACGGGTCCACGACCGAAGGGCGTGCGATGAGAGACGACTCCGCCTCAGACCGGCAGTACATTCCCGGCGGTGGATGGATGGTGACCTGCCGGCACCACGACGGATCGACCACCATCGAGCCCGTCGTCGCCTGGTCATGCGACGGCGGTGCCGTCGGTGTCGGACGGGCGATGATCGCCGACAACGAAGGCGTCCTGTCGCCGCTGGAGAATCGGGATCGGGGCGCCGGGATCTGCGTATGGCACCCCGACCAGGAGATCATCGAAGCGGACGGCACGGTCAAGAGCGGCCGGTACGCCTATCCGGAGGCGTGCCCACCCGGTCCGGTCGATCAGGTCTGAGGCCGACCCGCCAGGAGAGGGGCTCCATCCGACCCGGCCGCAGCACGGCGGGACTCCTGCTCGTGATCACATGGTCCGGAGCGGATCAGCCGTCTCTCTTGCGCCCCTCGATCGAGGTCACCCGGGCCTCGAGCCCGCCAAGGCGCGCGAGCGCCTCCTTCAGCATCGCGTTGGTCTCGTCCTGTGCCTTCTCCAGATGACCGAGGATCGACTCGGCGCGCCACTTGGGGCCGCCGTCACCGGTGTCGATCTCGTACTCCCACACGTCCTTGGCCGACATCTCATCTCCGAGGGCGAGCGTCCTCAGCTGGGCGAGCGTTCCCCTGTAGGCGTTGACGTCGCAGCGCCCCGAGATGCCGGGCACGGAGGCGGAGCTGGAGTACTGCAGGATCGAGATCGGCTCGCCGCCGAACGTCGCCCACCAGTCGGCGGGGACCTTGCCGTACAGAGAGCCCGGTGAGCCGCTGCCGGACACGTAGTGGGACTGCCAGACGGAGTCGAAGAACGACAGGTCGGGGCGCCCGGTCTGCTCCCAGTACCAGCGTGGGTAGTAGCCGATCACCGGGTGCCCGCCGGTGCGCTGCTTGAACTCGGCCACCCAGTCGCGGGCGGTCGCGGCGTTCGCGCCGGACGCCTCCACGTCGAGCGCGACCGCGAACCCGCCGAGGTCCCCGGCCTTCGACAGGAAGTACCCGGCCTGCGCGGCGCCGTTCCCGCCGTGCAGGAAGTGGTAGCCGCCCGGCAGGAAGTCGCTGAGGGCGAGCATCGCCGCTCGGTTGTGCGACCACGTCGGATTGGTGTAATTCGTGGATTCTGTGACCTTGGAGAAGGCGAACCGGATCCCTCCGCCATGCACCTTCTGCCAATCCGGTTCGCCCTGATAGGACGCCACGTCCACACCGTAGATCGGCATCATTTCCCCTTTCGCCGACACCCCCGGGACACCAAGATCCCCTGGTGGCCGAGCAACAAGCATCCTCGCAACGGATGCAAGGTGCCACGGGCGATTTGGCAGACTGCCAGAGAGCCCGATGGTCATCGCCATCCGGCCTGAGCTGCCCCTTCCGACCTCGCCTCGACGACCTGCACCACATCCGGTCCACCGATGTGCGCGGCCCGGTCGATGAGATGACGTGGTTGACCTTCGGCCATGCCGGCCCCGGCGAACGGGCCCGCACCTCCTAGAGGAGGGCGGGCCCGCAACGTGCACCGGCGCTTCAGCGGCGAGAGCGAAGTGGCCGTCTCGCCGGGGGCATCCATGGTCATTTCTCAGGCCCACGTGGCCGCCCACGTCTTCGGGCCAACGACGCCGTCGACGTCGAGGTTCCGCTCCGCCTGGAGCTTCCTGCACGCCGCCTCGCTGGAAGGCCCGTACGCGCCGTCGGCCGTGATCGACGATCCACGCTTGCGCATCTGCCGCTGCCAGGTCAGTACGTCGTCCCCGCGCATCACCGGTGGTTGCGTGATGAGCCGGCCGGGGAACGGCGGGGCGTTCGTTCCCGAGCCCGGATGCTTCGAGCTCGAAGGCGTCCCGCCGGTGAGCGTTCCGTTGCTGATCATCATGCGCAGGATGTTCCCGCAGCAGCTCGTCGACACGAAGCCCGAGTGCGGGCGCAGTGCCGCCGCCACGCCCTTGCCCCTCAGCCAGGACCGGAGTTCCCTGAACGCCTTGATCTGCGCGTCGGTCGGTTTCTCGCTCGGGCCGGACATGAACGTCACGCTGTACCAGGTCGTGTTGCCTCCCGGCTGCGCGGCCTGGACCTTGTTGAGCCCGCGCCCCTCGAGCACGATCCCGTGCGGGCACACCGCGAAGGAGTAGCCGATGTCCGCCCATCCGCGAGACGGGCCCATGTGGAACTTGCGTGTATTGCGCCAGTAAGTCCGGCACGCGGCGTGCTTGTGCTTGGCAAGGGACTGATCGCTGCCGTCGTAGTGGACGGCGATGCCTTTGCGGGGCGTCGCGGGTGTAGCGCCGCTCGGGCCCCAGCCGAACACCGCGCGCTTCTCGAACTTCATTCCGCGTCCACCCCCTCGGTGTGGGTGTCGCCGGGGTCGATGACGCCCTCCTCGGGCACCTCCGGCTCTGGAACCTCTGGCACGTCGATCTCCTCGACGTCAGGTTCGTTCGGTTCGGTCATCGGTTTCCTCACCCCTTCCGTACGTCTGGCAGATGCACGGCCAGTCGGTCTCCGTGGTGCGTCGCCGCGCCGCGCGGTCATGCCGCCGTCGCAAAGCGCATCTCCACCTCGGTTTCCGTACTTGTCACTACTTCTAAGAGCGAGGTGCCTCGAATTTGATGCGGTAGCCCGCGACGAGGCGCGTCGATCGGCCCTCTTTGGTAGCCCTGTTCTCTGGTGACCTTGCTCTTTGGTGACGGAGTCCCGGGCGGTGATATGGAGCACAGCCGCCAAACTTTGCCTCGCTTTGGGCCTTATAGCCGGAAATCGCGTGTTTATTGACTTATAGGAGGAAGACGCCCGATGTTCGGGGGGCAGATGTTGAACTGGAGTCGAGCATCGGTCCGGGCGCGTAGGACATTGGCCACCGGCGCCGTGGCGGCCCTGGTGTGCATCACGATCAGCGTGCTCTGCCTGATCCTGGTGGGCAGCAGGGAGACCGACATGGCGCAGGATCGGGCCACGGCGGGCTGGGACCGGGTGGAGCCCCTGATCAAAATGGGGCGCCTCCCCGCCGTGCTGCCGGACCGCAAGGACGGCGGGTTCCAGGCGATACAGGTCGTGGACGCACGTGGCCGGGTGGTCGCGGCGACCCGGCAACTCGTCGGCAAGCCGCCGATGGCCGTCTTCCGTCCGGTCAGCGCGGACGTGCGCGAGGCACGGATGCTGTGCCCTCCGGCCGGGCTGAAGGGCTGCATGACCGTCGTTTCGTACCGGGTCCATCAGCCGGATGGGATCTGGATGATCGACGTGGCGGTTCCGAGGGTCCCGTGGTACGGAAATTCCACGGCGTTGTTGCTGGCGATCGGCGCGACGGTGCTGATCACCACGATGGTCGCGGCCGGGACCTACCGCGTCGTCAGCAAGGCCATGGGTTCGGTGCACGCCATCCGGACGGAACTGGCGAAGATCGCCTCCACCGGCCTGGATCGCCGGGTCCCGGTGCCCAGCGAAGACGAAGAGATCAAACTCTTGGCCGAGACCGCGAACGACACTCTGGACCGGCTCGAGGGCGCCTACCAACTGCGGCGCTTCGCCTCGGACGCCTCCCACGACCTGCGCTGCCCGATCACCGCCATGCGGGCTGAGCTGGAGGAGGCGCTGATGTACCCCGAGGACACCGATTGGCCGAAGACGGCCGAGATGGTGCTCACCGGGGTGGACAGACTTCAGGCGATCGTGACCGATCTGATGACCCTGGCCCAGCTGGACGCCGGCGCGCCCCTTGACCGCAGGCCGACCGATCTGGGCCGGCTGGTCGGCGCGGAACTGGCCTGCCGGACCTACCGGGTCGAGATCGTCGAGGATCTGGGCCGGAACGTGTTCGTCGACTGCGACCGGCTGGGGATCACCCGGCTGCTCACCAACCTGGTCCACAACGCGGAACGGCACGCCGCCTCACAGATCACCGTCATTGTGCGAGCCGACGGGCCCATGGCGATCCTGGAGGTCATCGACGACGGCGCCGGGATCGCCCCCGAACATCGCGAGATGGTGTTCGACCGCTTCACCCGGTTGAAGGCGTCACGCGACCGGGACTCCGGAGGGACCGGGCTCGGGCTGGCGATCGCACGCGAGATCGCCCAAGCACACGAGGGCACCCTGACGATCAAGGACAGCGAACGTGGCGCCCGTTTCGTCCTGTGTCTGCCGGTATGCCGTTCCTTTCCGGCCGCTGACCCCTATTGCCCGGCCGGCTCACTGACCGGACCGTAAAGATCCCTTCCGCGATCAGGACGGGCGAGTGATGAGTCGTTGCGGGAGTACCGCCGGGTAGAGGGGCCGGAGGTCCTCAGATCTCGATCAGACACGATTTCTCGCGGGTGTTGGCCAGCACGGAGTCGTGGCCGTAGCCGCTGTCCTTCATGCCCTCGAAGGGCAGGCCCGGCGGCATCTTGCGATAGGTGTTCACCCAGATCGTGCCGGCCTCGAGGTCGCGGAACATCCGCTGGGCGCGGCCGAGGTCGCGGGTCCACACGCCGGCCGCCAGACCGTACGAGGAGTCGTTGGCGATCGCGACGGCCTCCTCCTCGGTGTCGAAGGGAATGGCCACGGCCACCGGCCCGAAGATCTCCTCCTGGCAGACACGCAGGGAGTTGTCGGTGGTGCTGTAAAGCGTCGGCTCCACCCAGTAACCTCCCGCGTACGGCTCGTCCACGAGTTCGGGCCCGAACCGGCCGCCGAACACCAGCTCCGCGCCCTCCTTGGCGGCGATCTCCAGATAGGACGTGACGCGCTCGTACTGCTCCCGGGACACGATCGGGCCCATTGTGGTCGACTGGTCGAGCGGCTCGCCGAGCCGGATCCGCGCGGCGATGGCGGTCACCCGCCCGATCAGCTCGTTGAAGATCTCCCGCTGGACGAGGATCCGGGAGCCGGCGACGCACACCTGCCCGGCGTTCGCGGTGAACACGCTCTGCGTCGAGACGCCTTTGGCCGCCGCGTCCAGGTCGGCGTCGGCGAACACGATGTTGGGCGACTTGCCGCCCAGCTCGAACGCCAGCGGCTTCAGCGCGTCGGTGCTGGCACGGGTGACGATCTTGGCCGTCTCGGTCGAGCCGGTGAGGCTGATCCGGTCCACACCGGGGTGCCGTACGAGGGCGTCGCCCGCCTCCTCGCCCAGTCCCGAGACGATGTTGAGGACGCCGGGAGGCAGCACTTCACGCAGCAGCTCGCCGAGCCGCAGCGTCGACACCGACGCCTGCTCGGCCGGTTTCATGACGACCGTGTTGCCCGCGGCCAGCGCGAACGCGGCCTTGGCCGAGAACGTCGAGATGGGGGAGTTCCACGGGATGATGCCGACCACCACGCCGTACGGCACGCGGCGCGTGAAGCCCATGCCGCCCGCGCCGAGGATCACGGTCTTGCCCTCGACGGCGGCGCCGCACTCCGCGGCGGCCATGTGCCAGAGGTAGGTCATGCCCGGCACGTCGCGCCTGGACGTCTCGGTGATGATACGGCCGTTGTCGCGGGTCTCGATCGTGGCCAGTTCTTCGGCGTTGGCCGAGAACACCTCGGCCACCTTGCGCAGGAAGTGCGCGCGGCCCGCGGCGGGCATGGCCGCCCACGCCGGGAACGCCGAGCGGGCGGCGGTGACGGCGGCGTCGGCGTCCTCGGCGGTGCTCCGCGGAACGCGGGCCCACACGGCGCCGGTCGCCGGATTGACCGAGTCGAGCGTCTCGCCGCCGGAGGCGGGCCGGAGCTCGCCGCCGATCAGATTCGAGAACTCCTGCAGCTCGCCCATCGCCGTCCTCTCGCCGCCGGGCACCGATCGTTCAGACCAAGCGTACGCTTGCTCGACATTGCAGCGGAAGACGTCCCGACCTGGGGTTCGCCCGGTCGCTCCGTACGCCGGGTCGCGGGGGCGTGACGACCGCCACCCGCGCGACGTGATCTGTTGGGCGGACCGTCATCTGAGCGGAACCGCCGTGCCATGGGTCTTCGTGAGGCTGCGAGCGTGCCGACGCCTGGATCACCCCGAGAGGTGCCCTTTATGTCAGATGGCCGTTTTGCAGTGAATCGCCGCTCGTTCCTCGTCACCGGCGCTGCGGTGGGCGCCGTGGCGGCGTGGCCCGCCGCCGCGTCCGCGTCCGCCGCTTCGCGCAGCGCCAAGCTGCCCTCCGACCCCTTCACCCTGGGCGTCGCCTCCGGCGACCCCGACCACGAGGGCTTCGTCCTGTGGACCAGGCTGGCGCTTCAGCCGGTCGCCGAGGACGGTCTCGGCGGCATGCCGGACCGCACGTACCCCGTCCGCTGGGAGGTGGCCACCGACGAGCGCTTCCGGCGGGTCGTCCGCCGTGGCACGGCGACCGCCAAGCCGTCCTCGGCCCACAGCGTGCACGTCGAACTGGACGACCTCGCCCCGGGTCGCCACTACTGGTACCGCTTCCGCGTCGAGAACCACGTGTCGCCCGTCGGCCGCACCCGCACCACGCCCGAGCCGAACTCCTACGGACCCGCGCTCGCGATGGCCTTCGTCTCCTGCTCGCAGTTCGAGCACGGCTACTTCACCGCCTACCGCAGGCTCGCGGAGGAGGAGCCCGACCTGATCCTGCACCTGGGCGACTACCAGTACGAGTACACCAAGGGCGGCTACACCATCCCCGGCGGCAACATCCGCCACCACGACGGCCCCGAGACCGAGACGCTGGCCAACTACCGGCAGCGGCACGCCCAGTACAAGGCCGACATCGACCTCCAGGCCGCGCACGCCGCCGCCCCGTGGTCGGTCGTGTGGGACGACCACGAGCTCGACAACAACTGGGCCGACGAGGTACCGGAGCGCCCGGAGGTGCCGCAGCCGAACTTCCTGGCACGGCGCGCGGCGGCGTTCCAGGCCTACTACGAGAACATGCCGCTGCGCCGCACCTCGGTGCCGCGAGGCATCGACATGCAGCTCTACCGGCGGATCCGGTGGGGCAAGATGGCCAACTTCCACATGCTCGACACCCGGCAGTTCCGCGACGACCAAGGCTGCGGCGACGGCTACCGCGACTGCCCGGCCGCCATCGACCCGAACCGCTCGATCACCGGCCACGAGCAGGAGCGGTGGCTGATCGACGGGTTCCGCCGGTCCCGTGCCCGCTGGGACATCCTGGGCCAGCAGGTGTTCTTCGCCCAGCGCGACAACAACGCCGGCCCGGCCAAGATCACCAGTCAGGACGGCTGGGACGGGTACGTCGCCTCACGGCAGCGGATCACCAAGGGCTGGGTGGACGCCCGGGTGCGCAACCCCATCGTGCTCACCGGCGACGTGCACGCGCACTGGGCCAGCGAGCTGAAGCTCGACTACGACGACCCGACCTCCAAGACCGTCGGCGCCGAGCTCGTCGCGACCTCGATCACCACCGGTGGCAACGGTGCCGACTCCGACCCCGCCGACCAGCCCTTCCTCGCGATCAACCCGCACCTGAAGTTCTACAACAACCAGCGCGGATACGTGATGACCCGCATCGACCGTGACGAGATGAAGGCCGACTTCAAGGTGCTCGCCCAGGTCTCGACGCCCGGCGCGGAGGCCTACACCAAGGCCACCTACGTCATCGAGGACGGCGTGCCCGGCCTGAACCAGACCTATCTGCGGCCGTACCAGCCCGTCTCGACCTTCGCGGCCAAGTCCGACCAGCAGATCATCCAGGACACCGTCGACCGCGAGACCAAGCGCCCCTGACGCGGCGCCGTCCGTGACCGGCCGCGGGGATCAAGACGCCACACGGGTGATCCCGCGGCCGTCCGGCGCCGCCGCCGGCCCGGCACTCCTGGTCAGGCCCTCCTCGTCAGGCGCCGTCGAGGATGTCGTCGAGGTCGTAGGCCACCGGCATCTCGAGCTGCTCATAGGTGCACGACTGCGGCGTACGGTCCTCGCGCCAGCGCCGGAACCTGGCCGTGTGCCGGAACCTGTCGCCCTGCATGTGCTCGTAGGCGACCTCGACGACCAGCTCCGGCCGCAGCGCCACCCACGACAGATCCTTCTTGCCGGTCCAGCGGCTCACCGCTCCGGGCATCCGGTCGGTGGTCGCCTCGGTCTGCTCGGCCCACCCGGCCCAGGGATGGCCGGCGAGGTCCTCCATGCGGTAGGGCTCGAGCTCCTGCACCAGCTCGGCCCGCCGCTTCATCGGGAAGGACGCCGAGACGCCGACGTGCTGTAGCCGCCCGTCATCCGCGTAGAGCCCGAGCAGCAGCGATCCGACGATCGGGCCGGACTTGTGCCACCGGAACCCGGCGACGACGCAGTCGGCGGTGCGTTCGTGCTTGACCTTGAACATCGCGCGCTTGTCCGGCTGGTAGGGGGCGTCGAGCGGCTTGGCCATCACGCCGTCGAGCCCCGCGCCCTCGAACTCGTCGAACCACCGCGCCGCCGTCTCGAAGGAGTCCGTGGCCCGGGTGACGTGGATCGGCGCCTTGGCGGCGGACAGCTCGGTGATCAGCCGCTCCCGGCGCTCGCGGAACGGCAGTTCCATGAGCGACTCGTCGCCGATGGCGAGCAGGTCGAAGGCCACGAACGAGGCGGGCGTCTGTTCGGCGAGCAGCTTGATGCGCGACGCGGCGGGGTGGATGCGCTGCTGCAGCTTGTCGAAGTCGAGCACCGACCCGGCCCGCATGACGATCTCGCCGTCGATGACGCAGCGCTCCGGCAGCTCGCGCCGGACGGCCTCGACGAGATCGGGGAAGTACCGGGTCAGCGGCCGTTCGCCGCGGCTGGAGAGCTCCACCTCGTCGCCGTGGCGGAAGACGACGCAGCGGAAGCCGTCCCACTTGGGTTCGTACAGCACATCGCTGCCGCCGGGACCGCTCTCGGGGAGATTCTTGACCGCCTTGGCCAGCATCGGCGACAGCGGCGAACTGATCGGCAGATCCATGTCCCCCATCCTCGCAGGCACCGCCGACAACGTCTCGGGCCGCGGCGGCCCGGCCGCTTTCGATCATGGTTCGGGGCACCCGCGCCTACCGTGATCCTTGATCGACACTTGGCCGAACCCAGGCCGGGCGGACGGTGGCAAGATCGCTCGGCGAGGGGGATAGCCTGCGCATATGCGGCGACTGCTGCCGGAACCGGCAGGCGAAATCGACCCCTACGACGCCTATGGCGACGTCAAGGGGCCATGGCTGCGGGTCGGCATGGTGATGAGCGCGGACGGCTCGGTCACCGACGAGCACGGGTGGACGCACGGGCTCGGCGGTGAGGCGGACTTCTGGGTGTTCCTGATCCTGCGGGCCCTCGCCGACGGGATCCTCGTGGGGGCGGGCACCATCCGCTCCGGCATGGTCCGCCCGGCGCGGCTGCGCCGCTCGCTCCGGGAGCGCCGCGGCCGCCCGCCCGCCCCGATCGTCGTCGTCAGCCGCTCACTGTCGCTGGACTGGACGCTGCCGCTGTTCACCGCAGCCGAGACGCCGACCATCGTGGTCACCTCGGCGGCCGCGCTGAAGACGGCCGAGATGCCCGATGCCGTACGGCCGCACGTGCTCACCGCCGGAGACGACGACGTCGACCTCGGCCGGGCCGTGCACGAGCTGCGGGAACGCGGGCTGGAGAACCTGGTGTGCGAAGGCGGGCCGATGCTGGCGACATCGCTGGTCGAGGCCGGCCTGGTCGACGAGATCTGCCTCAACCTCGCGCCGACGCTCATGGGCGGCGGCCGCCACACCCGCATGCTCGGCGAGCTGGCCGGGCCGGCCGCGCTCGATCCGGCCGCGGTCTATCTCGACGACGGCGTGCTCTTCCTCCGGTATGGCCTAACGTAACCCGGCTGGACGAGGCCCTGCAGTCGGTCGACCGCGCCATCGCCCTGCTGCCGGTCGGCATGAACCTGGTGCACCAGCCAGCACCTCGGCAGCATCGCGCTGCTGCTCGCCGGCACCCTGCTGTTCTTCGTGGTGCTCCGGTCGGTCGTCAAGGTGCGTCCCCGGGCCGGCGCCCGGCCGAGGCGCACCGGCCTGGGACCAGGCCCCGCCGGGATCAGGCCCAGATGTCCCAGTCCGCGGGAAGCCGCAGCTGAAAGGGTTCGGCCGGAAACCCCGGGCCGGCGACGTCGGCGATGTACGAGCCGGCCTGCTCGCCCGACAGCCAGCCCGGTTCGATCGGTTCCTCCTCGAGCCAGCGGCGGGTCACCACCGGCGTGAGGATCGCCACCTCGTGGATCCGCGGCGGCCGCGCGAGGCCGCCGTTCCCGCCGGGGCGGCCGAGTTCGCCCGGCCCGCTGCGACGGTCCCCACCCGGTTCGCCGAGTTCGGCCAGTTCGGCGGCGAAGGTGCGCATGAGCATGGTCTGCGCGGCGTCGGTGACCGAGATGGGGCCGGACAGCGGGATGGGCCGCAGGGCCGCGATGCCGCTCAGCGCGACGTAGACGCCGTCCGGCCGCCGGGTCAGCAGGGGCAGGAACGTGCGCGCCACCAGGAAGTGGGAGGTGAGGTTGTCGTGCAGGATCCGCTGCCACAACTCGAGGCTCACGTCGGTCAGCGGCGTGCCCTCCCACCAGGCGCCGAGAGAGGCGATCACGCCGTCGAGCGGGCCGATCGCGGCGGTGACGCGGTCGCGTACCTCCTCGACGCCCGCGGCGTCGCCGACGTCGCCCACCACGGTGTGCAGCCGCGGCGTCTCGGCGAATGAACGGAGGCGGTCGAGTCGCTCCGGTGAGCGGGACGGCACGGCGACCGTCGCGCCCCGCCCCAGCAGGGCCTGGGTGACGCACTCGCCGACGACCCCGGCACCACCTGCCACCAGGTACGACCTGCCGCTGAGATCCATGGGGCAAGCATGCCGTACGGATCATGACGTGTGTGCCGCCCGGCATGGACGGTAACAGTCCGTATCACAATCCATACGGATTGCGCATGTTGTGAGAGCTCTCGGGGGAGACTGAACGACAGGGTGGGGATGAGGGCGGCGAAAGGAGCCCAGGGGTGGAGATTGCGGCACTTGTCGCATGGATTCTGGCAGCCGTGGCGGGGTTCCATCTGCTGTCGGCCTGGCTGTCGAACGGGGGCCTGAGGCAGCAGGCGACCAAGGTGACCCGCTACCCGTCGGCGCTGGTCGTGGGGCACCCGCTGATCGCGGCGGTCGGGCTCGTCGCGTGGGTGCTCTACGTGGCGACGACCAGTGAGGTCTACGCCTGGTGCGCCTTCGCGACACTGGTCATCGTCGCGCTGATGGGGTTCGTCATGTTCACCCGGTGGCTGGTCGGCCATCGCGGCGGCCGGCACGCGCGCGGACGGGAGCAGGTGTTCCCCTCCGTCGCCATCGCCGTGCACGGCGTGGTCGCCTTCGCCACCTTCGTGCTGGTGCTTCTCGCCGCCATCGCGGTCCACCGGCCCTGAAGCCGTCGTACGTGGTGTACGCGGTCGTCCCGGCAAGGGAGGCAGCCCTCCCGTGCCTGCGGTGGTACCCCCCCGTGATCAT
>NZ_JABVEB010000101.1 GCF_014323665.1 Actinomadura sp. HBU206391 | reverse complement strand
TCGCGCAGCCCGGCCTCGCCGTAGTCCATCCCGTGGTTGTTGGCCATGGTGACCACGTCGACTCCGGCGGAGCGCACGGCCTGGAAGGCTGCGGGCGGAGCCCGGAAGACGAACTGCTTCGGCGCCGGAGCGCCGCCCGTCGTGACGGCCGTCTCCAGATTCACCATCGCCAGGTCGGCGCTCTTGAGCCGCTCGGCCACCGGGCCGAAGGCGGTGCCGGGGTCGGCGTCCAGGCGGGCCCGGAGCTGTCCCTCGAAGTGCACGTCGCCGCCGAACGCGACGGTGAACGGCTGCGCCTTCGCAGCCTCGCCGGCCACGGAGGCGAGCGGCCCGCAGCCGGTGGTCAGCGCCAGGGTCACCCCCGCCGTCATCCCGGCCGCCGTCATCAAGCCGAACCGCATCCGCACCCCTCGAAGCCCGTAGGCGCCCCGTCGGCACCGCGTCGTCGTCGCCTGTTTGGATGCGGTGGGAAGACCTGTGGTTCGGGCTGGGTACTGTCGGTCGCGCGACAGCAGGCGGTCGGCCGGGAAAGGATTCCAATCGTGGACATCGAGCGGATCAGGGCCGAGACACCTGGGTGCGCGGAGGTCGTTCATCTCAACAACGCCGGTGCGGCGTTGCCGCCGGCGGTGGTGCACGACACCGTGGTCGATCATCTGCGGCTCGAGACCCGCATCGGCGGGTACGAGGCGGCCGACGCGGTGGCGGACCGGCTGACCGAGTCCTACGAGGTGCTCGGCCGGCTCGTCGGCGCGTGTTCCGAGGAGATCGCGTACGTGGAGAACGCCACCCGTGCGTGGGAAATGGCGTTCCACGCGATCCCGTTCAAGCCCGGTGACCGGATCCTCACCACGACGAGTGAGTACGCCAGCAACGCGCTCGCCTTCGTCCAGGCGGCGGCTCAGTACCGGGTCGCTGTCGAGGTCGTGCCCGATGACGAGCACGGACAGCTGTCGCTGGAGGCGCTGGCGGGGATGCTGGACGACGGCGGGGTAAGGCTGGTCGCGATCAACCACGTGCCGACGCACGACGGGCTGATCAACCCGGTCGTTGAGGTCGGCCGGCTGGCCCGGGCTGCCGGTGCGCTCTATCTGCTCGACGCCTGCCAGTCGATCGGGCAGCTGTCCCTCGACGTCACCGAGATCGGTTGTGACCTGCTGTCGGCGACCGGCCGCAAGTTCCTGCGCGGGCCGCGTGGGACCGGTTTCCTCTATGTTCGCCGGGACGTGCTCGAGGACCTGCATCCTCCGTTCGTCGACCTGCGGGCGGCCGACTGGACCGGCCCGGACTCCTACGATCTGCGGCCGGACGCCCGCCGGTTCGAGACGTGGGAACGGTTCGTCGCCGGGCAGCTCGGTCAGGCGCGGGCGGCGGCGTACGCCATGGACATCGGCCTCCCGGCCATCGAGGAGCGGGTGCTGGCGCTGGGGGCCGGGCTGCGCGCCGCCCTCGCCGAGCTCCCCGGCGTCACGGTGCACGACCGGGGCCTGCGCAAGAGCGGCATCGTGACGTTCACGCACGCCGACCTCGCCGCCGCCGAGATCGTAGGGCTGCTGGCCGAGCGGCGGATCACCATGCGCGTGGCCGAGCAGACCTACCGCTATGACGCCGGTCGCCGGCCGGTGCCGAGGGTGCGCGCGTCGGTGCACTACTACAACACCGAAGAGGAGCTCGACCACGCGACCGGTGTGCTGGCCGGTCTCCTGGGCTGAGCCGCGATCGCCGAACCCTCTCCACGCCCGCCCGCACCTCGCGGAGCCTCCGCTCGGTGCCCGCCGGCGGAACGTCGGCAAGGTCACGATGGCGAGCGGCGGACGCGACGGCGTGAGCATGGCATTCTGGGGCGACTCGAAAGCCTGGGAGGCAGGGTGCGTTCGAACTCGGTGCTGGTGTCCGCTCTCGCGGGTACCGCCCTGCTGGCGACCTCGTGCGGTGGCGGTGACGAGCGCGTCGCGCAGGGCGACACGGTGCCGCCGACCGGCTCGTCCGCCCGGTCCTCGGCCCCGGCGAAGCGGCCGCCCGCGAAACAGCCGATCATCCTGGCGTTCGGCGGTGACACTCACTTCGAGGGCGGGTTGCGGTCGCGTCTCGCCAACCCGTCGACCGCGCTCGGGCCCATCACCGGCACGCTGCGCCGCGCCGACCTCAGCATGGTGAACCTCGAGACCGCCATCACCACCGGGGGCACGCCGGCTCCGGGCAAGGAGTTCACGTTCAGGGCGCCCGCCACGGCGTTCACGGCGCTGAGGGCGAGCGGGGTCGACGTCGTCTCGATGGCGAACAACCACGGCATGGACTACATGGAGTCCGGCCTCAGCGACTCCCTGCGGGCCATCAAACGATCCCGGTTCCCGACCGTCGGGATCGGCCGGAACGCCGATGAGGCGTACAAGCCGTACCGCGTGACGGTGAAGGGCAATCGGCTGGCGATCATCGGCGCCACGCAGGTGCTGGACGACCACCTGATCTCCGCGTGGACGGCGACCGACGCCAAGGGCGGCCTCGCGTCGGCCAAGAACGTCGGGCGCATGGTGCAGGCGGTCCGCGAGGCGCGGCGGGGTTCTGACGCGGTCATCGTCCACCTGCACTGGGGCGGTGAGCTGGAGGCCTGCCCGCTGCCCCGCCAGCAGCAGCTCGCCAAGGAACTGATCGCCGCGGGTGCCGACGTCATCGTCGGCGGTCACGCGCACATCCCGCTCGGCAGCGGCTATCTGCAGGGCCGCTATGTCAACTACGGGCTGGGCAACTTCGTCTTCTACTCGGCCAACGGCCAGACAGCCAACTCCGGAGTGCTGCTGCTGAGGCTGCAGGGCCGCAAGGTCACCAAGGCGGTCTGGAAGCCGGCCCGCATCTCCGGCGGGCTGCCCCAGCCGCTGACCGGCGCCGCCGCCACCGCGGAGCTGAACCGCTGGAACGGCCTGCGCCGCTGCACCGGCCTCACCGCCACCCCCTGACCCGCCTCCCCGCCGCGATCTCGCAGCCGGTGGCGGCCGCGGCCGTCAGCGGGCGCGGTGGGCGGCGATGAGGTCGCGATACCAGGCGTACGACGCCCTCGGGGTGCGGCGCTGGGTCGCGTAGTCGATGTGCACCAGGCCGAATCGCGGATGGTATCCCTCGGCCCACTCGAAGTTGTCCATCAGCGACCAGACGTAGTAGCCCCGCACGTCCACGCCTTCGTCGATCGCCTCGCGCACGGCCCGCAGATGGGCGTCGAGGAAGGCGACGCGGTCGGCGTCGTCGAGGCGCTCGTCGTAGGAGCAGCCGTTCTCGGTGATGTGGACCGGCGGCAGTGCCCCGCCGTAGCGCCGTCGCAGGTCCAGAAGTAGATCGCGCAGCGCCTCGGGTACCACCGGCCATCCCGTTCCGGTGGTCGGGCGGCCTTCCACCGGCCGGATGTCGAAGGGCAGCGGCCCCTCCGGGGCGGCCGCCAGCAGGTTCGGCTGGTAGTAGTTCACGCCGAGGGCGTCGATCGGCGCCGAGATGACGTCCAGATCGCCGTCCCGTACGACCGGCAGGTCTC
Organism: Actinomadura sp. HBU206391; assembly: GCF_014323665.1. Lineage (GTDB taxonomy): Bacteria > Actinomycetota > Actinomycetes > Streptosporangiales > Streptosporangiaceae > Actinomadura_C. Next base: position 17,893 of record NZ_JABVEB010000101.1, on the reverse strand, counting down.
CCGGGTCGGCCGGGCCGGCGCCGTGGCCCGCGGCGAGCGCGCCGGCCGCTCCGAGGGCGGACAGGTCGGGGTAGCGGCCGAGCAGGATCGGCTCGGTGAAGAGCCGGTTGATCAGGATGTCGAAGGCCTCGGCGGCGGCGATGTCCCCGGCGGTCTCGCCGGCCGGCCACGCGGGGATGTAGTGGTTGGCGATCGCGATGCGCCGGGCGCCGCGGGCGCGCAGCGCGCCGACCGCCAGCCCGTGGGCGAGCAGCTGGTGATGCGCGGTGGGCAGCGCGTCGAGCACGAGCGCCCTGCCGGGCGCGTGGAGGCCGAACGCGTAGCCGTACGCCATCACGACGACCGGCTCGTTGAGCGTCATCCACATTCCGACCCGGTCGGCCAGCCGCTCGGCGACGGCATCGGCGTACTCGGCGAACCGGTGGGCGGTGTCGCGGTTCAGCCAGCCGCCACGGTCCTCGAGCGGCTGCGGCAGGTCCCAGTGGTAGAGCGTCGGGTTGGGCGTGATGCCGTGTTCCAGCAGCCCGTCGGTGAGCCGGTCGTAGAAGTCGAGGCCGGCCGCGTTGACCGGGCCGGCGCCCGTGGGCTGGATCCGCGGCCAGGCCACCGAGAACCGGTAGTCGTGCACGCCGAGCCCCGCCATGAGCCGTACGTCCTCGGGCCAGCGATGGTAGTGATCACAGGCGACGTCGCCGGTGTGGCCGTCCCGGGTCCGCCCGGGCTCGTGGGAGAAGGTGTCCCAGATCGAGGTGCCCCGGCCGTCCTCGTCGACCGCACCCTCGATCTGGTACGCCGCGGTGGCGACGCCCCAGCGGAACCCGGGTGGAAGGCTCCGCGCCAGGTCGGCGCCTTCATCGAACGCGAAGATTCTTCGGGTCACAGGTCGTGAGAATCTTGCCCGAATGGGGATGATGTCAAGGTGACGGAGGCCAAGACGACTCCCTTGCGTCGCCATCCGGCGCAGCGTCGCAGTGTCGAGCGGGTAGGGCGGATGCTCGACGCCTGCGCCGAGATCCTGGACGAGTCGGGGTACGACGGGCTCTCGACCACCCGTATCGCGCACCGGGCGGGCGTGGCGATCGGCTCGGTGTACCAGTTCTTCCCGGACAAGCGGGCCGTCGCGCAGGCCCTTGCGCTCCGCAACCTGGAGATGTTCGGTGATCGGGTGTCCCACCGGCTGCAGCACGGCGGATACGGGCACTGGTCCGACGCGGTCGGCGTCGTCATAGAGATCTTCGTGGAGATGCACCGGACGGTGCCCGGCTTCCGGGTGCTGCGTTTCGGCGACGTGGCCGACCTCCACCTGCTCGACGCCGCCGCCGACAACAACTCCGTGGTGGCCGACCGGCTGCGGGCGATGGTGGTCCGGGTCTTCGGCCTGACCGACACCCCCGAGCTGGCCCGCGCGTTCGCCATCGCGGTGGAGGCCGGTGACGCGGTGCTCAAGATGGCGTTCCGCCGGGAGCCGGGGGGCGATGCCGCGGTCGTCGCCGAGGCCGATCGGCTGATCCGCGGATATCTCGCCACGCATATCGATGGTCGCTGACGACCGAGGGAACGAACCGACGCCCGAGGCGGTCTTATGGCAGACTCCCTGAGTTCCCCATGAGACGCAATAAGACGGGTGAAACGTCGTGGACTTCAACCAACTCCAGACACAACCGCGCCTGCTCGTTCGGCAGCGCGTTCGGCTGGCCGTCAACCAGTACGAGGTGCACACCGTGGCGCCCGACGGCAGCGAAGGCGAGCTGATCGCATTCGCGCAGCAGAAGCGGATGGCGTTCAAAGAACAGGTGACCATCTACACCGACGACAGCAAGCAGTACCCCTTCCTGGGCTTCAAGGCCCGCAAGAGGATCGACCTCGGCGCCACTTACGACATCACCGACCACAACGGCGCTCCCATCGGCAACTTCCGCAAGGACTTCAAGCAGTCGCTGCTGCGGTCGACCTGGCACCTCGAGCAGCCCGGCCTGGGCATCACGACCGGCCAGGAGCGCAGTCCCGTGGTGTCCATCCTTCGCCGCTTCATCGACTCGCTGTCCTGGCTGCCGTACCACTTCGACTTCAAGGCCGGCGAGCAGGTCGTCTTCTCGGTGGACAAGAAGTGGGGGTTGCGCGACCGCTACCTCGTGGAGATCCAGGACCCGAGGCTCGACCGCAGGCTCGTCATCGCCCAGGCAATCGCTCTCGACGCGCTGCAGGGCCGCTGAGCAGGGCCCTTGAGCAAGGCCTTCGCCGGCCGCCGCTCCGGAAGCGAGGACCGAGATGGGGAGCGATGACCTGACCCGGCCCCGTGTCGGCACGGCGGCCGAGGTGCCTTACATCGCGCTCCCGCCCACGGCGGTCGGCACCGCGGTGGGCGGCCCGCCCGGGCTCATCGTGGCCTGGCACGGATTCGACCCGCCGTGCACCGAGGCGGCCTTCGCCGCCGCCGTGCCGATGACCGGTGTGCCGGCATGGCGGGTCTATCCGGGCCTGCGGCCGCCCGGCGGAGGGCCGTCCGACGTGCGCGACCAGGTCTACCTCGATCTGTTCGGTCCGGCGGTCGAGCACGCGGTCGACCGGCTGCCCGATGTCGTCGACGAGATCCGGCGGGTCCTCGGCTTGGACGAGGGGCCCGTCGGGCTGGCCGGTTTCTCGGTCGGCGCAGCTGCCGTGCTCCTCGCCCTCGCCACCGGGTCGGTGCCGGTCACCGCGGCCGCGCTCGTCGCGCCGGTCGCCGCCCCGGCCCGGGCCGTCGCCGCGCTCGAGCGCCGCACGGGCCGGCCGTACGAGTGGACCGACCGCACCAGGGCCATCGCCGAGCGGCTCGACTTCACGGCCCGGGCCGGCGAGATCGCCGAACGTGACGCGGCGCTGCTGCTGGTGGGCGGCACCGGGGACGACGTCGTCACGCCGGCCGACGTGGCCGGCCTGCGCGATCTGCTGATCGCCCGTGGGGCGACGACGGTGGAGGCGGCCATGTTCCGGATGGCCCACGCGCTCGCCTCCGAACCGGGCACCGACGCGGCACCGCCGATCGCGGACGCCGTCAGCGTGGACAACGCTCTCACCGACTGGTTCCGCGCTCATCTCACGGGTACGACGCGGGCGCCGTGGCCGGACCCCGGAATCTGGGCGACCTCCTGGGCAGGAGCCGATCGGCCGGGCTCCCCGGCCACCCTCTGATCCCGATCTCGGGTCGGCTGGATCTGCGTGCGCCGTTCTGCGCCGTCTTACTTTGTCGCGCCTTAGCGGAAGTTTCGCCGGTTCAGTAGTAAGTGCTTGGGTATAGCCCCTATCGGCTTTACGTGATACCAACGGATGTAAAGCAGGTCGTCGCCTGTGAATCCAGGCGTCCGCTGGCGACCTGAAGCGAGGGAGGGCTCGCCCGTGACGATGCACGACCGCTACACCAGCCCCGTAGACCTCGGCACCTGGGACGTGCCCAGTGCCGGCGCCGCCCGCTTCACCTGGGAGTACGACGGTGGCCGCGATCGGCTGCTGGCCCTGTACCAGAAGGGCAAGGACAAGCAGTGGGACGCTCAGATGCGGATCGACTGGGATGTCGAGGTCGATCCGGTCAACGTTGCCGGGCTGCCGGAGCAGTTCAACCCGCTGATCGGCTCCGACATCTGGAACAAGATGTCGCAGCGCGAGCGCGACGAGTTCGGCCGGCACCAGGGGTCGTGGCTGTTCAGCCAGTTCCTCCACGGTGAGCAGGGCGCGCTGAACGTTTCGGCCAACATCGTCCAGTCCGTACCCGACCTGGACTCGAAGTTCTACGCGGCGACCCAGACGATGGACGAGGCGCGGCACGTCGAGCTCTACGCCAAGTTCGTCAACGAGAAGATCGGCATGGTCTACCCGCTCAACCAGGACCTCGCCAAGCTGCTCAAGGAGTCGCTGAGCGACAGCCGCTGGGATCTGCCGTACCTCGGCATGCAGGTGCTGATCGAGGGCCTGGCCCTCGCCGCGTTCGGTCTCTACCGCGACATGGCGACCAACCCGCTGGTCAAGCAGCTGCTCAGCTACGTCATGCAGGACGAGGCCAGGCACGTCGCCTTCGGCCGCCTCGCGCTCAAGGACTACTACGCCGAGCTCACCGAGAAGGAGCGCGCTGAGCGCGAGGAGTTCGTCGTCGAAGGCTGCTACCTGATGCGCGATCGGTTCAAGGGCAAGGAGATCTTCGAGACCCTCGACATGCCGGTCGACAAGTGCATGGAGTACGTCGACCAGGGCGAGCTGTACACCCTGTACACCTCGCTGCTGTTCAGCCGCATCGTTCCGTGCGTTCGCGACATCGGGCTGTGGGGCGACAAGGTGCAGGCCGCCTACGCCGACATGGGCGTGCTCGACAACGCCAAGGCCGACCTCACCGCACTCATGCGACAGGACGAGGAGATCGCGGAGAGGTTCGACAAGGAGAAGCACGAGCGCGAGCTCGCGATCCGGCAGGGCGAGGTGAACGCGGCCATCGCTCTGGGCGCGGAGTGAGGAAAGCCGAGTAAAGAAAAAGGAAAACGACTAAGTGGTCGGCGCGGTGTGTCTTGACCGTGCCTTTCGCATCATTGTCGATTCCATGGTGCGACCCCCTGAGGTGTACTAACGTCCCCGGTCAGCGGTGTCGCCCGGGACCAACGGTTCCCCGGCGAATACCCAGGGTCAATAGATCGGATTCAGTCATCCCGGGGGGGAAAAGTGAATCGTTCGATCAGAAGTCTGCTGAGGGTGTCGGCGTTCGCCTCGTCGGCGGCGGTGCTCGGCCTCGCGGTCGCATCGGTGCGGACCGGCGCCGGAGAGGAGCCGGCGTCCTATGCGGTCAGGAACGCCGCCGGCCCGGCGGCGCCGGCCGGGGCGATGAACGGCGGCCCGCAGCGGGCCGTGACGGGGCTGGGCACGGGAGCCGTCAAGGAGTCCGGCCTCAGAATGTCGTCGTCGGGCGTCGTCGCGAAGTGCGCCGCCACGGCGGGCCGGGCCGTGCGGGCGCCCATCGGGCCGGCGACCGGCGGGCGGGTCGGGCGGCTGCCCACCAAGCCGCCGGGCCTGCCGGTCGGTCCGCCCGCCGACTACCACGTCCCGGTGCACGACCCCAACGCCGTCCTGATGCTGAGCAAGCAGGTCAGCGATCCGTTCGGCGGCATGACGCTGACGGGCGCGAGCGTGGACACCTCACCGGGCACCCCACGGGTGGTCCGCGAGTTCGGTGCCGCACGCTGCGACGCGCTGCGGCGTACCAGTGTCGTACGCCCGGTGAGCGGGGTGACGCCGCAGGCGCAGCGTCGAGACCTCACCGATCCGGTGACCTCGCTGAGCGCGGCGACCGGAGGGCTGACCCGCCCGCAGGCCGGCCGGCCCGGTGACCTCCTCGGCCTGTCGCACCTCACCGGCAAGCCCCGTGCGTCCAGGCGCTGAGGGCGTCACGGGAGGCGTTCGGTCTTGGTGACGGGGATCTTCTTCTGCGCACCGTCGCCGCGCGGCGGTCCCAGATCGGCGATGAAGTGCTGATTGAGCTTGATCCGTACCTTGGCCAGTGGCCGCCGCGTCGCCGGATGCTCGACGCCGTCCATCTCGGGCCCGCTGATCGGAACCGCGACCGGCGGCCTGGGCTGGACGATGGGCGCGATCTCCTCCTCGGTGGGGCGCCGCATGACCTCCTCGTACGCCCCAGTGGGCAGCAGCTTGATGATCCCGGTCTCGACGCCGTGCTCGACCAGGTGCCGCTCTCTGCGCTGCAGGCCCAGACAGATCCGGTACGCCACGATGTAGCCGATCACCGGGCCGAGGATCACGGCGAAGCGGAAGAACCAGGTCGTGGCGTACAGCGGGACATGGAACGTCACGGCGAGGACGTCGTTGCCGCCCGCCGCCCACAGCAGCCCGTAGAAGGTGCAGCCGGCGACGCCGAGACCGGTGCGGGCGGGCACGTCGCGGGGCCTGTCCAGAAGGTGGTGGATCTCCCTGTCACCGGTGACCCACCGTTCCAGGAACGGATAGACGGCCAGTCCGGTGAACAGTGCGCCCGGGACCACCAGCGCGGGCACGATGACGCTCATCGGAAGCGTGTGGCCGAGCAGGTTGATCTCCCACGCGGGCATCAGGCGAAGCGAGCCCTCCAGGAACCCCATGTACCAGTCCGGCTGGGAGCCCGCGCTGATGGCGGCGGGGTCGTACGGCCCGAACAGCCAGACCGGGTTGATCTGGAAGAACGTCGCGAGCAGTGTGGTCACGGCGAGGATCCACATGAAGAACGCCGTCGTCTTGCCGATGAAGACCGGGAAGAACGGATAGCCCCGCACGGTCCGGTTGGTGCTCCCCTTGCCCGGGAACTGCGTGTGCGTATGCATCCACGTCAGCACGACCGCGTGCAACGGGATCAGCGCGAGGAGCAGACCGGGGATGAGCAGGACATGAATCGTGAACAGCCGCGGAATGAGCATGGTGCCGGGGAACTCCCCGCCGAACAGGAACATCGAGAGGTACGTCCCGACCACCGGGACCGCGAGGATCACGCCCTCGAGGATCCGCAGGCCGGTGCCGGACAGCAGGTCGTCGGGCAGTGAGTAGCCGAACAGCCCGTTCACCAGGACCAGCATGAAGAGCACGACGCCGATGATCCAGTTGAGTTCGCGTGGTTTGCGGAAGGCACCGGTGAAGAAGTTGCGGAGCATGTGAACGACGATCGCGGCGAGGAAGAGGATCGTCGACCAGTGATGGATCTGGCGCACCAGCAACCCACCGCGGATGTCGAAGCTGATGTGGAGCGTCGACGCGTACGCCTCGCTCATCTTCACGCCGCGCAGGTTCGCGTACGACCCGTCGTAGATGACCTCGTTCATGCTGGGCTTGAAGAACAGCGTGAGGAACACGCCGGTGAGCAAGATGATCACGAACGAATAGAGTGCGATCTCGCCCAGCAGGAAGCTCCAGTGGTCGGGGAACGCCTTGCGCAACGCCTTCTTGCCGAAGCGCGCGCCGCCGAATCTTACGTCGATGGCCCTGCCGGTCCCGGCCAAACTCTTGGGGGTCTTGTCCATGCCAGATCTCCCGCGATGGCGGCTCCCCGAAAGAAGTCACCTGGCTGGTCGCCGAATAACACTTCCGCTGCTACCCCTCAAAATGTCATAGAAGCACAGGCAATGCCATATCTAGCTAAAATACCGCTGGTCGTCGGCCATTTTTACCCGGACTTGGTTCGGTTATAGCCCGATGGGCCAGGTGTGGACGGGTTCGTTGGTGTGCATCAGCTCGATGTAGCGCCGGGTCATCAACCTGAGCGCCTCGTGCCGGTCGATGTTGAACGACTCCTCGATCGTCCGGAGCGTCTCGATCTGCCAGGCGGCCCCGTTCTGCCCGGTCAGGCAGCGCTGCTCGATGATGCCCAGCAGCCGGTCGCGGTGCGCCGGATCGACCCCCCACCGATCCAGCCCCTCGTGCGCCATCGGCAGCAGCCGGCGCAGCCCGAGCTCGGCGGCGGGAACGTCTCCGAGGCCCGGCCAGTAGAGCGAGGCGTCGATCCCGTGCCGTGCGGCGCTGTGCAGATTGTCCGCCGCCGCGGGGAACGACATCTGGGACCAGACCGGCCGGTCCGCCTCGGCCAGCGTCCGCACGAGGCCGTAGTAGAAGGCGCCGTTCGCCACGATGTCCACCACGGTCGGCCCCGCGGGCAGCACCCGGTTCTCGACGCGCAGATGCGGCTTGCCGTTCACGACGGCGTAGATCGGCCGGTTCCAGCGGTAGATCGTGCCATTGTGCAGGGTCAGCTCGCCGAGTTCGGGGATGTCACCACGGTCGAGGGTGGCGAGCGGATCCTCGTCCTCACAGATCGGCAGCAGCGACGGGAAGTACCGGGTGTTCTCCTCGAAGAGGTCGAAGACCGAGGTGATCCAACGCTCGCCGAACCATACGCGCGGCCGCACGCCCTGGGCCTTCAGCTCCTCGGGCCGGGTGTCGGTGGCCTGCTCGAACAGGGTGATCCGGGTCTCGTGCCACAACTCGCGGCCGAACAGGAACGGTGAGTTGGCGCCGAGCGCCACCTGTGCCCCGGCGATGGCCTGCGCGGCGTTCCAGTGCGAGGCGAAACCGTCCGGGCTGACCTGCAGGTGGAACTGCGTGCTGGTGCACGCGGCCTCCGGGGTGATGCAGTCGGCGTAGGTCGCCAGCCGCTCGGTGCCGTCGATGGCGATCCGGATGTCCTCGCCGCGCGCCGCGAAGACCTGCTCGTTGAGCAGCTTGTAGCGGTGGTTGGAGGACATCGAGTCCTCGCTGATGTCGGTCTCGCGCAGGGTGGGCAGGATGCCGATCAGCACGAGCTCGCCGCCGATCTCCTGCGCCCGCTGATCGGCGTGGTTGAGGTTGCCGCGGATCTCCTGCTCGAGGTCGGCGCTGGCGCCGAGTTCGCGCGGGGGAACGTTGATCTCCAGGTTGAACAGCCCCAGCTCGGTCTCCCAGGCGGGGTCGGCGATCGCGTCGAGCACATCGTTGTTGCGCATCAGCGGCATGGCGTCGGCATCGACGAGATTGACCTCGATCTCCAGGCCGATGTGCGGACGATCGAACTCGAACTGCGATTCCTGGAGCATGCGGGCGAGCACGTCCAGGCAACGGTGCACCTTGTCCCGATAGCGGCGGCGATCGTCTCGACTCAACGAGACCGGGGTGACATCCCTGCCCATTCGTTCCCTCCACCTGAAGAGTCCATCAGGTGATCTGCCACCGGCGGAGTCGGTCAAACCCTCTCCTTTGGGTTAGCCTCGTACGAGAAGGGACACGGTCAGTGTGGCGCCGGCGGCGAAGACCAGCGCGGTGAGACCGATCGCGAATCTCGGTGGGGGCAGCGACTCACCCGTACGGAGAGCCCGCTGGCACGATCTCCAGTGGAAAAATGCCAGGACACTCAGCACCGCGCCGCTCACGATCGGTGCGATGGACAGCGTGATCCGCACCCCTGGAGGCCCGACGCGGCTGCCGAGTTCCGCGAGCGCGACGCCACCGGCGATCAATGCCAGAGCGGTGCGGATCCAGGAGAGAAAGGTCCGTTCGTTCGCCAGTGTGAATCGCGGGTCCGGTTCCCGAGGCTCCAAGTCCATGGATCAATGGTTGCGCAGGCCACTTCCATGGATCGCATCTGCCCGCTCGGTTGGATGCGATCTTGACGGGGGAAGTAGCCAGACACGTCGTCGCACACGCGGTTCGGGGGGATCACATGCGGCTGCGACCCCGGTCGATTCGCGTCCGGGACACGCTGATCGCCACTTTGGTCTCGCTTCTCGCTTTCGGTCTGCCGGCGGCGGGGATCGATCTGCTGATCCGCGAAGGCGCCGAGGAGCATCACTACCGGGACATCGAGTACGCGGCCCGTCGTGAGGCGATCGATCTGCGCACGCCACCGCCGCCGCGCAATCCGATCCCACCGGATCCGAACGGCGTCGATCTGATTCAGGTCGTCGACTCGACCGGACGCGTCATCTACGCGACCAGGAGGGCCGGGCAGATACCGATCACCTCGGAGCGGCCGCCGCAGGGACAGCTGTTCCGCAACTTCGTTCACTGCCGCACCGGCCGCAGCTGCCTGTTCGTCCATGTGACCCGGGTGTCGCAGACCGAGATCCGGCCGACGGGCACGGTGTACGTCTACGCCGCCAAAGAGGTGCCGACCATGCTGGCGCCCGGGGTGCTGGAACTGATGATCCTCACGGTCGTGCTGGCGCTGGCCGGGCTGTCCTCCTGGATCACGTGGCGCGTGGTGGGCCGGACGCTCGGGCCGATCGACGCCATCCGGCGCCAGCTCGCCGAGATCACCGCCAGCGATCTCAGTCGCCGGGTCCCGGAGCCGGGCAGTGAGGATGAGATCGCGAACTTGGCGCGTACCGCCAACGCCACGCTCGACCGGCTGGAACGGTCGGTCAACCGGCAACGGCAGTTCACCGCGGACGCCTCACATGAGCTGCGCACCCCGGTGGCCGGGCTGCGCGCCAACCTCGAAGACGCGCTGATGCACCCAGGCGATGCCGATCTCGAGGGCACGCTAGAGGCGGCGCTGAGGGACACCGAACGGCTGGAGGCGATCATCACCGATCTGCTGTTGCTGGCCCGGCTCGGTACCAGCGCGGGCGGCACTCAGGAGAAGATCGACCTCGCCGGACTGGCCACCGACCAGGCGCGCGGCCGGCGGACCGAGATTCACCGGAACCTTGTGCCCGGCGTGACCGTGGTCGGTGTGTCCATGCAGCTCAGTCGGCTCCTGGGCAATCTGCTCGACAACGCGGAGGCCCACGCGGAGAGCCGGATCGACATCGAGGTGCGGCGGGAGGGCGACGATGCCGTGGTGACGGTGACCGACGACGGGCCGGGCATCGCGCCGAAGGAGCGCGAGCAGGTGTTCCGGCGGTTCACGCGGCTCGACACCGCCCGCAGCCGCCAGGCCGGCGGCACCGGCCTGGGCCTGGCCATCGCCCGCGACATCGCCAGGGCGCACGGCGGCACGCTGACCGTCGAGGACAGCCCGAAGGGCGCCCGATTCATGCTGCGGCTCCCGCTCGGCGGGTAGGCCTGGTGGCCGAGCGGGAGCCGGACCTCGTCGAGGCCGGACGCCCGATCAGGCGGCCAGAACGGCCTGGATCTCGAGCTGGATCTCGACCTTGTCGCCGAGCAGGACCTTGTCGCCCTGCAGTGGGACGTTGAACTCGAGGCCGAAGTCCTTGCGGTTGATCGAGGTGGTGGCGCTGAAGCCGGCCCGCGTGCCGCCGTACGGGTCACCGCCGACGCCGTTGAACTCGACGGCCAGCGTCACCGGGCGGCGCACGCCCCTGATCTCGAGCTCGCCGTCGACGAAGTAGTCGCCGCCCTCGGCGCGGACACCGTTCGTGCTGAAGGTCATCAGCGGGTGCTTCTCGGCGTCGAAGATCTCGGCGGACCTGAGGTGCGCGTCGCGGTCGGCGTTGCGGGTCTCGACCGAGGTGACCTTGATCTCAGCAGTCGCGGTCGAGGTCGCCACGTCGTCGCCGACGACGACCTGGCCGGAGAAGTCGGAGAAGCTGCCGCGCACCTTGCTCATCAGGTGGCGGATGACGAAGGTGACCTCGGAGTGGGCCGGGTCGATATTCCAGGTGCCCTGGGTGAGGCCGGGGGCCACAGTGCTGACGGTCATGATGTCTCCTCAGTTGCTTGAAGCTTCAACTACTAGACCATACATCGTTGAAGCTTCAAGTTCTATTCCCGCACGCGAGGTTACCGCATGGGTCTCTCTGTGGATCCGCCGCTCAGCTGATCAGCCGGACACGTGCTCCAGTGCCGCCGTGGGGCGACGGTGCTCCAGAGCGGCACGAAGCTGGGCGCGCCCGCGGTGAATCCGGCTGCGCACTGTGCCGAGCTTGACGCCTAGGGTCGCGGCGACCTCCTCGTACGTCAGACCCTCGATGTCGCACAGCACGACCGCCGCGCGGTACTCGGGCGCCAATGCTTCGAGCGCCGCCTGTACATCCGCGTCGAGACTGCTGTCGTCGTAGGCCTGGGCGGGGCTGGGCTCTCGGCCCTGCAGTCGTTCCGCGGACTCGTCGGACAGCGCGTCGAACCGGATCCGCTGCCGGCGCCGGGCGCCGTCGAGGAAGAGGTTCGTGGTGATGCGGTGCAGCCAGCCCTCGAAGGTGCCCGGGGTGTACGAGGACAACGACTTGAAGACCCGGACGAACACGTCCTGCGTGAGGTCCTCGGCGTCGTGCTTGTTGCCCGTCAGCCGGTAGGCCAACCGGAACACCCTGGTCGAATGCTGGCGGACGATCTCCTCCCAGCTCGGAGGAGTCCACGCGACTACACCTACACCCACGACTACCCCCCCTGATGCCAAATTGTTACCGCCCAGCATGCCCTTACCCCAATAAAAGCCACGTAAGGCGCCAAGCTCAAAGTTGCTACAGCACTCTCACCGCAGCGTGGGGGGGCGTGTCGTGTGAGTGAAGTCACTGGACATACTGTCAATAGGCGTTGAGGTGCCACCGACCAGTAGGAATGATCAGTGGATTCTGGTTCGCCACGACCCCGAGGAGCCTCATGGGGCAGCGCAGCTACAACCTGGCCGACTTGCTCGAGATCCTCGTGGAGGCCGGGCCGGACCGACCCGCGCTGGTGGCAGGTGACCGGCGACTCACCTTCGAGCAGCTCAACGTCCGGGCGAACCGGGTGGGCCACCATCTCGCGGCGCACGGTGTCCGGCCGGGCGAACATGTCGCGATCCTGTCCTACAACCGGGCCGAGTGGCTCGAGGCGATGTTCGGGGCTTTCAAGATCAGGGCGGTGCCGATCCCGGTCAACTACCGCTATGTCGCCGCCGAGCTGCATCACGTGCTCGCCGACTCGCGGTCGGTCGCGCTCGTGGGCGAGCGCTCGCTGCTGGCCGGCGTCGAGGACGTACGCGAGCGGCTGCCCGAGCTCCGGCACGTCCTCGTCCTGGAGGACGGCGGCGGCCAGGACATCCCCGGCGCGGTGCCCTACGAACCGGCTCTCGCCGCCGCGCGAGCGGACGACGATTTTCCGCCGAGGTCGGACGACGACCGCTACATCGTCTACACCGGCGGCACCACCGGGTATCCGAAGGGCGTCGAGTGGCGCTGCGAGGACATCTTCTTCGGCGCGCTCGGCGGCGGGAACGCCCTCGGCGACCCGATCTCCAGCCCCGAGGCCATCGCCGACAACGCGGCCAAGCCGCCGCTGCCGGTGGTCGACTGCGCGCCGGTCATGCACGGCGCCGGTCAGTGGGTCGCGTGCATGGGGCTCTTCGGCGGCTCCAAGGTCGTGCTCTATACAGACCATGCCTTCGATCCCGCCAAGGCGCTCGGCCTCATCGCCGAAGAGCAGGCCAACGTGCTCATGATCGTGGGCGACGTCATGGCCTGGCCGGTGGCCGAGGCTCTCGCCGCGGGGTCGTACGACACGTCGTCGCTGGTGGCGGTCGCCTCGGGCGGCGCGCCCCTGACGGCGGGCGCCCGAGAGGCGCTGCGCCGGCACCTGCCGGACGTCATGTTCCTGGACAGCTACGGCGCCTCCGAGACCGGCGCGTGCGGTCCGTCCGTCGAGGGCGGGGCGGGCGACCAGGGCACGGCACGGTTCATGATGAACCCGTCGGTCACCGTGCTCCGCGACGACCTCACCCAGGTCGCACCGGGCGAGATCGGCAAACTGGCGCGCAGCGGGCACATCCCGCTCGGCTATTACAACGACCCCGCCAAGACCGCGTCGACGTTCTTCCAGGACCCCGACGGCAAGCGGTGGTCGATCCCCGGCGACTTCGCCACGCTCGCCGAGGACGGCACGATCATCCTGCTCGGGCGGGGATCGCTCGTCATCAACACCGGAGGGGAGAAGGTCTACCCCGAGGAGGTCGAGGTGGCGCTCAAAGACCACCCCGACGTGTACGACGTGGTCGTCGTCGGTCTGCCCGACGAGCGGTTCGGCCAGCGGGTGGCCGCCGTGGTGGCTCCGGTACCGGGTGCCGAACCGACCCTCGAGGCGCTCACCGAACACTGCCGTGGCCGGCTCGCGGGCTACAAGCTGCCCCGGCGGCTCCAGCTGGTACGGGAGGTCCAGCGCACCGCCGTCGGTAAGTCCGACTACGCATGGGCCCGGTCCGTCCTCAACGGCACGACGTCTTAGCCGTAGAGGGACCCTCGCTTTACCGGTAAAATTTGGTCAAGTGACAATCTTCGTGACACTGGGCATGTTGTGCCCCTAATCGGTCTAAAAACCTATTATGGGTGCAGAGGGAATTCTGCTCGCGAAGCGCTACCGTCTGCTTTCGGTCGTCGGTCAGGGCGGAATGGGCACGGTATGGCGGGCACATGACGAGATTTTGGGTCGGGATGTGGCGGTCAAAGAGGTGGCCCTTCCTCAGCGGTTAGCCGACGGCGGCAGGCTGCTGCGCCGCCGGTTGATCGCCGAGGCCAGGGCGACGGCCGCGTTGAGCCATCCGGGCGTCATCACCGTCCACGACGTCGTCGAAGAGGACGGCCGCCCGTGGATCGTGATGGAACTGGTCCGGGCGCGGTCGCTGCAGCAGGTCATCGACCATGACGGGCCGCTCGAGCCCGGGCGGGTGGCCGAGATCGGCCGCAGTGTGCTGTCGGTCCTGCGGGCCGCCCACGCCGTGGGCATCCTGCACCGCGACGTCAAGCCCAGCAACGTGCTGTTGACCGAGGACGGCAGGGTGGTGCTGACCGACTTCGGGCTGGCCATCAGCAAACGCGAGGGTGCGAGCTCCCGGTTCCGGGGGGTCGAGGGCTCTCCGCCCTATGTCTCGCCCGAACAGGTGCGGGGCGACTGCATCACCGAGGCATCGGATCTGTGGTCGCTCGGCGCGACGATGTACACCGCGGTCGAAGGTCGCTCACCCTATGGTCGGCGCGACCCGCTGGCGTCTCTTATCGCCGTCTTGATCGAGGCCTACCGGCCGCCCATGCACGCGGGCCCGCTACGACCGGTCATCGACGGGCTGCTCACCAAGAACCCGGCCTGCCGTATGAGCGCCGAGCGGGCGGCAAAACTGCTCGACCGCGCGGTGAATCACAGCAGAGCACCGTGGTGCCGCGCCCGCCTGCAGGCGGGCGCCTTCGCGTGTGTGGTGATCCTTGCGGCGGTCGTGGCCATGGTCGGCGCGTGGTCGTCCCGGTGGAACTCGGTCGGCACGGGTGAGACGGTCTCGGTCGTCGACGCGAGCGCCCGCGGCACCGTCTCTTACCGCGGACCCGGTTTCTCGGTCGACGTGCCCGCGGACTGGATGCGGGTCATGCGCAGCGACGGCGTCTATTGGTACGACCCGCACGCCAGCCACCATCTGCGCATCAGCCGTGCCGCCGGTGATCCGCTCAACGGCCTGCAACAGGCCGAGAGAAGCGCCATGGCGAACGCCAGCTTCCCCGGCTATCGCAAGCTCCGCCTGGAGGCCGCACCGGAACTCGGAGAGGGTGCCGCCGAATGGGAGTTCACCTGGGATCAGGGCCGGCTACGCGCTCTCGATGCCAGGGTGAGCGGACACGACATCTTCTTCGTCGGACTCGACGATCACTGGACCCCCAGCCAGCGCCGCTTCGACGCCATCCTGCAGTCCATCCAGACGTTCTGATGGCCGCGCAGTGTTGAACTGCCGCGCCTCCGGCGCGGCGGCTCGCGGGACCCTTGGTCCACAGAAGCTCAGGTGGTGCGTTGGACCTGGAGGAGGAACTCGGCGTTCGAGGAGGTCTCCTTGAGCTTGTTGAGCAGCAGTTCGAGGGCCTGCTGGGAGTCGAGGGCACTGAGCACCCGGCGCAGCCGCCAGGACAGCTCCAGTTCCTCGGCCGACATGAGGAGTTCGTCGCGGCGCGTGCCGGAGGGGTTGACGTCGACGGCGGGGAAGAGCCGTTTGTCGGCGAGGGAGCGGTCGAGCTTGAGCTCCATGTTGCCGGTGCCCTTGAACTCCTCGAAGAACACGTCGTCCATCCGCGACCCGGTCTCTACGAGAGCGGTCGCCAGGATGGTCAGCGAGCCGCCCTGCTCGGTGTTGCGAGCGGCACCGAAGAACTTCTTGGGCGGGTACAGCGCGCCGGCTGCGACGCCTCCCGCGAGAATGCGGCTGCTGGACGGCGACGTCAGGTTGTAGGCGCGGCCCAGCCGGGTGATGGAGTCGAGCAGCATCACCACGTCACGGCCCTGCTCGACCAGGCGCTTGGCCCGCTCGATGGCCAGTTCGGCGACCTCGATGTGCTCCTTGGCCGGGCGGTCGAACGTGGAGTGGATGATCTCGCCTTCCACCGACCGCTGGATGTCGGTGACCTCCTCGGGCCGCTCGTCGACGAGCACGACCATCAGATGGCACTCGGGATTGTTCTGGGTGACCGCGTTCGCGATCGCCTGCAGGACCATCGTCTTGCCGACCTTGGGCGGTGACACGATCAGGCCGCGCTGTCCTTTGCCGATCGGGCTCACCAGGTCGATGATCCGGGGGATGACCGCGCCGGTGTCGAGGCGCAATCGCTCCTGCGGATGCAGTGGCGTCAGCGTGGCGAAGTGCGGCCGGTCCAGGCCCGGCTCGGTGCCGTTCACCGTGTCGACGTGGACGAGCGCGTTGGACTTCTCCCGGCCCGACCGGGGCGCGCGTGCCGTGCCTTCGAGGGCGTCGCCGCTGCGCAGGCCGTTCGCACGGATCTGCGCCGCCGAGACGTACACGTCGTTCGACCCTGGGAGGTAGCCGCTGGTGCGAATGGACGCCTGCTTGTCCTGTACGGACAGCAGCCCGGAGAACGGGATGATCAGGTCGTCACGGGTCGGCCGGGGAACCGTCTTGGCGCCCCCGGCCGGCTGGGAGGGGCTGGTAATCGTCATTTATGTCCTTTCGCGGAGCGTGAACACGCTCCGGCAGCGGGTCCGCGTATGGGCGTGGCGCCCTCGGTGCGAACACGGGGAAATCGACACTCAGCGGCACGGGCAGGCGGGCTCGGCCCTGGCCATTCACACCTCGAAAGGGCGGCGAGGAGGGAAATGGGGGCCGTGGCGCTCAGATCGGCCTGGCTACACCGATCCCAGAATCCGGATCGACGAGGTCAGCTGGCGGCTGAGAAGCGCCTGCTTCGTTGTTGAGGCGGAAGCTCCGGCGCTACTCCGAGCGTACCCCACTCCCGCGTCGATCACACGGGGGGTGAATCATTGATTCCCACGTTGGGCCGCGCTCGCGCCGCGCCACGCACCTCGGCCGGCCGCGCCTTTGCGGGGACGCCCCGGGCAGTCACGCGATCAGGAAGGCAGTCCATGGCCGCTCTCACCTCCGAGATCTCGGGCGGCATCGCCACGATCACGATCGACAACCCGGCGAAACGCAATGCCATGACGGCGGCGATGTGGCGGGCGCTTCCGGACCTGCTGAACGGGCTGGCCGAGGACGAGAGCGTACGGGTGCTGGTGCTGACCGGATCGGGTGCCCACTTCTGTTCCGGCGCGGACATCTCCGACCTCGCCGACGTCGACCGCCTCGACGGCGACTATCTGTCGGTGGCCGCCGAGGAGGCGCTGGCCGGCTTTCCGAAGCCCACGATCGCGGCCATCCAGGGTTATTGCGTCGGCGGCGGCTGCCTGCTCGCGGCCGCGTGTGATCTGCGCTTCGCCGCCGCGAACGCGAGGTTCGGCATCACGCCCGCCAGGTTCGGGCTGGTCTATCCGGTGTCGGCGACCGCCCGCCTCGTCGGCCTGGTGGGGTCGGCGGCGGCCAAGTACCTGCTCTACTCCGCCGAGCTGATCGACGCCGCGCACGCCCTGCGCATCGGTCTGACCAGCGAGGTCGTGGACCGGCTGGACGAGCGGGTCGCCGGCTTCGCCGCCATGTTGACCACGCGTTCCCAGCTCACGCTGCGGGCCACCAAGGACATCGTGGACGCTCTGACCGCCGGCTCGCCGATCGAGGAGCGGGTCGGCGAGTGGCTGCGTGAGGCGCGTGCCGGCGACGCGGCCGAAGGGGTCTCCGCGTTCCTCGAGCGCCGGCCCCCGCGCTTCACCTGGAACGGGACGACGCCCGCCGGTCCGCCATGACCGAGTGGCGTGCGGCAGCGCACCGAGCGGTCAGGCCGCCGCGCCGTCGGGCGTCAGAAGAAAGACCGCGGGCGCGATCCTCTCGATCCGTCCGCCATGCCCGAAGGCGAGGCCCGCGCCGAAGTCCAGGAATCGCATCACGGTGGACGCGTCGGTCTCGGTGAGGTCCATGATGACCGTGGCTCCGGTACGGAACAGGTCGCCGATCACCGGCGCGTCGCTGTTGAACTGACGGGCGTGCAGGGTCGCGATGTGGTGCCGCCGAGGCTCGGCGGGCGCGGATCGCGCTTCGACCATCTCGTGGTCGCTCGGTTCGTCGTAGCCGCCGAGCTGCTCGGGCTCCTCCGTGAGCCCGAGCGACAGCATC
>NZ_JABVEB010000100.1 GCF_014323665.1 Actinomadura sp. HBU206391 | reverse complement strand
CTGCGCACCGTGGTCGTATCCGAGGCGCTCAAGGCGCTCACTCCCGCTCATCGCGAGATCCTGACCGAGACGGTGCTCCAAGACCGCACTGTCAACGAGGCGGCCCAGAGACTGGGCATTCCGATCGGCACCGCCAAATCCCGGGTCTACTACGCGCTGCGCGCCCTCCGGGTGGCGCTCGAAGAGAGGGGGGTGACGCCATGAGCGACGGCGTCCAGCACACCGACGTCGGTGCCTACGCCCTGGGCCTGCTCGACGACACCGACCGAGAGCTCTTCGAGCTGCATCTCGCCAGGTGCGACTCCTGTGTCGCGGAGTTCACCGATCTCTCCGGCATGCGGCAGCTGTTCTCCGGCGTGAGTCCCGTCGACGTCGGGCCCTCCGGCGCCGGCCCCTTCGGCGCCGGTCACGCCGGTGCCGGCCCCGCGGCGGTCGGCCAGACCGGACGGGACCTGCCGGTCGCCGCCGCCCCTGTCCCCATCGGGCGGCCGCGCCGCCGGGCGGCCGCGGACCGTCGCAGGGCGATCGCGGAGCGTCGCCGCCGCCGTGGGACGGCGATACTGGGCGCCGCCGCCGGAGTCGCACTGCTGGCCGGTGGCGTGACCATAGGCATCGCCATCACCGGCCAGGGCGGCCCCGTCCTGCCACCGGCGCAAGATCACGGCACCCTGGCGCAGGACCTCCTCAACACCGGAGAACGTCGTTCGGCCACCGACCCCACGACCCGGGTGGCCGGCACGGTCGCCATGGAGACCAAGGGCTGGGGAACCCATGTCGCCCTGGATCTCAGCAGGGTCCGGGGCCCTCTCGTGTGCCGGCTGGTGGCCGTCACCCGTGGTGGCGACCGGCGCATGGTGACCGAGTGGACCGTCCACAAGGCCGGCTACGGCCTGCCCGGCTCCCCCGCGCACCTCGCGGTCCACGGCGGGACGGCGAGCCTGCGCTCGGAGATCGTTCGGTTCGAGGTGGAGACCGACACCGGCCGCAGGCTCCTCACGATTCCGGTGTGACCCGCGCCGATCCGATCAGGCGTTCCACGACGAGCCGTGGATCGCCGACAGCGAGTCCCAGGCGTAATCGACAACATTCCATCCAGGGGAAACAATTCTCCGCATCCGGACATGTGCTGAGGCAAGAGCCCCCGGCGGAAGGATGCAGCGTGGGCCCGCCCGACCCTCAGCAGCGCTTCGAGGCCCTCTATACGGCGCAGTATCAGTCCGTGTTGAGCTACGTCCGGCGACGCACCGCGTCGCCGGACGACGCGGCGGACGCGATCGCAGAGATCTTCACGACCGCCTGGCGCCGGCCTGACAACGTCCCCGCCTGCGGCCGCCCTACGCCGAACCCGCCGCCGCGCCGCCGCACCTCGCCCGCGCGGTCGCGGGAGGCCGAAACGCCCGCCCTGTGCTCCTCCCGCGAGCGGAATCCCCGGTACCGCCGCGCCGTCGGCCCGCTCGTCGTCGCACTCGCCGTTCACCATGCCCTGCCATGGAACGACCCACACGGCAGACCGGTGCCGACGCCGCCACCCGGAGGCCGGCCCAGCCCGTAGGCACGGCGGGCGGCCGCCCGCCGTGACCGGTCCGATCTCGCGATAGATCACCTCACCCTGTTCGCCCCTCGGGGCCGCACCGTCCCCCTGACGAGAACACGGAGCGTTCCGCCATGCCCACGCTCAGCAAGAAGGTCGTTGTCACCCATTGGCCGGCGGCCATCGCCCGGCACCGGGTGTTCGCCGTCGTCGTCGTCCTCGCGGCGGTGCTCAGGGCGGTCACGATGCTCGGTTACCGGCCCGGGCGCGTCTACTGGTACGACTCCTACACCTATCTCGATCTGGCCCTGAACCTCCGGCCTCGGGAGGAGTTGCAGCCGAGCGGATACCCGTTCCTCCTGTGGCTGCTCCGGCCGTTCCACAGCATCGAGTCAGTGGTGGCGGCGCAGCACGCACTGGGCCTGGCGACCGGATTGATGATCTACGCGGTGCTGTGCCGCCGAGGCGTGCCCCGATGGGCCGCGACGCTCGCGACCGTGCCGGTGCTGCTCGACGGCCAAATGCTGCAGCTCGAGCAGGCGGTGCTGTCCGACACGCTCTTCATCTTCCTGGTCGTGGCGGCGGTGGTGACGCTGATCTGGTCGCCGCGGCTGTCCGTGCGCGCGGGCGCGGCGGGCGGCGCGCTGCTCGCGCTGGCGACGCTCACCCGGACGATCGCACTGCCCCTGCTCGGGCTGGCCCTGCTCTATCTGGCCGCCCGCCGCGTCGGACGGCGCCGGCTCGCCGTCGCCGCCGGGGCGGGGCTGCTACCTCTCGTGTTGTACGCGGGCTGGTACGACATGGAGTACGGGAGGTTCACGCTGGTCTCCGGAGACGGCGTCGCCCTGTGGGCGCGCACCATGACCTTCGCCGACTGCGCGCAGATCAAGCCCCCGCCCGCCGAGGCGGCGCTGTGCCCTAACGGCTCCTGGCAGGACGCCGCCTCAGAGTACGTCTGGGCACCGGACTCGCCGATCAACCGGATGCCCGGAGGCCGCGCCAACGGCGATCTCGCGCGCTCCTTCGCGGTCCGCGCCGTCTTGGCGCAGCCGCTGGACTATGCCGGCTCGGTGGCGCACGACGTCTCGCTGGCCTTCCACTGGACCCCCGCCCGTCATCCGAAGCGGGTGACGCCGGCGTTCGGCTTCGCCAAGGGTCGCCTGGAGCCGGTCGGCGTCCCGGCGTACGCCCTGCACGTCCTCGACGCCTACGCACCGGGCGCCACGGGGACCTACCGTTCCGTCGAACCGTACTCGGGCTTCCTACGCGCCTATCAGTACCCGGCATACCTGCGCGGGCCGTTCCTGGCCGCGATCCTCGGGCTCGGCGCGCTGGGGCTGCGCCGGGGCTCACTCGTCCCGTGGGGAGCGGCCACGGCGCTCCTCGTGCTCCCTGTGGCGGTCCTGGATTTCGACCACCGATACGTCCTGCCCGTGGTGCCGCTCGCCTGTGTCGCCGCGGCGCTGTCCCTCCGCCGGCCGTCCGAAGCGCCGAGCGTTCCACGCGCCGGTGATCCGGTGCGGCCGTCCCATGCCGGGCTGGGTGCCATCAGCTCACGATCATGAACTATCTTCGGTTGCAGGGGGCCGCTCCCCACGCCGGACCAGAGAGGGAAAGCCGTTGCCGTCCGCAGATTCGGACCCCCATCATCCCCAGCATGATCGCGTGTGCTCCTCCGCGACGGAGGACACGCCGTGAGCATCGCGCTCGGTCTCTTGGCGATCATCGTGCTGACGGCCGCCACCGGTTACTTCGTGGCCCAGGAGTTCGCCTTCGTCACCGCCGATCGGCTGGCACTGCGGCAGCAGGCCGCCGCGGGCGACAAGAAGGCCGCCAGAGCCGTCCAGGTGATGGAACGACTGTCGTTCATGCTCTCCGGCGCCCAGCTGGGTATCACGGTCACCACGCTGGTGGTCGGATTCATCGCCAAACCGGCGCTGGCCGAGGTCCTCGCCCCGTTGCTCGACGCCATCGGCGTACCGGCGGGAGCCGTCGACGGCATCGCGCTCGCGGCGGGTTTCGTCCTGGCCACGATCGTTCAGATGGTGCTGGGCGAGCTCTTCCCCAAGAATCTCGCGCTGGCCGAGCCGGAGCCGCTGGCCCGTGCGCTGGCCCGCTCCACGCTGATCTACATGATGGTCGCCGGGCCCGTCATCCGGTTGTTCGACACCGCCGCGAACCGGCTCCTGCGCGCCGTGGGCATCGAGCCGGTGGAAGAGCTGCACCACGGGGCCACCCTCGAGGAACTGGGTCACATCATCGGCGAGTCCGGGGCAGAGCTCGCCGACGGCCACGCAACCCTGCTCGGGCGTGCCCTGGTGTTCTCCGACCGCAGCGCCGATGAGGTCATGGTGCCGCGCGTGGACGTCATCACGGTCTCGGGCAGCGCGTCGGCCGACAGTCTGAGCGGGGTCATCGCCGAACACGGGCACTCCCACTACCCGGTCGTCGGAGAACGCGTCGACGACGTCATCGGCGTGGTCGGGCTGCGCGAGCTCGTCCCGCTCGACCTGAGCCGGGCCGCGCTCACCACCGTGCGCGAGATCGCACGGCCCGCCCTGATGGTGCCCTCCTCTCTCGCACTGCCGAACGTGGTGGCGCACATGCAGGCCGGCGGAGAGGAGATCGCCTGCGTCGTCGACGAGTACGGCGGGTTCGCCGGCCTGGTCACCTGGGAGGACGTCGCAGAGGAACTGGTCGGGGAGATCTCTGACGAGACCGACACCGACGAAGGGCCGCCGGCCGTCCAGCGGGACGGCTGGTGGGTCACCGACGCCGGGCTGCGGGTGGACGAGGTCCGCGAACTGACCGATATCCCGCTGCCCGAGGGCGACTACGACACCGTCGCGGGATTGCTGCTGGAGCGCCTCGGCCGGGTCGCCGAGCCCGGTGACACCGTCACCATCGACCTTTCACCCCCGGACTCCGAGGGTCCGTCGCGGCACGTCGACATCGAGGTCCTCACGGTCGACAGGCACGTGCCCGAGCACATCAGGCTGCGGGCGACGGAGAGCACGGCGGACGACGAGAAGGAAGACGCACCATGATCGGCAGAGCGGACGCCCGGCGGGCCGGAGGCATGCCGTGAACCTGCCCTTCGGCATCACGCTGACCATCCTGTTGCTGATCGGCAACGGCTTCTTCGTGGCGGCCGAGTTCGCGCTCATCGCCGCCAGACGCGCCAGGCTGGAGAAGGCCGCCGCCGAGGGCAACCGCGCCGCCGCCTCGGCCGTGGCAGGCATCCGCGAGCTCTCGCTGATGCTCGCGGGCGCGCAGCTCGGCATCACCATGTGCTCGCTCGGCCTCGGGGTGGTCTCCGAGCCGGTCATCGCCGAGACGCTCGTCCCGCCGTTCCACTCGCTGGGGCTGCCGACGGCGGCCGCGCACGCGGTCGCGTTCGTGATCGCGCTGAGCCTCGTGACCTTCCTTCACATGGTGGTCGGGGAGATGGCGCCGAAATCGTGGGCCATCGCGCACCCCGAGCGGTCGGCGATCCTGCTCGCCCCGCCGTTCCGGGCCTTCACCCGGACCGTCCGGCCCGCGCTGGCCGCTCTGAACGGCATCAGCAACCTGCTCCTGCGCCTGATCGGTATCCAGCCGCGCGACCAGTTCAGCACGTCCCGTACGCCCGAGCAGCTGCGCCATCTGGTCGAGGAGTCACGGCGGCTCGGGCTGATCGAGGAGACCGACCGCAACCTGCTCAGCCGGGCGCTGCAGGCGCCGCAGGCCGAGCTCGCCGATCTGGTGATCCCGGCGGCCGACATCGTGTCCGTGCCACCGGACGCGGATCCGCAGGCCGTGATCGACACCGCGGCGCGCACCCAGCGCACCCGGATCCTGCTCCGTGAGGACACGGGAACGCCGACCGGGATGATCCACGTGCGTGACGCCTATCTCGCGCGTGCTGAGGGCCGTTGCCCGCCGGCCGTGCGGCTGGCCCACCCGGTGCCGGCGCTCACCGTGGACACCAGGGTGACCGACGCCGTCGCGACCCTTCGGGGCCGGCACAGCCAGCTCGGCCTGGTGCATGACGCAGACGGACGGCTGATCGGGCTGATCAGCCTGGACGATCTGCTCGCCACCCTGCTCACCCCCGCCTGACCCCCGCAGCACGAAGGCGCCTCCCCCGACCAGGGGAGGCGCCTCATGCGCTGTGCCAGTCGCGATGAACGGGTCAGCCGGTGACGCCGAAGTCGCTCGCGATGCCCGCCAGCCCCGAGGCGTAGCCCTGGCCGACGGCACGGAACTTCCACTCGGCGCCGTTGCGGTAGAGCTCCCCGAAGACCATCGCGGTCTCGGTCGAGGCGTCTTCCGTCAGGTCGTAGCGGGCCAGCTCAGCGTTGTCGGCCTGGTTCACGACGCGGATGAAGGCGTTGCGGACCTGGCCGAAGTTCTGGCTGCGTGAATCGGCGTCATAGATCGACACCGGGAAAACAATCTTGGTGACCTCGGCCGGAACGGTCGCGAGGTTCACCTTGATCTGCTCGTCGTCGCCCTCGCCCTCGCCGGTGAGGTTGTCGCCGGTGTGCTCCACCGAGCCTTCCGGGCTCTTCAGGTTGTTGAAGAACACGAAATGCTTGTCAGAGGCGACCTTGCCCGCGTCCGTGCACAACAGAGCACTGGCGTCGAGGTCGAAGTCGCTCCCGGTGGTGGTGCGCACATCCCAGCCCAGGCCGACCACCACGGCGGTCAGCCCCGGGGCCTCCTTGGTCAACGAGACGTTGCCGCCCTTGGACAGACTGACTCCCACCATGAACCTCCATGCACTTGATCGACAGCGGCCTCCATTGGCCGTGCGCGGTACGTTACGACAACGTGCCCCCTACGCGACCGGTTCCCTCGCCGTTCCGCATCTTTTTCGGCGCGAGTACCGACGTGAGCAGCGTGGCCGATCTCCGTTCGGGAGCCAATGATTCGCAGCGCCCGATATGGGACGATGATCGGCACTTGACGCCCTCACCTTGGATCTGTGATGAGTGTAGATGAGACCCCTCCCCCTCCCCCTCCGCCGGAGACCCAGAGCACGGCCGACCCCAGTCCTTGGTGGTCCCAGGGCGACCACCCGCTGACCGCATCGGATGTGAAGACCCATGCGACCCTGGCGCACACCGGCACCGTGCTCGTCGCCCTCGTGTTCTTCCCGCTCATGTGGGTGCCGGCCCTCGCCCTCTTCCTGATGTTCCGGAGCCGTGATCAGGCCGGCCTGCTCCGCCGGCACCTGGCCCAGGCGCTCTCCTTCTCGGCCACCCTCGCCGTCTGCGCGCTGGTGATCCGCTATGCCCTGGCGGCGCTGGAGGCCGACCACGTGTTCTTCGACCTGCTGCCGGTGGTGGTCGCGCTGGTCGCCCTCTATCCCGTCGTACGCGCCGTCCAGGCGGCACGGCGGCTGCAGCCGTTCGCCTATCCGAGGCCGCTGGCCTGGATCCCGGTCGACTGATCGCCGGGTGACCCGGCGGCCGCCGGCCCGGCGTTGCCATGCGCGCTCATACGCGACCACGGCCGCGTATGAGTGCGCATGGCTAAGCACTCACGTGGGGTCGCCGTGCCCTGCGGGCGTCAGAGCCGGTCGACGCCGGTGACGCGGATCACGGCCCGGCCGGCCTCGTCGGACCCGGCGAGATCGACCTCCGCGCTGATGCCCCAGTCGTGGTCGCCGGCCGGGTCGTCGAAGATCTGCCGTACCCTCCACAGGCCCAGGGCCGGTTCCTCCTCGATGAGCAGCAGCTTCGGGCCCCGTGCGTCGGGGCCGGTCTGCAGTTCGTCGTGCTCCTCGTAGTAGTCCCCCATCGCCTCCTGCCACTCGGCGGCGTCCCACCCGGAGTGCTCGTCGAGTTCGCCGAGTTCGTGGTACCTGCGGAGGGCGGCGAGCTCGACCCTGCGGAACATCGCGTTGCGGACCAGCACCCGGAACGCCCGGCTGTTGGAGGTGACCGGGGCCGGACGCTCGTCGGTGACCCCGGTCGCGCCCTCGGCGGCGGGATTGGTCAGCTGCTCCCATTCGTCCAGCAGGCTGGAGTCGACCTGGCGGACCAGCTCGCCCAGCCACTCGATCAGGTCGACGAGGTCGTCGGTCTTGATGGACTCTGGCACGGTCTGCTGCAGTGCCTTGTAGGCGCTGGAAAGGTAGCGCAGCACGAGGCCCTCGGTGCGGGCGAGCTCGTAGGCGCCGACGTACTCGGTGAAGGTCATCGCCCGCTCGTACAGGTCACGCGCCACCGACTTCGGGCGCAGCGGGTGGTCGCCCACCCAGGGGTGCCCGCGGCGGTAGATCTCGTACGCGCCCTCCAGCAGCTCCTCCAGGGGTTTCGGATAGGTGATCTCCTGGATGCGCTCCATCCGCTCCTCGTACTCGATGCCGTCGGCCTTCATCTCGGCGATGGCCTCCCCCCGCGCCGTGTTCTCCTGGGCGGCGAGGATCTGGCGCGGGTCGTCGAGCGTGGACTCGACGACCGAGAGCACGTCGAGCGCGTACGAGGGCGACGCGGGGTCGAGCAGCTCGAAGGCGGCCAGCGCGAACATCGACAGCGGCTGGTTGAGCGCGAAGTCCGACTGCAGATCGACGGTGATCCGGGCGTAACGGCCGTCGGCGTCCGGCTCGGCGAGCTGCTCCACCACCCCGCCGGACAGCAGCGAACGGTAGATCGCGATGGCCTGGCCGATGTGCCGGCGCTGCGCGGCGCGCTCCTCGTGGTTGTCGGTGAGCAGCTTCTTCATCCCCTGGAAGGCGTTGCCCGGCCGGGCGATGACCGACAGCAGCATCGCGTGGCTGACCTGGAACCTCGACTGCAGCGGCTCGGGCTCGGCCGCGGTCAGTTTGATGAAGGTGTCCTCGTCCCAGCTGACGAACCCCTCAGGCGCCTTCTTGCGGACGACCTTGCGGCGCTTCTTCGGATCGTCGCCGGCCTTGGCGAGGGCCTTGTGGTTCTCGACGACGTGCTCGGGCGCCTGCGCGACGACATAGCCCACCGTGTCGAACCCGGCCCGGCCGGCCCGGCCGGCGATCTGGTGGAACTCGCGGGCCCGCAGCCGGCGCACCCGCGAGCCGTCGTACTTCGACAGGGCGGTGAACACGACCGTGCGGATCGGCACGTTCACCCCGACGCCGAGCGTGTCCGTGCCACAGATGACCTTGAGCAGCCCGGCCTGGGCGAGCCGTTCCACCAGCCTGCGGTACTTCGGCAGCATCCCGGCGTGGTGCACACCGATCCCGTGCCGTACGAAACGGGACAGGTTGCGGCCGAAGCGGGTGGTGAAGCGGAAGTTCCCGATCAGCGCCGCGATGGCGTCCTTCTCCGCGCGGGTGCACACGTTGATGCTCATCAGCGCCTGCGCCCGCTCGATGGCGGCCGCCTGGGTGAAGTGCACCACGTACACCGGCGCCTTCTGCACCGAGAGCAACTGCTCGATCGTCTCGTGCAGAGGGGAGTCACGGTACTCGTACGTCAGCGGAACCGGCCGGATCGCCGAGTGCACCAGGGCGGTCGGCCGGCCGGTGCGCCTGGTCAGGTCCTGCTCGAACCTCGTGACGTCGCCGAGGGTGGCCGACATCAGCAGGAACTGCGCCTTCGGCAGTTCCAGCAGCGGGATCTGCCAGGCCCAGCCGCGATCCCGCTCGGCGTAGAAATGGAACTCGTCCATGACCACGAGCCCGATGTCGGCGTCCGCGCCATCGCGCAGCGCGATGTTGGCGAGCACCTCGGCGGTGCAGCAGACGATCGGCGCGTCCGGGTTGACGCTGGCGTCCCCGGTCATCATGCCGACGTTCTCGGTGCCGAACATCGCGCAGAGATCGAAGAACTTCTCCGAGACCAGGGCCTTGATCGGCGCGGTGTAGAAGCTGCACTCGTCGCGGCCGAGTGCGGCGAAGTGCGCCCCGGCCGCGACCAGGCTCTTGCCCGAGCCGGTGGGAGTGCTGAGGATCACGTTGGCGCCCGAGACCACCTCGATCAGCGCCTCCTCCTGCGCCGGATAGAGCGTGATCCCGCGTTCCTCCACCCAGCCCGCGAAGGCTTCGAACAGATTGTCGGGGTCGGCGGCTGCGGGCAGCTGATCGATGAGGGTCACACCTCCATCCTGCCGGTGGTTCACGGATGGCTCGGCCATCGCAGGGTAGGGACCTTGGTACACGTTCCATGATCTCCGCGGGGGGCGATCGATGTTCGGGGTGCCGGATTCCGTCCAGGCGTGCCTTTTCGATCTCGACGGCGTGCTCACCCGGACCGCCGCGGTGCACGCCGCCGCGTGGAGGCAGATGTTCGACGAGTTCCTGCGCGCGAGGGCCGACCGCACCGGCGAGCCGTTCGTCCCGTTCGACCCGGCCAGGGACTACTCCGACTACGTCGACGGCCGGCCGCGGGAGGACGGCACCCGCTCGTTCCTCGCCTCGCGCGGCATCGACCTGCCGGAGGGCGCCCCAGGCGACCCGCCGGGCACCCCGACCGTGCACGGGCTGAGCGAGCGCAAGAACGAACTCGTGCTCCACCGGATGGCCGAGGACGGCGTCGAGGTGTTCGAGGGATCCGTCGAGTACGTCCGCGCGGTACGTGGTGCGGGCCTGCGCACCGCCGTGGTCTCCTCCAGCGCCAACACCGCGCAGGTGCTCGACGCGGCCGGCCTCGCGGATCTCTTCGACGCCCGGGTCGACGGCCTGGTCGCCGGCCGGCTGGGGCTCGCGGGAAAGCCCGCACCGGACACCTACCTCGCCGGTGCGAAGGCGCTCGGCGTGCTCCCGGAGCGCGCGGCGGTGTTCGAGGACGCCTTGGCCGGCGTGGCCGCGGGCCGGGCCGGCGGCTTCGCCGTCGTCATCGGCGTGGACCGGGTCGGCCACCGCAGGGAACTGCTGGAGCACGGGGCCGACCTCGTGGTGGACGACCTGGTTGAGCTGCTGGAGCACGAATGATCGAGCAATCGGCCTACGCGGTGGAACCGTGGCGGATCCGCGAATGCGAGCTCAACCTCGACACCCTGGCGCAGAGCGAATCGGTGTTCGCGCTCTCCAACGGGCATCTGGGGCTGCGCGGCAATCTCGACGAGGGCGAGCCGCACGGCCTGCCGGGCACCTACCTCAACTCCGTGTTCGAACTGGCGCCGCTGCCGTACGCCGAGGCCGGGTACGGCTACCCCGAGAGCGACCAGGCCGCCATCAACGTGACCAACGGCAAGCTGATCCGCCTGCTGGTCAACGATGAGCCGTTCGACGTCCGCTACGGGGAGCTGCGCACCCACGAGCGCATCCTCGACCTGCGCGCCGGGACTCTCGCCCGGCGGGCCGAGTGGACCTCCCCGGCCGGCTGTCCCGTGCGCGTCA
This sequence comes from Actinomadura sp. HBU206391, assembly GCF_014323665.1. GTDB lineage: Bacteria > Actinomycetota > Actinomycetes > Streptosporangiales > Streptosporangiaceae > Actinomadura_C. Next base: position 10,656 of record NZ_JABVEB010000100.1, on the reverse strand, counting down.
CGTCCACCCGGCTGGTCTCGCTGACCCAGCGGGCGGTGGCGGCGATCTGCTACGAGGTCGAGGCGGTGGACCAGCCGCTGCGGGCGGTGGTGCAGTCCGAGCTCGTCGCCAACGAGTCGCTGCCCGATCCGGGCAAGGACCCGCGGGTGGCCCATCGGCTGGAGTCACCGCTCGAGAGCGAGGAGGACGCCGTCACCCCGTACGGCGCGGTGCTGGTGCACCGGACGCGGCACAGCGGACTCCGGGTCGCCGCCGGCATGGGCCACGTGATCGACGGGCCCGAGGGGACGGAGTCGGAACGGGAGAGCTCCCCGGACATCGGCAGGCTGACCACCGTGACCTGGCTGGAGCCGGGCGAGCGTCTGCGCGTGGTGAAGTTCATCGCCTACGGCTGGTCCGGCGAACGCTCCCGGCCGGCGCTGCACGACCAGGTCGTGGCGGCGCTCGCGGGCGCCCGGCTGAGCGGCTTCGACGGGCTGCTCGCCGACCAGCGGGCCTTTCTCGACCACTTCTGGGAGGGCGCCGACGTCGAGGTCGACGGCGACCCGGAGGTTCAACAGGCGGTGCGCTTCGCGCTCTTTCACATCGTGCAGGCGGGGGCGCGCGCCGAGCACCGGCCGATAGCGGCGAAGGGCCTGACGGGGACGGGCTACGACGGCCACACGTTCTGGGACACCGAGACGTTCGTGCTGCCCGTGCTCACCTACACCCGGCCGTCCGCCGCCGCCGACGCGCTGACCTGGCGGCAGAGGACGCTGCCCAGCGCTCACGATCGCGCCGCGCAGCTCGGCCTGCAGGGGGCCGCCTTTCCCTGGCGAACGATCGGCGGCGAGGAATGCTCGGGCTACTGGCCGACGAGCACGGCCGCCTTCCACATCGGCGCCGACATCGCCGACGCGGCCATCCGCTACGTCGACGCCACCGAAGACGAGGAGTTCGAGCGGGAGGTGGGGCTGGAGCTCCTGATCGCGACGGCGCGGCTCTGGCGCAGCCTCGGCCAACACGACCCCGAGGGCCGCTTCCGCATCGACGGTGTCACCGGCCCGGACGAGTACACCGCGGTCGCCGACAACAACGTATACACCAACCTGATGGCGCAGCGGAACCTGATGGCCGCCGCCGAGACGTCCTGCCGGTACCCCGAGCGCGCGGGCCGGCTCGGGGTGACCACCGAGGAGGCGGCCGGCTGGCGCGACGCGGCGACGGCGATGTACGTGCCCTACGACGAGCGGCTCGGCGTGCATCCGCAGAACGAGGGGTTCACCGACCACGCCCGCTGGGACTTCGCCGCCACCACCCCTGAGCAGTACCCGCTGCTGCTGAACTTCCCCTACTTCGATCTCTACCGCAAACAGGTCGTCAAGCAGGCCGATCTGGTCCTTGCCCTGCACCTGCGCGGCGACGCCTTCACGCCGGAGCAGAAGGCCCGCGATTTCGCCTACTACGAGCAGCTGACGGTGCGGGACTCGTCGCTGTCCGCGTGTACGCAGGCCGTGCTCGCCGCCGAGGTGGGGCAGCTGGAACTGGCCCACGACTACGTCGGCGAGGCGGCGCTGATGGATCTGCACGACCTCGAGCACAACACCCGCGACGGCCTGCACCTCGCGGCGCTGGCCGGCACCTGGATCTCGCTCGTGGCCGGGCTCGGCGGGATGCGCACGCCCGACGGCCGGCTCTGTTTCGCGCCGCGCGTTCCCAGCGGCATCGCCCGGCTCGCGTTCCGGATGCGTTACCGGGGCCGCTGCCTGCGGATCGAGGTGACCCACGACCACGCGACCTACGCGCTGGTGAGCGGAGAGCCGCTGTCGCTGTCGCACCACGGTGAGGAGTTCTCACTAGGCGGCGAGCCGGTCGATCTGGCCGTCCCCGAAGTGACGCCCGGCCCCCGTCCGAGCCAGCCGCCCGGCCGCACGCCGGCGCGGCGCCGTACCGCACGTGCGGTGCACTGAGCCGTCACACCGCGGCCGCACCGCCCCTGATGGCGCCACCTGATCCCGCATCACCGATGACCGATCCGGGGGGTGCCGTGCGAACAGGTGCGACATTCCTGGATCATGCATAACGTTGCGGACAACGTTGCGGGCACCGACGACGGTGGAGAGTGCAGATGCTGGGACTCCCGGATGGCGTACGCGCGTGCCTGTTCGACCTGGACGGCGTGCTGACCCGGACGGCGGCAGTGCACGCCGCCGCGTGGAAGGAGATGTTCGACGACTTCCTGCGAGAGCGGGCCACGCGGTCGGGCGAGCCGTTCGTGCCGTTCGACCCGGTGAACGACTACGGCGAGTACGTCGACGGCAAGCGCCGTGAGGACGGGACCCGCTCGTTCCTCGCCTCCCGTGGCATGACCCTGCCCGAAGGCACGGCCGGCGATCCGCCGGACGCGCCCACCGTCCAGGGGCTGGGCGACCGCAAGAACGAACTGGTGCTGCGCCTGCTGGACGAGCGGGGCGTCGAGGTGTTCGACGGCTCGATCGGCTACGTCCGGGCCGCCCGCGCCGCGGGGCTGCGCACCGCGGTGGTGTCGTCGAGCGCCAACACCGTCCAGGTGCTCAAGGCGGCGGGTATCAGCGATCTGTTCGAGGCGCGGGTCGACGGCCTGGTCGCGCAGGAACGCGGACTGCCCGGCAAGCCCGCCCCGGACATGTTCCTGGCCGGCGCCGAAGCGCTCGGCGTGCCACCTGACCAGGCCGCGGTGTTCGAGGACGCCCTCGCCGGGGTGGCGGCGGGGCGCGCGGGCGGGTTCGCGATCGTGATCGGTGTCGACCGCGCCGGCCAGGCGGCACGGCTGCGAGAACACGGCGCGGACGTCGTGGTCGAGGACCTGACCGAACTGCTGGAGCGCACGTGACGGACCTGCCGGTGTACGAGGTGGACCCGTGGTGCGTGCGGGAACCGGAACTGCGGCTCGACCGGCTCGCGCAGAGCGAGTCGGTCTTCGCGCTGTCCAACGGGCACGTGGGGCTGCGCGGCAATCTCGACGAAGGCGAGCCGCACGGGCTGCCGGGGAGTTATCTGAACTCCTTCTACGAGCTGCGGCCGCTGTCGCACGCCGAGGCCGGTAACAGCTATCCCGAGTCCAGTCAGACCATCATCAACGTCACCAACGGCAAGCTGATCCGGCTGCTGGTCGACGACGAGCCGTTCGACGTGCGGTACGGCCGGCTGGTGGACCATGAGCGGGTGCTCGACATGCGGGCGGGAACCCTCACCCGGCGGGTGGAGTGGACCTCTCCGGCGGGCCGGACGGTAAGGATCACCTCGGTGCGGATGGTCTCGCTCACCCAGCGGGCCGTCGCGGCGATCTGTTACGAGGTCGAGCCGGTGGACGGACCGGTGCGGGTCGTGATCCAGTCGGAGCTCGTGGCCAACGAGGCGCTGCCCGACCTGGGCCGCGATCCGCGCGCGGCGGCGGTGCTGGAGGCCCCGCTGGTGAGCGAGGAGCACGTCGCCAACGGCACCAAGGTGGTGCTGGTGCACCGCACCCGGCACAGCGGGCTGCGGATGGCCGCAGGAATGACCCACCAGATCGAGGGCCCGGAGCACATGGCGGTGGAGAGCGAGAGCTCTCCGGACGTCGGCCGGCTGACCGTGGCGACCCGGCTGGAGCCGGGCCAGCGGCTGCGGATCGTGAAGTTCCTCGCCTACGGCTGGTCCAGCCGCCGGTCGCGCCCCGCCCTGCACGACCAGGTGGTGGCCGCGCTGGCGGCGGCACGGCACGCGGGCTGGGACGGCCTGCTGAAGGAGCAGCGCGACCATCTCGACGAGTTCTGGTCCGGCGCCGACGTCGAGCTCGAAGGGGACGCCGAGGTCCAGCAGGCCGTGCGCTTCGCGCTGTTCCACATCATGCAGGCGGGCGCCCGCGCCGAGCGGCGGATGATCGCCGCCAAGGGCCTCACCGGGCCCGGTTACGACGGGCACACCTTCTGGGACACCGAGACCTTCGTGCTGCCGGTCCTCACCTATACCCGGCCGGACGCCGCCGCCGACGCGCTCACCTGGCGGCACATGACCCTTCCCCTGGCCCGCGAGCGCGCCGGCCAGCTGGGCCTCGCGGGAGCGGCCTTCCCCTGGCGGACCATCCGCGGGCAGGAGTGCTCGGGCTACTGGCCGGCGGGCACGGCGGGGTTCCACATCAACGCCGACATCGCCGACGCGGTCGTGCGCTATCTGGACGCGACCGAGGACGAGCGGTTCGAGCGCGAGTTCGGGTTGCAGCTGCTGGTGGAGACGGCCAGGCTGTGGCGCGACCTGGGCCACCACGATGTCGACGGCGTCTTCCGGATCGACGGCGTCACCGGGCCGGACGAGTACAGCGCGGTCGCCGACAACAACGTCTACACCAACCTCATGGCGCGGCAGAACCTGCGCGCCGCCGCCGCCATGGCCATGCGCCACCCCGACCTCGCCGAAGAGCTCGGGGTCACCACCGAGGAGGCGGCCTCATGGCGCAACGCGGGCGCCGCGATGCACCTCCCCTATGACGAGCGGCTGGGAGTGCATCCGCAGAGCGAGGGCTTCACCGACCACGCCCGCTGGGACTTCGCGGCGACCGAATCCGAGCAGTACCCGCTGCTGCTGAACTTCCCCTACTTCGACCTCTACCGCAAGCAGGTCGTCAAGCAGTCGGACCTGGTGCTGGCCATGCACCTGCAGGGCGCCGCGTTCACCGAGGAGCAGAAGGCACGGAACTTCGGCTACTACGAGGCCCTGACCGTGCGCGACTCCTCGCTGTCCGCCCAGACGCAGGCGGTGATCGCGGCGGAGGTGGGGCATCTCGACCTGGCCCACGACTACCTGGGCGAGACCGCGCTCATGGACCTGCGCGATCTCGCCAGGAACACCCGCGACGGGCTGCACATCGCCTCGCTCGCCGGGGCGTGGACCGGGCTCGTCGCCGGGTTCGGCGGCATGCGCGCCCACGACGGGCGCCTGCGCTTCGCGCCGCGGCTGCCCGGCGGCATCACCCGGCTGGCGTTCCGCATGCGCTACCGCGGCCGCCGCCTGCGCGTCACCGTGACCGCCGGCAGCGCCACGTACGAGCTGCTCGGCGGGGACGAGCTGACGCTGACCCACCACGGGGAGGAATTCGTCCTCGACGGCGAGCCGGCCGAATGGCCGATCCCCGCCGCGCCCGGCCTGCCGAGGCCGATTCAGCCGCAGGGACGCGAGCCGGCTCCGCGCCGTGCCGGACACGCGGCGCATGAGCTGCGCCCGTCGGCCGAGGGCGGCCGCTGAGCCGCCGGGTGCCGTGGGAGTCACCTGCCATCACGGGCGGGCCAGGGGGCTGGGCGGCCCGGCGCGGGGGCCGCCCAGCGCGTTTCAGCCCAGGCGGTTGATCAGAGCGTTGTACTCGTCCCGCAGGCCCTGCGGGAGGTGGTCGCCGAAGGTGTCGAAGAACTCCGGGATCAGCGCGGCCTCCTGCCTCCACACCTCGAGGTCGACCGACAGGAGCGTGTCGAGATCGGCGTCGTCGATGTCCAGGCCGCTCGTGTCCAACGCCTGCTTGGTCGGGAGGCCGCCGATCGGAGTCTTGACCACGTCGGCCCGCCCGTTCAGCCGCTCCACGATCCACTTCAGGACCCGGCTGTTCTCGCCGAAGCCCGGCCACAGGAAGTTCCCGTCGGCGTCCTTGCGGAACCAGTTGACGTAGTAGATCCGCGGCAGCTTCTCCGGATCGGCCGAGGCCCCGAGCTTCAGCCAGTGGGCGAAGTAGTCGCCCATGTTGTAGCCGCAGAACGGCAGCATCGCGAACGGGTCGCGCCGCAGCTCACCGACCGTGCCCTCAGCCGCCGCGGTCTTCTCCGAGGCCACGTTGGCGCCGAGGAAGACGCCCTGATGCCAGTCGAAGGACTCGGTGACCAGCGGCACCGCCGTGGCGCGCCGGCCGCCGAACAGGATGGCCGAGATCGGCACGCCGTTCGGGTCCTCCCACTCCGGCGCGATGATCGGGCACTGCCCCGCCGGCGTCGTGAACCTGGCGTTGGGATGGGCGGCGGGCTCGGTGGCGTCCTGCGGCGTCCAGTCCCGTCCCTTCCAGTCGGTGAGGTGCGCGGGAGGCTCGTCGGTGAGGCCCTCCCACCAGACGTCCCCGTCATCGGTGAGCGCGACGTTGGTGAAGATGCTGTTGCCCCACAGCGTCTTGATCGCGTTGGCGTTGGTCGACTCGCCGGTGCCGGGGGCGACGCCGAAGAAGCCCGCCTCGGGGTTGATGGCGTGCAGCCGGCCGTCCTCGCCGAACCGCATCCAGGCGATGTCGTCGCCGATCGTCTCGACCTTCCAGCCGGGGACGGTGGGCTCCAGCATGGCGAGGTTTGTCTTGCCGCAGGCCGAGGGGAACGCGGCCGCGACGTAGCGGGCCTTGCCCGTCGGCGGGGTGAGCTTGAGGATGAGCATGTGCTCGGCCAGCCAGCCCTCGTCTCGCGCCATGGTCGAGGCGATGCGCAGGGCGTAGCACTTCTTGCCCAGCAGCGCGTTGCCGCCGTACCCCGAGCCGTAGGACCAGATCTCGCGGGTCTCGGGGAAGTGCGAGATGTACTTGGTCGAGCTGCACGGCCACGGCACGTCGGCCTGGTCGGGCTCGAGCGGGGCACCGACCGAGTGCACGCACTTCACGAACGAGCCGCGCTCCTCGATGAGGCGCAGGGCCGGCTCGCCCATCCGGGTCATGATCCGCATGGAGACGGCGACGTACGGAGAGTCGGTGATCTCCACACCCAGCTGGGAGATGCTGCCGCCCAGCGGGCCCATGCAGAACGGCACCACGTACATCGTGCGACCGCGCATGCAGCCCTTGAAGATCTCGCCGAAGGTGGCGCGCATCTCGGCGGGGGCGATCCAGTTGTTGGTGGGGCCCGAGTCCTGCTCCTTCTCGGAGCAGATGAACGTGCGATCCTCCACGCGCGCGACGTCGGTCGGATCGGATGCGCAGTAGAAGCTATTAGGGCGTTTTTCAGGGTTCAGGCGTTTGAAGGTACCCTGCTCGACGAGGAGGTCGGTGAGCCTCTGCCATTCGGCCTCCGAGCCGTCGCACCACTCAATTCGCTCGGGCTGGGCCAGTTCGGCGATGTCACGAACCCAGTCAATCAACGCGGTGTGGCTGGTCGGGGCCTGGTCGAGACCAGAGACCTGGTGGGACACGAGCAGCTCCTTACGCTGTCCATCGGTTCTTCGCATCATGACGAACGATTACCGAATTGACCAATTGGCCCAGACCAATGGATTAGACCAATTTCCTGACATGCCCGAAGATGTCGGGCATGCAACGCCGTTCATAGCAGCGTTTCCCGAACGAATGTGACCCGCACCACATTCGAGGCCCCGCACTTCTCGAACGCCGGACGCACCCGTCCGGACGGCATTAGAGCAGTGCGGCGGTGGCCGTCCGACCACACCGGCGCCCACCACCGACGCATGGCCCGACATCAAAGGACTTTCGGCCCCGGACGTCCGGACCGATGCGGGTTACCGTCGAAAAGCCCACCGCAAGGACACCAGGGGGAACCGGATATGGCTCAGACGAAGACCGCGCCTGCACCGACTCGGCGCAAGGCGGCATCCAAACCGTCCGGACGGAGTTCGCGGCCCACGGCGGCAGGGCGCAACGCTCCGTCGACGGTCTCGGGGCGCAGCTCTCCCGCTAGGACGTCGCGCGACAGCACGCCGTCCAAGCCTTCGAACCTGGAGTCGTCGCGGTCCAGCGTCACCGTAAAGATGCCGCTCCTCACCGTGCAGGTGCGCGCGCCGCACGTTCCACGGGTCCACCCCAGGGCCGTCGGCCACGCCGTCTCCAGCGCCCAGTCCTCACTGCCGTCCGCCGAGCGCATGGCCTACTACGCCGGACTCGGAGCGCTGGCCGCGTTCGGAGTGATCGAGTGGCCGGTGGCGGCCGCGATCGGCGCCGGCACCATCCTCGCCAAGCGGGCCCTGAAAAAGGATCCGCGGGCGTCCTCGAACGGCGGCTCGCGCCGCGGGGCCGCCAGGTCGGCGTGACTCCAGGGTCTGATCATTCCGGCTCGTAGCGATCGGTTACCGAATGTTCACCAAAACAGAACCGGACTTCCGTCACATTTAGCTAAAAATCAGGCATAGAGTTTCCTCCGGAACCCGACAGACCACCCCAAACCGGAGGTTACAGTGACCGACTTCCTGGCCGCTGTGCTGGCCAAGGCGCTTCTCACGGTGCTCGAGGCCCTGATCGTGCGTCTCGTGAAGCACTTCCTCACTACGAACGCCCGCCAGCGTCGGCCCGCCGCGGCGGCGACCCTGGTGGCGGCCTGACCTCGCCCAGCGCCTCGGCCAGCATGCCGAGGGTCGCCCAGTCGACCAGGCCGCCCGAGCGGACCTCCCCGTACGTGCGGATCTCGACATGGGTGCGTTCGCCGTCGGCGGCGACGCCGTGCGGGCCGGCCACGCGCAACCGATCGAGCTCGGCGGCGGTGATCTCGGCTGAGAACAGGTGCACGCGGTGGGCCGAGACGGTCGGCGCCACCTGACGGGCGCCGTGGGCGCGGAGCCGTCCCGGCTCGAGCACCAGGCCGGTCTCCTCGTCGAGTTCGCTGATCGCCTGGCCCAGCGGGTCGCCCGGCCCCGAGCCGCCGGGCAGCTCGTGGACGAACCCGTCCGAGGTGGCCGCCGCACTGCGGAATTCACGGACCAGCACGACCGTCGTGTCATCCGGTTCCGCGCCCCGCCGGTACAGCGCCACGACGCTGGTGTCGGGCCGCGAGATGACCACCTCGTTGCACTTCACCCGGTCCTCGGCCGCCACGTGCACGTGGACGTGCAGGGCCCAGTACGCCAGAGCCCGCCCCTGCCTCTGACCTTCGTCCTGCCCCTGGCCTTCCTCCTGCCCCTGGCCAGGGTCCCGGCCGTGGTCCTGGCCCCCGAAGGTCCACACCACGCGGGCCGCGCGTAGGGCGTTCCCGGCTCCCCGCTGCGCCTGGTACCACCGCCGGAAACTCTCGGTGCGCCAGACGAGCAGCGGCACCCCGCGTTCGCCGTCCCTGCGGTACGCGCCCGCCCCGATCTTCCGCAGCGCCGCGGCCGCCGTGTCGGCCGGCGTCGTCGCCGTCGGGACCCCGCAGGTGTCCGCGTAGTGGAGCAGGTACCGGTTCCCGGGCGCCTCCGGCGGCGCCCCGAACACCACGCGTCCGCTGTCGTGCCACATCCCCCACTCCACGTTCGTCGTGAACGCGGGCATCGCGGCGAGCTCCCGGGGGACCCAGAAGATCACCTCGTCGGCGAGGTGGAGACTCCGTTCCTCCCACTCGACCTGCCCCGTGTAGTCGGCGTAGTGCCCGTCACGCCGCTCGGGGTCGAACACCACCAGGCGGCCGTCCTCCCGCCACTGTTCCCGGATCCGCTCGATCATCTCCGGCCGCCATGACTCCGTCTCCGGACGGCGCGGCGAGGGCCCGGCGAGGAACACGGCGGCGTGCCAGTCGGCCGGCGGCGGTTCTCCCGCGTGCACCACCACGACATCCCGGCTCACCGATCCACCGGCTCCCCGAGTCCTTCCGCCAGCCTGATCCACCACGTCACCTCCGCCATGCCCATGATCTCCCCCATGGCCCACCACCGTACGGATCGGCGCGAGACCCGCCCAAGCGCGGCGGCGGCCGGCTTCAGCGTGTGTCCGTTTGCGCGGACGCCGCATAGAGAGGTCATCGTCGGGTAAAGGGCCCGCTGAAAACCCAATCGCGTCCCCCCCGATTGAGAGAGATCGTCATGGCAGGAACACTGCGAGTCCCTCGGAGCCGCGGCGCGTTCAGCGGCCTGCTACTGCTGCTGCTCGGGCTGTGGGGCGGCCTCATCCCGTTCGTCGGCCCGTACGTCGACTTCGCCTACACGCCCGACAAGGCCTGGGTCTACACCTCCGACCGGCTCTGGCTCGCGATCGCGCCGGCGGTGGCCACCGGGCTCGGCGGGCTGATCCTGCTGCTCAGCGCCAACCGCGTCGTTGCGATGTTCGGAGCCTGGATCGCCGCTCTCGGCGGTGCCTGGTTCGTGGTCGGCGGGCCGGTGAGCGCCCTGTGGACCGAGAACGGGGCCAGCGCCACCGGCAGCCCGGTCGGTGACGAGGCCAAGCAGGTCGCCGAGCAGCTCGCGTTCTTCTACGGCCTCGGTGCCCTCATCGTGTTCTTCGCGGCGCTGGCACTCGGCCGGCTGGCCGTGGTCGCGGTGCGCGACGCCAGGTTGGCCGAGGAGCAGGCCGCGGTGCCCCCGCACGAGACCGCCTACCCGAAGAGCACGCCACCCGATGGCATCCCCCCCGAGCCGGCCCGGCCGGTCGGCGAGACCCAGCCCCTCCCCCGGCGCTACGCGCGGCGTCCGGAGCCCGACTCCGCTGCGCCGCAGCACGGTGACCGGATGGTGGCCCCGTACCAGTCGAATCCCCGTACACCGGGGATGTGAAGCGCGACCCGCCCGGCCGCGGCACAACCCGGCCGGGCGGGCCGGCCAGCAGAAAGGGTCCGGGAGGAGCCCGGGCGGCTACTTCTTCTTGCCGCCCCGCTTCTCTCGGATCTTCATGGAGACCTCGATGGGCGTGCCCTCGAACCCGAACTCCTCACGCAGGCGACGCTCGATGAACCGGCGGTACCCGGGCTCCAGGAACCCTGTCGTGAACAGCACGAACCGTGGCGGTCGCACTCC
>NZ_JABVEB010000010.1 GCF_014323665.1 Actinomadura sp. HBU206391 | reverse complement strand
TCATTGCCGATCGATGATGACCGGGCACCTCTGTACTCGGTCGGGCAGGTCGCCGGGATGCTCCAGGTACAGCAGGCCTTCCTACGCCGTCTGGACGAATACGAGGTCGTACGACCGCAGAGGTCGACGGGCGGCCAGCGCCGTTACTCCCGCCGTGAGATCAGTCGTCTGCAGTACGTCGTCACCCTGGTCGACGAGGGCATGACCCTTGCGGCCATCCGGCGGGTTCTCGAACTCGAACACGAAGTCCGCGCGCTGAGGCAGGAGCTCGAGGCCGCTCGCCGGCGCATCGTCGAGCTGGAACGCCGCCCACCCCGCCGCTGACCCGGGCGACCTTACCGACCCTGCGGACCGCGACCGGCGCCGGCGCGGTCGCCCAGTTGCTGCACACCGCGATCGACGTGGGCATCGCCGGCGGCGCCCTGGCCGAGGCGGCGGAGTTCGTACGCACGACGAGAGCGCCGCTGCGGCGTCGCGGGGACCGGAGGCTCCGGTTCGGCATTCGCCTGCACGTCATCACCCGCGACACGGCCGACCAGGCCTGGGCCGAGGCACGCCGCCTGCTCGCCGCCCTCGCCCCGGCCGTCATCGAGAAGGTGCAGCAAGGCCTGAAGCGCAGTGAGTCCGAAGGCCGGCGCAGGATGCTCGAACTGCACGGCGGCGCCGGCCGTGCCCTTCGCCTCCGCGCAGCCGGTAAGTACTCTATTTAACAGGTAGGATTTATTGACGATTTCTCCCGCCACATGCTTGTATCGGGGAATGCGAGCCCTGCCCCTCCTCACCCGCCGCAGACACGTTGATCTCCTCCGGATCGCGGCCGACCTCTGCCGACGCTGACGACCACGACACATGCGTTGACGAGGGTTCATGACGCCCGCGGCCACCTCGCCTGCGCTGCGGACGGCGGACCTGGTGACGGACTCCGGTGAAAGGTGCTCAATGGCAACGATTCTGGCGATCTCTGGCAGCCCTTCGGCGATCTCGCGTACCCAGGGAGTGCTTCACCACGTCGAGCGCCGCCTGCGCGACGACGGGCACACCGTCACCTCCCTAGCGGTCAGGGAACTGCCGGCCGTGCCGCTGCTCGCGGGCGACAAGACCGATCCGGCGATTCGCGCGGTGGTGGACGAGATCGCGGCGGCGGACGCCCTGGTCGTGGCCACGCCGATTTACAAGGCCGCCTACACAGGGCTGCTGAAGGCGTTGCTCGACCTGCTCCCGCAGTACGCCTTCGCGGAGAAGTCCGTGCTTCCGCTCGCCACCGGCGGCACGACCGCGCACGTTCTGGCGATCGACTATGCGTTGCGGCCGGTGCTGACCTCGCTCGGGACCGCTCACGTGGCGCAGGGGTACTTCGTGCTCGACCGGTTCCTGACGGCGGCCGGCGCCGACGAGATCGTGATCGATCGCGCCGCCGGTGCGGCGCTGTTCGACATCGTCGACCGCTTCTCGTCGTCGCTGCGCGCCCATCGGTCCCTCGCTCCGGCCGGCTGACCGCAGGGTGTGACCTAGGCCCTAGTTAGGCCTGGTTTCGGGCTCCGGGGCCCTGTCCGGGAGCGGCCGGTCGATCGTACGTTTCGGCGGTGCGGGACAAAGGGTCTCTGAGCCGCCACGGTGATAGTGGCGAAGGCGCGGTCGGATACATCGCGGCGATCCTGCTGTTGGCCGGGATGACCGGAGCCGTCGTCACCAGCGGCATCGGGCAAGGGGTCTCGTCCACCATCGTCGCCGCGGTCTGCCGCGTCGCCGACGAGAACTGCGATCCCGCCGACCGGCGAAGCGGTGAAGCCGGGTCGAGGCCCTCGGTCACCCCGGCCCCTGCCACCCCCGCCCCGATCAGCCCTCCCCCGCAGGGGGGCCCGTCCCCGCAGGGGGCCCAGACCGCACAGCCGGCTCCGAGCCCGCAGGCGCCTCCGCCGCTGACCAAGACGCCCGAGCCCAAACCGACCTCCGCTGAGATCAAGGCCGCCAAGGCATTGGCCGCGCCCGGCCTGATCGGCGCCAACGACTGGAACTGCAAGCCGAACAAGGCCCATCCTCGCCCGGTCGTGCTGGTGCACGGCACGTTCTTCAACGGCACCGCCAACTGGTTCAGCACCACACCGACCATGGCCTTGAACGGCTACTGCGTGTACGCCCTCACCTATGGTGAACGGCCCGGCGTGCCGGCCCTGCGGGCCATCGCGCCGGTGCCCTACTCCGCCGAGCAACTGTCCACGTTCATCGACGGGGTGCTCGCCGCGACCGGCGCGGAAGAGGTGGACATCGTCGGTCACTCGCAGGGCGGCATGATGCCCCGCTACTACCTGAAGTATCTGGGCGGGGCCGACAAGGTGAACACCCTGGTGGGCCTCGCTCCGTCCAACCACGGCACGACGATGAACGGCCTGGCCGCGCTCGCCGAGAACTACCCGGGGGCGGCCGACGTCGTCGGCGACCTCTGCCCGGCCTGCGACGACCAGCTCGTCGGCTCGGAACTGATGAAAAAGCTCAACGAAGGTGGCGACACGGTGCCGGGAGTGAACTACACGGTGATCGCGACCAGGCACGACCAGCTCGTGACGCCGTACCAATCCCAGTTCCTCGAGGGGCCCAACGTCCACAACGTGGTCCTTCAGGACCTCTGCCCGACCAACGGCGCCGAGCACTTTCTGCTTCCGTTCCATCCGATCGCGATGAACGAGGTGTTCAACGCCCTCGATCCGCAGAACGCCAAAAAGACCAACTGCTGGTGATAACAGCAGGTGGCAGGCGGTAGGACGCAGCGGTAGGACGTGCGGCGGCGCCGAGGTCAGTCGACCAGGGATCGATGCGGCCTGAGCACGCAGAACTCGTTGCCCTCGGGATCGGCGAGAACGATCCAACTCTTGTCCGTGCCCTGCCCGACGTCCGCCGGACGGGCGCCGAGGGCGACAATGCGTTCCACCTCGGCTACCTGGTCGTCGGGGTCCAGGTCGATGTACAGCCGATTCTTGATCGTCTTCTCGTCGGGCACCCGCAGGAAGCACAGGCCGGGGTAACTCCGTTCGTCGGCGCCGACGATGACCTCGTCGTCCGACTCATGCAGGATCCGCTGGTCCAGAACCGCCGCCCAGAAGCGCACCAGAGTCCGGGGATCGTGAGAATCGACGCACAAGTGGTAGAACCGTGAACCCATCGCGCGATGCTATCGAGGCCCGCGACGCCGCGCCCAGGGCCCGCAATGGGCCCATCCCGGGTCCGGCACGGTCCGGCATGGTCCGTGCCGGGTCCGGCTCCGGGTCCGAGAGGGGGCCGCCCGGGTCCACACCGGCTCGCCGCGGCCTCTGTGAGACCGGGTGCTCGTGGAGCGTGCGGGGCTACTGGGCCAGCCCGATGACCTCTGCCTGCGGCAGGTCGGCGAGTGCCTTACCCGGCAGCAGGATCTTCGACCGCCGCAGTCCGCTGCCGATCACGACGTACGCCTCGTTCGCGACCGCGGTGTCGACCAGGACCGGCCAGTCCGCGGGCAGGCCGATCGGCGTGATGCCGCCGTACTCCATGCCGGTCGACGCGGTCGCCCGGTCCATGGGCGCGAACGAGGCCTTGCGGGCGCCGAGATGACGCCGTACGACTCCGTTGACGTCAGCCCGCTGCGTCGCGAGCACCATGCAGGCGGCATGGCCGGTCTCTCCGCCGCGCTTGGTCGTGATGATCACGCAGTTGGCGCTGACCTCCAGCGGCACGGCGTAGCGCTCGCAGAACGCGGCGGTGTCGGCGAGCTCGGGGTCGATCTCCGCCACCTGGGCGTCCATCTCCTCCCGTACGGCCCGCGCCACCGGATCGGCGAGCAGATCCGGTCTGCCGGCCGCGGGAACCCAGTCGAGACTGCCGATCATTCGCACCACCCACCAGGAGAGAACCGATGCGCACCGGGGCGCGGCGTGGTCGGCACGGGACCACCCGCGGAGCGCCGCCGCGACGCATGGACGTCGGGTCAGATCCTATGACCGGTGCGCCGCACACCGTAGATCGGGCCCGGTGGGGCCGACGGGCCCGCCGTGGCCGGCTGAGTCGCGCCCGTACGAGATGGCCTGGTCCGGACCTCGCCCCCATTCCGCACTACAGGGAACGTTCCATTACGGGTGCTAGTGTGCTATTAGCTCCGTATGGGATTCGCTCGGACGCAGGACTAGGAGGTGAGGCTCGTCATGGACAGCCAACCTCCCAGTTGCCACTGAAGGCCTTACGTCGTCCGGTTGTGTGCGACCCGCAGGTGTGAGCGTCGTAGCTTCGGCCGCCGTGGGCACCGTGATCCAGTGCTCGAACCCGCCTCTCGCTTCGGAGAACCGTCATGTCCGACTGGCGTGCACGCGCGTTGCGTCCGCTCAAGCGTTCCTCCCGGCCGAGCGGCCATCAGGGCCTGCGGCACCAGGCCCCTGAACGCTCGATGGATCCCCGGGTGGCCGACCTGGATAGGCCCGTCGAGAGCAGCGTGATCGACGCCGCGGTCTATGTGGAGGGCAAGCGGCGCAAGTCACCGGCGACCCTGGCCGACACGTACCGGTCGCTGCGCGAGACCCCGGACGCCATGGCATGGATCGGGCTCTACCGCCCGGCCGAGGACCAGCTCCTTTCGCTGGCCGAGGAGTTCGAGCTGCACGAACTGGCCGTCGAGGACGCCATCGTGGCCCATCAGCGCCCCAAGCTGGAGCGCTATGGCAACACCCTCTTCGTGGTGCTGCGCGCCGCCCGCTATGTCGACGATCTCGAAGAGGTCGACTTCGGCGAGCTGCACATCTTCGTCGGTCACGACTTCGTGTTGACGGTCCGCCACAGCGAGGCGCCGAACCTGGCCGTGGTGCGAAGCCGGGTGGAGGAGGACCCCGACCTCATCGCGAGCGGCCCCGAGGCGGTGCTCTACGCGATCTTGGATGCCGTCGTCGACGGATACGCTCCGGTCGTCGCGGGCCTGCAGAACGACATCGACGAGATCGAGACCGAGGTGTTCGGCGGGGATCCGGGGGTGTCGCGGCGCATCTATGAGCTCTCCCGCGAGGTCATCGAGTTCCAGCGGGCCACCCGCCCGCTGCTCGGAATGCTCGAGGCGCTGACCGCCGGCTTCGACAAGTACGGCACCGACGAGGAACTGAGGCGCTACCTGCGCGACGTCGAGGACCATGCGACCACCGTGGTGGAACGTGTGGACGGGTTCCGGCAGATGCTGCAGGACATCCTCACGGTCAACGCCACGCTCGTGAGCCAGGCCCAGAACGAGGAGATGAAGCACCTCACCCGGGCCAGCTACGCCCAGAACGAGGAGGTCAAGAAGATCTCCGCGTGGGCGGCCATCCTGTTCGCGCCCACCCTGATCGGCACCATCTACGGCATGAACTTCACGCAGATGCCCGAGTTGAAATGGGTCATGGGCTACCCCTTCGCGGTCGCGCTCATGGCAGTGGTCTGTACGAGCCTGTACCTGGTCTTCAAGCGTCGCGACTGGCTCTGACCCGCGCCGCCCTGCGCCCGCGCGGATGATCTAACCGGCAATTCACGCCGCGTCACGCATTTTCCGCTGAGTCCAGCAATCCCGAATATCGTGCATATCCCGGACATCGGTCCAGCGTCGCGATGATGTCATCGTGATGACATGGGCAGTTGAACGCGTGGTCGGGCGAAGCGCCCGCTGAGGCCAATGGGTCCTCACGTAACCGCCTCGAGGTTCCTGGAAAGGTAACTTTGAGGTCGAGTAACTGTCGGCACCTGCACGATGCGCGGTTGGCGTCCCGCTGCGGTGATAGTTTTCGCAATGCCGAGGTGAGTAGGGTCGGTAATAGCCCGGATAGGCAGTTCTGTTGGATCTGACCAACCCGTTCCGCAGCTTGCACGACACGCCGACGAGTGACGAGGAGTAGCCGCTGCGGCAGGTAGTGATAGACCAGTTATGACTCGGCTGAATCATCGCTGTCCGTACCTCTAAAGGGGCGGCGGCTCATCTCGGTCCAAATCAAGAAACAGGAGAAGAAATGCGAAACTGGATGAAGAACGCTGGGCACGTTGCCCTCGTCGGGGCGGGATTCTTCGCCATCGGCACTGGCATCGCCAGCGCCGACGTGAGCGACACCAGCAACAGTCTTCTGAGCGGCAACCAGGTCGAGGCGCCGGTCTCCGCACCCGTCAACGTGAGCGGAAACGCCCTCGGTCTGATCGGGGGGCACGCCACCGCCCGCGGGACGAGCCAGAGTCAGCCCACCAGCGCCATGCGCCTGGCCGAGGGCGGCATGATGACCTCCAGCCGCCACAGCGTGCTGAGCGGCAACCAGGTCAAGGCGCCCGTCAGCGTCCCGGTCAACGTCTGCGGGAACTCGGCCGCGGCGATCCTGAGCGTCGCCCGTGCGTCCTGCGCGCAGGACGCCGCCGCGAGCGCACCGATCCCGGCGTGCGGCAACGCGTACGGGACGTTGCACGTCAAGAAGTGGACCGCATGCGAGAGCGCTCCGATCGCCCCGGCCCCGGTCCCGGCTCCGGCCGCTCCGACGAGCGTCTGCCAGCCGGTGCCCCCGGCGGTGAAGGCGCCGTGTGAGGACGCTCCGGCCGCTCCGGCCGCTCCCACCAACGTCTGCCAGCCGGTGCCCCCGGCGGTGAAGGCGCCGTGCGAGGACAGCTCTTCGATCAGGACCCTGCCCGCCACCGGCCCGTTCAACGTGACGAGCATGGCTGTTCCGACCCGTAGGCAGCACACTGCCGCGCAGGAGGTCATGACCTACGAGAAGCTGACCAACGTCCGCCAGGCCGCCGGCTCGCTCGTGGACGGCCAGAACCACATCGCCGTGCCGACTGCGGAGTAAGTCCGCTCGATCGCGGGTCGATCATCACCGTGGCACGAGGCGCATGTTCAGAAAATCAATCGTGCCATAAGTTGCGGGTGCTGAGCCGAAAGTCGGCTCGGCACCCGCACCGCTTTGTGCACGCTGTTCTCCATGGCACTACCGCCGCAGGTTCTCGTCATGCGAACCGTCGGCCGATCCCCTCGTACGCGCCTTCGTAACGCGCATCCACCGCGCGCATTCACTGCAGGCCTTTACCCACGGGCTTTCGCCAACGCGCTTTTCTCAGGTCCCTTTGCCAAGGCGCCGTCAGCACGCGTCTTAGCAATGGGACTTTGTCAGGGCCTTTGCCGAGCTGTTCTTCCCCGCGCCGGCTCATGCCGACAGCGGCGGCAGGGGGCGGGCTGCGACCTTCACGACTTGAGCCGACCACCTCCGCACGGTCGCCAACGCTGATAGCTTTTCAGCGTTTTGGCCGTGTTCCGCCGTAATCTGGCGACGAACCGGGTGGGGAGAGGTTCGGTTGGCGCAGGTCAGGTGGCGGGATCGGGCGCGCTACTGGTTCGACAACACGATGTCGAAGGGCACTCCGGCGCTGATCGGATGGCTGGCCCTGGCCTCAGGGGTGCTGATCCTGGTCGTCGCCTCCATGGTGACGGTGTTGGCACCGCAGGACGCGCACGAGAACGGGAACTGGCCGGGGGTGTTCTGGCGGAGCCTGCTGCGCACGCTCGACCCGGGGACCATGGGCGGCGACGCAGGCACGGCGCCGTTTCTCGCGCTCATGCTGGCGGCCACGGTGGGCGGCATCTTCATCGTCAGTGCTCTCATCGGCGTGCTCACCACGGGCCTCGAGGCCAAGATCACTGAGCTCCGAAAAGGCCGCTCGATGATCGTCGAACGTGATCACACGGTGGTGCTGGGCTGGTCGGACCAAGTGTTCACCGTCGTGGCCCAACTGGCTGAGGCGAACCAGAGCCAGCGCCGGTCCTGCGTTGCGATCCTGGCCGACCACGACAAGGTCGACATGGAAGAGGCGATCAAAGCGCGGGTGCCCGACCTCGGCAGCACCCGGGTCGTGTGCCGCAGGGGCAACCCGCTCAAGATCGCCGACCTCGAGCTGATCAGTCTGGGGACCGCGCGGTCGATCGTCGTGGTGTCTCCGCCGGTCGACGACCCCGACACGCATGTCATCAAGGTGCTGCTGTCGCTCGGCGCCCGGTCGTGGGGGCACCGCCGCCCGCACGTGGTGGCCCCGGTGTCGAAGACGGCGAACCTGCCCGCGGCGCGGCTGGCCGGCGGCCCGACGGCGCACGTCGTCGACGCCGACGACATCGCGATCCGGCTGATCGTGCAGTCGCACCGCCAGTCCGGGTTGTCGACGGTCTTCACCGAACTGCTGGACTTCGCCGGGAACGAGTTCTACCTCGTGTCCGAGCCGACGCTGGTCGACCTGACGTTCGGGGAGGCGCTCCACGCGTACGAACTCGGCATCCCGGCGGGGCTGCGTCATGCCGACGGCGGCGTGTCGGTGAATCCGCCGATGGACACCGTGATCAAGGCCGGCGACGAACTGATCGTGCTGGCGGAGGATGACCTGCTCATCCGCCTGGCCAGGGGGCGGTCGCCGATCATCGAAGAGGCGATCGCCACGGCCGCGCCGCAGCCTCCCGCATCCGGCCGCACCCTCATGATCGGCTGGAACAGCCGCGCTCCGAAGATCATCAGTCTGCTCGACAGCTTCGCGCAGCAGGGTTCGGTCCTCGACATCGCGGCGCTCTGCGACGACCCGAGGGCCGCTTCCGAGGAGCTGCGGAACCTGACGATCGAGTTCACCGCCTGCGACCCCACCGACCGCACCAAGCTCGAAGGTCTCGCGGTCGACTCCTACCAGCACGTCATCGTGCTCTCGGACGACTCCTTCGACGCTCAGCACGCCGATGCCAGAACGCTGGTCACGCTGCTCCACCTGCGCGACATGGAGCGGAGCCTCGGCAACCCCTACTCCATCGTCAGTGAGATCAACGATGACGCCAACCGAGAGGTCGCCCAGGTCACGAGGGCCGACGACTTCGTGGTCAGCGCCAAGCTGATCAGCCTGCTGCTGACCCAGCTCAGTGAGAGCGAGTATCTCTACGACGTCTTCGTGGACCTGCTCGACCCCTCCGGGTCGGAGCTCTACCTCAAGCCCGCGGGCGACTACCTGCGGCCGGGCGTCTCGGCCAACTTCAGCACGGTCATCGAGATTGCCCGAAGGCGCGGCGAGACCGCGCTCGGCTACCGCCGGGGCGCGCTCTTCCACGAGCCCCCGTCGTACGGCATAGTCCTCAACCCCGCCAAGGACACCGAGCTCACGCTGTCGGCCCAGGACCACGTCATCGTGCTCGCCGAGGACTGAGACAGACAGAGCCCGGGACCGGGACCGGTACTGAGACCGGGACCGAATCGCCGGCGACGCTGAGCCGCCCGTTCCGCCGCCGTGACCGGTCAGCGGTGTGCCGAGAACCAGCCGAGGAACTCCTCGTTGTCGAACATCCGCGCGGTTTCCTCGGCGGAGGGGCGCCCCGCGGTCGGGTCGGCTCCGGCGTCCAGCAGAGCGCGGACCACGTCCGGCTCCTTCTTGAAGACGGCCCCGGCGAGCGGCGTCTGGCCACGGTCGTTGGCCCGGCCCGGGTCGGCTCCCCGGGCCAGCAGAGCCCGCACCGTGCCCGCGTGCCCGTGGTAGGCGGCGAGCATCAGCAGGGTGTCGCCCTTGTCGTTGGTGAGGTCGACCGGAACCCCGGCGTCGACATAGGCGGCCAGTGGTTCGGTGTCGCCCTGCCGGGCCAGATCGAAGACCCGCCCTGCCAGCTCCACGGCTTCCGGGTCGAATTCGACGTCGTCCACTCCACCATCCTGACATCCGCGGGTCCGCCGGGATGTGCCGGTGCCGTGGCGCTCGGCTCCCGGCGTCGGTCGTCGTGGGCCGGCCGGGCGTCGTGCAGTGGTCGGAACAACTGCATGATCACGGCAGAGAAGGCTCTGGCGTGATCATGCACTTAGGCGCCGTAGCCGTCGTCGTCCACAAAGTCGGCGTCGTGCGTGAAATCGGTCGTCGTACGCAAGGTCGGCGTTGTGCGCCGGTCAGTCGTCGTGCACCAGGAGGTTAAGCAGCCAGCTCACCACGCCGACGACGATGGCGCCCCAGAAGGCTGCCCAGAAGCCGGCCACGTGGAACGGCAGGTCCAGTTTCCCGGCCACCCAGCTGGTCAGCCAGAGCAGCAGACCGTTCACCACGAGCGCGATCAAGCCCAGGGTGAGGATGTAGAAGATGCAGCCGAGCTTCTTGACGATGGGCTTGAGAAACCCGTTGACGAGCCCGAAGATGACCGCGACCACGAGCAGGGTGCCGATCCGCTTGGCGGTCGTATCGGTCGTGACGTTGATGCCGTCGACCACCACGGTCGCCACCCAGAGGGCGACCGCGGTGACGATCACGCGTATCACGGTCTTCACAGGACGATCCTGACATGACGCCGATTCGAGAGAACACACCAGGTGGTCACGACCGGTGCCCTGGCCGGTCCGGCGATGCCGGCCGGGGGCCTCCCCGCCTCGGATACGGCGAACAACTGCATGATCACGGCGGAGAGATCTCTGCCGTGATCATGCACTTGTCGCGCACCGGCCACCAGGGGACGTCCGTGTCGTTATTTCTCGGAGGAGTCCGGTCCAGATTTCTCGGAGGAGTCCGGTCCAGGTCCCGATTCCGGCGCGGGCGCCGGCGTTTGCACGGGTACGACCACCGCGCTGGTCTTGCCGTTCTCCGCGGAGCCGTTCGGGCTCATGGTCGACAGCAGGTGCCGCGCGACGCCGAGACCGGTGCCGCCGAGAGTGAGCGCCTTGGCGAGCATGTCCTCGATGCCCTCGGCGCCGTTCAGCACGACCATGTGGTCGACGTTGCCGAAGGCCTTGGAACCGGCCGCGACGATCTCGGCCCAGTTCTCCGCCAGCTGCTGTGCGATGACGGCTTCCTGGTTCTGGGCCAGGGCCTCTGCGCGCGCCTTGATCGCGTCTGCCTCGGCGAGGCCCTTCGCCTTGATGGCCTCGCCCTCGGCGAGTCCCCTCGCCCGAGCCGCGGCGGCCTGCGCCTCACCGTTCACCCGGATCGCCTCGGCGTCGGCCTGCGCCCGCTTGATCTGGGCTTCCCGTGCCGCCTCGGCGAGCGTCACGGTCTCGTACGCCTTGGCGTCGGCGGGCTTGCGGATCGAGGCGAGCAATTGCATCTCCGCCCGCTCGGCCTCGAGTTCGGCGGCCTTGGTCTCCTGTACGACGACGTGCTGGCGGGCCTCGGCCTGGGCGAGCGGACCCGCCTGCTCCTGCCGGGAGGTGGCCGCGTCGATCTCGGCCTGGGCGGCCCGCTGCTTGATCGCGCTGTCCCGGATCGCGGCCGCGTTCAGGGCTGCGGCCTCCTGCTCGCGCTGGGTCGCCTCCTGGTTCCGCTCGGCCTCGGCGATACGGGCGGCGGACGCGATCTTGGCGGCGTGCGGGCGTCCGAGGTTGGTGATGTAGCCGGTGGAGTCGTCGATCTCCTGTATCTGCAGCGAGTCCACGACCAGGCCCAGCTTGCTCATCTCGTCGGCGGCCGAACCGCGCGCCTCGCTGGTGAGGCGCTCGCGGTTGAGGATGAGGTCCTCGACGGTCAGATTGCCGATGATCGAGCGGAGGTGACCGGTGAACAGCTCGTGGATGGCCCCGTCCATCGACTTCTGCTGCTCCAGGAAGCGGCGTGCCGCGTTCGCGATGGAGACGGTGTCGTCGCCGACCTTGTAGATCACCACACCGCGCACGTGCACGGGGATGCCCTGTTGCGTGACGCAGGAGACCTCGAGGTTGGCGGCGCGGCTGTCCAGCCGTAGCCTGCGCGCGCTCTGAAAGCCCGGGAGCACCAGGGTGCCCTTACCGCTGACGATCTTGAATCCGAGGCTGTCGGCGGTCTCGATGTTCTTGGAACGGGCGCCCAGCCCCGAGATGATCAGGGCCTCGTTCGGCTCGGCCACGCGCCAGACCAGCTTGAAGAGAATGATCAGCGCGACGAACCCGATGGCACAGATCGCTGCGATCACCACGACCGGCATCGCTCCTCCTGTATTGGGTTATGTTTCCGCAAGTCGTCAAATAGACGTTTGTGCGACGTAAACGGTTCGCGGTGGGTGGTACTCAATGACCACAATGATCGCGCCAACGATGATCTCGTCTCTCGGATCGACCGAGTGGGCGTAGAACGCCTCGACGCCGCCCCGGATCGGGATCATGACCTCACCGACCAGGCCGGGTCCGATCTTTCCGGTCACCCTGCCCTGTTTCCCGACCACAGCGTCTCCCGCATTCTGTTTTCGCACCTTGAGTTGCGGCGTGTCGTTGGCCTGACCGCCCAATGACCAACGACACGCCGCAAGTCAACGCTCAGCACGCTCCAGGCCCCGCTTCGCCGCCTTTCCGCGCATTGGAACGCTATCTGTAGTGGGACATTTCGCGCGACCGTGAACCCCGTGGCCGTGAACCCGTGACCGCGAACTACGGGAGAGCTACGGGAGGATGCGCTGGGCCTGCCGGTGGGCCTGGCGGGCTATCTGCTCGGCTTCCGCGCGGGTGACGTTCGGGCCGTACAACGTGATGGTGGCGAGGTAGCCGCGGGCCTTCAGCACGACGTACCACGTCTTGACGTGTGAGGTCCCGCTGGTCGTGGCCACCCCGACGGTGCGCGAGCCGTCACCGAGTTCACCCCGTGCCTCCACCACCCGATGCGTCGACCACTGATCGCCGACGCGGGCCTTGAAGGAACGGCAGGCCGGCGCCACCCTGATCCGCACCTGGCGATCGGCCGTCTCGGCCGAGACCCTCATCAGCGTCTCTGTGACGTTCTGGCCGTTGCTCTTGGCGAACGTGGTGATCGCGGCGGGCGCGGCCTGCTGGGCCTTGTCGAAGTCGGGGGCGGTGTTCGCGCACTGCGGCTTGTCCAGTTTCACCTGGGCCTGCAGCCGGTTGAAGTTCTGGATCGCGTCGAGCGCCCCGTACTCGCCGGAGTCGGGTTCGCCCGCGCGCTGATAGCCGGACAGCTCGGTGAGCAGCGCCTGCTGGAGCTGATCGGAGGTGTAGCCGGTACCCGGCGGGGGGTCGGCGGCGGTCTCCGCGTCTCCGGAGGTGTCCCCGCCCCCGCACGCCGCCGCACAGACGCCCACCAGCATGACGGCCGCAGCGACTCGTAGTGCCGGCTGGACTCCTCGTAGCTGGACCCCTGATACCGGCTGGAAGCGACCCCGCATGGGGGCGACCCTACGCGGATCACGACTTACCCGCCGATGCGACACGCGCGGCGACAGGCAGCGGGTGACGGCCGGGTCAGCCGACGGCCGCGCGCTCGTTGTAGACGCCGGCGTAGTCCTGCCCGGAGAGCTTCTGGATCATTTCGACGATCTCGTCGGTGATGGCGCGCCGTGCCTTGGCCGGAGGCAGATCC
Organism: Actinomadura sp. HBU206391; assembly: GCF_014323665.1. Taxonomy (GTDB): domain Bacteria; phylum Actinomycetota; class Actinomycetes; order Streptosporangiales; family Streptosporangiaceae; genus Actinomadura_C. The sequence goes on along the minus strand of NZ_JABVEB010000010.1, from coordinate 78,264 downwards.
CGGTAGTGCGCGAAGTCCATGGTCGGGCCGATCCGGACGGTCGCCCGGACGCCGATCCGCGGCCACCTCGCTCCGACGGGCTGGATCCGCTGGGTCCCTTCGAGACCGATCGGCAGGACGCTGGCGCCGGAGGTCAGCACCAGCCAGCCCACCCCGGTACGGCCACGGTAGAGGCGCCCGTCCTCGGACCGGGTGCCCTCGGGGTAGATCGCGAAAGCGCCGCCGGTGTCGAGGATCTCGACGGCCTGCTCCAGCGCTCCCATCGCCGCCCGCTGCGCGCCGCGCTTGACGGCGACGTGGCCAAGGGAGCTGAGGAACCAGCGGACGAACCAGCCCTTGAGCCCCTTGCCCTCGAAGTAGGACTGCTTGGCGATGAAGGTCACCGGCCGGGGGATGGCCAGCGGAATGATGAAGCTGTCGATGAACGACAGGTGGTTGCTGGCGACGATCAGCGGGCCGTGCGAGGGGACGTTCTCGGCGCCCTCCACACGGGACCGGAAGAGCGACCGCAGGATGGGGCCCACTACTCGGCGCAGGAACTTCTCGAACACACAGCCTCCAGAATCCGCACGGTCAGCCTAAGGGCGACTCACGAGTAGGTGATAAGCCGGGCCGTTACTTCCGGAGAGTGACGGCAACAGGTGTGCATTTGGTCAAAACCGGACTATCATCATCAAAAGGTGGCAAACCACCGGCTACGGAGGATCTGCTCACGGAGGACCTGCCGCTGAGGCGAGGAGGAACGATGGCCCTGACCGATCGGCTGAGCACGCTGCCGCTACGGCTTCCCCGAGCCCGGGGCCTGATCTCGGTGGAACGCGACCTCCCCGTGCAGATGCCGGACGGCGTCACACTGCTCGCCGACCGTTACACGCCGGCCGGGGCCGAACGGGCGCCGGCGATCCTCGTCCGCAGCCCCTACGGGCGTCGCGGCGTCGCCGGGCTGATCAGCGGGATCCCGTTCGCCTACTTCGGCTACCAGGTCGTGGTGCAGAGTGCTCGCGGCACCTTCGGCTCCGGCGGTGAGTTCGATCCGCTGGCGGAGTACGACGACGGCCTGGCCACCGTCAACTGGCTCAAGCGGCAGCCGTGGTTCAACGGATCCTTCGCTACGTACGGCGCCAGCTATCTCGGCTACTCCGCGTGGGCGACGGCGGCCGCGGCCGGCCCCGAGCTCAAGGCGATGGCCACGTCGGTATCGGCCTCGCAGTTCCGTGAGGCCGCGTACGTGGGCGGGGCGTTCGCCCTGGAGTCCACCCTCAGCTGGATCGACATCACCGCCCGCTCCGAGCAGCCGTTCGGCCTGCTGTCGGCGGGCCTGCTGTCGCGACGTCGCGCAGGTCGCGCGGCCCGGTCGGGCCGGCCGCTGGCCGAACTCGACGCGCTGACCACCGGCGCCGAGGTCCCGTTCTTCCAGAACCTGCTGACCAGTCATGAGCCGGGCGCCGCCTTCTGGGACAATCGTGACTTCAGCCACACGGTGGGCGACGTCACCGCGCCGGCCAGCATGGTCGGCGGCTGGTACGACACCTTCCTGCCTTGGCAGATCAAGGACTACATGGCACTGCGGAAGGCCGGCCGGCGACCGTACCTGACCGTCGGCCCGTGGTGGCACGCGGACGCGCGGCACGTCATGGCCGCGATCCGCGAGTCCCTCGGTTTCTTCCAGGCCCATCTGCGCGGCGACTACTCCAAGATCCGGGCGAATCCGGTACGGCTGTTCATCACCGGTGCCGGCGAGTGGCGGACGTACCAGGACTGGCCGGTGCCCGGCATGCGGCCGCAGCGCTGGTTCCTGCAGCCGGGCCACGGGCTCGGGGAGAGCGGCCCGGCCGACTCCGTGCCGGACGTCTACCGTTATGACCCGGCGAACCCGACGCCGTCCCTGAGCGGCCCCACCCTCATGGGCAGCGCCAAGCCGGCCGATCACCGCCCGCTGGAACGCCGCCCGGACGTGCTGGTCTTCTCCAGCCCGGTGCTGCGTTCGGATCTGGACGTCATCGGGCCGGTGACCGCGGATCTGTTCGTACGGTCCGACCGCGAGCACACCGACTTCGTCGTCCGCCTCTGCGACGTCTCCCCGGACGGCGCGTCACTCAACGTGTGCGAGGGTGGTCTGCGGCTGCGGCCCGGCGAGCCCGCGGCGGACGCCGACGGCGTACGCAAGATCCATGTGGAGCTCTGGCCGGCGGGGCACCGCTTCAAGCGCGGTCACCGGATCCGGGTCCATGTGACCAGCGGCGCCTACCCCAAGGTGGCGAGCAACCCGGGCACGGGGGAGCCGCTGGGCACCGCGGCCGTCATGGTCACGGCCGACCAGGAGATCTTCCACGACCCCGACCACCCGTCGGCCATCGTCTTGCCGGTAGTGCCCTCCTCCTGAGACTCTCGTGGTCGGCCGCGGCTCGGCGCGGGCTGCGGACGACCACGAGATCAGAAGGCTCTCGTGATCGGCCGCGGCTCGGCGCGGCTGCGGACGACCACGAGATCAGATTCGTTCCGGGCCCGCGCGGTCAGAGCCTGCGCACCACGATCCGGCCCGAGTCGCCGCCCGAGGCGACCAGCGTTCCGTCATCGGAGATCTTGACGCCGTACGTGCGTCCGGTCCCCCCGGACTCGGGCCGGCGCCCGAACGCGGGATCGCTCTCCCGGCTCGTCGCGTCGATCACGTCCGTCAGCCCGCGCCGCCCGACGGCCAGCATCTTCCCGTCGGCCGAATAGGCCCAGGCGTAACAGTCGTCCCAGCGGTCGGTCCGGTACGGGGCGGGGAAATGCCATGCCAGGGTCCCCGTCTCCAGGGAGAAGGCGCCCGGGCCCTGGACGCTCTCGGGGTTGACCACCAGCAGGCCCTCGGACGGGTCGAAGCCGATCCGGTGGACCGGCCGGTCCACCGCGAACCGGTGTACGGCCGTGCCGTTCTCCACGTCCCAGACCTCGAGTTCGGTCACCGCCGGGTCGTCCTGGCTGTAGATCGAGCCCTTGCCGTGGACCAGGGCCAGCAGGCGCCCGGACGGCGAGAGGGCGCCCGCCCTGCACTCGAAGGACGATCCCGCGGTGGACGTCTCGAACACGGTGCGCCAGTCGGGGTCGAGCACCCGCACGCGGTCACCGGTGTCGAAGACCAGCAGCCGGCCGCGGGCCCGGTCCCAGGAGGGACGTACGCGGAACGGATTGAACCGCGAGTCCCGGAACTGCCGGTAGCGGGCCAGGGTGCGGATGGCCCCGGTCGCGATGTCCAGGACCCGGGTCTCCTCGTTCAGCGCGTACACGATCCGCTGCCCGCCGGCGTCGAAGAGCACCGCGTGCAGGAACGTCTGGCGCTTCGGCGACGACTCCGAGCCGGCCTGCGGTTCCTCGGCGCGGAGCAGCCGGCGGTGGCCGGTGGCGACGTCCACCAGGTGGATCTCGGCGCCGTACGCCTCCTTGAGCGTCGTCGCGACGACGAGCGTACGGCCGTCCGGCGACAGGTCGAACGCCTCGGCGGGGGACCGGTTCGGCACCAGGAACTCCAGCACCACGTCGCCGCGTGCCGCACCGGCGACGTCGGCGACGTGGCAGAAGCCTTCGCGCATCTTCTTGTCACGGGCCTTGTCGAAGGCGCGCACCGCCAGGTGGTCGGTGTCGACGTCGAGATCCTTGACGGTCTCGCGGGGGGATCTGCCCTCGGCCCACGCCGTGCCGATCAGGCGTCGGCCGTCCAGCCTGACGCGGTAGAACCTCGGCTTAGAGGGGTCTGACGAACTCAGCGTCGTCTCGATGACGGTCATGCGAGAGCAAACTACCGTCACCCTGCGACAGTGCCCGAGCCGTCGCCCGCGCGCCGGGAACCGCTCGGGAGAGGACCACGGGTCGGGACGAAGCGGACCTCGGCCCCGGGGCGGGTCTGCGCCGCGGCAGCGAGGTCGGCAACGGGCACGACGCCGATCACGGGATACCCGCCGGTGGTCGGGTGGTCGGCCAGGAACACCATCGGGCATCCGTTCGGGGGCACCTGAACGCCACCGAGCACCATGCCCTCGCTCGGCAGCTCCCGGTGGACGGCGCGTTCCAGCGCGTGGCCCTCCGTGCGCAGCGCGATCCGGTTGCTCGCCCCGGCCACCTGGAAGCGGGCCGCGGCCAGGCCCGCCAGCGCGTTCTCGGTGAACCAGTCGTCCCGGGGCCCGAGCACCAGCCGCAGCACCAGATCCCGGGCGGGCGCCGACACCGGAACCGCGTCGACGGGGCCCGGCGGGCCGGTGGTCCGGCCGAGCGGCAGCAGATCGTCGTCGGACAGCGGGGGCGGCCCCAGCCCCGAGAGCAGATCGGTGGCGCGGCTGCCGAGCACGGGCTCGACGTCCACGCCGCCCGAGAAGGCGACATAGCCGCGCAGGCCATGGGTGGCGGTCCCCACGTCGAGCACCGCGCCCGCCGGCACGTGGACCGGTGCGCCCCAGGCGACCGGACGGCCGCTCAGGCGTACCGGCGCGGGCGCACCGGTCACCGCGATCGTGGTGGCCGTGCGCAGCCGCACCGCCGTCCCGGTGAGCGTCGTCTCCAGGGTGGCCGCCGACTCCGGGTTGCCGACGAGCCGGTTGGCCAGCCGGTGCGCCGGCTCGTCGAGCGCGCCTGAGCGCGGCACGCCGAGGTGGGCCACCCCATGCCGTCCGAGGTCCTGCACCGTGGTGAGCGCGCCCGCCCGTACGACCTCGATCATCGGCTCACGCGCGCCATCGGCATCGGTCCACGGGTCATCGGTCCACGGGTCATCGGGTCACTCGTCGTCGGTCCACGCGTCATCCGTCCACGGGCACGAAGCGCACGCGGGTGCCCGGCACGAACAACGTGGCCGGTTCGCGCGCCGGGTCCCACAGCACCAGATCGGTGCGGCCGATGAGCCGCCAGCCGCCCGGCGACGAGCGCGGGTAGACGCCGGTGTACTTCCCGGCCAGGCCGACCGACCCGGTGGGGACGGCGGATCTCGGTGTGGCCAGGCGCGGCATGTCATAACGCTCCGGCAGCCCGGTCAGATAGCCGAACCCGGGCGCGAAGCCGCAGAAGGCCACCCGGAACTCCACCGACGCGTGCACCCGGGCCACCTCGGCCACCGGCACCTTCCACTGCGCCGCGACGTCCACGAGGTCATCGCCGTCGTATCGGGTGGGCACCTCGACGAGCGCGCCGTCGCCCGCGGTCTGGTCGGGGATGTGCCATCCCGGAAGGTCCCGTGCGAGCGAGCCCGGATCGTCGAGCCCGTCCAGCAGGACGGTGCGGGCGGCCGGGACGACCTCGCCGACGGAGGGCATCGTGCCGGCGGCGCGCCGCCGGGCGATCTCGGCGTGCAGCGCCTGCACCTCGCCGTCGGAGCCGACCTCGACCAGCAGCGCCCGTGTTCCCACCCGCAGCACTCTCATGCGAAGGGCTCCACGCCGGTGCCGGCCTCGGACAGCGCCGCACGGATCCGGCGGGCCAGTCGCGCGGCTGAGGGCGTGTCACCGTGGACGCAGAGCGATCGCGCTTCGACGGGCACGCGTTCACCGGTGATGGCGACGACCACGCGCTCGCGCGCCATGCGGACCGACCGCGTCACGACCTCCTCCTCGTCGTGGAGGACGGCTCCGGCCTCGCGGCGCGACACCAGCGTGCCGGCCGCCGTGTAGGCGCGGTCGGCGAACGCCTCCCTGACCGTGGGCGACCCGGCGACCTCGGCGGCGCGGTGCAGCGCGGAACCCGGCAGCCCCAGCACCGGCAGCGACGGGTCGGCCCGCCGGATCCCCTCGATCACGGCGGCGGCCTGTTCCTCGTCGCCGACCACCCGGTTGTACAGCGCCCCGTGCGGCTTGACGTAGGCCACCCGCGAGCCGGCCGCCCGGGCGAACACCTCCAGCGCGCCGATCTGGTACGTCACCTCATCGGCCAGTTCGCCGGGGGGCACGTCGATCGCGCGGCGGCCGAAGCCGGCCAGGTCGCGGTAGGAGACCTGCGCGCCGATGCGCACACCGCGCTCGGCCGCGCGGGCGCACACCCTGCGCATGATCGAGGGGTCGCCGGCGTGGAAGCCGCACGCGATGTTGGCACTCGTGACGATGTCGAGCAGGGCCTCGTCGTCGGTGAGGGTCCACCGGCCGAAGCCCTCCCCGAGATCGGCGTTGAGATCCATCACCGCCCGCGTCCGGTCCTGACCATCGGAGGCAGGCCGTTCACGGTCGTCCGGGTGGGTGTTCAGGTGATCGTCCAGGGTCATGCCTCGGCCTCCCGCATCCGGTCGGTGATCTGGGCCTGCGCGGTGTCGAGGTAGTCGCCCAGCTCCAGCTCCGCGGCCGCGAGGTCACCGGCGGCCAGCAGGTCGGCGATGACCCGGTTGCGTCGCAGGTACGGCCCGTGGAACTCACGCGGCGACGGCATCACGTGGAACGCCAGCCGCAGCTCGGCGAGCAGCCGGCGCATGAACTCGTCGATCCGGTCGCTGCCGGCCATCTCGGCCAGTGCGCGATGGAAGTGCAGGTCCGCGGTGGCCACCGCGGGCCATTCCCCAGCGGCGGCGGCCCGCTCGCCCTGCGCCACCGCCTCGTGCACCGCCGCGAGCCGGTCCGGGGCGGCGGTCGTCGCGCCGCGCAGCCCGGCGGCCTCGAGCGCCCTCCGTGCCGTGTAGACGTCGATCACGTCACGCACTGTGAGCTCGCGGACCGCCACGCCCCGGTTCATCTCGTACGTGAGCAGGCGCTCCTGGATGAGCAGCCGGAACGCCTCGCGCAGCGTGTTGCGGGAGATGCCGAGGATCGTCGCGATCGCCGCTTCGGAGAGTCTCGTGCCTGGCACGAGGTCACCCTCGGCGATCCGCGTGCGCAGCACGTCGGCGACCCGGTCCGCGGTGCTGGTCCGGGCCAGGAGGTGTCGATCCGCGGTCAGCCCCTCAACGGCTTGCGGGCTCGGTGCTGGCAGGGCCGCTCTCCTCTTCGTGGTGGTGACCTCAGTGGTGGTGACCTTCGTGGTCGTGGCTCTCGTGCTCGTGCTGCGTCGCTCGGTCACGTCGCTCGATCGGCGTGGTCTTCACTTCACCAGTTAACGCAACGTGGCGCCCAAATCTTTACATGGCTGACACATTGCCTCCTTGTGGGATTGTTGAACAATACTTTAACCTCTCGGTCAACTTCCCTCGACCCCGTATGGGACAGGACACCAGCACCAAAAGGGGCGTCCGTATGATCGTTCTACTTGGCGTGGCCGTCGTCATCCTCGGCTTCGCCACCAAACGCAATCCGCTACTGGTCGTCGCGACCGCCGGGATCATCACCGGACTGCTCGGCGGTCTCTCGCCGCAGAAGGTGCTCGCGGCGTTCGGCGACGGCTTCGCCTCCAGCCGGTCGGTGACGATCTTCGTCATCACGCTGCCGGTCATCGGGCTCTTGGAGCGCTATGGCCTGCAGCAGCAGGCCCGCAATCTCATCGGCAAGTTGACCGGTCTCACCACCGGGCGCTTCCTGACGCTGTACCTGTTCATCCGGCAGGCCACCGCGGCCCTCGGGCTGACCAACATCGGCGGCCCGGCGCAGTCGATCCGCCCGCTGGTCGCGCCGATGGCCGAGGGCGCGGCCGAACGCCGCCACGGGCCGCTGCCCGAACGGGTCCGCGAGAAGGTCAAGTCCTACTCCGCCAGTGCCGACACGGTCGGCCTGTTCTTCGGTGAGGACATCTTCATCGCCATCGGCTCGATCCTGCTCATCACGGGTTTCGTGAACACGACCTACGGCACCCACCTCGAGCCCCTGCACCTGGCGCTCTGGGCCATCCCCACCGCGATCTGCGCCTTCCTCATCCACGGATACCGGATGGTGGCGCTCGACCGCTGGCTGGCGCGTGAGATGAAGGCGGAGATCACCCCCAAGGAGACGGCCAAGTGATCAAGTCCGAGTGGTTCTACTGGCTGATCGGCGCGATCTTCCTGATCATGGCCGTACAGATGTTCTTGGACCGTACCAATCCCAAGAGGTACGGCACGGCCGCCTTCTGGGGGCTGCTGGGCGTCGGGTTCGTCTATGCGAGCTGGGTCGTCGACGACAAGGCCCCGCCCGAGCCTCTCGGCGTCGCGGTGCTCGCGATGGCGGTGCTCGGCGGCTTCGGGCTGACCGGCCGGGGCGAGCGCAGGACGACGACCTCCGAGGAGCGGGAGGCATCGGCCCGGCGGCTGGGCAGCCGGCTGTTCATTCCGGCGCTGACCATCCCCCTGGTGGCGGTGCTGTGCGCGACCGTGCTCAAGGGCAAGAGCCTCGGCGGCGACCTGATCCTGGAGAAGGGCAGCGAGACCATCCTCGGGCTCGGCTTCGGCGCCATCGCCGCCCTCATCGTCGGCATGATCATTCTGCGTGAGCGCCGGGTCGTCACCCCGGTCAACGAGGGACGATCGCTGCTCGAGGCGATGGGCTGGGCCATGCTGCTGCCGCAGATGCTCGCCACTCTCGGCAGCCTGTTCGCCACCGCCGGGGTCGGCAAGGCCGTCGGCCGGATCACCGAGAACGTGCTGCCCAGCGGTCAGACCTACATCGCGGTCGCGGTCTATTGCATCGGCATGGCGGCGTTCACCTTCATCATGGGCAACGCCTTCGCCGCGTTCCCGGTCATGACCGCGGCGATCGGCTGGCCGGTGCTGGTGCAGGGTGCGGGCGGCGACCCGGCCGTGGTGCTCGCCGTTGGCATGCTCGCCGGCTTCTGCGGCACCCTCACCACGCCCATGGCGGCCAACTTCAACATCGTCCCCGCCGCCCTCCTGGAGCTGAAGGACCAGTACGGACCGATCAAGGCCCAGATCCCGACGGCGATCCCGCTGCTCGCCTGCAACATAGCCATCATGGCGATCTTCGCCTTCTGAGCGAAAACCTGAGAGGAGAGCGATGACCCGGGTACTGCTCACCGGCTTCGAGCCGTTCGGCGACTCCACGGTCAATCCATCGTGGCAGGCGGTGCGGCTGGCCGCGGCCACGCCGCCGGAGGGAGTCTCGCTGACCACCGCCGTACTGCCGGTGGTCTTTCACGACGCCAACGAACGTCTGCGCGCGGCGGTCGAGGAGTCGGGCGCCGAGGTGGTCGTCTGCGTCGGCCAGGCCGGCGGCCGGGCGGGCGTCACCGTCGAGCGCGTCGCCATCAACCTCGACGACGCCCGCATCCCCGACAACGCCGGCGGGCAGCCCCTGGACGAGCCCGTCGTCGCGGGCGGCCCGGCCGCGTACTTCGCCACCCTGCCGGTGAAGGCGTGCGTGGCCGCCGTCCGCGCGGCGGGCCTGCCCGCTTCGGTCTCGCACACCGCGGGCACGTACCTCTGCAACCATGTGTTCTACGGCCTGATGCATCTCATCGAGACCGAACGGCCGCACGTGCGCGGCGGCTTCGTGCACGTCCCGTACGCCCCCGAACAGGTGCCGGGCGGTGACGAGCCGTCGATGTCCGCCCCGGCCATCGCCGCCGCGCTGACGGCCATCCTCTCCGCCGCGGTCACCACGACCGCCGATCTGAAGGTCACCGGTGGCTCCCTCCACTGATCCGCGGCCGAGCGTCGCCGATCTCGCCCCCCGCCTCGCCCGCCTGGCCCTGGACAACGTGACGCGGGAGTTCCCGAACGCTCCCCAGCACCTGGTCAAGGGACCGGACGACGTGGCGCTGCCGCGCGTGCACCATCCGGCGTTCTACGGCTCCTACGACTGGCACTCGGCCGTGCACATGCACTGGCTGCTGATCAGGCTGCTGCGCAGGCACCGAGAGGTGATCGACGAGGCCGCTGTGCGGGAGGTGCTGGACCGGCACCTGACGGCCGGGCACCTGGCGACGGAGGCCGCCTACCTGCGCGTCCACCCCACCTTCGAGCGGCCCTACGGCTGGGCCTGGCTGCTCGCCCTGGCCGCTGAGTGCGGCTCTGCCGGTGCGGACGGCGCCCGGTGGGCCGACGCGCTGCGTCCGGCGGTCACCGCGGTGGCCGGGCTCGTCGAGGGCTGGCTGGCCAAGGCGACCTATCCGGTACGCCACGGCGTGCACGGCAACAGCGCGTTCGCGCTGGGGCTGGTGCTCGACTCGGCAGAGGAGGCGGGTTGCGCGCAGCTCGTCCCCTTCGTCTCGGACGTCGCCCGGCGCTGGTTCGGCGCCGACCACGACTACCCGGCGGCCTGGGAGCCGTCCGGGCACGACTTCGTGTCGCCGGCCCTCACCGAGGCGGACCTGATGCGGCGAGTGCTCCCCCGCGATGAGTTCGCCGGCTGGCTGTCGGAGTTCCTGCCGGGACTGGTGCGTGGCGAACCGCAGGCACTGCTGGAGCCGCCGACCGTGTCGGATCCGCATGACCCGCACATCGGGCACCTGATCGGGCTGGCGCTCAGCCGGGCCGCCGCGTTGCGGGCGATCACCGCCGCGCTGCCGGGCGACGACGAGCGGATCCCGCTGCTGGGCGCCGCCGCCGAGGCACAGCTGAACGCCGGTCTGCCCCAGGTGGCCGCCGGCGACTTCACCAGCGATCACTGGCTCGCCACGTTCGCCGTCATGGCCCTCGAAACCCCGGCCCCTTTGCCGGGGGAGGGGTGATCCGTGCGGATGTGAGTCATGCGATGCGTCGCGGCGCACTAACGTTCTGAACATGACCGTTCCCCGGGTCGCCGTCACCGTCGACCTCGTCGTTCTCACCGTGCGCGAGCAACGGCTCTGCGCGCTTACGTGGCGGCGAGATCGTTCGCCGTTCGACGGGTGCTGGTCGCTGCCGGGTGGATTCATCCAGCTCGACGAGGATCTGCCCGGGGCCGCGGCCCGGCTGATGGCCGAGCGCGCAGGGCTCGCCGACGTGCGGATCCACCTGGAGCAGCTCGCGACGTACGGCTACCCGGACCGCGACCCGCGGCAGCGGGTCGTGAGCGTGGCCTATCTCGGCCTGGCGCCCGACCTGCCCGCGTCGAGCCGGGCCCAGGTGCTGTGGATCGCCGTCGACGATCTGATGGAGCGCGACCGGGCGGCGTTCGACCATCGCCGGATCCTGCTCGACGGGGTCGAGCGGGCCCGCGCCAAGCTGGAGTACACCTCGCTGGCCGCGGCCTTCTGCCCGCAGGAGTTCACCGTGGCGGAGCTGCGCCGGGTCTATGAGATCGTCTGGGGCACTCCGCTCGACCCGCGGAACTTCCACCGCAAGGTGACCGGCGCCGATCGGTTCCTGATCCCCACCGGCCGCAGGACCACCCGCGACGGAGGCCGCCCGGCGCAGCTCTACACGCGCGGCGACGCCGAGCAGCTCCGCCCGCCGATGCTCCGGCCCCGGTCCTGTCTCCCGGTACGGAGCGTTACTCCGTAAAGTGGGGCTGACCCAACTTCGCGCTCCCTGGGGAGGGACAACGGTGTCCGAGTCAGCCACCCCTCGTTTCCGTACCGTGCTGGAGCGGATCGCCGCCTACAAGCCCGGCAAGATCGTCGTGTCGCCCGGCGGCAGGTCGTTCAAACTGTCGTCCAACGAGTCGCCGTACGGCCCGCTGCCCTCGGTCGTCGAGGCCATCGCCGCGGCGGCCCTCCAGGTGAACCGCTACCCCGACAACGGCTGTACGGAGTTGATCGAAGCGCTGGCCGCCAGACACGACGTGCCCGCCGACCACATCGCCGTCGGCTGCGGCTCGGTGGGGGTCGCGCAGATGCTGCTCGAAGCGGTGGGCGAGCCAGGCGCCGAGATCCTGTACGCGTGGCGCTCGTTCGAGGCCTACCCGCTGCTCGTCGACCTGGTCGGCGCGACGTCCGTCCAGGTGCCGCTCGTCGACGAGACCCATGACCTGGCGGCGATGGCCGACGCCATCACCGAGCGCACCCGCCTGATCTTCGTCTGCAACCCGAACAACCCGACCGGCACGGTCGTCCGGACGGCCGAGTTCGAGGCGTTCCTCGACCGGGTGCCGGGTGACTGCCTGGTGGTGCTCGACGAGGCCTACCGCGAGTACCTCCGCGACGAGCAGACCCCGGACGGGCTCGCCTTCTACCGCGACCGGCCCAACCTGGCGATCCTGCGGACCTTCTCCAAGGCCTACGGCATGGCGGGTCTGCGGACCGGCTACCTCATCGCGCACCCGGCGGTGGCCGAGGCGGCGCGCAAGACGTTCCTGCCGTTCAGCGTCAACAGCATCGCGCAGGCCGCCGCCGTCGCCTCACTGAACGCCGAGGGCGAGCTGCTGGAACGGGTCGAGGCGACGGTCAAGGAGCGTGACCGGGTGCGGGCCGCCCTGCTCGCGCAGGGCTGGACGGTCCCGCCCACCGAGGCCAACTTCGTCTGGCTCCGGCTGGGCGCCGACACCCTCGACTTCGCGGCCGCGTGCGAGGCGGCCGGCGTGAGCGTCCGTCCCTTCGCCGGCGAGGGCGCCCGCATCTCGGTCGGTTCACCTGACGAGAACGACGCGTTCCTGGCCGTCGCGGAGTCCTATCCGCGACGGCACTGACCACGACGCCACCGACCACGACGCCGCCGACCGCGACGCCGCCGACCGCGACGGCCCGTCACTTCACCGCGACGGGCTCGGGCGTGACCGCCACGGGGATCTTCGTCCGGCGTTCGGTCGACACGACCAGACCGACGCCGGCGATGATCACTGCGCCGCCGAGCAGGGTGGGCCAGGTGACGGGCTCGCTGAGGACGAGCGCGCCGAGCCCCACCGCGACGGCGGGGTTGACATAGGCGTACGTGCCGACGAGTGAGATCGGCGCGTTCCCGAGCAGCCACACGTACGAGGTGAAGGCGATGAGCGAGCCGAACGTGATGAGGTAGGCCAGCGCCAGCCAGGACCGCATGGAGATCTGGGAGAGGTCGAAGCTCTCACCCTTGGTCGCGCTGAGGACGAGCAGCGCGAGCCCACCCGCGGCCATCTCGTAGACGCTCGCGACGAAGCTGTTCCCCGGCATGGGCAACCGGCTCGACAGGAAGGAGCCGACCGACCATGACAGCGCCGCCAGCAGGATGACGGTGATGCCGACGGCGCTTCCGGCGCCGCCGTCGCTGAGCAGCGACAGCAGCGCCACCCCGGTGAAGCCGGTGACCACTCCGGCGACCGTGGCGAGGGGAGGCCGGTCGCCGCTGAGCCGGCGGAAGACCACCAGCCACAACGGCACTGACGAGACGAGCAGCGCCGCCATCCCCGTCGAGATGTGCTGTTCGGCGACCGACACCATGCCGTTCCCGCCCGCGAGCAGGAGCAGCCCGACGAGGGTGGCCGAGCCGAGCCCACGCGGGGAGACGCGGAGCACTCCGGGCCCGGACCGGATCATGAGCACGATGGCGAGCAGCACCGCCGCGGCGAAGAAGCGGATGGCGCCGCTGAGCAGCGGGGGGAATGTCTCGATGACGATCCCGATGCCGAGATAGGTCGACCCCCACACGATGTAGACGACGAAGAGCGCGGCCCACCCGGCCGAGCTCATGGTCCGGGTGTCAGGAGTCGTTGTCGTCATGGCTCATTACGATAGAGGATGACGCCGGCAGTCCCCAGCGGGTTTCAGTCCTTGGACTCCGGGATGCGGCCGATCAGCGGTCGGGGGCCACCGGTCGGCACGTACGGTCGGCAGGCCGCCCTACAGACCGGTCGATCTGCAGGCGGCCCTACCGGCCGATCAGCAGGAGTAGCGGAACGCCGATGACGCCTTGTCGGCGGTGCTCTTCGGCTCGACCAGCTCCAGAGTGGCGGTGAAGCGACGCTCGCCCGGGCCCTTGATGGCCCAGCTCAAGTGGACCGTGACGTCGCGCTTGCCGGCTTCGACGGTCTCGTGCAGCAGACCGGAGTCGTGCCCGTCGCTGCGGACCCACCGATAGGTGATCTGCCCCGCCTCGCCGTTGGTGGTGAGTACGCCGGTGACGTCGACGGTGGCGTTGCAGTCCTGGACCTGCTTGGGCGTCTGGACCTTGATCGCCGTGATCTCGACGTCCGACGCCTGGCCGCGCAGCAGCAGCCACAACAGCACGCCCACCAGGAGGGCCGCGGTGATGAGCCAGGAGACCAGGTTGCGCACCAGCCGCCGCCGACGACGAGGCGGCTGGGCGCGGCCCGACCGCCACGTCTCGGTCAGCTGGTCGGTGGGCTGCACGCCCGGCCCGAACCGCAGCACCTCGTCGGGGCCACTCGGCCGACCGGCGGGAGTGCCGCCCGGCTCCCCGACCGGCTCGTTCCCCGGCCGCTGCGGTGGTCCTTGCGTCACGAAAGTCGCCTCGTCTCCTTGGTCGGCGTCTCGTTCGTGCAGTTGCCCTTGAGCGTTTGGGAGCCCGTCACCCCGCCCGAGCTCACGGTGACCGTCCAGTCCTCACAGCTCGACTCGAAGGTCCCTGAATCGGTGAGTTCGTACTTAGTCGAGCCCTCGCGAGTGAACGTGTGTGTCTGGCCGGAGGAGTACGAGACTGTAATCGTGATCGACCCGGTGCCACTGGCCTCGACAGTGAACGAGACGGTTCCCGTGGTCCGCGACTCTCCACGGCTCCACGAGTTGATGGCGACGTTGGTCGCCTTCGTCGCCGGTGGCTCCTCCGACGGTGGGTCGTCGTCGTCGTCGACGATGACCGGTCGGCCCGGCTCGATCCGCGGCGCCGGCCCACCGCCCGGTGCGGGCCCGGCCGGGTCGCCGCCGTCCGCCGGCGTGGTGTCGTCGAGCACGGGCACGGCCGGGCTCGGCGACGTGTCGGTCGGTGATGGCGAGGGCTCTGTGCTCGGGTCGCCGGACGGGTCCACCGACGGGCCGGCGGAGGGGTCGCCAGGCACCGATGGGCCGGCGAGCGGCGGCTTCTTGGGCTTGCCGTCGCCGCGGTTGGCGGCGTAGACGGCCACGCTGCTGCCGACCAAGACGACCGCGACCACGGCCGCGGTGGTGGCCACCAGGCCGCGGCGCATGACCTTCTGCCCGATCCGGGCCATCGTGCCCAGCTCGGTCACGGCGAGCGCGGTCGCGCCCTGGCCCTCTTTTCCAGAGGAGGGCAGGCGCAGGGCGAGGATCGCCGCCCGCTCGGCGAGGCGGTTACGACCCTCCTCCTCCCACTCGGTGCCGTACTCGGCGAGGGCGATCGCCTCGAGCCGGCCGAGGAATTCCGCTGCGGAGGCCGGCCGGTCGGCGGGGTCCTTCGCCATCCCCTGCAACACCAGATCGCGGAGCGGTTGCGGCACGTGGTCGACCGGGATCGGCGCGTTGCGGTGCGCGACCGCGAGCTGGGGCAGCGTCTTGGCCGGGAAGGGACGTTCTCCGGTGAGGCACTCGTAGAACACGGCCGTGGCGGCGTAGACGTCGGTGGCCGGTGACACCGGGACGCCGCGCCACTGCTCCGGTGCCATGTAGGCGGGCGTGCCGGCCGCCGGTACGTTCTCGCCGGCCCGGACGGCGATGCCGAAGTCGGCGAGCTTGCTGACGCCGTCGCCGCGCACGAGCACGTTGCCGGGCTTGAAGTCCCGGTGCACCACGCCGGCGAGGTGCGCGGCGTTGAGCCCCAGCAGCGAGCCCTTGAGCACGAGGAGGGCGGCCTCCGGCCCGGTCTCGCCCTCGGCCTTGATCAGGTCTGCGAGGCTGATGCCGTTGATCAGCTCCATCACGATCGCGGCGCCGTAACGGGTCTCGACGTACTCGAAGAATCGGACCAGATTGGGGTCGTCGATCTCGGAGAGCAGTCGCGCCTCGTCGCGGAACCGCTCGGTGAACTCCGTGTCGTTGTACAGCCGGGCGGACAGGTACTTGATCGCTACTGGCGTGTCCGTTTCGCTGTGCACCGCGAGCATGACCCGGCCGGCGGAGCCTTCTCCCAGCTCTCGCACGTTCGTATAACCGGAAACCGTCCATTCAAGGGACATTTGGTCCCCTTTCTCCTGGTCACCCGCCGTATCGCCGGACCGCTTACGAGATGGCTGCCGACGCTATAGCCGAGAGAACTCACATGCTCGACGGTTCGTGAAAAACGAACCACATTGAGTCAGACGCACGACATTTCGTGGTGGTTGACGAAGTTGCTGAAGTTTCAAAAGTTGTTCGCTTCAACAAGAGTGACGTCAGGTGGTCGTCTTGGGGCCCAGCTTCTCGACGATCAGCCGGTAGAGCTGCCGCGGGCGGCCCGGCTGTGGCGTCCGGTTGGGCGGGAGCGGCCAGGCGAGCCCCTCTTCGACCAATGTGCGCAGCAGCCGGCGGGCCGTGCGCGGTGTCACGCCGAGCATCTTCCCGGCGTTCTCGGCGTCGACGATGAGCGGTTGGTCCTGGTCGCCGAGTCGGTCGGCGAGCCTGGCCAGGATCTCCAGTCCCTTGGGCTTGATCTGCGGTTGGGTGCGTGGCGGCGTGCGCGGGGCGGGCACAAGCGCACGGCCGTCGCGGTCGAGTGCGAAGCCCTGGGCCCGCTGGGATGTCTGCGCCCTGGCCAGGGCGGCCCGGGCATGGGTCTCGGCCTCCTGGGCCGTGCGGCCCATGCCGATCCCGACCTCGATGGCCAGGCCGAGTTCGTCGCGCACGCGCTCGACGAACGGCGGCGTACGGAACCCGTCGGTGGTGCCGGCGACGGAACCGCGGGTCGCGATGATCAGATAGCTGTGATCGTCCAAGGGCCACACCGAGGCGCTCATCCGGTGCGCCTCCTGCAGCAGCACCCGGTGCAGCGCCAGCTTGAGCTCGTCCCGCCAGTAGCGCGGGGTGACTCTGCGCGGGGTCTCGCGCAACGTGGGCACGTCGACGAGCACGACGACGAGCTGTGACTCCTCCAGCCGGTGGTGCGCGCCGAGCAGCGCCGCGGTCTGCAGCGCGCTGCGGATGGCGGCACCGGTGGGGCGCACCCGGATGGTCGGCACCCCGCCGAGCTCCATGCGTTCGGCGGTCGCGTGCACACAGGTCATCGCGACCGTCGTGGCGCCGCGGCGCCAGAGCCGTTCGTGGAAGGCGGCGAGGGTGCCCGGCCCGGCCGCCTCCTCGCGCAGGTGCACGTGCTCGGTGCCCAGGTCGATCTCGCTGTAGGCCTCTTCGACCTCGGCGCGGCCGAGTACGTCGATGCTCACCTTGGAGGGGTCGAACCGGTCGTCCAGCGCCGCCCGCAGGAGCGCGCCCTGCAGAGCCGCACCGTTGAGGGGGACGTAGGTCGCGGGCATGGTGAGCACGCCGGCCTTGCGGGCGAAGTCGTACGGCACCGGGCTGGCGAACAGGCAGACGTCGACGCCGGTCCCCAGGCGCACGACCTTGTCCGCGGCCTCCTGCTCGTCTCGGTAGGCCGCCGCCACCAGCCGGCTCGGCACCGGCGTCGGGCCATGGCCCATGAGCATGACCCGCTCGACGAGGTCGTGCGGCCCCACGACGCCGATGGTCAGGTCGGGGCCCACTGACCCCGACCTCGGCCCCGTCATGGGAGCTCGCTTTCCGCGTGAGCGTAGGCTCTGCCCAACGGTTGACTCATGGCTCGTTGCCCCTGCCTTCTGGCCAAGCACCGCAGTTCCCGTGCGATTCGTTTCTCATCGGGCAGATCGGATCAGGACCACTAGACGTGACGCCCCGACGCGAAACCGAATCAAGAGTGCGGCAAAAAACTAACCTATGGGAGCCCTAAGCCAGTAATTTGTCACCATCCGGCCAGTCACGATCTGGTGTCTTAGCCTGTCCGAAGTCACCCCTGGATCAAACCGGTACGACAAAAGGCGCGCAAGGGCCCACCTCAGGACATCGGGCCGTCATGGGGTCGATCCACCCATTACGGCCCGAGCCTTTCGGTCAGGTCAGAGAGGTCAGACGACCTCGCGTTCGATATCGGCACCGAGCATCGAGAGCCGCTCGGCGATGTGCGCGTGACCCCGGTCGAGGTAGTACGCGGAGGTTATCGTCGTCTCCCCCTGCGCGGCCAGCCCGGCCAGGACCAGGGCGCTGCCCGTACGCAGGTCATGGGCGACGACCTCGGCGCCGGTCAGCGAGGCGCCGCCGTGCACCTTCGCCCGGTTGCCGTCCACGTCGATGTCGGCGCCCATCTTGGTCAGTTCTTCGGCCAGCTTGAACCGGCCGTCGAAGATGCGCTCGTAGATGTAACTCGGGCCGTCGGCGAGGCACGAAACGGCCATGATGGGCGACTGCAGGTCCGTCGCGAAGCCCGGGTACTCGTCGGTGACGACGTTGATGGGCCGCAGCGGTCGCTTGCGCCGGACCTGGAGCACCGCGCCGTGCTGGGCGAACTCCACGCCCATCTGCTCGAGCTTGTCGGCGGCGACGCCGAGGTGCTCGAGCGATGCGCCGACCAGGCTGATCTCGCCGCCCGTGATGGCGGCGGCCATGACGAACACGCCCGCGTCGATCCGGTCGGGCATGACGGTGTGCTCGACCGCGGTGAGCTCGTCGACGCCCTCCACGGTGATGAATCCGGTGCCGCCGCCCTTGATCTTGGCGCCCATCCGGCTCATCAGCTCGATGACGTCGAGCACCTCGGGCTCGAGCGCGCAGTTCTTGATGAGGGTGGTGCCCTTGCCGAGCGCCGCCGCCATCAGCAGGTTCTCGGTGCCCGTGTGCGAGGGGGTGTCGAGGTAGAGGGTGCCGCCGCGCAGCTCGCCCGCCTTGATGTGGATGGAGCCCTCTTCGCCGCTCACCTGCTCGGTGACGGTGGCGCCCATCCGCTTGAAGCCGTTGTAGTGGAAGTCCAGGTTGCGGCTGCCCAGATTGCAGCCGCCGACGCCTTCGATGACCGCCTCGCCGAGCCGGTGCAGCAGTGCCGGGACGAACAGGAACGAGCCGCGAAAGCGCGAGGCGATCTCGGCCGGCAGCACCGGACTGCTCAGTGTGGAGGCGTCGATGACCAGGGTGCGCTCGGCCTCGTGCAGCTCGGCCTTGGCGCCGATGGCCTGGGCCAGCTCGACCGCCCGCCGCACGTCCTCGATGATCGGAACGTTCCGCAGCACCGTGCGGCCCTTCGCCGCGAGCAGCGATACGCCGATCATCGGCAGTACGGCGTTCTTGGCGCCCTGGACGAAGACTGTGCCGCGCAGCTGGCGGCCCCCACGCACGCGATAACGAACCTCGTGGCCCATGCTCATATCCGCCTGTACTCCTTAAGATGCGGGTTTTCCGGACTATCTGCCCGCCCGAGCAGGTCGGCGGGTCATGAGTGCCAGGCGCGCCGAGGCACGCGCGATCACCAGTATCGCACCGGGTGACCTCTGGGTTGACCGGCTCGTCCCGTCATGAGGACAACTTGGTCATTTAGATCCGGATTTCCGACCAAAGGTTCGTGAGGGGTCTACTAAGTTCTCCGGGCATGAGCGATTCGGGAAACACCCTGGCCAACGGGCGATGCGGCGGCCGGCACGATGACTGAGGCGGCGGGCTGGGCGGCGATCGACACCACGCTCCAGCGGATCTACGGCGACGCCGAGCCCATGCACTGGGGGACGCTGCACAAGTGGGCGCTCGGCGGGCCGGACCCGCTCGACGGGATCAGCGCCTATCCGCGTACCGAGCCGGTGCCGCACTGGCACTTCATCGGCTACGGCATGTCCGAGCTGTACGAGAAGGAATCGGACAACGCCGACGAGTCCGGCTGGGGCTTCGAGTTCACCTTCCGTCTTGCCCGCCGGCCATCCGAGACCGAGCCGCCGGTATGGGCGGCGAACTTCCTGCAGAACCTCGCCAGGTACGTCTTCCAGTCCGGGAACTGGTTCGAAGCGGGCCACACGATGAAGGCCAACGGGCCGATCGCCGCCGAGCGACCGGATTCGGCGATCCAGGCGATCACGTTCGTTCTCGACCCCGAGCTCGGTGAGATCTCCACCGTGCACGGGAAGTTGCAGTTCCTGCAGGTCGTCGGCCTGACCCTCGACGAGTACGAGGCCGCGCGCGGCTGGGGGTCGGCCCAGCTGGTCGAGACGCTCGGGCCGCGGATGCCGCTGTGCGTCACCGACCTCGACCGCGACTCGCTGCTGTCGGATCCGGACATCGCCGCGGCGGTGCGGGCCGGCACCGAGCGCGACGGGCCCGCCGGCAACATGCTGCTCGTGGCCGTCGCCGACTGGACCCTGGACGACTGCCCCGGCGGCGCGGCCACGCTGCGCTTCGGCGCGCTGCCGGCGCCGAACATCGGCAGGGAGCTGGCCGCCCGGCTGCCGCGCGGCGGCACACTGGTCGTTCACAGCGACAACAGCGCGGTCCGCTTCGTGCCCGGTGAGCGGTTCGCGGTCGAGCCCGTCGACGACGAGATCCTCGAGGTCAGCGTCCCGGCGGCCGCGGCCGACGATCTGATCGGGGCGCTGCGCTCCCAGGCCGGTCGCTATCCCGTCCCCTCAATGCCCGGCCTGGTCATCGAGATCGAGCCGTCCGTCATGAGGGACGGTCGCGGCAACGAGACCGGTGAGGTGGTGGGCTGAACCGCCCAGCACTCAGCGCAGGGCGCTGAGGCGGTCGAAGACCGGGCCGAGCCGTTCGACGAAACGCTCCGGACGGCACACCTCGTCGAGCCGCGCCTCGTCCAGCGTCTGGCCCGCCTGTGCGGCGTGCTCGCGCAGCGTCTCGCGGAACGGCACGCCGGTTCGCCAGGTCTCCATCGCCGCCTTCTGCACGAGGGGATAGGCCTGGTCGTCGCGCGACATGCCGGCCTCGACCAGCTCCAGCAGCACGGTGGAGGTGTAGATCAGGCCTCCGGTCGAGTCCAGGTTCGCCCGCATCCGGTCGGCGTCGACGACGAGACCGGAGACCAGCCGGGTGGTGAGGTGCAGCAGGTAGTCCGTGGTGACCGAGGCGTCCGGCAGCGCCACTCGCTCGACGCTGGAGTGTGAGATGTCGCGCTCGTGCCAGAGCGGGATGCCCTCCATGACCGGCACGATCTGACCTCGTACGACGCGCGCGAGGCCGCAGATCCGCTCGGACAGGATCGGGTTCTTCTTGTGCGGCATGGCAGACGAGCCCTTCTGGCCCTTGCCGAACGGCTCCCACAACTCGCGCACCTCGGTGCGCTGGCCGTGCCGCACCTCGAGCGCGATGGCCTCGCAGACCGTCGCCATGATGGCCAGGGCGCCGACCCACTCGCTCATGCCGTCGCGGATGACGACCTGGGTGGACACGTCGGCCGCCTTGAGCCCCAGCTCGCGCGCGACGTGCCGCTCCACCGCGGGGTCGATGTTCGAGTACGTGCCGACCGAGCCCGAGATGGCCATGACGCCGACGGCCTCGCGCGCCCGCCTGAGCCGGTCACGCGACCGCGCCATCGCGAACGCGAAGTCGGCGACCCGGTGCCCCCACACGTCCGGCTCACCGTGGATGCCGTGCGTACGGCCGACCCGCAGGGTGCCGCGGTGCTCCAGGGCGTGATCGCGCAGCGCCGCCACCAGGGCGTCGGCCTTGGCCAGGAGGATGTCGGTCGCCTCGACCAACTGCACCGCCAGCGCCGTGTCGAGCAGGTCCGACGAGGTCATGCCGAAGTGGACGTACGCCGCGGCCTCGCGTGGCTCGGTGTTGTCCGCCCACGCGCTCAGGAACGCGATCACATCGTGCTGGGTGACGGCCTCGATCTCGTCGACCCGCTCGGGCGTGGGCGGAGGGGCCTTGCGGACGGGCTCCACGACGTCGGCCGGGATCGTGCCGGCCTCCGCGTGTGCCTCGACCACCAGGGTCTCGACCTGGCACCACAGCTCGTATTTGTGCGCGTCACTCCAGACGCGGCCCATCTCAGGGAGGGTGTACCGATCAATCACGCTCCCGATTCTCGCAGGTCGGAGTCGTCCCGCCGTACACCCCTGGCTTCGGCGGTCGCCGCACGGGTGGCGGCGAGGCGTTCCGCGACCAGGGTGGCGGCGACCACGACCGTGAGAGCCACCAGCTCGGCCGCGGCCGTCCACAGACCGATCGGGATGGTGGCGAGGGCGACCGGAACGGCGGCGGTCCGGATGCGGGACGGGCCGATGCGCATGATCCGGCGGAACAGCACCTGGCCGGCGAGGTAGAGGGCCACGCCGCTCGCGAGGGCGATGGCCGGGCCGCCGTGCAGCGGCTCCCAGGCGTGCCCGACGGCCTTCTTCACGCCGGCCGCCATGACGATGACACCGACCACGATGGGGATGTGCGCGTAGAAGTAGCCGAACATGGTGAGCTGCGTCCGGGTGCCGTCGTCCACGGCGCTCAGCGTCTCTTCGGCGCGTTCGTCGTCGCGGTCGAAGTAGACCCACCACAGGCCGGCCACGAGGGCGAGGATGAGCACCGCCGCCATGGCCAGCTCGGCGTCGACGGTCAGGCCTTCGGCGCCGATCCCGATCGCCATGATCGTCTCGCCCAGCGTGATGATCACGAGCAGTCCGTGCCGCTCGACGATGTGGGTCGGCTGGATGAGGAAGCGGCCGCCGGCCGGCACGATGTACGGCATCGCGATCGGGATGAGCAGCGCGGCGATCCACAGGACGCGGACCGCCGCCCCGTCCAGCAGCCCGGCGATGATGATGAGCGCCGCGGCGAGCAGGTTGGCGGGGAGCACCCGCAGGATGTTCGAGTTGCCCTGTACGTAGAGGCCGGCGTGGACCAGCACCACGATGAGGTAACCGATCCCCCACGCCACACCGGTGTCCTTGAAGGCGCCGGGCGTGGCCAGCGCCATGATCAGGAACCCGGCCATGCCGGTCAGCAGGAGCAGGCGCCTGGTCGTGGTGGTCGGGGTGAGGGTGTTGGTGAGCCAGGCGTAGCCGCCGTAGATCCACCACATCACCCCGAACATGGCGACGACCTGCAGCACGCCGAGCGGTGACAGTTCGTCGGCCAGCACGCCGGTGAGCTGGGTGACGGCGAAGACGAAGACGAGATCGAAGAAGAGCTCCAGGGTCGTGACGCGATAAACGTCCTCGACCGGCCGGGTGGGGGAGATCATGGCGGCCTTCCATCTCGCCCACGATCAGCGGTGTCGTGAGCGGTGCTGCGTGACGTGGTGTCGGCTGAGGGGGGTGTCAGCCGAGGGGTGACACGGTCAGGACGGCGTCGCCGCCGCCTTCGCCGCGATATCGGTGCGGTAGCGCATGCCGCGCATGCGGATCTTGTCGACCGCCTCGTACGCGGTCGCGCGGGCGGCCGCGAGGTCGGGGCCGGTGCCGATGACGTTGAGGACCCGGCCGCCGGCGGCGACCAGCAGCCGGTCCGAGTACGTGGTGCCCGCGTGCAGAACGTAGGCGTCCGGCACGGCGTCGGCCTCTTCGATTCCGGCGATGACGTCGCCCTTCACCGGATCCGCTGGGTAGTTCTCCGCGGCGACGACGACGTTGACCGCCGCTCCCGGAGTCCACTCCAGCCGCAAGCCCTCCTGCAGGCCGCCGATCGCGCAGGTCTGCAGCAGGGTGCCGAACGGGGTGGCCAGCCGGTCGAGGACGACCTGGATCTCCGGGTCACCGAACCGCGCGTTGAACTCCACCACGCGGACGCCCGCCGGTGTGAGGGCGAGTCCCGCGTACAGCACGCCCACGTACGGCGTCTTAAGGCGACGCAACTCGTCGATCACGGGCTGCACGACCGTGGACATCACCTCGTCGACGAGGCTGGCCGGCGCCCATGGCAGCGGCGTGTAGGCGCCCATCCCGCCGGTGTTCGGACCCCGGTCTTCGTCGTAGGCGCGCTTGTAATCCTGCGCGGGCAGCATCGGCACGGTGTGCGTGCCGTCGCTGAGTGCGAAGATCGAGATCTCGGGACCTTCGAGGTACTCCTCGATGACCACGCGTCCGCACGCGGCGGCGTGCTCTTCGGCGGCGGCCCGGTCCTCGGTGACCACGACGCCCTTGCCGGCCGCGAGCCCGTCGTCCTTGACCACGTAGGGCGGGCCGAACAGGTCGAGGGCGGCGCTCACCTCGTCACCGGACTCGCAGACCCGGGCCGCGGCCGTCGGGACGCCGGCCGCCTCCATGATCTCTTTCGCGAACGCCTTGGACCCCTCGATCTTCGCGGCCGCCGCGTCGGGCCCGAAGCACGGGATCCCGGCCTGGCGGACCGCGTCGGCGACCCCGGCGACCAGCACCGCCTCGGGGCCGATCACGACGAGTTCGGGGCGGATCCGCCTGGCCAGTTCGACGACCGCGACCGGATCGGTCGGATCGAGTACGTGGTTGTCGGCTATGTCGGCGGTGCCGGCGTTGCCGGGAGCGCAGTGCAGGGCGGTGACTGCGGGATCGAGACGCAGGGCGCGGGCGATGGCGTGCTCGCGACCGCCGGATCCTAGGAGGAGAACTCGCACGCGACCTGACCCTATCGGGCTCCCGGCCTCGGCGCCTCGCGTCGGGTTTCGGCCGCCGCCCCGGCTGTGACGCCCTCGTCATGACCAGGTGAATCGGCGGTGACGTCCGGTGGGCGCGCAGGCCTGGAAACGGCTGATCGGCAGGGGGACCCCATCGCGCGGTGATAATCTGACGATGCTCGCGCAGCTTGTGCTCTGACGCCTAGCCCTGAAGGGAGGTGGCCGGAATGGGTACCGGTGATCCTAGTAGTACCGCCGAGGTCCCCCATAGTCCCGACCGGACTGGTCCGTCCGCCTCTATTCGGCGTCCGGCCGAGCCCTCCTCGCGCACCCCCTTCATTCGTAGGGTCCAGCCCAGCTGAGCCCGGCTCATGATTTGGGCGCGTGCGAGCGCGGCCGGCCGGCGGGGAAGGAGCCCCCCAATGGCCATGACCCGGGTGCGCCCAGGCATCGCAACCAAGGCACTGTTCAAGCCGCTCGGCCGTCCCGCGCGTCCGGCCGTCTCCATCCGGCCCGACCGCGATTCCGCGATCATCGACTGGGCGGCGTACGTCGACGGTCACAGGGTCCCCGTCGACAACCTCACCGAGGCCGTACGACTGGTGCGGGCGGAGCCCGATGCCGGCGCGGCCTCGCCGAAGGGCTTCGTCTGGGTCGGTCTGCACGACCCTGACGCCGCCGAACTGGAGCGGCTCGCCGAGGTCTTCGGCCTGCACCCGCTCGCGGTGGAGGACGCCATCCACGCACACCAGCGGCCCAAGCTGGAGCGGTACGACGGCGTTCAGTTCTTCGTGATGAAGACCGTCGGCTATGTCGGCCGCGCCTCCGGAGTCGAGGCGGTCGAGACCGGCGAGATCATGGTGTTCTGCGGTCCCGATTTCGTGGTGACCGTACGCCACGGCGCACATGGCGAGCTGGGCCCGGTGCGGCGGCGGCTCGAGGCCAACCCCGAGCGGCTCGCCCTCGGGCCGGCGGCGGTCGTGCACGCGGTCGCCGACCGTGTGGTCGACGACTACATGTGCGTCGCCGACGGCGTGCAGCAGGACATCGACGAGGTCGAAGAGGCGGTCTTCTCGCCCGAGCGCGGCAACGAGGCCGGCCGCATCTACCGCCTCAAGCGCGAGGTCATCCACCTCAAGCGGGCCGTCGGGCCGCTCGCGTCACCGCTTCGCACGCTGGCCGGCCGGCGGTTCGTGCCGACCGAGATCCGGGAGTACTTCCGCGACGTCGAGGACCACGTCACCCGGGTCCAGGAGCAGGTGGAGTCCTGCGACGAACTGCTCAACCCGATCCTGCAGGCGCACATGACCCAGGTGACGGTGGACGACAACCAGGACATGCGCAAGATCTCCGCCTGGGGCGCGATCCTGATGGTGCCGACCGCCATCGCCGGGATCTACGGCATGAACTTCACGCACATGCCCGAGCTGGGGTGGGCCTTCAGCTATCCCGTCGTCATGTGCCTCATCGGGATGTCGTGTCTGCTGCTCCATCGCGGCTTCCGCCGCAACGGCTGGCTCTGAGCGCCCCGGTCGCGACCCGGCTTGTGGCTGGGGCCCGGGCTTGTGGTGTGTTCGGTGGCCCTGTGAGGGGCCACCGAACACACCGTTGTCACGGTTCAGGCACGTCACGGTTCAGGTGACTCAGAGGCTGCTTACGGGCTTGCGGGCGCGGTGGCGCGGCGGGAGCGGCAGCCCGCGAGCCTCCATCACGGCGCGCAGGCGGTCGGGATAGTCGGTGACGATCCCGTCCACGCCGAGGTCGATGAGGCGCGCCATCTCGACCGGCTCGTTCACCGTCCAGACGGTGACGGGCAACCCAAGCCGGTGCGCCTCGCCGATCAGCTCCGGCCCGGTGAGCGTTCGCTCGGGTGACAGCATGGTGGCCCCCACCGAGATCGCCCCGTTGAGCAGGCCGGTCCACGCGGCGGCGTCGAGGGGACCGGTGGTGGTCTCGGTCCCCGGCTCCGGAGGAGTGATCCCCGCCAGCCACGCCGAGCCCGCCTCGAGCGTCTCGTGCTCGATCAGGGCCACCCTGCGGGCGGCCTGCGGCGCGAGGCTCCGAGCGTGGGCGAGGACCCGCCAGTCGAAGGCCAGGATCCGGGTCCGCCGCGTCAGGCCGCAGGTGTCCATTATCTTCGCGACCGCCTCGACCAGGCGTGCCACCTCGTCGTCCGGCCACCCGGGGTCGGTCTTGATCTCGACGGCCAGGTCGGGGGTGTGCGCGCCGAGCCGGTCGATCAGGTCGCACACCTCGGTGAGCGTCGGCATGCGGGTGCCCACGATCGGCAGCTGGGTCAGCACGAAGGGATCGGTGTCGCACGGGCGCCGCATCCCCGCGTCAACGGTCTTGATCTGCGCGAGCGTGAGATCGCGGACGGACCTGCCGACATAGGGGAACATCGGATCGCCCGGCCGGCTGGGTGCGGTGTCGCGGGCGATCATCGGCGACAGCGCCTGGTCGTGGTTGACGATCACCACGCCGTCCGCCGTCAGGCCCACGTCGAGCTCTATGACGTCCACGCCGATGGCCAGGGCATGCGCGAACGACGGAAGCGTGTTCTCCGGCCGCAGGCCGCGCGAGCCTCTGTGGCCGTGCGCTTCGACCCGGTCCCGCAGTGTTCTTCTCCTTGCTACGCCGCCAGTTCGGAGTGCGCGCAGTGGTGTCTCAGTGGGCACACCGGAGCGTTACGCAACGTGATTAACACTTCCCCGATACGCCGGTTACGACTACGGCAACATCAAGGGGCGCGAAGGTGGACACCCGTCCCATGCCTGCGGTGGCCGTGCGAGTGATCATGTCTGACCGGTGGAGAAGGGGATCAGATCAGCGGCCGCAGCGTGAGGGTCTGGTCACGGCCCGGGCCGACGCCGATCGCCGAGATCTGAGCACCGGACATCTCTTCGAGCGCCCGGACGTAGGCCTGCGCGTTGTCGGGCAGGTCTTCGAACGTCTTGGCGCCGGTGATGTCCTCTTTCCAGCCGTCGAAGTACTCCAGCACCGGCTTGGCGTGGTGGAAATCGGTCTGTGACGTGGGCATCTCGTCGCAGCGCACGCCGTCGACCTCGTAGGCCACGCAGACCGGCACCTTGTCGAGCCCGGAGAGCACGTCGAGCTTGGTGAGGAAGAAGTCGGTGATGCCGTTGACGCGGGCGGCATACCGGGCGATCACCGCGTCGAACCAGCCACAGCGCCGGTCGCGGCCGGTCGTGACGCCGTACTCCCCGCCCGTCGTACGGAGGAACTCGCCCATCTCGTCGAGCAGCTCGGTCGGGAACGGTCCCGCGCCCACCCGGGTGGTGTAGGCCTTGAGGATGCCGATCACCCGGGTGATCTTGGTCGGACCGATGCCGGAGCCCGCGCACGCGCCGCCCGCAGTGGGGCTGGAGGACGTCACGAAGGGGTACGACCCGTGGTCGACGTCGAGGAGCGTGCCCTGGGCGCCCTCCAAGAGGACTACCTTGCCCTGGTCGAGCGCCTCGTTGATCACGAGCCCGGTGTCGGCGACGTAGGGCTTGAGCCGCTCGCCGTAGGCGACGTACTCCTCGACGATCGGATCGGCGTCGATCCGCCGGCGGTTGTAGACCTTGGCGAGCACCTGGTTCTTCTCGCGCAGCGCCAGCTCGATCTTCTGGGTCAGGATGCTGGGGTCGAACAGGTCCTGAACCCGGATGCCCATCCGAGCGATCTTGTCGCCGTAGGCGGGCCCGATGCCGCGCCCGGTGGTACCGATGCGCGCCTTGCCGAGGTAGCGCTCAGAGACCTTGTCGAGCGCTCGGTGGTGCGGCATGATCAAATGCGCGTTCGCCGAGATCAGCAGGCGCTCGCACGTCACACCCTTGGCCTGGAGGCCGTCGATCTCCTCGAGGAGCACGCCGGGGTCGATCACGACTCCGTTGCCGATGACAGGGACGACATCCGGGGACAGCACCCCGGACGGCAGCAGGTGAAGAGCGTAGCTCTTGTCCCCGATGACCACGGTGTGACCGGCGTTGTTGCCACCCTGGTAGCGAACGACGTAATCGACGTCTCCGCCGAGCAGGTCAGTGGCCTTGCCCTTGCCTTCGTCGCCCCACTGTGCCCCGACAAGCACGATGGCCGGCATCAGGCGCTCCCTCTCTCACGACGAAGACCCTGGTCGCAAGCACGACCGGGGCCTCTTGCGATCCGATGGTACCCGGACATCCGGTGCGAAGAAACCGGCGTGCTCCCTAGGACAGGGCCTCCGCGGCGGCGGCGCTGCTGTCACGCAGGAACGTTTTGCATCGCTCCGCCTCGTGGTCCTCACCGATCGCACCGGCCGCTCGGCCGAGCGCGTGCAGGGCGGTCAGGAAGCCGCGGTTGGGGGCGTGCTCCCACGGGATCGGCCCGTGGCCCTTCCAGCCCGCACGGCGGAGCTGGTCGAGTCCACGGTGATAGCCCGTACGGGCGTAGGCGTACGACTCGATGACGTTGCCGCCGTCGAATGCGCGGTCGGCGAGTCTGGCCCATGCGTCCGGATACTCGGGGAAGCGAGCAGCCACCTCGACCGGATCGACACCGCTGTCCAGCGCTTCGCGTGCCTCGACGTTTTCCGGGAGTTCGGTCGGAGGCGGCCCGCCGAGCAGATTGTGGGTCATGGCGCCCATCGTAGGGCGACGATGACGACAGCGGTCAACCGGCACGGCCCGCAGCGATCAAGGCGACCGCGTGAGCGAGGCTCACCGGGACTGCGATCCCAGCAGCTCCAGAACCAGTTCGATCCCCTCGTGATCACGTGACCGTTCCCCGCGGCCCGAGCCCGGTTGCGGCAGCGGCAGGCGGAACCGGGCGGCCCCGCCGTCCCGCTGTGGCCGGGCGGCCGGCCAGCCGGCGCGGATCGCGGCCAACGCGGCGGCGTTGCCGAGCATGACGTCGGCGCTGAACTCGGTGATGCCGCGCCGTTCGGCGAGGCGTGCGAGGTACCTGATCAGGCAACTGGCGACGCCGTGCCGCTGCCAGTGATCGGCGATCAGCACCGCGATCTCGGCGCGTTCCGGGTCCGCACGGTCGCGTACGTACTCCGCGATCCCGACCATCTCGTCGTCGATCATCGCGACCAGCGCGTCGTGATTCCAGTGGTCGAGGGCGTGCAGAGCTCGGACGTACATCTCCGGGATCTGCGGGGTGCCCGCGAAGAACCTCGTGTAGAGGCTCTGCGGGGACAAGACCGTGGACATCCGGCGCAGCCGGTCGCGGTCGGCGACGCCGTACGGCCGCATCCTCAGGTCGCCGAGCACCACGTTCGCCCGCGGCGTGGCGTCCCGCACGTCCGGATGCCGTACGTCCGGATGCCGTACGTCCGGGCGCTGCAGGGCCTCACGCACGTCGGTGTGACGCATCGAGTTGTTTCATGCAACCTATTCCACACGGGTTAGTTGTGTGACGCAACCCTTGTTTTTCAGGCTCCTGGGCCGGGGAATACCTCGACATCGGTCGGCTGGAGAGACGCGCCGCACGCGTCGCAGGTCAGACCCCGGGTGAGTCCGCCGCCGCAGCCGCGGTGGGTGATGAGCGCCGGGGGACCGTTCTCCGCGTAGTGCCGGTCGCCCCACAACATGAGCGACATCATCGTCGGCCAGAGCTCCACACCCTTGCGGGTGAGGCGGTACTCATAGCGGTCCGGTCGCTCCTGATAGCGATGCCGCCGCAGGATGCCCTCGTCGCAGAGCCGCCCGAGGCGGTCGGTCAGTACATTCCGGGCTACGCCCAGCGCGGTCTGGAAGTCGTCGAAGCGTCGCACGCCCTCGAAGGCGCTGCGGATGACGAGCATCGTCCATCGATCGCCCACGATCTCGAGGGCTCGGGCGATCGAGCAGTTCTGGGTCTGGTACGTCCGGGGAAGCACGCCTTCATGGTAGGCGCCGAGTTGCATGACGCAATTCATCCACCGGCCGTGAGGGGTCTCGCGGGGTGTCGGACGAGCCCTCGCGTACAACTGCATGATCACGGCAGGAGATTCGCTGGCGTGATCATGCAGTTGTACGCGCTTGGCCGGCTACTTGATCCTGGTGCCGGCGGAGAGCAGGTTCTCGCAGGCGGTCTTCACGCGATCGGCCATGCCGGCCTCGGCGCTCTTGCCGTACGAGCGGGGGTCGTACTGCTTCTTGTTGCCCACGCCGCCGTCGACCTTCAGCACGCCCTCGTAGTTGCGGAACATGTGGTCGGCGATCGGGCGGGTGAAGGCGTACTGCGTGTCGGTGTCGATGTTCATCTTGACGACACCGTACGAGAGCGCCTCGCGGATCTCCTCAAGTGACGAGCCGGAGCCGCCGTGGAAGACCAGCTCGAACGGGGCCTCCTTGCCGTACTTCCCGGCGACGGCCTCCTGGATCTCCTTGAGCACCTCGGGGCGGAGCTTCACGGCGCCCGGCTTGTAGACGCCGTGCACGTTTCCGAAGGTGGCCGCGAGGATGTAGCGGCCCTTCTCGCCCAGGCCAAGAGCGTCGGCGGTCGCCAGCGCGTCACCCGTGGTGGTGTAGAGCTTCTCGTTGATCTCGTGGGCTACGCCGTCCTCCTCGCCGCCGACGACGCCGATCTCGATCTCGAGGATGATTTTCGCCTTGGCGCACTCCTCGAGCAACTCCTTGGCGATCTCGAGGTTCTCGTCGAGCGGCACCGCCGAGCCGTCCCACATGTGCGACTGGAACAGGGGGGCCTCGCCGCGCGCGACCCGCTCCTGGGAGATCTTGATCAGTGGCCGGACGAAGCTGTCGAGCTTGTCCTTCGGGCAGTGGTCGGTGTGCAGAGCGATGTTCACCGGGTACTTGTCGGCGACCACCCGGGCGAACTCGGCGAGGGCCGTGGCCCCGGTGACCATGTCCTTGACCGTGGAGCCGGACAGGTAATCGGCGCCACCGGTGGAGACCTGGACGATCCCGTCGCTCTCCGCCTCGGCGAAGCCGCGGATCGCGGCGTTGAGGGTCTGGCTCGAGGTCACGTTGATCGCGGGATAGGCGAAGCCGCCCTGCTTGGCGCGGTCGAGCATCTCCGCGTAGACCTCTGGGGTCGCGATCGGCATCTTCAACATCCTTTCTAGCGCTTGTCCACAGTGCCGGCCGGCACGACTTCAGCGCGCCGGCGCTCCCATGCAGTGAGGCTCCAGGCAGCACAAGACGGGCGCAGGGTGTCGCCCTCCGTCCCAGTATCCCGAAGTTCACGTCGGGCGGAAACGTGCCCCGCTGGCGGGTACGCTCGGGATGTGGATCTCGCCGTGAATTGGATGGACCCGACCTCGCTCATCACCGCCTTCGGCGTGGTCGGAATTCTCTTGATCATCTTTGCTGAGACAGGTCTGTTGATCGGGTTCTTCCTGCCCGGCGACACTCTCCTCTTCAGCGCCGGTCTCTTCACGACCGTGTCGGGCGCGAAGGGGGTGGGGATCGAACCGCTCTCACTGCCCATGCTGCTGATCGCGGCGCCGTTCTTCGCGATCGCCGGCGCGCAGTTCGGCCACTATCTCGGTGCCCGTTATGGTCGTAAGTTGTTTGAACGTCCGAATTCTCGGCTGTTCCGACAGGAACATGTCGACAAGGCCGAGCACTACTTCAACAAGTTCGGCCCCGCCAAGGCGGTCGTGCTCGCCCGCTTCATCCCGGTGGTTCGGACTTTTCTGAACCCGCTCGCCGGAATGCTCGAGATGAGCGCCCGCCGGTTCTTCATCTGGAACGTCGTCGGCGCGATCATCTGGACCGAGTCGATCGTCCTACTCGGCCACTACCTGGGCAATCGCGTCGAGGGCATCGACAAGTTCGTGCTTCCGGTGGTGGCTCTCGCGGTGCTCGCCTCGATCGTTCCAGTACTCCGTGAGGTCCTACGGGGACGGCGTTCTGGTGGCAACGATCCGGAGAAGAACGACTCGGAAGCGTCGCGTCCGTCGCTGAGTGGTGACAGTTCCCGCTAACCTCCCCATGTGGGACGTCATCGGCCGGATCCTCGCGGTCACGCGCGCATAATGATCGCAGTGCTCGCCGTGGTGCTTGCTCTGGTGCTCCTCATCGTTGGTGGGCTCGCGCTTTTCGGCGCGCTCACCTCGGATGCGGCACCGAGCAGCACCCCTCAGGCGACTCCGGCAACCGGCAAGTCCGATGCCTCGGCTCGGACCAAATCCGCCAGTTCTCCAGCGAGATCGAGCATTGCCACCCAGCAATCGCTTGTGATCAAGGTGACCGGCGCGCCGACCAGGGTGTACGTCACCGTCTCCGGGAACACCTCTCAGGTGCTCGAGGACGGCGTACTGAATACCGGAGACATCCGGCAGTACGACGAAGCCCCGCTGGATGTCGTCGTCACCGACGGCAGCGCTGTGGACGTGTACATCTACGGTAAGCGGCAGGCGAAGAGCAGGCCGGGTAAGAGAGGCCAGTGGCACGTGGCCAAACAGTGACCTGATCTGACCGCCCGGCCGGCTCGATCGCGGCCAGGCCGGAACCCGAGCGATCTTCGGCCGTGCGGCACCGCCGTAGGTGCGACCGTCGGACAGGTCAACGCGGTACGGATCAACGCGGTACGGATCGATCCGCGCGCGGATCGATCGCGCGGATCGCCCTCCTGCGGCGACGCCGTACGGCCCGGCTCAGGCGACGCCGAGATCCTCCAGGGTGAACGCCGAGCGGTAGTCCAGGCCCTCACTGCGGATGCGATCGGCCGCGCCGCGCTCGACGATGGTCGCGACTCCCGCGATCTCGGCCCCGGCGGCACGCAGAGCCTCGACGGCGGTGAGCACCGAGCCGCCGGTCGTCGAGGTGTCCTCGACGGCGAGTACACGCCGTCCGGCCACGTCCGGGCCTTCGATGCGCCGCTGCAGCCCGTGGACCTTGTCCGCCTTGCGCACGACGAACGCGTCGAGAAGCCGTCCACGGGCGGCGGCCGCGTGCAGCATCGCCGTCGCGACCGGGTCGGCGCCCAGCGTGAGCCCGCCGACGGCGTCGTAGTCGAGGTCGGCGGTGAGATCGAGCATGACCCGGCCGACCAGCGGAGCCGACGCTCCGTCCAGCGTGATGCGGCGCAGGTCGACGTACCAGGACGCCCTGCGTCCCGACGACAGGACGAAGTCGCCCTGCACGACGGCCTTGCTCTTGATTGCGTTCAGCAGGTCCTCGCGATCGGTCACGCACGAAGCCTATGCGGGGCGCCTGGGCGGGGTAATGGCAGGGTTGGACCATGACGCCCGGCACGCTGGTCCTCCTGCACGGCCCCCTCGCCACCGCGGCGGTCTGGGGAGCGATCCCTGAGACGCTCCGCTCCTACGGGACCGATGTCGTCGTCCCCGACCTCCGTGACGACAGCGCCGATCATGGCTACGTGCACAGGGCCGATCAAGGCGTCGCCAACGGCCGCGCTCGCAACACTGATCACGGCCACGCTCACGGCACCGATCACGACCACGCCCATGGGGGCGATCACAGCCGAGCTCAGCGGCCGCCGAGCACGGGTCGCTATGTCGCCCGCGCCGCCATGGAGATCACGGCGCACCTGCCCGCTCAGCCGCTCGTCCTGGTCGCGCACAACGCCGCCGGCGCCCTGCTGCCGTCGCTCGGCCTCGCGCAGCGGGCGGCGCATCGCACGGTGGGCGGCTATGTCTTCGTCGACGCGGAGTTCCCGGCACCCGGGGAACTGCGGGGAGACTGGCCGGACGCCCCCTGCGGCTATCTGCGAACGTCCGAGCCGTACGAGCTGCAGGCCCGCCAGGCGAGGCTACGCGGCTGGCCGGTGCGTGAACTGGCGGGCGGGCAGGGCGAGGACCCCGTCAGCACCGCACAGGCTCTGCGGAACCTCATCGCGGCCCTCTGAGAGGCGCCTGCTCCGCTCGCTAGTTCTTGAGGAGGTCGTCCAAGAGGGTGTCGTAGTCGTCTTCGGGCTGGCCCAGGTCGACCCGGGCCCGGTAGCGGAGCCGGAGCAGCGCCTCCAGGCTGTCCTCGGCCGAGCTCCGGTCGCCCCGGTCGCGGATGGCGAGTACGACGTCGGCTCCGGCCGTGGCCCATTCGTACGTGCCCGACACATCGCCCTGCTCGTAGAGCACCTCGGCGACGGTGCGATAGACCTCGGGATCGCCTGGGACGTCGGCACGGATCTCCTCGACCAGCGACTGCGCCTCATCCTTGCGGCCCAGCTCGAAGAGGGCGTCGGCGAGATAGGCGCGCGGATCCCCGTACGTCTCGCCTCCGTCCTCTATCGCCTGCCGATAGAGGACCGCCGCCTTGGCATGATCACCCGCGTGCTGCCACTGCTCGCCGGCGCGTAGCAGCACCTTTGCCCTGGACACCCCACCCGACACGGTCTCCGCCAGCGTGGCGAGTCGCTCTGCGGCCGACGTGTGATCGCCG
This sequence comes from Actinomadura sp. HBU206391, assembly GCF_014323665.1. Taxonomy (GTDB): domain Bacteria; phylum Actinomycetota; class Actinomycetes; order Streptosporangiales; family Streptosporangiaceae; genus Actinomadura_C. Next base: position 43,785 of record NZ_JABVEB010000010.1, on the reverse strand, counting down.
GTGCGCAGTGTGTCGAACTCCAGGTCGTCGAGATCGTCTTCCGTAACATGCGTCACGCCCTAGACGCTACCCGCCAGTCGCCCGGCGAAGCGGGCGATTACGGATGATCGGAATTCCGCACTTTCTACCGTCGGGAACGTTCGAGTGCGTCCCAGAACCCCCGCCGAAGCGCGTGTCGCACTTCGTCGTGGAGTAGGAAGTCGATGGGCAGTGAGGAGCCCTGCAGCAGTCTGGCCTCGAGATCGGAGGGCATCCGGGGCTTGCGGGCGAGCACCGCCTCGAGCCACAGCGCCGGCGCGTCCCTGGCGACCGACTCGCCGAAGTCCTGGCCCTCCTGGTGCGCGGACTTGACCGCGTCCGACAGGGTCGGCGCGTTCTGCTGTACGGGCACCGGGGCGATCTGCTGAGGGCCGGTGTAGGGGCCGTGCTGCTGTGGCGGCGGCGAGATGTACTGCGACCCGAGGTTCTGCGAGTGCGACGGAGCCTGGGAGTGTACGGGCGCCGACGTCTGCGCGGGGGTCGGCGCGGCGTGCATCGGTCCGGTGGTCGACGGGTTCGGCGGTGCACCGGTGGCGGTGTGCGACGGCGGACCGACACGTGCCGGGATGGACATGTGCGACCGGTGCGGCTGGCCGGTGATCGGCGACCCGGGTGGAGGGCCGCTGTGCGGGCCGGTCTTGAGCGGGCCGATCGGCGAGTTCGCGGGCGTCGAGTGGCCGTTGGACAGCGGGCCGGACGAGCTGTCGGCCCCGGTCAGCGCGTTGACGTACGGCCGCAGATGGCCGGCCCCGATCTCGATGAGGTCGTCGCACTCCTGGCGGAGCACCCGCGAGATGGTCCAGTTGCCGTCGACCGAGACGTGCACGAGCGTCACCCGCACGCCGAGGGCCTGGGCGTCGGAGACGACCTGGGCGAGGTCCTCGTCGCCGCTGACGACGACCGCGTCCGCGATGGCGCCGTTGCGGGCCAGCGTGGTGAGGTCGCGGTGGATCTCGGTGTCGACGCCCTCACGGCGGCCGGGCCGGATGCGTCCCAGACGCAGCTTCAGGCCCGGCAGGTCGGCCAGTGCCTCGTGCTCGGAGGCACGGCGGCCCTCGATCGTGGCCTCGTACCAGTAGCAGCGGAGCAGCGGCAACCCGGTGCGCTCACGGGTCAGGTTGCTCAGCAGCTGGAGCAGCCCACCGAAGTCCCACGACACGGTCTCCCGATGGCGGGTTCCGTGCACCGCCATCGCGCCGTCAGCCAGCAGGTAGCCGGCATCTACGAACAGCGCGCTGCGATCCACGCGACACCGCCTTTCGTCAACACGAGACCATCTCGACCCACTGAGCGGTAGACGCGAGCCATCGAAGGACCCCGGGCATCCATAGCGTAGTGAAGTCTCAAACGGCCGTAAGCCAATACGGCGATTCGTCACTCTTCCAGGAAAGTATGGAGTATGGGCGGGAGCGACGGTACACGGCTGGTCCGCTCACGCCGAGAGTTCGGCGCGGCCCAGCTCGGTCAGCGAGGTATCCGCGTCGGGCGTCTCCCAGATGACCATGGAGACGCGGCCGCTGATCTTGACCGTCGCGATCGCGTTGTCGAACCACGGTCCCTTGGTGATCCGCCACCTGAGCGGTGGCCTCGGGACCTTGGCGCTGCGGGCGAGTGACCTGAGCATTCCGGTGAGGACGCCGTTGCACGCGAGTTTTTGGGCGAACTTGAACTTCCGCTCCAGTGGATTGCGCAGCGGTGAGCACACGACCTGGGAGACCGGGGTCCCGATCGAGGGCGCGGTGACGCGGGCGAGATAGGAGTAGTGCACGTCGCCGGACAGGAACGCGATGCTGGCCGGTGCGCTCCCCTGCTCTCTTCCGGCCACCTTGATGATGTCCTCGGCGACGGTACGGAACGATCTCTCGAACGCCGCCCAGTGCTCCAGGTCGGCGCCCTGCCGGATCTTCTCGCCGAGGCGCGCCGCCCGCCGGCCCCAGGCGCCCTCGGCCACCCCCTCGTTCCAGGCCTCCGCGTGGTGGATTGAGGCGGGCAGCAGGTACGGCAGGGAGCTGCCGATCAGCAGATGGTCGAAGTCGCCCGCGCACTGCTCCTCGAACCAGGTGAGCTCACCGTCGTCGAGCATGGCCCGCCGGTCCGGGGTGAGCACGCGGGAGCTGCGGCTGTCGACCACGATCAGGCGGGTGTCGCCGTAGTCGTGCGCGTAACTCCAGCGGGTGGTCTCGGGGGACTTGTCGGCGCACTCGGCGAACTCGTCCAGCAACTCACCGCCGTCGCCGGCCGCCCGCAGCTTCGCGTACAGCGGATCCTCGGCCCGGTCCTTGGCAGAGAGGTTCCCGAGATGCTGGTAGATCCAGTACGTGCCGAGCCCGCCGACGATGCGCTTCTCCCACCACGGCTGCGACCACATCTCCTGGCGCCACGTGTGCGAGGTGTTCCAGTCGTCGCGGATATCATGGTCATCGAAGATCATGAGGCTCGGCACGGTGGAGAGCAGCCATCGCACCGCCTCGTCCTCGCCCCATGCGAGCTGGTAGAGGTGGCAGTACTCCTCGAAGTCGGAGAGCTCGCCCTCCGGCGCCTCGTCGCCGCGCCGCTCGGTGATGAACTTCCGCATCTTGTCGCCGAGCTCGTCGGCGTACACCTGGTCACCGATCATGAGCAGCACGCTGGGCCAGTTGACGCTCTCGCCGCCGTCGGCGAGCCGGTGCGCGTACGCGATCAGCGTGTCGACCCCGTAGGCGGTCTCGGCCGCAGGCGACCGGCGGCACGATCCGAACGCGATCCGCAGTTCGTCGCGGGGGTCGATCGTGCGGATCCGGCTGGGCGGGAAGTTCGACTCCGGCTCGGGCCAGACCTTCTCACCGTCCAGCGCGACCTCGTAGGGGGTGTCCGAGCCGGGCTCGAGCCCGTCGATCTCCACGAGGGCGTAGTGGTGACCGTGCACAGTGAACGTGTGCGCCGTGGAGTCGAGAACGCGCACCTCACACGGCTGTTCGGTCTCCACCCAGACCGTTGCGGCACGGTCGTCGACATGGCGGAGCAGGGGGCCTAGCACCAAACGCGTCATAGAGGGCATCTCTATCCGACCCAGGCGGCTGCGTCCACCTGCCGGGGGGTACGGGATTGGAGCCGTCGCCCGCGTTCACGTCGCGTTCAGGCCACCGACCACGCGCGATGATCTTCGGCCGGTCGGCGGAGCGCCCGGGGTTCTCGCCCCGTCAGACGCTCCGCCGAGGATGCCTCCGGCGTCGTCACTCGTACTCCGTGCCGCCCTTACGGGTGAGGTAGGCCGGGGACACGAACTTGGCGATGGCGCGGCCGCCGGTGACCGAGCTGTAGCGACCCGTGGCCGACCTGACGACCAGTCCCTCGCGGAGGTGCGCGGACGTGCCCGAGACGGTCTCGTGGCCGGTCGCCAGCTCCATGAGCGCCGCCTGGTCGTACGGCCCCTCGTACAGGCGCGGTACGGCGGGCAGCTCCATCTTCGCGAGCACGTCGGCCAGCTCGCCGGGGTCCAGCCAGCGAATGATGCCGGGCACCTGCACGGCGATGTCGAAGACGGCGTAGCCGGGCCGTTCGCCGCCACCGGACGCGCCATAGCCCAGGTCCTGTACGCCCTTGCCGAAGACCTCGCCGAAGATGCCGACCCGCTCGGTGTCGAACAACTCGGCGATCCGGGCGGCCACGGCCGGCACGCCGTAGCTCTCGATCGCGCGCCAGTACAGGTTCGTGTCCGCGTGCGCGATGGCGAGCCGCTTGGAGCCGAACCCCTTGGAGGAGACGAAGTAGTCGCCCGGCACCGAGCCGTCGTCGCTCGAGGCGGTGCCACGCTCGTCGAGCGCCAGGGTGAACAGGCACGCCGTGCCGTGCACCTTCTCTGTCGCCACGACCGGCTCGCCGGGCTCGAAGATGGCGGGGTAGCGCTTGATGTCCTCGATCTCGATCCACGGGATCAGGTCGGGCGCGGGGAGCATCTCACCGGCCATGTGCACGGGAATGGGCGCCACCCACTTCGTGACTCCGAGGTCGGCCGCGAAGTTCCGGCCCTCCGCGTGCGCTGCGGCCAGGTCGACGTCGTCCACAGCCTTTGGACTGCACACGATGCCCTGCGAGAGCTCGCCGCGCAGCCGTACGGCCCTGACCCGGTTCTTCTGCGAGCCGGCCAGCCTGCCGGTCAGGCCGAGTTCCTCGATCAGGTCGTCGGGCAGCAGTGAGCCTTCGGGAATGTAGAGCGCCCAGTCGCCGGTGTTGTACTCGCCCTTGGCGACGACCGCCCGGTAGAGCCCGACCTGCGCAAGCTCGAGCGCGTCCGCATTGTCGTGGGGGTGGATCGTCAGCCGTTCCGCGGTGACCCGCAGCGTGGACATGTCATTCCCTTCGTGGGGGTTCCGGTCTTCCCCTGCCGTTCCGGTAAGGGTGACGACCGCTGGAGTCGCTGGCAACGCATTTTGCGCCCGTGCCCCGCCGGTCGCGACGGACGTTCCGTCCCATGCCTCCGGGGCAACATCCGCGAGCGTCTCCGAGAACGTCCACCGGTGGGCTCGAGTGGCCGTCCGTGGCGGGAGGATCGGGCGGACGGCCGTCCGGGCCCATGCGATCGGGCTCGCGTCGGCGACCGGGATTGGAGCCGTCGCCAGGGACGAGGCGGCGTGCCCGATCTTCTGGAGCCTGCCGTGGATCGTCAGGCCACGTGCGGATCCCCGCAGCGGGAAGGCGTGACGGTCCGCCGGCCGAGCGGCGGGATTCGCTCGTGGGCGGGGCCGATGCTCTGCCTCGTGAGATGACCCTCACCGGTTCCGGCCTCGGCCTCGGAGGTGCCACGGTCGTCCTGGGCTTCACCGGGTGAACGGTGGTGACGGGTGTCCGGGCGGCAGGGGGCTGGTGTACGGGCCGTGGTGGCGTCGGCGTTGGCGGTGCGGTCGGCGGCTCGGCTTCGCTGAGGACTCGCCGGATGAGGTCGGAGGTGTCGCCTGGAAGATCGGGGAGTGGTCGCCCACGTGCCTCACCAGCCGATCGGGCGCGGCTGCTCTCGGATGACTTGAGGCTGCGTACCTGCTGGATGAGTTTGCTGGTCTGGTCGTCGAGGGCCGCGAGGACGGATGCGGTCTGGCGTCGGGCATCGCCGGTGAGCTGCCGAAGTGACCGGCGGGCCGTGTTCACGGCTTCGAGTTGTCGCTGCGCCTCGCACTTTCCGCGATCGGCGTGGAACCCCAGCGTGACCAGTGCAAGCTACTTTCCGTAGGAGTTTCGTCACGAAGTGAAATGGGCTTGGGGGTCGACCGCGCGGCCTTGGAGCGCTTGAACTCGGACGCGGAGGATCGAAAATAACCGAACCGTACGGCCCGCAGGCGATCTGGGGTCGTGAACTGCGGCATTACCGGCTCGCGGCCGGTCTCACCCAGACCCGGCTCGGGGAGCTCATCCATTTCAGCGAGTCGCTGATCAGCGGTATCGAGACCGGTCAGCTGCCCGCCTCGGCCGACTTCGCACAGATCTGTGATGAGGCGCTCAACACCGGCGGTGCGCTGTCGCGGCTGCTGGACTGGCGCAAGGCCGACCGCTTCCCGAGTTGGTTCGGCGAATGGCCCAAGATCGAAGCCCAGGCCACCGTTCTGCGTACGTTCCAGCTATCAGTGGTCTATGGGTTACTGCAGACCAGGGATTACGCCCACGCGGTACTGGACGGCGACGAAGAGGCGGTCGCGGCCCGGCTGGAGCGACAGGAGCTTCTGGCCAGAGAGAGCCGCCTCCGCCCAAGTTGCGGTGCGTGCTGGATGAGGCCGTGCTGCTGCGCCCCATCGGGGACACCGAGACCATGCGGAAGCAGTTTGAGTAACTGATCGAGGCTGCGTCATCCCCTCGGATCACCATTCGAGTGGTCCCGCATGGGGTGCATCCTGGCACCCTCAGCCCCTTCGTAATCGCCTCTCTCAAAGCCGGAAACGGTGAGGTAGCGTACGTAGAAACGGCCGTACGAGGCGAGCTTGCACGCAATCCAGAGGACCTTGAGATCCTCACCGATCTCTGGGAATCCATCCAGGCGTGTGCTCTGCCCCAGCGTGAGTCCCTGCAACTCATCAGGAGAACGGCGGACGAGAAATGGACCTGACCGATGCCGTCTGGCGGAAGAGCAGCCGTAGTGGTCCCAATGGCGGGGACTGCGTCGAGGTGGCGACGCGGCTCGGGGTCGTGGCCGTCCGCGACTCCAAGAACCCGGACGGACCGGCCCTGACGTTCGAGCCCGAGGCCTGGCGCGCCTTCACCACGAAGATCAAGCGGGGCTGACGCCGTCAGAGCGACTCGGCGGATTTGACGTTCCAGTGTCGAACCTGGGCAGGATCGGCCCATGACGGCACAGGACAGCACAGAGAACGGCTTTCCTCCTGCCATCCAGATCTCGGGTAATGGGCTCCACCTGCGGGAATGGGCGGACGACGATCTGCCGGTGCTGGTCGAGCTCTTCGACGAGCCACAGATCCACCGCTGGACGCCGCTGTCCTCGCCGTTCGACCTCGCGGTCGCACAGGCCTACCTGTCCAAGGCCCGCGAAGATCGCACCGCCGGTCGGGGCATCCAGCTCGCGATCACGAGCGACGGGCGGAACGCTCAAGGCGAGATCCTGCTCTTCCGCCCCGATGCGGACGACCATGAGGTGGAACTCGCCTACGGCATCGGCGCACGGCACCGTCGGCAACGGCTGGCGGCCAGGGCGGTCGAGCTGATGACCGCTTACGCCTACGACGTGCTGGCGATGCGCCGGGTCGTCCTGCGGATCGACCCGGAGAACCTGGCCAGCGTCGCCGTCGCCCGCGCGACCGGCTTCCGGCTCACCGGCGACCACCCCGTGATCAAGGAGCGCGACGGTCGCCGCGTCAGCCTCCTGACGTGGTGCCATCACAGGGAACCGGACCAGATCCCGTCGAGCTGAAGCGTCCGCTCCCAGCGCGCTCGCCCGGTTCCCGGCATGGATTCGGATCGGGGTCTGGGTCTCTGGGCCCCACTGTGTACGCACGCGCATGGCTCGGGCCCGATCGAGTAACTCGAACGGGGGCCATCGTTAGACTGCGGCGATGCACACCGCCGACGAGTACCGGATCCCCGTGAGCCTCTCGCGAGTGCGCACGATCCAAGCACTGCTCGTGGCCTGCATTCTCTTGTCGCTGGTGACGCTGGTCCCCATGACTTTGGCCTCCGGAGCGGGGTATGCCTTGCTCCCGGTGATGCTCTGCGTACCGCTGCTCGTCGCGCTGTACCTCTTTCGGAGGGTGGAGGCCAGGCTGCGGCACCCACCGGTGCTCAACATCGAAGGTATCCGCGTCCGGGCGTTCGACTCGCCCGGCGGATACGACTTGATGATCCCCTGGGATCAGGTGCGCCGCATATGGCTCCTACAGGCCAATTCCCGGTACCTGATGATCCAGATATGCGATACCGACGAGTTGGTGGGCGGTCATCCTCTGCATGCGGCTCGATTGCGGGCCAGCGCGGCTCGGCATGGAGCGGAGTTCTGGTTCGATTTCCGCGATTCGATCGCCTTGTCAGACCGCTTGGACCAAGCCATCCGGCATTTCAGCGGTGGTCGCGTCCATCTCGAACGCGGTTGACGGCGAAACGACGATCCTTCGGTGACGGCCAAGCAGGCGCTGGAGAGCACATGCTCGTCGCACAGCCCTCCGTGTGGCCGATCACCGGCGCGAGATGATCGCCGACGGCGGCCCCGGTGACGAGCCGGGCCACAGCCCTGACCGCCGACTTCCGATGAGGGGATGAGCGACGTGGAGGCCGACGCCATGGACGTCGACGAGTGGTGGGGCCACATCGAGCGAGCGCGTGTGGCCGCCGGCGAACGGGCCGACGACCGCGATTCGCCCGATGATCCGCTGGTCGACATCCTGGTGGATCTGCTCGTCGCCCTGCCGCCCGATCAGATCATCGCGTTCGAGCGGCGGTTCTCCGAGGTGTGGCGCTCGGCTCACCAGTGGCGGCTGTGGGCGGCGGCCTACCTCATCGAGGGCGGATGCGGCGACGACGGCTTCATGGACTTTCGCGCCGGCCTGATCCTGCTCGGCCGTACGACCTTCACCCGCGCGGTCGACGATCCCGACTCGCTGGCCGACCTGCCCGTGGTGATCCGAATGGCCGATGGCGACGGGGGCTGGATCGGCTGTGAGGACATGAACCACGCAGCCCACACGGCGTACGAACGCGTACAGGGTGAGACCGACTCCTACGACGCGGCGATGTCCACCCCCGGATGGCCGGACCGGGCGGCGGGCGAGCGCTGGGATCTCGAGGACGACGACGAGATGCGCCGGCGCCTTCCTCGACTCGCCGAGCTGTTTCTCTGAGCGTCCGGTTCCCTGAGCGTCCGGGTTCCCGGCTTGGGCCCGGATTGGGTCCTGGGTCTCTGCCCGATCGTGCACGCACCCTGACATCGTTGAAGAAGAAGCCACGAGTCCCCGCCGGCCGATTCCCGATAGCCACCCTTGGGTCACATGCGACGATCGACAACGCCTCGCGAGCAAGGCTCGGGTCCGATCGAGTACATCGCGGTGGTCGCTCTCATCGCTCTCATCTCCAGCGCCGTGCTGGTCAGCGATGTCGGCGCCAAGGTGGTGGCCGCCTGCGAGTCCGCGATCTGCAGGGTGGCCGGCGCGGACTGTCCGGCCTTGCGGGCTGGGGACTCCGGCCGCGTGGAGCTGCCGGGTGCGGCCGCGATACCGGACAGATCACCCTCCCGGCCGCCGATTCCGAAACCCGTCTGCACCCCAGACCCCGGCGGCGCGTGGGTCGAGCGCCTCCACGCCCACAACGACTACGAGAACGCCAACCCGCTCGAGGACGCGCTCGGCAACGGCGCGACGAGCGTCGAACCGGATGTCTGGCTCGACGAGAACGGCCGGCTCCAGCTCAAGCATGATGAAACCGACCGGTCCCGGGGAACGCTCCGCGACGTCTACGTCGACCCGCTCATTGCGCGGGCCGCGAAGAACGGGGGACAGATCTACCAGGGTCGTGACCAGCCGTTCGAGCTCATCCTGGAGGTCAAGCACGGCGATGACAGTGTCTATCAGAAGATCCTCGATGAGACCCGCGGGCTGCCTCCCGGCGTACACGTGATCATCCCGGACGGCACTCCGGGAGCGAGCATGGGCAAGCAGCCGCCAGGGGTCTTCTTCTACGGCACCTTGGGCAAGGACTGTTCGCTTCCGTTGGAACTCGATCCGGCCAACCCGCGGTACGACCGGGAACGCGCGAAGCACTACACCATGCTGAACGGCGCCTGGGCCGACTGCGCCGACCGGGACAAGAACGGCAAGATCAGTGAATCGGAGCAGGAGGCGTTCAACGAAGTCGTGCGGAGGGCGCATGACGCCGGGCTGAAGGTGCGGATCTGGGGAGGGCCCGACGGCACGAAACGGCTCGGCAGCAACAAGTCGCCGGGCGAGTTCGCCTCCTGCCCGCGTCGACCCTGGGCGCAGAAGTGCGATCGAAGTGCCCAGCGGGCATGGTGGCGCGCCCAGCAGGATGCCGGCGCCGATTACCTCGTCACCAACCATCTCGGCCAGGGAGGGACGTTCCTGCGCACCTGTGGGGACGAGAAATAGCGCCCGACCGCTGCCGGCCATCGGCGACCGTAGGCACGGTGACGCGGGATGGCATCCCTTCGGAGGTGCCGACCAGGACCGCGGTCGCTTGGATCGAAGCCTCGTCGCCGTGTGCCAGGAGATCGTACGGCGGTGTCTCCGGCGTGACCGGCCCCGCCCGTACCAGATCCAGGCGGCGATCAACGCCGTCCACAGCGACGTGCCGGCCACTGCCGGGGACTGGCTGCAGATCCTGCAGCTGTACGACCAGTTGCTCTCACCCGCCCCGCCGCCGTCAGGCCCTCATCGCCGATTGACGAGGCCTGCTCCGCCCGTCGCGGCGGGTAGGACGCCCGTTCCCGGGTGGAGGGCGCATGCAAGATCACCATGTGGAGTACGGTGTGCCGTAGCCCTGGCGACGGGATCCACGGACCGGCATCGCTGCGGGGCCGATCTCGCTGGAGGGCCGCGATGGACATCGACGCGTGGTGGGGCTTCGTCGAGCGCGCGAGAGCATCGGCGGGGGACCGCGCCGACGACCGTGACCCGCCGAACGACCCGCTCGTTCCCCACCTGGTCGACCAGCTCGCCGCGCTTCCCCCGGAGCAGATCATCGCGTTCGGGGGGACGTTCTCCGAAATATGGAGTTCGGCCTATCGGTATTCGCTGTGGGGAGCGGCCTACCTCATCGAGGGAGGGTGCGGCGACGACGGTTTCATGGACTTCCGTGCCGGTCTGATCCTCCTCGGACGCGACACGTTCACGCGGGCGCTGGAGGATCCCGACTCGCTCGCCGAGCTGCCCGTCGTGAACCGGATGGCCCACGACGACAAGGGCTGGATCGGCTGCGAGGGCATGAACTACGTGTCGCGCATCGCCTACGGCCGCCGGCAGGGCGAGACCGACTCTTACGACGCTTATCACGAGGCATTGCCACGGCCCGGACGTCTCGAACCGCCGACGGGCGAGAACTGGGACTTCGAGGACGAGGACGAGATGCGCAGGCGCCTTCCGCGCCTCGCCGAACTGTTCCTCTGAGCGCCCGGTTCTGTACGCGCGGTTCTGTACGCGCGGTTCGCTCAGCGGCTGGTCCCCTGAAGCGCCCGGTATCTTCCTGAGCGGCCGCTTCTCTTCGGTTCTGTCGGCGGCGGGTGGCAGAGTGCCCGCCATGTCTCTTGGAACCGTGGTCATGACAGGCGCCGCCGGGCTGGTCGGGTCCGCGTTGCGCGCCCCGCTGCGCGCCGAGGTGGAACGGCTGGTCCTGGTCGACCGAGCGCCGTTGACCGCGGAGTCGCCCGTCGAAGTCGTACGCCAGGTCGACCTGTCGAGCGCCGAGGTCGTGGCAGAGGTCGTCGAGGGGGCCGACGCGGTGATCCACCTCGCGGGCGTCGCCGACGAGGCTCCGCTCCCCGAACTGCTCCACGGCAACGTGCTCGGTACTCACCATGTTCTGGAGGCGGCACGGCGTACCGGCGTCGGGCGTGTGGTGCTGGCCGGCAGCAACCGGCTGACCGGCTGTTACCCGACCTCCGAGACGGTGTCGCCAGAGATGCCGCCGCGGCCCGACGGCATGTACGGCGTCAGCAAGGTCGCCGTCGAGGCGCTGGCACGGCTGTACGCGGACAAGTTCGGCCTGCGCGTGGTGTGCCTGCGCATCGGCAGCCTCGAAGACGAGCCGAACGAGGTACGTCACCTGGCGACGTGGCTGAGCCCGCGCGACTGCGCCGGCATCGTGCTGGCCTCGCTGACCGCGCCCGAGGCCGGCTTCGCCGTGCACTACGCCGTCTCGGCCAACTCCCGCCGCTTCTGGAAACTGCCCGACGAGATCGGCTACACACCACAGGACGACGCCGAGCGCTATGCCGACCGGTTCCCCGAAGCCGACGCGTTCTTCGCCGGGCCGGGGCCGCAGGGCGGCGACTACGCGGCCGCCGACTACACCCTCCGGCACATCACGTCCTGATCGGCGCGACGTGCGCCGCGACCGCCCTTGTCGGCCGTCGAATGTGCGACCCGTGCGACCCGTGCGGGTCGTCCGGCGGAGGTTGGCGTGGTGTGGAATGGCACGGCGTGGCGTGGCGGGCGTGCGGATAATCGTTCGCGATCGCCGAATGGTCGACCTAGTGTCGACAGGGTGCTGAGCTCATCACAGCTGAAGGACTTCGCCGAACGCGGGTTCCTCCTGCTGCCGCAGGCCGTGCCGCCGGAGCTGGTGACGGCCGCGTCGCAGTTCATCGACGAGACGATCGAGCGTGATCCGCCGGGTGCCGGTGTTCGCGGCCCGCACTTCTACTTTCCGGAAACCGACAAGGCGCCATCGCTGCTCAACGTGCTGACGGAGACCCCGGTCTTCTCGACGGCCGAGGCGCTGACCGGCCCGGGCACCCTGGACGTGCCGTGGCAGGTACAGATCGCCCTGAACATTCCTCCGTTCCCGCACCGACCCGGCTCGCACCACCTCGACGGTGGTTCGCCGTGCGAGCCGGACGGCCGCCCAGGGACGTTCACGATGCTCGTCGGGGTGCTGATGTCGGGCCAGCTCAGCGACGACGAGGGGAACCTGTGGGTGTGGCCGGGCACCCATCTGACCCACGCGGAGTACTTCCGCGGGCACGGCCCCGACGCGTTCTTCGAAGCGGCCGGCTATCCGCCGATCACGCTCCCCGAGCCCGAGCGGATCCACGGCCGGGCCGGCGACGTGCTGCTCGCCCACTATCTGCTCGGCCACAACATCGGCGGGAACACCTCCGATGCCGTACGCCGGGCTCTGTACTTCCGGGTCAAGCGGTCGGGCCACGACCCGCGCTGGCGCGAGTTCCTGCAGGATCCCTGGCTGGACTACGATCCCGTCCGACTCATCGCGGGCTGATCGGGAGTCGAGGTGTCCCTGTGGCCGGAGGCCCCCGGCGCCGGTACCGCTACGTCGGTCCGGCCGAACTCTCCGATGAGGTCCGTCCCGGTGGCGAGGCCGTCGTCATCGGCTGCCAGGCGGATCTCGACCGGTGGTTGAAGGGTCGCGGTGGCGTCCAGGATCTCGACGAGCCGTTCACGTTCGTCGTCGGCCTCGATGGGCTGCTCCGGCTGGCGCCACGACGCAGTGAGCACGTCGCGTGCGCGGGCGGCCGGGACGTACTCGCCGCGGGTGAGGTGCGTTTCGCGGGTACGGCCGGCGAGTGGTCGGTGGCCCAGGTCAGCAATCAGTCGACGGGCTATTGCCCCGACCCCGACTGCTGGCCCGCGGTGGCGGGCGCCCTCGAACGGGCCGGCCTGCCGCACCCGGGCGACTTCACCGACAAGCTGCTGTTCCGCCGATGCCCGGGGTGCGGTGAGCGCAATGTGGTCAAAGACCGCTACTTCTTCTGCGACCTGTGCGGCGCCATGCTGCCCGAACACTGGAACTTCGACTGCTGGGCGTAGCTCGGCCGGGTCGACGTTCTGTTCACTTCGCGGTCCACGCTCGTCGGGCGGCCGCGCCGAGGCCTCCACCGTGATGACCGTGGCGGTAATGCAGCCATGTGCCAAGCGCGTTCGCCTACGTGCAAAATATATACGTTGGTGCATTTGTGGCAATATGCGCCAATTAGATTAAACGAGCTGCGTTGCCGGAGCTTTGGATTCATCGATTTCCCATTGCCATTCGAACATCAGTGCGATAGATTAGGTGTCGTAAGCATCCGACCCACTTCCACCCCTCACCTGCGTTGGAGCCACTGGTGTCTGAACCTTGTGCTGTGGTTTCGCCGTCATGTGCGGTGGAGGCGTTGGCGATGGTGGAGGCGGCGTGGGATTTCCTGAATGGTGAGGATCTGCCGACTTTGCCGGTGTCGACGCAGGCCGAGTTATTACAGGCGTGGTCGCGGTTGCAGGCCAAGGAAAGTGCCGCATACGCGAGCTTGATCGGTGCGTTCCATGCCGCCAATGGCCCCGCTGCGGATGGGCAGCGTTCGGTGGGGGCGTGGTTGGCGAGGTTCACCCGTTGTACGCCGGCCGCGGGTCGGCGGGCGGTGGGGTGGTCGTTGCGGCAGCTTGGTCACGCGCACGTCCACCAGTCTCTCTCCGACGGGCAGGTGGCCGAGTCGGTGGGTCAGTCGATCACCGACCTGGTGAAGGCCTTCGAACCGGCCGACCGCGACACTGTCGAGGACATCTTGACCGAGGCCGCCCGCTCCGGCGCCGAACTCGGTGATCTGGTCGAGATCCACAACGCCGCTCTCCGCCGGCTCCGTCCGAATGGCCTGGAGGATGAGGAGGCCCGGCGGGATGCCGAACGTAACCTGACGCTGTCGAAGACTTTGGGTGGGGTGGGTCGGCTCAATGGGGATCTGACCGCCGAGGGAACGGCGTTGGCCGAGACGGTGATCGAGGCGCTCGCGGTGAGGCAAGGCCCGGAAGACACCCGCACCAAGACACAGCGCCGCCACGACGCCCTGGTCGAGGCCATGCGCCGCTTGGCCGCCTCCGATCTGCTTCCGGAACGTGGTGGGTCCAAGCCGCAGGTGAAGGTCGACATGGACCTGGCCACGTTGCGGAACCTCCCCGGCTCCCGCCAAGCCGAACGGGAATGGATAGAGCACACCGCCGCCAACCTGGCCCGCCGCCGCTTCCACGGCGACACCACCAACGACCTCTTCCTCCACGACGACGGCCGTACGAACGACCCGCCGTCTGAGCCGCCGTCTGAGCCGCCGTCCGGGTCGGCGTCCGGGTCGCCGTCCGGGTCGGCATCCGCAGACGGCATCCAGGCCGACGCCGAGACCGGCACCGGTGTGAACACCGATCCGGATAACGGCCATGCGCACCAGACCGACGCCGAGGGCGACGCACAAGCCGACACCGAAACGACCCAGCGCGGCATTCAGTCGGACTCCGACACCGACTCCGACACCGGCCAGGTGACCGAACCGGGCACCAGGCCGGTCGATGGCCTGGACGCCGGACCGGCCGATGGCCGTGAAGGCGGTCACCTCGTCCGCGCCTACGATGGACTCGTCCCTGATGCGGGCAGTGGACTCGGCAGTGAACGGGTCGGTGCGTCCGATGCCGACCGGTCGATGCGCCCGCCGGGTCCGGTTCAGCCGAGACTGCCGGGACTGGACGAGGGCGCGGTGCTGGAGGGCATCGGCGCCATCAGCAATACCCTGGCCGCCGCACTCGCCTGCGACTCGACCATCACCCCCACCGTGACCGCCGACATCGACTACGACGCCCTTAACGCCATGACCGACCAATGGCTCACCCACTGCTTACCGCAGTCCACGACGGGCGCCACCTGCACTGACATCGGATGCGGATGCGATCCGGGTAGCTGCCTGCATGCACGGCGACCGTTGGATGCAGGCAGCTATTCCCGTTTGCAGGCCGGGATGCTCCGCTGGGCCATCCAAGTTCTTTCCGGGCCCCGCGGGCTCGCCTCGTACCTACGCACCCGCCTCCTCGACCGCCCACTCGCCGGCCCGAGCATCGTCCTCGACGCCGGAAAAGACGACAAGACCGTGCCTGCCGCGCTGGAAAGGTCGGTGCGGCGCCGAGACCAGCGGTGCCGCTTCCCCGGGTGTGACCATCCGGCGTCGCTGTCGCAGGTCCATCACATCGTCCCACGGTCGAAGGACGGGCCCACCGAACTGTGGAACCTGCTGACGCTGTGCAGCTTCCACCACCTCATCGCCGTGCACAGCTGGGGTTGGGAGATACGCCTCGACCCCGATGGAAGCACCACCGCCACCGCACCAGACGGCCGCGAAATCCACGAACACAGCCCACCCGGAACACCACCCCTCTGGGCCGCCTGAAACAACGGCACCCTCGGTCCCCGCTAGAGCCGTCCCGGATGTAGCCCCCGGCCGGGTCGACGTTCTGTTCCGACGGGGCTGCGGGATCGTCACCCCTGGGTTCGGGTGTAGTCCGTGAGTTCGGCGAGGTAGCCGTCCTTGACCGCACGGGGCAGCCAACTGATCTCGAAGGCGTTCTGCTCCAGCCGGGCGAGGTCGCCGGTGGTCAGGTCGAGGGCCTGGTGCACCGCCTGCAGATTCTCGGTCACGTAGGCGAGGAAGTAGGCCGGGTCGTCGGAGTTCACGGTGACCCGCAGGCCCAGGTCGAGCATGCGCCGGATCTCCTCGGCCTTGATCCCGTCGGTGACGAAGCCGTTCGAGACTGGGCAGACGGTGAAGCCGAGCCCGCGCCGTTGGATCTCCTCGACCAGTGACGAGTCGTCGAGCGCGTTCACCCCGTGGTCGATGCGGTCGACGCCGATGACGTCGAGACACTGCCGGATGTGCGTGACGGAGTTCTCCTGATCGACGTCGCAGTGCATGGTCAGCAGGTAACCCTCCTGCCGGGCACGGGCGAAGACCTGCTCGAACTTGACGGGAGGGTTGCCACGCTCGTCGGAGTCGAGCCCGACGCCCACGATCCATTCCCGGTACGGGAGCGACTCCATCAGCGTCGCCATGGCGTACCCCGCGGAGAGGTCGCGCAGGAAGCACATGATGAGCTGCGCTCGGATGCCGAGCGTACGCTCGGCGTCGAGGATCGCCCGCCGCAGCCCGCGGATCACGATGTCGAAGGGCACGCCTCGCGACGTGTGCGCCTGCGGATCGAAGAAGATCTCCGCGTAGCGCACGTTCTGCGACACGGCCTTGGCGAGATAGGCGTACGCCAGATCGTAGAAGTCCGGCTCGGTTCGCAGGACGTCCATGCTCTCGTAGTAGCCGACCAGGAACGAGGTGAGGCTGTCGAAGCTGTACGCCGCACGCGCCTCTTCGACCGTCGCGTGCGGAAGTTCGATGCCGTTGCGCTCGGCCAGCCGGAATTTCAGCTCCGGCTCCAGCGTGCCCTCGATGTGCAGGTGCAGTTCGCACTTGGGCAGCCCCGCGATGAAGTCGTCCATGCCACTCCCTCAGACCGATCCGCTCGTTGTCGGAATCCATCCGTCAGCAGATCGGTGACCCGGGGCGGGCGTCAAGCCGTCATTCGCACCGGTCGAGAACGGCCTCGGCCTTCAGGTCCGGATCGCGCACGCGCGGCCCTCACGGCCGGGCGGCCCGGCGGCCCGGCGGCCCGATGACGGTGCCGTGACGATGTCGGTCGGCGGGCGGCCCGTTCGTCGGTGGGGGCGAGGGCGGATCCGTGCCGATGGATCCGCGAGAGGAGGCATCGAATGCGGGACACGGATGTACGAGCGGCGATCGCGGCCGAGCGCCGGGACCTCGCGGCCCTGCTGGGTGAACTGCCGGCCGAGCGATGGGACGCGCCGTCGCTGTGCGCCGGGTGGCGGGTACGCGAGGTCGTGGCGCACATGACCATGCCGTTTCGGTCCTCGTTGCCCGGTTTTCTGTGGCAGCTCGTACGAGCGCGGGGGAACTTCGACCGGATGGCCGACCGGTCCGCCCGCCGCGACGCGGCACTACTGCCGGCCGAGGAACTCCTCGGCTCGCTGCGCGAGAACGCGACGCACCCGTGGAAGCCACCGGGGGGCGGTTTCGAGGGCGCTCTGTCCCACGACGTGATCCATGGTCTGGACATCACGGTCGCTCTGGGCCTGGCCCGGAAGGTCCCCGAGGATCGGCTGGGCATCGTGTTGCGAGGCGTTCGCCCGAAGCAGGTCAAGTACTTCGGAGTGGATCTGGACGGCATCGAGTTGCGTGCCGACGACCTGGACTGGTCCTACGGGTCGGGGGCGCCGCTGAGCGGCGCCGCCCAGGATCTGCTGCTCGTGCTGTGCGGCCGCAGCCTGCCGGAGGGGCGGCTGCGCGGCGGGCCGAGCGCACGTTTCTCCGCCCGATGATCTCCGCCGGATGAGCCCAGAACGCCGTTCAGTGTCGGCGAACGAACCACGGACGGGCGACTTCGTGGTGCGTTTCCCGACACTGAACGGCGCTGGAGTGTGTGTTAGCAGCGCTACTTGTCGAACGAGACCGCAGCGGGCTGCGCCGGCCCGACGGTGAGGGCGTCGGCGGCCTCGTCGAGGTCGACGACCACCTCGTCCCCGTCGCGTACCTCGCCGGACAGCAGCGAGCGGGCGAGCCGGTCGCCGATCGCGCTCTGCACGAGACGGCGCAGCGGGCGGGCACCGTACACCGGGTCGTAGCCGGTGACCGCCAGCCACTCACGCGCGGCCTCGGTGACGGTCAGCGCCAGCTGCCGGTCGGCCAGCCGCGCGGCCAGCCGGTCCACCTGGAGATCGACGATCCGGGTGAGCTCGTCGGTGGTCAGCGCGTCGAAGATGATGACGTCGTCGAGCCGGTTGAGGAACTCGGGCTTGAAGCTCTTGCGCACTGCGGTCATCACGGCATCGCGCTTGACGCCGTTCTCCAACGTCGGATCGACCAGGAACTGCGAGCCAAGGTTCGACGTCATGATCAGGATGGTGTTGCGGAAGTCGACCGTACGGCCCTGGCCGTCGGTGAGCCGTCCGTCGTCGAACACCTGCAGCAGGATGTCGAAGACCTCCGGGTGGGCCTTCTCCACCTCGTCGAGGAGCACCACGCCGTACGGACGGCGCCGGACGGCCTCGGTGAGCTGCCCGCCCTCCTCGTAACCGATGTAGCCGGGCGGGGCGCCGACCAGCCGGGCGACGGAGTGCTTCTCGCCGTACTCGCTCATGTCGATCCGGGTCATGGCCCGCTCGTCGTCGAACAGGAAGTCGGCGAGGGCCTTGGCCAGCTCGGTCTTGCCGACACCGGTCGGGCCGAGGAACAGGAACGCGCCGGTCGGCCGGTCGGGGTCGGAGATGCCCGTGCGGGCCCGCCGTACGGCGTCCGAGACGGCTTCGACCGCCGCGGACTGGCCGATGAGCCGGCGGCCCAGCTCGTCCTCCATCCGCAGCAGCTTGCCGGTCTCGCCCTCGAGCAGCCGGCCGACGGGCACGCCCGTCCACGACGAGACGACCTCGGCGACGTCGTCGGGGCCGACCTCCTCCTTGACCATGGCCTCGCGGTTCTCCGCGGCCTCGGAGGCGGCGGCGAGTTCCTTCTCCAGCTCCGGGATCTCGCCGTACGTGAGGCGGGCTGAGGTCTCGAGGTCGCCGTCGCGCTGGG
This sequence comes from Actinomadura sp. HBU206391, assembly GCF_014323665.1. Taxonomy (GTDB): domain Bacteria; phylum Actinomycetota; class Actinomycetes; order Streptosporangiales; family Streptosporangiaceae; genus Actinomadura_C. The sequence continues at coordinate 25,163 of NZ_JABVEB010000010.1, read as the reverse complement.
CGCGTTGGGCCTCACCGCGCAACCGGTCGATCCGCTTCTTGAGCTCGCCGACCTTGTTGAGCCCGGCCTTCTCCTGGTCCCAGCGGCTGACGAGGGCGTTGAGCTGCTCCTGCTTGTCGGCGAGATCCCGCTGGATCCGCTCCAGTCGCTGCTTGGAGGCGTCGTCGGACTCCTTGGAGAGCGCCATCTCCTCCATCTTCAGCCGGTCGACGGCACGCTGCAGCACATCGATCTCGACCGGGCGGGAGTCGATCTCCATCCGCAGCCGGGAGGCGGCCTCGTCGACCAGGTCGATGGCCTTGTCGGGCAGGAACCGCGCGGTGATGTACCGGTCGGACAGCGTCGAGGCGGCGACCAGCGCCGAGTCGGCGATCTGCACCTGGTGGTGCGCCTCGTACCGGCCCTTGAGCCCGCGCAGGATCGCGATGGTGTCCTCGACGGACGGCTCGCCGACGAAGACCTGCTGGAACCGGCGTTCCAGCGCGGGGTCCTTCTCGATCCGCTCGCGGTACTCGTCGAGCGTGGTCGCGCCGATCATGCGCAGCTCACCGCGGGCCAGCATGGGCTTGAGCATGTTGCCCGCGTCCATCGCGCCCTCGGCCGCGCCCGCCCCGACCATGGTGTGCAGCTCGTCGATGAACGTGATGATCTGGCCGTCGCTCTGCTTGATCTCGCCCAGTACGGCCTTGAGCCGCTCTTCGAACTCGCCGCGGTACTTCGCGCCGGCGACCATGGCACTGAGGTCGAGCGAGACCAGTCGCTTGTTCCGCAGCGACTCGGGAACGTCGCCGGCGACGATCCGCTGTGCCAGGCCCTCGACGACGGCGGTCTTGCCGACGCCCGGTTCGCCGATGAGCACCGGGTTGTTCTTCGTCCTTCTGCTGAGCACCTGCACGACCCGGCGGATCTCGGCGTCGCGGCCGATCACCGGGTCGAGCCTGCCCTCACGGGCGTGCTCGGTGAGGTCGACGCCGTACTTCTCCAGCGCCTGGTAGGTGTCCTCGGGGTTCTCGCTGGTCACCTTGGCATGGCCGCGGACCTTCTCGAACGCGTCCAGCAGGGCCTTCGGAGTCGCTCCGGCCTTGCGCAGCAGCGCGCCGGCGGTGTCGCGTTCGTTGTCGGCCAGCCCGACCAGCAGGTGCTCGGTGGAGACGTACTCGTCCTCGAGCTGCTTGGCGCGGTTGGCTGCGGTGTTGATGGCGACGAGCCACGGGCGGGAGTACTGCGGCGCCCCGACCGTCGAGCCCGCGGCCTTGGGCAGGGCGGCCAGAGCCTCCTCGGCCTGGCGGCGCAGCGCCCGCCCGTCGGCGCCGACGGCCTCGAGCAGGGGGCCGGCGATGCCGTCGGCCTGGCCGAGCAGCGCCACCAGCAGATGGACCGGCTCCACCTGCGGGTTACCCTTGGTGGCCGCCCGCCGGACGGCGGCGGACACGGCCTCCTGACTTCTCTGCGTCAGCTTGTAGTCCACGCCTGTCCCCTCCCTGTCCCCTGTGGCGCGGACCCTTGGTCGTGACCTGATCGGCCGCGACGCTCGGCCCGCCCTGTACTACCGATTCACGTTCTTTGATTCGCGCTCTGCCGATCCGTGCTGTGCCGATCCGGGCCCCGCCGGTTCGGGCCGGCCGATCACGGGTTGTCGCCCGTCTGCCGCCACAGCACGACGCTGGTCTGCCGGATCGGTACGAGATCGCGCCCGCCCGGGTCCGGGTCGTGCCGCAGCTTGGCCAGTCTTGCGGCGACGGCCCGGGTCGACTCCAGCTCGTTGCCGAGGTTGCCGATCAGCGAATGAAGCCGGGCGACCTCGTCGCGCAGCCGGGCGACCTCGCGCTGGAGTTCGAGGATGTGCTTGATCCCGGCGAGGTTGATGCCCTCTTCCTGGGACAGCCGCTGGATCTCGCGCAGCATCTCGATGTCGCGCGTCGAATAGCGGCGGCCGCGGCCGGCCGTACGGCCCGGTGAGACGAGCCCCATGCGGTCATAGGTCCGCAGGGTCTGCGGGTGCAGACCGGACAACTGTGCCGCGACCGAGATGACGTAGACAGGAGAGTCGTCTGCGAAGTTCATGCCGTTCATCCCTCCCTGGCCAACTGGAGCAGTTCGCTGCGGAGGTCGTCACCACTGCCCGAGGCGCGCAGCCGCTCCAGCGCCTCACGCGTGGTGTCGTCGAGCTTCTGCGGCACCTGCACGTCGACCGTGACGAGCAGGTCGCCCTTGGAACCGTCGCGTCGGGTCGCGCCGCGGCCGCGCACCCGGAACGTACGGCCGTTGGGCGTGCCGGCCGGGATCCGCAGGGTCACCGGCTGGCCGCGGTGGGTCGGCGCCTTGATCTCGGCGCCCAGCGCGGCCTCGGGGAACGTGATCGGCACGGTGATGGTGAGGTTGTCGCCGCTGCGTCCGAACACCTTGTGCGGGGCCACCTTGACGACGACGTACAGGTCGCCGGCCGGCCCGCCGCTCTCACCGGGAGCGCCCTTGCCCTTGAGCCGGATCCGCTGGGCGTCCGAGACGCCGGCCGGGATACGGGCCTGGATGGTACGGGTGCCGGTCGCCCGGCCGCTGCCGTGGCAGATCGGGCACGGGTCGTCGACGACCAGTCCGCGGCCGCGGCACTCCTGGCACGGCTCGGCGAAGGAGAAGCTGCCCATGTTGCGATTCTCCTGCCCGGTGCCCTCGCACGACGGGCAGACGCGCGGCACGGTGCCCGCCTTGGCGCCGGTGCCGCGGCAGCCGGCGCACGCGGCCTCGCTGGTCAGCCGGAGCGGCATCGTAATGCCGTCGAGGGCCTCGCCGAACGACAGCGTCACCTCGGACTCGACGTCGGCGCCGCGCCTGGGCCGCCGGCTCGTCTGCCGGGTGCCGGCGCCCCGGTTGAACAGCCCGCCAAAGATGTCGCCGATCCGCTCACCGGCGCCTCCGGCCTGGCCGGGCTGGTTGCCGAACAGGTCGCCGAGGTCGAAGCCGAAACCGCCGCCCGGCTGCGAGCGGAAGCCGCCGACACCGTACTTCCGGGCCTCGTCGTACTCCTTGCGCCGCTTGTCGTCCGACAGGACGTCGTAGGCCTCGGAGATCTCCTTGAACCGGTCCTCGGCCTCGCTGTCGCCCTTGTTCGCGTCGGGGTGATACTTCCGCGCGAGCTTGCGGTAGGACTTCTTGATCTCGTCCTGGCCGGCGGTCTTGGAGACGCCGAGGACCTTGTAGTAGTCCTTCTCCAGGAAGTCCTTGGTGCTCACGGCGCCTCTCTTTTCGATTGCCGGGTTCTCGTCGTCCGGGCGGCCCCGGGGGACCGGGACCGCCCGGACTGAATCACTTCTCGGTGCCCGCCGCGTTGGTGTCGGCGTCGGCGCTCGTATCCGAGGCCACGCCGGCGCCGGTGTCCTCGCCCGCGCCGGCGGCCGCAGGCGCGCCCGTTCCGGCGGCTGCGTCCTCGTCGGGTTCGGCCACCGCGACCCTGGCGGCCCGCATGACGCGCTCGCCGATCCGGTAGCCCGGCTGCAGGACGTCGACACAGGTCGGCTCGGTCACATCGGCAGAGTACGAGTGCATCAGCGCCTCGTGCACCGTGGGGTCGAACGGCTCGCCCTTCTCCCCGAACCGCACCAGGCCGAGCTTGCCGACGGCCGCCTCGAGGGCCTCGGCGACGGACTTGAAGCCGCCGGTGAGCTCCTCGTGGTCACGGGCCCGGCCGATGTCGTCGAGCACCGGCAGCAACTCGGCGAGCACGTTCGCGAGCGCCTGCTCGCGAACGGCCACCCGATCGCGTTCGACCCGCTTGCGGTAGTTGGCGTACTCGGCCTGCAGGCGCTGCAGATCGGTGGTGCGCTCCGCCAACTGGGACTTCAACTTGGCCACCTCGGCTCCCTCGGTGGAATCGTCGACCTGCTCGGCCGGGGGAGCCGGCGTCGAGCCGCTGGGCGCCGTCGCCGTGTCCCGGACCTGGCCGGTCTTGGGATCGATCCGCCGATTGTCGCGGATGACCGGGCCGTCGTGTTCTTGATCCGGCTGGCGCTCCGTCACGTCTCCTCCTCACCCGCGGACTCGGGGAGGCGGACCGGGGCATGCCGTCGTGGACGGCTCGCCCCGCTCCTCACCTCACGGTTGGTGGGTTCGCTCACGCGGCACCGCCCTTGACGTCCTTGTCGTCGTCGACGATCTCGGCGTCCACCACTTCGTCGTCCTGAGGGGTGGCGTCCTGGGCGGCCGCGTCGGGTCCGGCGTCGCCCTGGGCCCCGGCCTCACCCTGCGTCTGGGCGTACATCGCCGCGCCCATCTTCTGGCTCACCGTGGCGAGCTTCTCGGCGCTGGCCCGGATCGCGTCGGTGTCGGTGCCCTCGAGGTTCTTCTTGACCTCGGCGACGGCCTCCTCGACCTCCTTCTTGAGGTCCTCGGGGATCTTGTCGCCGTTCTCGCGGATGAACTTCTCGGTGGAGTACGACAGGGTGTCGGCCTGGTTGCGGACCTCGGCCTCTTCCTTGCGCTTGCGGTCCTCTTCGGCGTACTCCTCGGCCTCGCGCATCATCCGGTCGATGTCGTCCTTGGGCAGCGCCGAGCCGCCCGAGATGACCATCGACTGCTCCTTGCCGGTGCCCGTGTCCTTCGCCGACACGTTGACGATGCCGTTGGCGTCGATGTCGAAGGTGACCTCGATCTGCGGCACGCCGCGCGGCGCCGGGGGCAGACCGGTGAGCTGGAAGGTACCGAGCTTCTTGTTGTACGCCGCGATCTCGCGCTCGCCCTGGTAGACCTGGATCTCCACGGACGGCTGGTTGTCGTCGGCCGTGGTGAAGGTCTCGGACCGCTTGGTCGGGATCGTGGTGTTGCGCTCGATGATCTTGGTGAAGATGCCGCCCTTGGTCTCGATGCCGAGGGACAGCGGGGTGACGTCGAGCAGCAGGACGTCCTTGACCTCGCCCTTGAGCACGCCGGCCTGCAGGGACGCGCCGACCGCGACGACCTCGTCGGGGTTGACGCCCTTGTTGGCCTCCTTGCCGCCGGTCAGTTCCTTGACCAGTTCGGCGACGGCGGGCATCCGGGTCGAACCGCCGACGAGCACCACGTGGTGGATGTCGTCGACGCTGGTGCCGCCATCCTTGATGACCTGCTTGAACGGGGTCTTGCAGCGCTCGAGCAGGTCGGCGGTGAGCTTCTGGAACTCGGCCCGGGTGAGCTTCTCGTCCAGGTGCAGCGGGCCCTCGGCCGAGGCCGTGATGTAGGGCAGGTTGATCGTGGTCTCCGATGAGGAGGACAGCTCGATCTTGGCCTTCTCGGCGGCCTCACGGAGCCGCTGCAGCGCCATCTTGTCCTTGGACAGGTCGACGCCGTTGGCGTTCTTGAACTTGGTGACCAGCCACTCGACGACCTTCTGGTCCCAGTCGTCGCCACCGAGGTGGTTGTCGCCGCTCGTGGCCTTGACCTCGACGACGCCGTCGCCGACCTCGAGCAGGGAGACGTCGAACGTGCCGCCACCGAGGTCGAAGACGAGGATGGTGGCCTCGCTCTCCTTCTCCAGGTGGTAGGCGAGTGCCGCCGACGTGGGCTCGTTGATGATGCGCAGGACGTTGAGACCCGCGATCTGGCCGGCCTCCTTGGTGGCCTGCCGCTGGTGGTCGGAGAAGTACGCCGGGACGGTGATCACCGCGTCGGTGACCGTCTCACCGAGGTAGGACTCCGCGTCACGCTTCAGCTTCTGCAGCACGAAGGCGCTGATCTGCTGGGGCGTGAAGTCCTTGCCGTCGATCGAGGTCTTCCAGTCGGTGCCCATCTCGCGCTTGACCGACCGGATCGTGCGATCCACGTTCGTCACGGCCTGGCGCTTGGCCACTTCGCCGACGAGGACCTCACCGTTCTTGGCGAAGGCGACGACGGACGGCGTGGTCCGCGACCCCTCCGCGTTGGCGATGACGGTGGGCTCGCCGCCCTCCAGAATCGCGACGACCGAGTTGGTCGTCCCGAGGTCGATACCGACCGCTCGTGCCATTAGCTCGTCCTCCGTCGATGTGTAGCCCGGCCGCCGCGGGGTGGCGGCCGCTGTGCCTTGTGTCGGTCTGTTGCCTCCGGCACGACTGCTCGCGGGGGCCGGTGGCGGCGTCTTCCTCGTGGGCTTTTCTCGCTCCCCGGTTCCGGCGCGGCCCGCCCGCTCGCGGGTTCAGCCATGCAGTCGAAAGATTGCCCTGTCGCCCGACTGTTGTCAAATGACTTGAGTGTATGTGACGCAACTTTGCTGACACCCGCTCCAACGCGCGAGGCCACTGCGGTGTTCCCGAACTCCCAGGCCGGTTCGCGGTCGATTTCCGCCCCCCGGACTCGCCTCTTCGACTTCCGTCGGTGCGACGTGGCCGAGTGGCCGATGTCACGCCCCAGGGGCGTTCCCAGCGTCGGACCATGCGAGGAATCACCGAACGTTCCACCGTCGCGCGTGGCCCCGTGCGGGCGGCCGAGCGGGCGCTCGCCCCCGACCTGGCGCGGCATCATGCTGCTGCTGATCGTGCTGTCCAACACCGTCTTCTATCTGTACGCGGCGCGGCAGGGACCGTCGGGGTGGCATCCGTACGAGGGGGCGTTCCTCGACCGTACGGCGCAGTTCCTGATGATCACGATGCTGGACCTGCGCGTTTATCCGCTGTTCTCGTTCCTTTTCGCTACGGGATGATGCAGCTCTACCTGCGCCAGACGGCGGCCGGGGCGGAGGAACGCGCGGCGGTGCGGCTGCTGCGCAGGCGCAGCCTGTGGCTGATCGTCTTCGGCCTCCTGCACGCCACGCTGCTGATGGCCGGGGACATCGTCGGCTCGTACGGCGTGGTGGGCCTGCTCCTGGGCTGGCTGTTCCTTCGGCGCTCCGATCGCACCCTGCTGGTGTGGAGTGCGGTCGCGGCCGGGCTCACGATCTTTTTCGCCGCCGAGGCGATCGGGGCCGCGGTCACCGGCGATCTCGGAGCGGTCGGCAACGCGGGAGCACCGCCGACGACCGAGGTCTACGCCTCGGGCGAGCAGAACGTTTTCGCCGCCGCGCGGACCCGGTTGGAGACGGGACTGTTCGTGACGTTCGTCGGCGGGATCTTCTCGGTCACGGCGCCCCAGTTCCTGCTGGGGTTCTGGGCCGCCCGGCGGCGCATCCTGGAGGAGCCGCACGACCATCTCCGGCTGCTGCGGTGGACGGCGGTCATCGGGATCACGATCGGCTGGCTGGGCGGGCTGCCCGCGGCGCTCGCCCACCTCGGCGTGTTGGACGTACCGCCCGCGGCGGTCTCGGAGGAGGGCGTGCTGTCGCAGCTCCGGGGCCTCACCGGAATCCCCTGCGGGCTCGGCTACGTGGCGTGCCTCGCGCTGGCCGCGCACGCGATGTCTCGGCGGGTAACGGAGAGCCGACCGGTGATCGCGATCGCCGCCGTCGGCAAGCGCTCCCTGCCGTCCTACCTGAGCCACTCGCTGGTCTTCTCACCGCTGCTCGCCGCCTGGGGGCTGGGTCTTCTCGGCGCGAATCTCAGCAGCGCCACCATGGTCCTCTTCGCCGTGGGCGTTTGGCTGGTCGTCGCCGCCGGGGCGTACGCGCTGGAACGCGCCGACCGCCGCGGGCCCGCCGAGGTCGTGCTGCGCCGCCTGATCTACGCCCCCCGGTCGAAGGGCGCGGCAGGGAAACAGCGGCAGGGAAACAGGGGAAGGTGATCCGGGGGTTCGGACAACAACGGCTGACCGCTGTCCACGTCAGTGACGAGGCCTCATACGCGTACGACCTCGGCCGGGACAACGCCCGCCCCTGGCTGTACGGCATCGCCACCAGGCTCATCGGCCGGCACCTGCGCGACGAGCTGCGCAAACTCCGGGCGCTCGAACGCCTCGACCGGGTCACTGAACGGGCACGAGGACCGGGTCGCCGCGAGGGTGAGCGCCGAGCGGGCCAGGAGACCGCTGGCGGAGGCGGTGGCCCGGTTGCCGGCCGATCAGCGCGACGTGCTGCTGCTCGTGGCGCTGGCCGGCTTCAACTACGAGGAGGTGGCGCAGGCGCTGAACGTGCCCTTCGGCACTGTCGGATCCAGATTGAGCCGGGCTCGAAAGAAGTTGCGCAAGGCACTGGGCGGCGTCAATCCGCTGCTCGACGAGGGAGGGGCGAGCCGATGAGCGAGATCGAGATCGAAATCGAGATGGTGGGGGACCTGTACGACGAGCCGCCGGCGCCCACGCCTCAGGTCGTCGCGCTCGCGCGCGCCCGGATGACCGGGCCGGACGATGTCGCCGGGCCGGTTCCGGTACGTCGTGACCGGCGCCGGTTCGCACGGCGTGCGGACCGGCCGGCCCGGCGCGCGCGCCCGGTCGTGCTGGGAGTGCTGGCGACAGGAGTGGCCGCGGCCGTAGTGGCCGTGCTCGTCGTGCCGGGCGGAGAGGACGCCGGCCCGCACGCCACGTCTCCGCCGGTGCCGGGCACCTCCAAGCAGATGGTGCTGGCCGCGGCCGACCAGGCGGCGATGCGGCCGATGAAGCGCTACCGGCTCGTCCACTACCGATCCTGCAACTCGGTGCCCGTGCGTGCGAGGACGGGGAACTACGTGATGCACGCCTGCCACGAGTACTACGCCTGGAGCGCCAGGGAGAAGGCAGGCGGGTCGGCCTCCTGGGGGCGTGACCTGCCGACCCGTCCGCTGACGGCCAAGGACGCGGCCGCATGGCGGCGCGCCGGCTCGCCGAGCACGTTCCCGCACCCGCAGGCCCCGAGGCATCTCTACAAGACGCATGGCACACCCTGGAGGAAGGACCGAGGCGGTAAGCCCGGCGGGAACATGCTGATCAACTCGCCCAGGGATCCGTTCAACGGTGCGGAGCCCCCGGCGGATCCGAAGAAACTGGCGGCCGTGATGGTCCCTTACTGGCAACGGATGGCCGATCACATCATGGGCGAGGGAGAGCAGGCCACTGCGGGTGCCAAGCTCGTGTGGACCGATAACGATGTTCTGGACCGGTCGTTGCCGCCCAAGGCGCTCGCGGGGCTCATCCGGGTACTCGCCGACCAGCCCGGCATCGAGTCGGTCGGCCGGACGACGGACCCGCTCGGGCGGCCCGGAGTGGCGCTGACCGGCCTGCGGCCCGGTTACAACCTCGACCCCGAGGCGGTCATCCGAGAGGAGCTCCTCTTCGATGCCGAGACCGGTGAACGGCTCGCCAGCCGGCGCATCTGGTGACGCCGGGTAAGAAGGACGAGGAGAAGCCCGGCACCTTGTTGAGTTACCGGGCGACGCTGCGCTCCGTCTGGACCGACACGAAGCCGCCCCCGCCGAAATGATCCGACCGCGAGGAGGCTGACGATCGAGCCGCCTTCGCCCCGCCGTGATCATGCAGTTGCTCGCATTCGCATGGTGCCCGTGAAAGCAGATCGGCGGATCGGGTGATACACAGGCGACCGCCCATCCGCCACGGAAAGGCAACCGATGAACGGGAGCCCCTCGTGACCGTCATGCGCCGGGTCAGCGACCCGCCGCATACGGACGACTCCACCGTGATCGAACAATCCCGTCGACATCCCGAGCGCTTCGGTGAGATCTTCGATGCCCATTTCGCGGAGATCCACAGATATGTGGCGAGCCGCCTCGGCCCGGGACCGGCAGAGGACGTCGTCGCCGACACGTTCCTGACCGCGTTCCACAAGCGGGCCGGCTACGACGCCGCTCGGGGCAGCGTACGCACCTGGTTGTACGGCATCGCCACGAACCTCGTGGGCAAGCACCGCCGCACCGAGGTACGCGCGCTGCGCGCGCTCGGGCGCCGCGGACCGGATCCCGACGCCGCCGAAGGGCCCGAGGAGAGGGTCGCCGCGCGGGTCAGCGCCGAAGGTCTGCGACCGGAGATCGCGGGCGCCATCGCCTCGCTGAACAAGGGAGACCGCGATGTGCTGCTGCTCGTCGCCCTCGCCGGGTTCAGCCATGACGAGATCTCGGCCGCGCTGCAGATCCCGTACGGAACCGTCGGCTCACGGTTGAACCGGGCCAGAAGAAAGCTGCGCGAGGCGCTCGGCGGCGCCAATCCCATGCACGACCAGGAAGGACCACATCGTGGATGAGGCGACGATGAACGACGACATCCGGATCGTGCGCGAACTGTACGGGGAGGTTCCGCCCGCGCCGCACCTGCGGGCGAGGATCCAGAACCGGCTCGCCGACGCCGAGACCGCCCGCGGCGCCAGAGCCCTGCGGTTCCCGCGCCCCGCGCTGTTGCTCGCCGGAGTGACCGCGGTGGGCGTGCTCTCCGTGGGCGCGGTCGTCGCGCTCAGCGGTGCGGACGGCGCCGGGCCCGTGACCACGGTCGCGCCGGAGGCGCCCGCCGACGCGCGGAGCTTCCTGCTCGCCAGCGCGCAGAAGGCCGAGCGCGCCCAGGCCACGGTCGGGCGCTACTGGTACACGCGGGAGCGCACCGTCCAGGGCGCGGGCCCGGTCGCGGGCAAGGACGGTGCGAAGCGGGTGCCCGCGGGCACCCGCGTCGGGGATCGGAAGCGGAGGATCGCCGAACCGTCCTTCTCGGCCACCGTCGCGCACACTCAGGAGAGCTGGACCGCCAGGGACGCCGGCGACCGCACTCGTACGATCGTCGGGATCGACCGCAAGTACACGTTCGCCTCCCCGGCCGATGAGGCGAAGTGGAAGGCGATGGGATCGCCGTCGCTCGGATGGGTGCCGGCCAAGCCGCATGTCAACAACTACGACGAGCCGATGCGCTTCATGATCGGGCAGAAGCAGGTCGGCATGCGCGAGCTGGCCAAGCTGCCCACCGACGCCACCGGGCTGAACGCCGAGCTGCGCAAGCGGTACAAGGCCGATACCGGCGACCCGAAGTTCCCGCTCCAGGGCAGCTACGCGTCGTACGTGTGGAGCACCGCACAAGACCTGCTCGCCGGCCCCATCACGCCGGGCACCAAGGCCGCGCTCTACCGCGTACTGGCCGAGCAGGAGGGCATCCGGCTGATCGGGAAGGTCACCGACCCGCTCGGTCGGCCCGGCGTCGCCCTGTCCAGGGCACAGGGCTCGGACAAGCGGTCCATGGACGCGAAGGGCCGGCCCGGTGAGGCACGGCTCATCATCGATCCGGCGACCGGGCGGCTGCTGGCCTACCAGGCGTTCGGCGTCGACGACCGCGGGCGATCCGGAGTGCAGTTGTCGATGGCCTACGAGGCCATGGGCTGGGTGAACAGCCTCAGCGCGCGTCCCTGACGAGGCCGGATCCCCCTCCGCGAGCGCACCCCCCGTACCCGCCGGTCGGCGGGTACGGGGGGTGCGACGGTTCGAACGTCAGATGCGGGAGATGTAGTGGATGCTGCCGTCGTCCTGGAGCGTGTCGGCGAGGGTCGCGGCCGAGAGGGTATGCGTGCCGCCGGTGGGCTTCCACGGATCGAAGACGGTGATGGTGCCCTTCTTCTGGTCGTACCCGTAGACCACCATGATGTGGCCGACCCTGGTGCCGTAGATCTCGCCCTTGTTCCAGGGCAGCATCTCCATCCAGACGTCGATGTTCGGTGCCCGGTGCAGCATTCCGACGTCGTAGGCGACGCGCTTCATCAGGGCCTTGGGACGGCCGGTGAGGCCCGGGACCGCCGTGTACTTGTAGCCGAGCGACTTGACGTAGGACCTGAGCACGGGGATCGCGTTGACGTCCCTGGTCCCGGTCGTCGTGGTCCGCATTGCTCTGGCCAGCTTGGCCTGCTTCACCTTCACACCGAAGGTCGACAGGCTCATCGAAGCCGAGGCGGGCATGCAGTAGTAGTCGGTCCGCTGGTACTGCCCCTGGAGCGTGAGCCGGTACGACGGCGGCGCGGTGACGGTCGCCGGATCCGGCGCGGTCCATAGGGGGGACCGTACTGACCCGGGGGGTGTGGCCGTGGTGGCGGCGGTCGCGGTCTGTGGCGCGGCCGTCTGGACGACGCCGGCGGCTCCGGCCGCCACGGCGAGGGCCATGGCGGCGCGCGCGGTCCACCTCTTCACTCGGGTCCTCCGGATGGCGCGATGCGGCTGCCGACGAGACAGACCACATGGGGGGATTTTGCGCTATGAAATCCCAAAAAGTAAGAAATGTCCAGATTGGGATGTCGGGAATGAGAGCACGCCGGCGGCCGTACTCGCCGTCGTGGTCATCCGTCACCGCCCGGCGACCGGCGCTGCGCGAAGCGTCAGGCGGAGCAGCTCTGGGTCGACACGGGTCGGACGGCGGTCCGGCCCTTCTGCAGCACGGGGGCGAGCTCGCGGGAGGTAAGCGCGTAGCCGGTGTTCGTCGCATCAAGCCCGCTCGCGAAGATCAACCCGTCTGTCCACCATCCGCGTCCCCTCAGCAGTAACCCTGTCGCCGAGTACTACCGTCTGGCCCTCGCGGTGTGTTGCGCACGGCGGCGATCGGCGCCCGCTCCACCGCGGGCGGGCGCATCGGCGGGCGCGCGGGAGCTCATCGGCCGGCGCGCAGGAATCGGGCGGCGAGCGGAGCGGCGACCGTGGGCCCGGAGCCGCCGCCCTCGACGAAAACCGCGAAGGCCAAGTCGCCCTTGTAACCGATGAACCAGGCGTGTGACGCGCCGTCCACCCGTTCGGCGGTGCCGGTCTTGCCCGCCGTGCCGGCCGGCAGCCCGGCCCGCGCCGCGGTGCCGTCGGTCACCACCGCCCGCATCATCGTGCGCAGCGCCGCGGCGCCCTCCACCGGGTGGGCCTTCTGCACCGGATCCCCGACCCTCCGGATCATCGCCGTGTCCACCATGCGCGGTGACCGCCAAGTGCCGTCCGCGACCGCCGCCGCGACGATCGCCATCATCAACGGGCTGGTCTGCACTTTGCCCTGCCCGAACGCCGCCTCGGCCAGTTCGGCGTCGCCGTCCGGCTCGGGGAACCCGCCACGGGCGGCGCCCACGCCCGGGGTGATCGGCCCGCCGAATCCGAACCGGTGGGCGGCGTCCGTCAGCTTGGCGGCGCGCAGCCGCTCGACCGCGAGGCTCGCGAAGGTGGTGTTGCAGGACTGGGCGAACGCGTTGCGCAACGCGGTCCTGCCGAGGGTGCTCCCGTCGTGGTTGCGCACCGTGCGCTGAGACGTGACGACCGTGCCCGGGCAGTTCACGCTGCTGCCCGGCGCCATCCCGTCCGACAGCAGGGCCGCGGCGGTCACGACCTTGAACGTGGAGCCGGGCGGATACAGACCGAGGAAGGCGTTCCGGCCGCCCAGTTCGTCGGCCACCGCGAGGACCTCTCCGGTGGAGGGCCGGAGGGCCACGATGGCCGCGGGCTTGGACGAGCCGTTCACCGCCTGCTCGGCGGCCTTCTGCCACCGCGTGTCCACACTGGTGCGGACCTTCTTGCCGGTGCGTCCGCCGAAGACCTTGACCCGTTGTGCGGGCCCGTTGTTCTCCCGGTACTCCACGGCCCAGCCAGGCTCGTCGTCCTCCTCGTCGCCGCCGAAGCGGTCGGTGAGTTCGGCGATGTACGGTCCGAGCGTGCCGCCTTCGGGCAGCGGCTTTCCGTCACGTGCGACCAACCGGGTGGCCGGCGCCTTGATCTCTCGCAGCGACCAGGTCGCGGCGCTCCGAAGGCCCGGGTACAGGGCGGCCGGCGTCCACAGGACCTTCCACCGACCGTCGGCCACACCGAGCCAGAGCGCCGACCGATAGCTCCAGGTGCCGCGTCCGGACAGGTTCCGCCGCACCTCGAAGTCGAGGTGCGCCCGGTTCTCGCCGTCCCGGATCACCGGACCGGGAGTGAGGCTGATCGAGGTCACCGACAGGCCGCGGGAAAGGGCCCTGTGCTGCCCGAGGAAGTCGAGCGGAGGGTCGGCGGCCAGCCCTTGCATCCGTTCGAGGTCGCCCTGCCTCCACGCGCTGAAGTACTCGCGGGAGAGCTGCTCGGGGCTGCCCTTCTCGCCGCGCGACCACGCGTACAAGGGAATGCCGATGGCCAGCAGCACGACGACCAGCCCACCGGCGATGATCATCCGTCCAGGCGATCGCATGCACGCTCCTCGGAATGGTGGTGCATCGCACCGTCGGATCCGGACTCCGATCGCACGGCCGGTCGCCGCAATCGCGACAATCCCACGGCACCGGCCGGTAATCCAGACATTCTCGTGAGATCACCGCCGAGGCCGCCCGGAGTTTCGGGACCGAACTCTTTCCGGCGCACCTCGGCGCTGCGAGGAGGTGCCTGCGAAAGGGATCGGAGATTGCGACGGAGTACGGGTGACGAGTGGTCGTCTCACCCGGAAGGTGCCCGCATGACGGAGAGAAGGACGTGACCGCCTTGGCCGACGTCGACGCGGCGGAACACGTGAACGATGCCGAGCTCGTACGGGAGTACCGGCGGGATCCGGACCGCTTCACTGCCGTCTACGACCGCTACTTCCGCGATATCCACCGCTACATCGCGGGACGGCTCGACACCCAGGTCGCAGACGACATCGCGGCCGAGACGTTTCTCATCGCGTTCCGCAAGCGCGACCGGTTCGACCCGGCGCGGGGAGCCCTCCGGCCATGGCTCTTCGGGATCGCCACCAACCAGGTCGCCCAGCACCGGCGGGTGGAGACGCGGCACTACCGGGCGCTCGCCCGTACGGGCCCGGAACCGGCGGTCGACAGCCACGAGAACCGGGTCGTCACGTGGGTGACCGCCGAGGGCTTCCACCCGCACCTCGCGCGTGCTCTGGCCGGGCTGCCGCAGAAGGAGCGGGACGTGGTGCTGCTCGTGGCGTTGGGCCAGTTCACCCACGACGAGGTGGCGCAGGCTCTCGGCATCCCGTACGGAACCGTCGGCCCCCGCCTCAGCCGGGCCCGGAAGAAACTGCGCGCCGCGCTTCACGAGGAGGTCTCCACCGATGGATGAGCTGCAGATGATCAACTCTCTGCTCGACAAGCCGGCGCCGTCGGATGCCGTCGCGGCCGCGGGCCGCGATCGGCTTCGAGCCGCCGCGCGTACCCCGGCGGGCCGGATGAGCGCGCGCCGCAAACCCAAGATCACCTTGTTGACGGGCGGCCTCGGCCTCACGGCGGCGGGAGCCGCGGTGGCGGTGGCCATGGCCGTCTCGGGCACCGGCACACCGGCCGGTACGTCCGACGTACGGGCGAAGGCCACGCCGGCGTCCGCTCAGACCGTGCTCCTCGCGGCGGCGACCAGGGCGGAGACGGCTCCCACCAAGGGCGCGTACTGGCACGTCCGCACCGTGGAGGCCGAACGGAACCCCGCGCCCGGTCGTACGTATGTGCTGGAGCAGCGCCGCACCTCCGAGACGTGGATTCCGAGTGACGCCGCCGAATCGACCTGGCTGCTCGGCCAGGAGCTCGGAACGCGTCCGGCCACCGCGGCGGACGCCGAGGCGTGGCGGCGGGACGGGTCACCGACGAGCTTTCCCGTGCCGGGTTCGAAATGCGTGCTCACCAAGCGGTCCTGCGCGGTGCCGAAGATGAGGCCGGCCGCCGCCTCGAAGATGCCTGAGAGGTACGGGGTGGGCCGCCTCGGCAACTCCATGCTGACCATCACCCAGGCGCGTGCGCTCCCCAGCGATCCCGCGCGGCTCAAGGTGTTGCTGATCAAGCGCCTCTCAGGGGGCAATGCCAAGATCGACCGGAACATCGTGCTCTTCGAGATGGGGACGGCGCTGCTCTCCAGGCTCCCGGTGTCAGCGGAGGTACGGGCGGCCTCGTACCGCATGATGGCCGCACTGCCGGGGGTGCGCTCGCACGGCTCGGTGAAGGACGTCCTCGGCCGATCCGGCCAGGCCGTCTCGATGACGGGCGAGGACCGCGGTATCACGGAACGACTGATCATCGATTCCGAGACCGGCCTGCCGCTCGCCATCGAGCGGGTCCGAATGGGGACCCGGGGTGCCGCCGACCAGGTGATACGCAGCGAGGTTATCTTGAGTCTCGGATGGACCGACGAGAGGCCGCGGCTGCGTGAAGGGCGATCCGGCTGATCGGCTGACCAGGCCGTACGGCGCCGAGAGCCTCTCGTCCCACCGCGAACGCCAGGTCGACCGGCGTGATCATGCAGTTGTTCGCGGCCGCGTGCCGAGCCGCGTGCGGATACTCGGTAACGATCGCCGTCCCCGGACCACTACCCGGTGACAGAGCACACCGGGATGGACGGAGGAGCAGGCGGTGACCGACGATGAACATCGCTTCACCGAGATGTACGACGCCTGCCGGCAGCGCGTATGGGCCTTTGCGGTCAGCCGGGCTGGTCGGCAGATCGCCGACGAGGTGGTCAGTGAGACGTTCGCCATCGCCTGGCGGCGGCTGGACGACGTGCCGGAGCCGCCGCTGCCGTGGTTGCTCGGGGTCGCCCGCAACGTGCTGCGCGACAACTTCCGCACCGAGGCGCGGCGGGAGTCGTTCAACGCTGAGCTGAGGATCTGGACCGACGGCGCCGAGGGGGACATCGCCGAGCATGTGGCCGAACGGCTCTCGGTGCTGCGGGCCATGGCCGCGCTGCCGGAAGACGATCGCGAAGTCCTGATCCTCGTGGCCTGGCAGGGCCTGACCCCGCGCGACGCCGCCCGCGTCGTCGGGTGCTCGCCCACCGCGCTGCGCGTACGGCTGCACCGCGCGCGCAAGCGGCTCATCCAGGCCATTGACGACAACCCGCCCGCGAGGGCCGTACATCCCCGGGTGCGGATCGCCGGAGAGGTCGCAGGAAAGGAAATGTCATGAGCGTCATCAAGAGGCTGGCTGCGGCGCGTCCCGAGGAGCTGGATCCGGGCAGGGAGGTCGACCAGGTCACCAGGAGCACTGAGCTGTCCCGGGCGATGATGGGATCTCGCGCGACCGGCGGGACGGACGGCGTGCGGGCCAAGGGCACGCGGCGTCAGATCGCATGGCCGATGTGGGGGCTCGGCCTGGTGGGCGCGGCGGCCGCGGCCGCACTGGTGGTCACCACCACGGTCAGCGGTCCGGCCGACGACGCGGGGACCGGGAGGCAGGCGCCGCCCGCGTCGGGGAGCCCCGCGGTCAAGCTCGACGCCCGTACGGTGCTGCTCGCGGCGGCGGAGCGCTCGGCCGGGCAGCCGGAGCAGGCCGGGGCGTACTGGCACTCCACACGGCTCAGCCGCAACTACTACCGGATCGGCTCCGCCGCGGACGGCTACACGATCTACACCGAGAGCCGCTCCGACGGCTGGACGCCGCGTGCCACGGGGCAGGACCAGTGGAGCCGCGAGCAGAACCTCGGCGCCCGGCCGGCGAGCCCCGCCGACGAGGCGGCGTGGCAGCGGGCCGGCTCTCCCACGAAGTTCACGATCGAGCTGCCCACGGTCAAGGGCCCCCAGGGCAAGGGTCGCTTGAAGAAGTTCGTCGTCACGACCGACGCGACCCGGAAGCCCGCGCACGTCAGCCACTCCCCGCTGACCGACGGCGACAAGGTGTTCTGGCTCGGCCGCAACGTCACTATGAAGGATCTGCGCGGCCTGCCCACGGACCCGGCGCGGCTGAAGGCCTGGCTGCTCGCGTCCTATGACGGGCACGGCACCGAGTCCACCAGCGAGAAGATGTCCTCCGATCAGTGGCTGTTCACGGTCGCCGGTGGGCTGATCACCGACATGCCGATCACCCCGAAGGTCCGCGCGGCGGCGTTCAGGATGCTCGCGAACCTCAAGACGGTCGAGTCCGTGGGCACGGTCAAGGACGGCCAGGGACGGGCGGGCAGCGCAGTCGCCATCGTCGAGAACACCAAGGCCGGCGGCGTCCAGCAGCGCCGGCTGATCATCGACGACGCGACCGGGCGGGCACTGGGCTCGGACATCGTGGCGGTGAAGCCGGCCGGCACGACCGCGGGCATGCCCGCAGGCTCGGTGTGGAACTCGACCACCATCGTGACCGACGAGTGGGTCGCCTCGCCGCCCCGCTGATCTCCAGCGGCTCGGCGGTCGTCCAGGTCGAATGACGGCCACGGCCGGGGTGTACGGCCGGGTGCGGTGCGAGCGGGGGGCTCGCACCGCACCCGGCCGTTTCGGCGTGCGACGATGCGGATGAGGTCGTGTTACCTCGGGTATTCAGGGCATGGAAGCAGAAGCTACTACCGAGTAGTATTCGGGGGCCGTATGCGCAGCAGTCAGTCGCGAGCCCTACGCTGACAGCGACGCCCGTACCCCCAGGAGGACGGAACAGTGGTTCTCAGGTTGATCATTGGGCTTGCCGGAACGGCGGTCGCCCTCGCGTTCGCCGGTCGGCGGGTGCTGTTCCTCTACCGGCTCATCCGCAGCGGTCAGCCGGACCCGACGCGGGTCGCCTCGGTCAAGGAGAACATCGGCGACGACGTCAAGGGCCAGGTGGTCGAGGTCTTCGGGCAGCGCAAGCTGCTCAAGTGGACCGGCCCCGGCCTGGCGCACCTCTTCGTGATGTGGGCGTTCTTCATCCTCGCGACCGTCTATCTCGAGGCGTACGGAGCGCTGATCTTCGGGCTGGACTTCCACATCCCGCTCGTCGGGAAGTGGGACGCGCTCGGCTTCCTGCAGGACTTCATCGCCGTCGCGGCGCTGCTCGGCCTGATCGCCTTCGCGATCATCCGGATCAAGAACTCGCCGAAGAGGCTCGACCGCGCCTCCCGGTTCGAGGGCTCGCACGTGGGCGGCGCCTGGCTCATCCTGTTCATGATCTTCAACGTGATCTGGACGATGTTCCTGTTCCGCGGCGCCGGTGTCGCGACCGGCAACTTCCCGTACGGCGACGGCGCGTTCGCCTCACACGCCGTCGGCAGCGTGCTGGACGGGCTCGGTCACGACACGAACGAGATCCTGGAGTCGATCGGGCTGCTGCTGCACATCGGCGTCATGCTGGTGTTCCTGATCATCGTGGTGCACTCCAAGCACCTGCACATCTTCCTCGCGCCGCTCAACGTCATGTTCAAGCGCCGCCCGGACGGCCTCGGCCCCGCGCAGCCCATGATGAGCAAGGGCAAGCTCCTCGACTTCGAGGAGGCCGACCCGGACGAGGACACCTTCGGCCGCGGCAAGATCGAGGACTTCACGTTCAAGGGTTTCCTCGACTTCGCCACCTGCACCGAGTGCGGCCGCTGCCAGTCGCAGTGCCCCGCCTGGAACACCGGCAAGCCGCTGTCGCCCAAGATGCTGATCACCGACCTGCGCGACCACGCCTTCGCCAAGGCGCCCTTCTTCCTGGCGACCGACGCCGAGCGCGAGAACCTGCCCGAGGACGTGCTGGCCGAGGCCGCGCGGCCGCTGGTCGGCAGCGAGGACGTCAATGGCGTCATCGACCCCGACGTGCTCTGGTCCTGCACCAACTGCGGAGCCTGCGTCGAGCAGTGCCCCGTCGACATCGAGCACATCGACCATATTCTCGACATGCGGCGCTACCAGGTGATGATCGAGTCGAGCTTCCCGTCCGAGGCCGGCGTGATGCTCAAGAACCTGGAGAACAAGGGCAACCCCTGGGGCATGTCCGAGACCAAGCGTCTCGACTGGGTCGGGGATCTCGACTTCGAGGTCCAGGTCGTCGAGGACAAGATCTCCGAAGACACCGAGTGGCTGTTCTGGGTCGGCTGCGCCGGCGCCCTGGAGGACCGGGCCAAGAAGACCACCAAGGCCGTCGCCGAACTGCTGCACATCGCCGGGGTGAAGTTCGCGGTGCTCGGCCCGATGGAGGCCTGCAGCGGTGACCCGGCCCGCCGGCTGGGCATGGAGTTCGTCTTCCAGATGCTCGCGCAGCAGAATGTCGAGACGCTCAACGAGGCGGGCGTCAAGAAGATCGTGGCGACCTGCCCGCACTGCTTCAACACGCTCGCCAACGAGTACCCGCAGCTCGGCGGCCAGTACGAGGTCGTCCACCACACGCAGCTGCTGGCGGCGCTGGTCGAGGAGGGCAGGCTCACCCCGGTCACCCCGATCGAGGAGAACATCACCTACCACGACCCGTGCTTCCTGGGCCGGCACAACAAGGTCTACGCGCAGCCGCGCGACATCATGGCCAAGGTCCCGGGCGTCCAGACGAAGGAGATGCACCGCTGCAAAGACCGCGGGTTCTGCTGCGGCGCGGGCGGCGCCCGGATGTGGATGGAAGAGCGGATCGGCAAGCGCATCAACACCGAACGCGTGGACGAGGCGCTGGAGACCGACCCCGACACCGTCTCGACCGCCTGCCCGTTCTGCCTCGTCATGCTGGGCGACGCGATCAACGAGAAGAAGAACGCCGGCGCGGCCAAGGAGTCGCTCGAGGTCGTCGACGTCTCGCAGCTGCTGATCAAGTCCATCAAGGGCGAGGGCCGCGCGCCGGAGAAGGAGTCCGTCGCCGCCGAGTAGCACTCGGTCCGGGCCTGGCCCCGGCACTGACACGCGATGGGCCGCCCGGTTCTGGCCGGGCGGCCCTTTCGTCGCGCTTCTTCAGGGCGTACGGATCAGCCCGTGATGCTCTTGACGAAGTCCGGGTTGGCCTTCACCCACTCGTCGACGGCCTTGTCCTCCTGGCCCTTGTACTTGTTGATCGCGAGGTCCTCGAGCGAGCCGAGCTGCTTGTCGTCCATCCTGAACTTCTTCAGCCAGCCCGCGACCTCGGCGTGGTCCTTGCCGAAGCCCTTACGGCCGACGATGTTGATCTCCTCGGCCTGGCCCATGGTCCCCTTCGGGTCCGCGAGGTCGCGGATGGGCAGCGAGGCGTACGCCCAGTGCGGGCGCCACAGGGTGACGACGAGCGGCTTCTGGGCGTCCGTCGCCTTCTTCAGCTCGGTCAGCATCGCCGCCGTCGACGACGGCACGACCTTGAACTCCTTGTCGATCCCGTAACCGGGCAGCATCTTGGTCGACGAGACCCGCTGCAGGCCCGAGCTGGCCTCGATGCCGAAGATCTTCCCGTCGTACTGGGCGCCCTTGCCCTTGAGGTCCTCGAGCGACTTCAGATCCGAGTAGTTCGGCACCGCGATCGTCAGTTTGGCGTTGTCGTACCAGACGCCGAGCTTCTCGAGCCGGTCGCCGTAGCGCTTCCAGTAGTCCTCGTGCGTGATGGGAAGCCAGCTGTCGAGGAACACGTCGATGTCGCCCTTGGCCATGCCGGCGTAGAGCGGGGCGGTGTCCAGGTTCTTCAGCTCGACCTTGTAGCCCTTGTCCTGCAGGATCTTCTTCCACAGGTAGGTGGCCACGAGGTCCTCGTCCCAGCCGGAGACCCACCCGATCGTGATCTCCTTGCTCTCCGACCCCGAGCCGCTCTTGGACCCGCCGCTGTCACCACCACACGCGGTTACGGTCGCGGCGAGCGTGAGCGACAGGGCGACGGCCGCTACTTTCGTGAGGCTGTTGCGCCGAAAACGCACAAGCTGTCCTTCCATTCGACTACAGGACGCTGGGCGCCCGCAGGCGCCCAGAACAGTGACCGTCAGGCGCGCGCCGACGCCTTCTCGGCACGCGCGACGGCCGACCGGTCACCGAGTGACGAGGTGATCCGGTCAAGGAAGATCGCCAGGATGACGACGGCGAGTCCGCCTTCGAAGCCCGTGGCGATCTCCAGGCGCTGAATGCCGTCGAGCACGACATTGCCGAGGCCTCCGGCGCCGACCATGCCGGCGATGACCACCATCGACAGCGCCAGCATGATCACTTGGTTGACGCCGGCCATGACGGTCGGCATGGCGAGCGGCAGCTGGATTCGGGTGAGGATCCGCTGCGGAGAGGAGCCGAACGCCTCGCCGGCTTCGACCACCTCGCGGTCGACACCGCGGATGCCGAGCTCGGTGAGACGTACGCCCGGGGGCAGCGCGAACACGACCGTCGCGACCACTCCGGGCACGGGCCCGATGCTGAAGAAGAACACGGCCGGGATGAGGTAGACGAACGCCGGCATCGTCTGCATGAGGTCGAGCACGGGGCGCAGCAGGCGGCTCAGGGCGTCACTGCGGGCCGCGGCGATGCCGAGCGGGATGGCGAGCACGACCGAGATGACGCTCGCGACGAGCACCAGGGCCAGCGTCTCCATCGCCGGCTCCCACTGCTCCATGCTGTCGATCAGGCCGAGGCCGAGGAGCGTGAACAGGCCGAAGCGCCACCCCCGCAGCCACAGCGCGAGGACGGCCAGCACGGCGATCAGCGCCAGTGCGGGCGGCCACAGCAACGCCTCGCCCAGGCCGCTCACCGTGCCCTCGACCGCACTGCCGATCGCGTCGAACAGCCAGGAGAGGTTGTCGGTCAGCCAGTTGACCGCGTTCTCGAACCAGGTTCCGACGTTGATCCTAGGCATCGACACTGGTGGCCTCCTCTCCACGTCGCTGCAGCGATTCGGTGCTCGCGGCGGTCTCGCCGTTGACGGCGCCCAGCGCCGCCAGCAGCCTGACGCGGGGGATCACACCGAGCAGCGTGCCGGACTCGTCGGTCACGGGTACGGGCAGCGGGCTCTCCGCGCATCGGGTGAACAGTTCGGCCACGGCGGTGTGGGGGGCCACCGGGTTCATGCCCTTGTCGATGAGCCCGTCGAGCACGGCGCCGTCGCCGTTCCCGGCCTCGGCGACCGCGTCCGCGCGTACGGTTCCGACCAGCCTGCGATCGCCGTCCACCACGTACGCGGCGGAGGCCTGGCTCTCCCGCATGGTCCGCAGTGCCGCCTGCGGGCCGTCCGTCGAGGCCACGGTGGCGAGCGGACGCTCCATGACGGAGGCCGCGGTCAGCACCCGGGTCCGGTCCACGTCGGCCACGAACTGGGCGACGTAACCGCTTGCCGGGTCGGTGAGGATCTGCTCGGCCGTTCCGACCTGCACGATGCTGCCCTCACGCATCACCGCGATGCGATCGCCGATCCGCATGGCCTCGTTGAGGTCGTGGGTGATGAACACGATCGTCTTGCCGAGATCGGCCTGCAGTTCGAGCAGAAGATCCTGCATCTCCCGCCGGATCAGCGGGTCGAGGGCGCTGAACGCCTCGTCCATCAGCAGGATGTCGGTTTCGGCGGCGAGCGCTCGGGCCAGCCCGACCCGCTGCCGCATCCCACCGGACAACTGGCCGGGGAGCCTGTCCTCCCAGCCTTCGAGGCCGACGAGGCGCAGGAACTCCTTGGCCTTCTTCTCCCGCTCGCCCTTCGGTACGCCCTGAACCTCCAGGCCGTACGCCGCGTTCGTCAGCACCGAGCAGTGCGGGAACAGGGCGAAATGCTGGAAGACCATGCTGACCTTGGCCTGCCGGACGGCGCGCAGCGCCTTGCCGCCCAGGCCGCTGATGTCGGTGCCGTCGATCTCGACATGGCCGGAGGTGGGCGGCAGGAGGCCGTTCAGCATGCGGATCAGCGTGGACTTCCCGGACCCCGACAGGCCCATGACCACGAAGATCTCGCCCTCATCCACCTCGAAGGAGGCGTCGACGACCGCGGGCGTCACGCCCAGTTCGCGGATCTCGTCGACCGTGGCGCCCTTGGCCAGGCGGCGGGCACCCTCTTCGGCTTTGCGGCCGAACAATTTGGACACGTTTTGTGCGCGGAGTCGGGACACGATCTCCTTTCGGTTGGACCGCGCCAAACCCTGGCGGATGACCCGCCCCCGGCCGGGAGCGCGCGGTCGAAACTCACCGCGGCGCGTACCCCCGTACGACGCCGAAGTGCTTCTTCTTATAAAGAGCGCGATCTCGGCACGACCACGACCGTTGTGACTCAGCTCACAAAATCGCGTGTCAACCGAACGACTCGGTCATGCGTCTGTTGAAAATTATCGTTAATTGGGGAAAATTTCATCTTTGGGTGGCCTGCGTCACACCAGAGGTCTTCCCGATTTGTGCTGCTCAGGGCGTCGTCAGGCCTGATCGGCGGGTCAGGAGGTCGGAGGCGCGGGCGACGCGGAAGCCGTACCGGTCGATCGGTACACCGCCCATTTCCTCGAAGGCCCGCGCGATGCGCCAGGCCTGCTCGGCGCTCTTCTCCGTGGGTCCGTGAACGTCGTCGATCCCGCACTCGTACAAAGCGTCGGCCTGTGCCAACTGCCCGAGCGCCGCGGCGAGCGGTCCCCGGTCGGCCGCGTCCACATCACGGGCCGAGATCGTCAGCTCGCTGTCCTCGTCGTTGAACCAGAAGAGCCCCAGCGCGGCGTCCTCCCGGATCGCCACCCCCGGCAGAAAGGGCCGCAGCAGCATCGCCGGCTCGGCGGGCAGCAGTTTGCGCGGGACATAGATCCGCAGCATGTCCTCGATCTGCTCGTCGTGCTCTCCGGGTTCGGGCGGCGCGACCAGCCACGTACCGCCGAGGTGATGGTGCAGACCCCTGGCCAGCCGGTGCCCCCCGCCCCTCACCCTGAGCGTCTCACCGTCGCAGATCACCGTGACCGGCCCGGCCACCCTGATCCGGCGCCGCCTGCGCCGGGCGTCCGGGTCGTACCGCCGAAGCAGCGGTTCGACCTCGTCGGCACCGGCGCCCTCGGGCAGTTGCAGGGTGGGGACGGGCGTCTCACGGCGTCGCGTGGAGAGTCGCATGGCCGCCTCGCGGTCAGACCTTCGTACGGTGGAAGTTGAGGTAAGAGCGGGAGGGGGTCGGGCCGCGCTGGTCCTGGTAGCGCGAGCCGTACTTCTCGGAGCCGTACGGGTGCTCGGCCGGCGAACTCGTGCGGAACAGGCACATCTGGCCGATCTTCATGCCCGGCCACAGCTTGATCGGCAGGGTCGCGACGTTCGACAGCTCCAGCGTGACGTGGCCGCTGAAGCCCGGGTCGATCCAGCCCGCGGTGGAGTGCGTGAGCAGCCCGAGCCGCCCGAGCGAGCTCTTGCCCTCCAGCCGTGCCGCGATGTTGTCGGGCAGCGCGAAGATCTCGTACGTCGACGCGAGGACGAACTCACCGGGGTGCAGGATGAACGCGTCGTTGTTCCCCTCGACCTCGACCGGCCGGGTCAGGTCGGCCTGTTCCTCGGCCGGGTCGATGTGCGGGTACTTGTGGTTCTCGAACACCCGGAAATAGCGGTCCAGCCGGACGTCCACACTGGACGGCTGGACCATGCCGGGGTCGTACGGGTCGATCTTGACCCGTCCGGACTCCAGCTCGGCTCTGATGTCGCGATCGGAGAGCAGCACGTCAGAAAACTACCGGGTCCGGCGGACCACTCGCGGCCGTACCGCGCGGGTCTCGCGGTGGGGCCAGGTTCCGGTACCATGTGCGGGCGGTCGTCTTCAGCAGGCGACGACGCGGGTGTAGTTCAATGGCAGAACATTAGCTTCCCAAGCTAATAGCGCGGGTTCGATTCCCGTCACCCGCTCCAGCATGACAAAG
>NZ_JABVEB010000001.1 GCF_014323665.1 Actinomadura sp. HBU206391 | reverse complement strand
CTAGTTATAGGCTGCGGCTCCGCCCCTGAGGGTGAATCGCCCCGGGTTTGGTGGAGGCTCGACTGAGAGGATGTCGAGTCATGTCACGTAGGTCCCCTTACCCCCTGGAACTCCGTGAGCGTGCGGTGCGGATGGTCGCTGAGGTGCGGCCGAACTATGACACGGAGTTCGCGGCGATCAAGGCGGTGGTGGCCAAGCTTGGGATCGGGTCGGCCGAGTCTGTGCGTAAGTGGGTGCGTCAGGCGCAGGTCGAGGCTGGTACTCGGCTGGGCACCACGACCGAGGAGTCGGCGGAGCTGAAGCGGCTTCGTCGGGAGAACGCCGAGCTGAAGCGGGCGAATGAGATTCTCAAGGCGGCAGCGGGTTTCTTTGCGGCCGAGCTCGACCGGCCACACCGGTACTCGTAGCGTTCATCGACGAGTACAAGCAGGTGTTCGGGGTCGAGCCGATCTGCCGTGTGCTGTCCGGTCACGGCTGGAAGATCGCAACGAGCACCTATTACGCGGCCAAGGCCCGCCCGGCGTCGGCGCGGGCGGTGCGCGATGAGCGGCTCAAAGGCGAACTCCGCAGGATCTGGGATGGTAACTACCAGGTCTACGGCGCGTACAAGATGTGGCGGGAGCTGAACCGGCAAGGCATCCTCGTGGCCCGATGCACCGTGGAACGCCTTATGCGCGAGTTGGGCATCAGCGGCGCCCGCCGCGGTAAGAAGGTCCGCACCACGATCCGCGACGACGGCCATGAGCGGGCCGCGGACCTGCTCAAGCGGGACTTCACCGCCACCCGCCCCAACCAGCGGTGGGTCGCGGACTTCACCCACGTGTCCACCTGGGCCGGAGTGGTCTACGTGGCGTTCGTCCTCGATGTGTACTCGCGGGCGATCGTGGGCTGGTCGGCGGCCACCCACAAGCGGGCCAAGCTCGTCCTGGTCGCCCTCGATATGGGCCTGTGGCGAAGAGAGGTCGCCGGCCAGGCCGCCGACGCTTCCCCAAGGGAACAGACCTGAGCAGGCATAGCCAAGACGACCTCGACGCCGTCGCCGCCGCACTCAACAGCCGCCCCCGAAAAACCCTCGACTGGAAGACACCCGCCGAAACCTTCAACAAGCATCTATGCTCACCGACAAGCAGTGTTGCGACGACTCCTTGAACCCAAGCAGTACACCTCGTTCGCGTTCACCGCCCACCTGCTGGAGGCCGGAATCGCCGCCTCGGTCGGTACCGTCGGGGACGCTCTGGACAACGCTGATGGAATCAACGATCGGCCTGTACAAAACCGAACTGATCAAGCGCCATGGCCCGTGGAAGACCCTGTCGCAAGTCGAACTGGCCACCACCGAGTACATCGACTGGTACAACAACCGCCGGCTCCACACCGCCATCGGGAACATCCCGCCAACCGAACACGAAGCCCTCTATTACGCTCAACACCAACCCCATGAGGCGGTTGGAGCCAACCACTGAGGTCTCCATAGAACCCGGGGCGGTTCAGATACGTGCGGCTGGACACCTCCCCTGATCCAGTCCGGGTGCGGGCGGCGTTCGTCACCGATATCGACATCGACCACATGAACACCGCATGCCTGCGGGTCCGCCTGGTCGACGGTGAGCGGGGGGCAGCCTGATGGCCGGGGCGAGGTCTCGCCGGACAGTTCCGGGGCCGGTCGATGACCAAAGGCCATCCCGAAGGGGCGAACAACGTAAGTCAGCCGGCGCCCCTGACACCCTTCCGCCCGTACTGAACACCACCCAAGCCGCGGGAGACCTGGCGCATTTCCTGGATGGGCTGCGCTGCCCGACGTGCAAGGCGCTCAACGCCTCCTGGCTGGCTGTCGACGGTACGGCGGTGGAGTGCGCCGAGTGCGGTCAAACGTCGCTGGTCGTCGGTCCTGGGGAGGTCGCGTGACCGACACCACCAGTCCGGGGCCGGTGAAGGTGTTGCCTCCGCTGGCGCGGGAGGTCGTCAAGGCCATCGCGGTGCAGCACGGGGTGTGTGTCCGCCCGGTCCCCATGCGGCGGGTCAACCTGCACACCGGCCAATCCGAGATCGTCTACGTGCCATGCGGGCACACACTCGCCTCGGTCTGTCCGTCCTGCGCGGAACGTAAGCGGAGTCTGCGGGCGACGCAATGCCGTCAGGGCTGGCACCTGGAAGACGAACCCGTGATCGAGCGGGCCGACCCCGATGAGATGCAACAGCTCTGGATCGAGCTACGCGCTGAAGCTCAAGCGAAACACGACACCGCCGAGCAAGCCGGGGACGACACCGAAGACCTGGCCGCGCTGATCCGTGAACTTGATGTGGAGATCGAACGCTCCGGGATACGTGGTCAGCTCAAGACCGGTGAGCAGCTCCAGCGGCGGACCCGGTCGACCCGGCGGCGCCAGGACACCCCGGATCTGCCCCGGCGGCCGGTGGAAGCCAGGACGGTCGGGAAGACCTACACCGCACCGGACGGCAAGACGTTCCGGCCGTCGCTGTTCCTGACCCTCACCCTGGACTCCTACGGCAAGGTCAAAAAGGACGGCACCCCGGTCGACCCGGCAACCTATGACTACCGGCGGGCTGCCCGGAACGCGCTGCACTTCTCCAAGCTCATCGACCGGTTCATACAGAACCTCCGCCGGTTCGTCGGCTTCGATGTCCAGTACTTCGCCACGATCGAACCGCAACGGCGGCTGGCTCCTCATCTGCATCTGCATCTGCATCTGGCGATGCGGGGCACGATCTCACGGGCTGAACTCCGCCAGGTCGTGGCCGCGACCTATCACCAGGTGTGGTGGCCACCGATCGATGAGGTGAAGTACGCGGGCGGCAACCTGCCGGTGTGGGACCCGGCAGCGGGAGAGGACAGCGGGTATCTCGACCCTTCAACGGGGGAGGTGCTGCCGACCTGGGATGACGCACTCGACGACGTGGGCCAGGACGAGGATGCCGAACCCCTGCACGTGGTCCGGTTCGGGCGGCAGGTCGACGCCCAAGGGGTGATGGCGGACTCTCCGGATTCGCGGCGGTGCATCGGCTACCTGACGAAATACCTGGTGAAGAACACCACCGAATGCCATAACCCCGAGACAACGGCTCAGCGTGACCACGTCGAGCGGATGGCCGAAACGCTCCGGTACGAACCGTGCTCGCCGACGTGCGCGAACTGGCTGCGGTACGGAATCCAACCGAAGAACCCACGGGCCGGTCTCACTCCCGGCTACTGCAAGGGCAAAGCGCACCGGCGCGAGCATCTCGGCTACGGCGGCCGGCGGGTCCTGGTCTCCCGGAAATGGTCCGGCAAGACCCTCGCCGACCACAAGAACGACCGCAAAGCCTGGGTCCTCGCCCGACTCGCCGAAGCCGGAATCTCGGCAACCCGAACCGACGACAACTCACAACACCACGCATGGGAGCGGGCCGGGCCTGGCGACCGGGACGTCAAGCCATTCGAACACCGCCTACTACTCCTCATCGACGAACGCCAACGCAGACGCGCCCAGCTCGACCAAGCCCAGACCTTCACCGAACTTTCGGCAACACCGGAGGCAGCGTGACCACGAAGCGCAAGGACCTTCACGCCGTGCTGGCTGGAGAGCGGCTGTTGACCGTCGAGGAGGCGGCCGAGCTTCTCAACACGAAACCTCGCTTCCCTCGTCGGCTCATCGCCGAGCGGCGCATTCGTTTCGTGCGGGTTGGCCGGTTCGTCCGCATACCCGAATCTGCACTACGGGAGTTTATCGCCGCTGGGCTTGTCGAGCCGCTGACCGCATCCGAAGTCTGGAGGGCTGCCTAGTGGCCAATAGAGACGGACACCGACGTTTCGGCAGTATCCGCAAGCTACCGTCCGGGCGGTTTCAGATTCGGTATCCCGGGCCTGACGGCAGGATCCGAACTGCTCCAGAGACCTACGCCAACAAGAGCGCAGCAGACCGTTATCTTACGCTCGTCGAGGCGCAGATCATCAATGGCGATTGGACCGACCCTGAGCGGGCCAAGGTGACGCTCGGAGACTATGCCGCGAAGTGGATCGAGCAACGTCCGGGCCTGCGTCCTCGTACAGTCGAGCTGTACGTACGCCTTCTCCGTAAGCACATCGCGCCACATCTGGGCGGGGTTCCGCTGGGCAAGCTCGATACCCCAATGATCAGAGATTGGCGTATGGCGCTGCTGGCTGAGGGCGTATCGGCGTCGGTGGCTGCTAAGGCATATCGGCTGCTACGGGCCATCCTCATGACGGCGGCTGAAGACGATCGGATCATCCCGCGTAACCCGTGCCGAATCCGTGGCGCCGGTGACGAGAAGCCGGATGAGCGACCGATTCTGACTATCGCCCAGGTCTTCGAACTGGCAGACCGAGTCGGCCGGCGGCCCATCGGCAATATCCGCAAGCTTTCCGCCAGCGAATACCGGCTCCGGTACCGACCTCGTGATGGAGAGATGCGGACCTTCCCGCAGAACTTCCCGAGCAAGGAAGCGGCAGAACGGGTGCTTTGGACAATGGCATGTGACGGGCATGCGGACATGAGCCGAGATGATCGCTTGCGGGCGCTGGTTCTGCTGGCCACCTTCGCGAGTCTTCGATGGGGTGAGGTAATCGCTCTCCATCGACGCGACATCGACACCGATGCGAGAACGGTGACCGTTCGTCGTCAGTATCTGGAGATGGACTCCGGTGACCTGGTGATCGGTCCAACCAAGTCACGGGCAGGTTCTCGTACGGTCGTGATCCCTGCAGCGATCGTTTCGGCAATCCGGGTCCATCTGGATCGGTACGTCGAATCCGACCCGGCGGCCCTGGTCTTCACGGGCGCGAATGGTGGGATCCTCCGGCGGGGAAACTTCCGGCGCGCCTCGCGGTGGGCCGAGGTAGTGGAGGCACTCGGTGTGCCGGGTCTACACTTCCACGATCTTCGCCACACCGGCAACACGATCGCCGCGCAGAGCGGGGCAAGTCTGCGGGATCTGATGGACCGCATGGGCCACGACTCCGTACGCGCGGCGATGATCTACCAGCACGGCACCTCTGAGGCGGGCAAGGCCATCGCAGACTCGCTGAACGATCGGATCGCGGCTGCTGTGGGGTCCGGCGAGGACGACCAGGGCAAGGATGACGACGGCGCGTCTGGCGTGCTGGTCCCGGTGGCCTAATGGCACGTTAATGGCACGAACGCCCTCATCCATGATCGGGATGAGGGCGTTTTGGCTGGTGGAGCCTAGGGGATTCGAACCCCTGACACCCGGCTTGCAAAGCCGGTGCTCTGCCAACTGAGCTAAGGCCCCTGGGATCGGCGGGACAAGCCTACCGGTGCTCCGCACCTACCACGTCCTGCTCCCGGTCGCTCTCGCCGAGAACGATGGCGGGCAGGTCGGCGATGCTGTCGATGACGTGGGTCGCGCCGGCCCGCAGCAGCCGTTCCTTGTCGTGAGCGCCGGTGAGCACGCCGGCGACGACGGAGGCGCCCGCCCTTCGCCCGCACAGCATGTCGCTCTCGGTGTCACCGCACACGGCGATATGCCGTACGTCGTCGACTCGCAGCCGCAGGGCGGCGGACAGCACGAGGTCGGGCGAGGGGCGGCCCCGGCCCACGTCGGCCGGGCACAGGGCCAGATCAACGCGGCTCCACCAGCCGAGCGTGTCGAGCACCCGTCCAAGAGTGGCTCGGCTGAAACCCGTCGTCAGGCATACCCGCACACCGGCGCCGATGAGTTTGTCGATCGCGCTCTCGGCACCGGGCACCGGGGCGAGGCCCATGCGATCGATCAGCGAGTCGTACGACCGCTCGAACGACAGGTTGACCGCCTGGGCGCGGGCCTCGTCCTCAGGGAACAGGTTGCGAAAGATCTCGATTTTCGGTTGGCCGCGCGATTGCCGTACGTCCGCAATCGCCCGCTCGTACGCGGTGGTGCCGGGCACGATGCCGAGTGTCGCGAGCGCCTCGACGAAGGCCGTCTCGACCAGCTTGTCGCCGGCCACGGTCGTTCCTGCGAGATCCAGGCAGACGAGGGTGATCCGCGCCGCTTCATTCACGCCGGACCCCTCGCTCCTGGCCGGCGCCGATACAGGCGCCGCCGCCTGCAACCCGTTCTGCTCCCCCGCGCTGATGCCGGGATGTCAGTTGTCGGAGGACGTGGCTTCGGTCCAGAGGTCGAGCTCGGCACGGTCCTGCTGCAGCCGGCGCCACACAGCGAAGCCGCCGATGGCAACGACTACGAGAACAAGCAGCTTCTTCACGATTTGGAACCCTTCACTTCGACTATGAAGTCAGTACCTGAGGCCTTACTCGGTACGAGCTACCTCCCCCAGGCTTCTCGCAGCCTAGCAATCGTCACACGCGACCCCGCACCGCTTACCCCCTTTGAATCCGGCTTGCCGCACCGGGCAACAGGCGGGGCAAGGGATGGTCCGCAGCGCCGCCGTTTCGGGCGGTCGGCATGAACCGGCGCATAATCGGGGGCACGACTTCCAGAGGGAGTCACGATGGGCTCTAAGGACGACTTCGGCCAGTGGGAGCGCGAGTTCGACGAGCCCGAGGTCGGCTCAGGTCATCGCGCCGTGGCGGTGATGGCCGTGGCCGTGCCGATCGGCTGCGCGTTCCTGTTCCTGATCGGTCAGGTTCCCCTTGCCATCGCCGGCCTCGTGGTCTCGGGGCTCATCATGGCCCTGTGGTGGGTCGGCATGTGACGCGCGCAGGCAACTTGCCGATCAAGGATGGGGGCGGTCATGGTCGCCCCGATACTTGATCGTCAGTCGGTTCCGTCGTCGGGTCGGTGCGTCAGCGCACAGAACCCCGATCGCGAAGCGCGTCGTCGAGACCGTCTCTCAGTGCCGTGTGCGAGCGGTGCGCACGGCGCGATGCCCGTACCTCACCGATCACTCGTGCGGCGAGTTCGTCCGGGTTCGGTAGGACGCCGCCACCGAGGAAGGCGGTGTCGTCCAGTCGAGTGCGCACGCCCTGCTCGCCGGACGCATAAACGCCGGTCCGCCAGCCGGTCTCCTCATCCCAGACCAGGGCATGGAGGTCGCCGGTCGATCCGTTCGCCGGGACGTAGAGGATCGTCGCGTCTCGCGGTCCGGCCGGATCGAGCCAGCTGCGCTCCACGTGGAGGTCGTGTCCCACGAGGGACTGCACAGAGCCTGTGATGTAGTCGCGAAGCAGATCCACCCACGGGTCCGGATGCGGCATTGGGATGTTGCTTTCGTTCACTACGTTGTCCCTTCTGCGCTTGGTGCGATTATGCACGAACGATGTTGATCATCCGTTTTGTTGACACCGCGCAGGCTGACTTTCGGACAACGGAGTGCGGGCGCACACCTGTAGAGCTGATCAGTCTCGTCCGTTCAGAGCTGGGCGAATGCCTGAAACAGCGTTGGGCTTTACACCGCTATGTAACTCTGGGGTTAGATGTTGCTATCGCCTCCTGGGGTCCGGTGAGAATCCGTCGAACGGGAATGGTCAGGGCCGGCAGCAGCCGCATGCAGACCGCGGCGACGCCGATGAGCAGAGCGGGGAACGCGAAGGCGACCCCGGCGAACCTGATGCTGGTGGCGCTCGCCAGCAGGGCGTCGATCACGGACGCGATGGGCCTGCTCCCTGCGAACGCGATCGCCCATACGGCCATCACCTGACCCGCGTGAAAGGGGCCGGCCCGCTGGAGCAGCATGGTCTGGGTGGCAGCACCGGCGAGCAGCGCGGCGACGCCGCCCGCCACTCCGGCGGCGATGCTCAGCCCCAGCCACGGCGACACCGAGAAGACCACCATCGCGATCCCGAGCCCGCCGACGTACCACCCGGCGCTCTGGAGCGAGATGCTCCTGGTCGGTACGAACGCTCCGAGCACGTTGCCGAGCCCGAGCGCGGCGATGAAAAAGCCCGCCCAGCCGGGAGAATGACCGAATTCCTCGGCGGCGAGTGCGGGGCCGAGCACGTTGGGCGGGTCGGTGGCCACGGTGCAGGAGGACACCATCGCCAGGAGCAGGAGGATCTTCCGGTCACGCCGTGCCAGCCGGAACCCGTCCATCAGGCGCGAGGGCCGCTGCGGCCGCTCGACGTGGCCGGGCCGGATCATCCACAGCACCATCGCGAGAATGACGAACGACACGCCGTTCAGCAGAAACGCCCAGGTGAACCCGATGACGACCACCACGCCCACGCCGATCACCGGCGCCACGGCGCGTCCGAGGTTGTAGGACACCGTGTTCATGGCCATGGCGGCCTTGGTGTCCTCCTCGGGCACGAGCGTCGGGATGATGGCGTTGAACATCGGCAGGCTGAACGTGTAGGAGAGGCCGATCAAGAGCGCGCCGACGATCAGCGTCCGCTGATCGAGCCAGCCGACGGCGTTGAAGATCGCGAGGCCGAAGGCGACGAGCGCCGAACCCGTCTGGGTCCAGATCAACAGGCGCCTGCGGTCCTTGGCGCGGTCGGCGAGCATGCCGGCCCATGGGCCGAGCACCAGCACGCTGGAGAACTGTGCGCAGGTGACGATGCCGACGGCCATGACCGAGCCGGTCAGCTTGTAGGCCAGGAGCATCTGGGCGGTGTTCTGCAGCCAGGTGCCGAAGTTGGAGAAGACGGTGCCGACGAAGTACCGGCGGAAATCGGAATGGCGAAGGGCCCGCCACGAGGATGATCTGGCAGGGCGGTGCTCTGCCGCGGTGCGGGTGACGTCGGTGTCGCCCACTGCGGTCGGAGCAGGATCGAGTGTCGTCTGCATGGCTCCGTGGTTGGGGTACGGTCTCCGGCGCCTTCAGATGGGATCTGCGATGGAACGCCGGAATGATGGTGTCGGCCGTGGTCGGTGAACTCAGGGAATGCGGTTCCGCTCCAGTGCTCCGTCGCGCGGGGCGGCCGCCGCGGCGGCCTATCCGGACCCCTGGGCGGGATTGATGACCTCGTCCGGTACCTCGCCCACGTTGATCGTGAACCTGTTGCGGTCGGCGGGGAACACGCTGACCGTGAGCCGGAACGGATTGCCGTCGGAGTCGTACGCCGTCCGGCGGGTCTCGAGGATCGCGACGCTGCCGTCGTCGGGCAGCACGAAGAACGTGGTCTCGGTGTCGTTCGGGGGCCGCACCCGGATCATGTCGCGGTAGCCGACCTGCTTGATGCCGAGGGTCTCTCTCAGATAGGTCACCGTGCCCGGCTCGATCGAGATGGCCTGGATGAGTTGCAGGCCGCCCCGCTCCACCAGGCTCATCGGGTAGAAGGAGGTCTGCAGGGAGTACGGCCGATCGTCGATGAAGCGCTGCTGGTGCCGGCTCACCAGGGAGACGCCCACCTCGACCCCGAGTTCCTGCGCCTTCTCCTCGTCGGCCTGCTGGATCTCAACCCGCGGGATGCTGGTCACCGGCGCCATGAGCTGCAGGTTCGCCTCGCGGGTGAACGCCACGCCCTCACCACCGCCGAGCCCTGTCTCCTGGTCGGCGGACAGCGTGGTGATGAAGGGCTTGATCTGTTCGTTGACGAACGTGCCCCGTCCGGGCTGTGTGGACACGAGGCCACGAACGGTCAGCCACTTCACGGCGTCGCGGATCGTGTTCCGGGATGCCTTGTACTCCTCTTCGAGCCTGGGCTCGGGGGGCAGTTGGGTGCCGGCCGGCCACTCTTCCGACTTGATCCTGCGCTGCAGGTCAGCAGCGATCTGCCGGTACTTCGGATCAGCCATGCCGTCGGCTCCTCTCAGACATACCAACCACCTGGACGGCTCTTACGACCTGTATCACATGACTCAGTCTGCCAGGAAGTACAGTCAGGATCTCCCGCATCATAGGGTTTACCCCATAGCTATGAAGGTAATACCTCCATATGAGACCAGTGGTTGGTATGAGCGGGATGGCAGGTGACATGGGCCTAAGGCTAGCCCTTCCAATCCGTTAACGCATCGGAACTTCTCAGAAAACCCGATCTGGTCTCGACCGTAGAAAAATGGCCGCCCCACAAGGCGCGGCCACCGTCCCGGGGGAGGGTGAGCCATGACAGCCCACAGGCTGCAGACCGAGATCCCCGCACCGCGCGGGGGGCCGGTGAGCGAGAGGCAGGCAGGCCCACACGTCACCTATCAACCCCACCGGCTGAGCAACACCCGCGCGAGCAGAGCGGTCACGAGCACCCGACCGGCGCCCGAGCCCGCACCGGCGCACCACACAGACGATCACCCGGTGCACTGCACCCTCTTCGCGGTCGACATCGTGTCCTTCACTGACCGGCGCCGCGACGACGAGATCCAGCGGTACATACGGAAGGCGATGTACCGGGCGATCCGGAACTCCTTCGACCGGGCCGGCGTGGGGTGGCACGAGTGGTTCCGGCAGGACCGCGGCGACGGCGTGCTCGTCGTGGTGCCGTCCGCGGTGTCCGCCATGTTGTTCCTCGACCCGCTCATCGACCTGCTGCGAGCCGAGCTGCGCTTCCACAACAAGATGTCCAGCGAGCCCGCGCAGATCAGGCTCCGCGTCGCCCTGCACGCCGGAAGCGTCTTCTTCGACGGGAACGGCGTCGTCGGACACGCCCTGACCCGGCTCTTCACCCTGCTGGACGCTCCGGCCTTCAAGGCCGAGTTCCGCGACACCGCCGCCGAGATCGGGCTGGTGACCTCGGAACACCTCTACGACGACGTGATCCGGCACACGTCCGGCCTGGTCGACCCGGCCGACTACCGCCCCATCGAGGTGGCGGAGGACGAGTTCGTCACCCGCGGCTACGTGCACATCCCACCGGGCCCGGCCGGGCGCGCACCGAGCCTGCTGCACCAGAGGCGATCCGCCAGCGCCACCGCTCACACCGCCACCGCCCACACCGTCGCGGCTCACGCGGCGGGAAACGGCGCGGGGTGCGGTGCGGCCGAGGTCACGGCCGTACGGGACGTACGTGATGTACGGGACGTGCGCGAAGCACGCGGCCGGGACGCGCGCGATGGCCGGGAATCGTGGGAGGCGCCGGAGGTCAGGCGGGCGGCGCGGTGACCGGCGCGATGAGCGGGGCACCGCACACCGTGCTCGACACCGCGCCGATCACCCCGCTCGACGCTCCGTTCGGCCTGGCCCTCGACACCGCTCCGGGCCGGATATCGGGAAGCGCCGCCCGAGCCGCGATGGGTAACCTCGAGCCATGAGAATCGGCATCATCGGAGCGACGGGACAGGTCGGCGGGGTCATGCGGCAGATCCTGGCCGAGCATGAATTCCCCGCCGACGAGCTACGGCTGTACGCCTCGGCCCGCTCGGCCGGGCGGACGCTCCCGTGGCGTGACACCGAGGTGACGGTCGAAGACGCCGCCACGGCCGACTACTCCGGTCTGGACATCGCGCTCTTCTCCGCCGGGAAGGGCACCGCCAAGGAGCTCGCACCGCGCGTCGCCGCCGCGGGTGCCGTGGTCATCGACAACTCGTCGGCCTGGCGGATGGACCCGGACGTGCCGCTGGTGGTGTCGGAGGTCAACCCGCAGGCGGCCGACCGGAGGCCCAAGGGGATCATCGCCAACCCCAACTGCACGACGATGGCGGCCATGCCGGTGCTGCGGCCGCTGCACGACGAGGCCGAGTTGCTCAGCCTGGTCGTGGCGACCTATCAGGCGGTGTCCGGAAGCGGTCTGGCCGGCGTCGCCGAACTCGACGAGCAGGCCCGCAAGGTCGTCGAGGACGCGAGCGGACTGACCTTCGACGGAGCGGCCGTACCGTTCCCGGCGCCCAGTGTCTTCAGCCGACCGATCGCGTTCAACGTGCTTCCGCTGGCCGGTTCCATCGTGGACGACGGCAGCGACGAGACCGACGAGGAACAGAAGCTGCGCAACGAGAGCCGCAAGATCCTCGGAATTCCCGGGCTCAAGGTCTCGGGCACCTGCGTGCGGGTCCCGGTCTTCACCGGCCACTCACTGCAGATCAACGCGCGGTTCGCCAGGCCGATCAGCCCGCACCGCGCGCACGAGATCCTCGGCGCCGCACCCGGCGTCGCGCTCTCCGACGTACCGACCCCGCTCCAGGCGGCCGGGCAGGACCCCACATACGTCGGCCGGATCCGCGCCGACGAGACCGTCGAGCACGGGCTCGCGCTGTTCTGCTCCAGCGACAACCTCCGCAAGGGCGCGGCGCTCAACGCCGTCCAGATCGCCGAGCTGATCGCAGCGCGCTGACGGCGGGCCGCACCACCGGACACCCCCCGCCTATTGACGCCTGACACCGCCTGACTGATGATCGATTGTCTGCGGTTGGTCAGTCTCCGGCCGGCGCCGGGGGCGAAGGGAGTGCCCGTGGCTCGTCCCCGTCGTCTGATAGCGCTCATGACCGCCACCGGCCTGATCCTGACCGGGTTGGGGACCGGCAGCGCCCAAGCCGCCAAGCGGGGCAAGGATCCCCGCATCACCAAGATGATGAAGGGGATGACCCTCGAGGAGAAGGTCGGTCAGCTCTTCGTCACCTATGCCTACGGCGACCGGGCCGATACGACCGATCCGGGCGACGTCGCGCTCAACCGCCAGTTCTACGGGGTCGACAACGCCTCGCAGTTGGTCGACAAGTACCACCTCGGCGGCATCATCTACTTCGCCTGGTCGAACAACACCAAGGACCCCCAGCAGATAGCCGGGCTGTCCAACGGCATCCAGCGGGCGGCGATGCGTCAGCGCGCGAAGATCCCGATGCTGATCTCGACCGACCAGGAGGGCGGCAGCGTCGTCGCGCGGATTCTCGCGCCGGCCACCCAGCTGCCCGGCAACATGGCGCTCGGCGCCGGCCGCAGGGTGGGCGACGCCTACACGGCCGCGCGGGTGAGCGGCACCGAGCTGCACGCCATGGGCGTCAACCAGGACTTCGCGCCGGTCGCCGACGTCAACGTCGACCCGGCCAATCCCGTGATCGGGGTCAGGTCGTTCAGCTCCGACCCGCAGATGGCCGCCAGGCTGACCGGCGCCGCCGTGCGCGGCTACCAGAACGCGGGCGTGAGCTCGACCGCCAAGCACTTCCCCGGGCACGGCGACACCGCGACCGACAGCCATACCGGCGTACCGCGGATCGACCACACCCGGGAGGAGTGGGAGCGGCTCGACATGCCGCCGTTCCAGTCCGCGATCAAGAGCGGCATCGACTCGATCATGACGGCGCACATCATCGTGCCCTCGCTCGACCCGGCCGAGGACCCCGCGACGCTGTCCCGGCCGATCCTGACCGGCATCCTGCGCGAGCGGCTGCGCTACGACGGCGTGGTCATCACCGACGCCCTCGGAATGCAGGGCGTCCGCGACAAGTACGGCGACGAACGAGTGCCGGTGCTCGCGCTCAAGGCCGGGGTCGACCAGCTGCTCAAATCGCCGGACGGCGCCTTCGACCTGCAGTACAACGCCGTGCTCAACGCGGTGCGCAGCGGTGAGCTGACCGAGAAGCGCATCGACGAGTCGGTCTACCGCGTGCTGCGGCTCAAGATGAAGCGCGGCCTGTTCAAGAACCCGTACGTCGACGAGACCAAGGTCCCCAAGGTGGTCGGGAGCCCGCAGCACCTCGCCACGGCACAGCGCATCACCGACGCCACCACCACGCTCGTCAAAAGCGACGCCGGGCTGCTCCCGCTCGCGAAGGACGGCCGCAAGGTGCTCGTGACCGGCTGGGGCGTCTCCACGACGCAGACGCTCGCCGGTGCGATCGCCAAGCGCGGGCCGCAGACCAGTGTGTACGAGACCGGCATCAGCCCCTCGCAGGCGACGATCGGCCAGGCGGTGACGCGCGCGGGAGCGAATGACCTCGTCGTCGTGGTCACCAACCGGGCCTGGGACATCGCCGAGAGCAAGCCCGGCGAGCCGCACAACGGGCCGGGACAGATGAACCTGACCAAGGCCCTCGTCGCCACCGGCAAGCCGGTCATCGTGGTCGCCGCCCGCGACCCGTACGACATCGGCTACTTCACCGAGGCATCGACCTTCCTCGCCACGTTCTCCTATACCGGGCACGCGCTGGAGTCGGTCGCCCGCGTGCTGTACGGAGAGAAGCGGCCGCAGGGCCGGCTGCCGGTCCGCATCCCGGTGGCCGGCCAGCCGGACCAGACGCTCTACCCGTACGGCCACGGCCTCAGCCTGCGCTGATCGCATCGTCAAGCCCCTCCCCGCGGACCGTGCCCGCCTGGCACGGCCCGCGGGGAGCCGCATAGGCTTTCTCTCTCAGAGCGCGATAAGCACAGGTGAGAAGGGCGAGCAGCGATCATGGGCGACGAACTTCGGGACACTCTCCGGCAGGTGCTGCCGGGCGTGCGGGCCGACTTGGAGGCATTGATCCGGATTCCCTCGGTCAGCGCCGATCCGGCGGCCGCGGCCGAGGTACGCCGATCGGCCGAGGCGACGGCCGCGCTGTTCCGCTCGGTCGGAGCGCCCGAGGTGGAGATCCTTGACGAGATCGAGGGCGGTCAGCCGGCGGTGCTCGCCCGCTATCCGGCACCACCCGGCCGGCCAACGGTTTTGCTGTACGCGCACCACGATGTGCAGCCCACGGGCGTGGCCGCCGAGTGGACCAGCCGGCCCTTCGAGCCGGCCGAGCGTGACGGGCGGCTCTTCGGCCGGGGGTCGGCCGACGACAAGGCCGGGATCGCGGCGCACCTGGCGGCGTTGCGGGCCTTCGACGGACGGCCGCCGGTCGGCGTGACGGTCTTCGTGGAGGGAGAGGAGGAGATCGGCTCCCCCACACTCGGCGCGTTCATCGAGCGTTACCGGGACAGGCTCGCCGCGGACGTCATCGTGCTCGCCGACGGAGCGAACTTCGAGGTGGGCACGCCCGCCCTCACCACCGTCCTGCGGGGCATGGTCGAGTGCGTCGTCGAGGTGCGGGCGCTCGAGCACGGCGTGCACTCCGGCCTCTACGGCGGCGCCGTGCCGGACGCGCTGACCGCGCTGTGCCGGCTGCTGGCGACGCTGCACGACGACGAGGGCGATGTCGCCATCGACGGGTTGGTCACCGCGAAGCCACCGGAGCTGGACTACCCCGAGCAGCGGTTCCGTGCCGAGGCGGCCATGCTCGACGGTGTGCGGCTCATCGGCACCGGCAGCGTGGCGGAACGGATCTGGGCCAAGCCGTCGGCCTCGGTGCTCGCGCTCGACGCGACCCGGGTGGCCGACGCGTCCAACACCCTCATCCCGGTGGCCACCGCCAAGATAGGCGTACGGATCGCACCGGGCGAGGACGCGAACCGGGCGCTCGAAGCGCTGGAGCGGCACGTGCGCGAACACGCGCCATGGGGCGTACGGGTCGACGTCCGGGACGGCGAGGCCGCCCGGCCGGTGTCCATCGACGCCGAGGGGCCGGCGTTCGACGCGGCGCGCGACGCGTTCCGCGAGGCGTACGGCAACGAGTCCGTGGACATCGGCATCGGCGGCACCATCCCGTTCATCGCGGAGTTCGCCGACGCGTTCCCGGACGCGGCGATCCTGGTCACCAGCGCGGGCGGCGACCCGGACAGCCGCGCGCACGGCCCGGACGAGAGCGTGGACCTCCGCGACTTCGAAAGCGCCTGCCTGGCCGAGACCCTCCTGCTGGCCCGGCTCGCCACCCTCTGACCACGGTCACCGGGCCACCGGGCGGGTCGGGATGAGCAGGTCGAGATCGGCTCGCGTCACACGGGCGGTGTCGGCGAGGCGGTCGCGGTCGACGCCGGTGGCGGCGAGCAGCTCCAGCGCCTTGGTCAGCATGGTGGGGCGTTCGAGGGGACGCTCAGGGCCGGGCTCTCGGCGGCGCCAGCCGCGGGTGCTCATGGCGCTCATCGCGTTGCGGTAGGTCACCTCCTTCATCACGCGCAGCGTGCGGGCGCGGTAGAGCAGCGCGGCCATGCTCACCCCCCACTCGGTCTTGAGCTCGGCGAGGCGCGCCCAGTCGGCCGTCGCCGGCAGGTCGGCCGTGATGTCCTGCTCGGGCATCAGGAACTCGGCGGCGAACCGGTTCGCCTGGTCCTCGACGACCCGGCTGCCGGGCTCGGCGTCGGCGTGCATGACCAGATGCCCGAGCTCATGGGCCCCGTCGAACCGGTTGCGCCAGTAGTCGCCCTTGGCCGGGTTGAACATCACGAGCGGCCGGGGATAGGCGGTGACGCTGAAGGCGTCGACCCGCTCGGTGGTGGGCGGCAGCACGATCGCGACGATGCCGGCGGACTCGAGCAGCCGTACGACGCTGTGCACCGGTCCCGGCCGCCCGACCAGGAGCTCGCGGGCCCGGCGGGCGGCCTCGACGGGGCCGGGGCCGGCGATCTCGTCCGGCGTGACCGGCCATTCCGGAGCCGTCACCGGCGGGAACTCCACGAAGTCCTCGAGTGCGGCGACGATGTCGGCGACGATCCGGCCGTGGGCGAGGGCCTGGTCGCGCTCGACCTGCGTGGTCGAGCGCAACGAGCGGAAGTGCGCGTGACCCGCGTCGAGCACCGCCGAGCCCTGACCGGCCTGGAAGAACTCGACCGGGACCCCTAGGGACATCGCCAACCGCGACAGAACCCGCTCCGACGGCCGATGCACCCCGGACTCGTAGTGACCGATCGCGGTCGGCGTCGTGTCGACCGCCGCGGCGAGCTGGTTCTTACGGAGTCCGCGCAGCCGCCGAGCCAGGGTCAGCCGCTCGGGCTCGAACAGCAGACGCGCCTCGGCCAGCCGCCGACCGCCGGGCCGCCGCGCGGGCGGGCCGCCGTCGGGATTCATCGCGCCGGTTCAGAGCTCGTCTCGTCCGTCGCGGTCCGGCCGGTCGCGGTGCGGAGCCGCAGCGGTACGTCGACCTCGTCCTCGCTCCAGATCGGCATCGTCGGCTCGACGCGCGCCGGGCGCGGGTCGGCACCGAGGGACTCGCGGGTCAGGACGCGCCGCCACCACCACGGCGACCCGCCGTCGGCGTTGAACCGCGGCCGGCCGAGGTAGAGCTCCATCTCCAGGGGCTCCTCGCTCGCGCTGTGCGCCAGCACCAGAGTGATCGGCGCGGGCGCCTGACCGGGAAGTACGGGGGCGTCGTGGTCGCCGAGATCGAGGGCGAGCTGCGGGTCGTCGGCATAGTCCTGCTTGGACACGGCCTGCTTGGTGGGGCTGGCCTGGTCCCACCGGATGCCGTCGACGGCGCCGAAGTCGTAGCGCTTGAGCAGAATACGGTACTGCCCGTACCGCCAGCCCGGCGAGCCGTTGAGGTTGGCGCGTACGACCGCCCCCTGCAGCGGGTCATCGGCGCCGGCCGGGCCGAAGGCGCCGACCTGGAAGACGCGATCGAGCTGTGACTCCAGCACGTCGAACGAGGTGTAGCCGAAGGACCGGTCCTTGAATCCCGCCGA
The DNA here is from genome assembly GCF_014323665.1 of Actinomadura sp. HBU206391. Taxonomy (GTDB): domain Bacteria; phylum Actinomycetota; class Actinomycetes; order Streptosporangiales; family Streptosporangiaceae; genus Actinomadura_C. Next base: position 420,653 of record NZ_JABVEB010000001.1, on the reverse strand, counting down.
CCGGCTCAGCCGGCCGAACACGATCCTGGTCGCGGCCTCGTGGGCGTCGCGCAGCGCGTGCAGGAAACCCGCACCGGCGAGAACGTCCCAGGCCTCTTGTCCCTCATGCATGTGCGGGACTCTAGCCGATCTCAGTAATCACTGCGTGAAAATCAAGTTCGTCGGCGCGGCGGGCGTTCACGCCTCGCCGGCGCAGGCGTCCTCGTCCGCATTCGCGCGCACCCGGGCGAGGAGCCTGCGCAACAGGTCGATCTCGCCGTCGTCGAGATCGACGAACAACTCCTGCTCGACGGCGGTGAGGGCGGCGTCGACCTCGTCGACCAGTGCCGCACCGCGTTCGGACATCTCGACGATGTGGCGCCGCCGATCCGCCGGGTCGCGACGCCGCACGGCGATGCCGTCGCGTTCGAGATCGTTGAGGATCGCGACCAGCACACTGGGATCGACACCGAGCGCCTCGATGAGGGCCTGCTGGCTCATGGGGCCGCTGTCCGACAGCCAGAGCAGCACGTGGCCGTGGCCCGGTTTCAGGCCGGTCACCGCGAGCGCCTTGCGGATGCGCACGCTCGCGATATGACCGGACTTGGCGAGGACCAAGCCGAGGCGGTCGGTGGCCTGCCGCCTGCCGCTCCGCTCGTCAACGGTCACCCCCCAACACTAACCGACACCGTGCGGAAGAGGCTCCAAGGAACCGCAGGACGTACCACCCATGACAGAGCTCCCCCCTCGAACCGCACAAACGGGCTGTAACGGATCACCAAAACCCGTACGTTGAACAACGCGATCACAAGATCTGGAGCCCTCCATGACCGACGCCCCCCGTTTCCCGAGCTCCACCCGCCCGACCGTCGTGGTCGTCGGCGGCGGCTATGCCGGCATCAGCGTCGCCAAGTCGCTCGACGACATCGCCGACGTCGTGCTGGTCGAGCCGAAGGACGCCTTCGTGCACAACGTCGCCGCGATGCGCGCGCTCGTCGACCCGGACTGGCTGCCGCGCATCTTCCTGCCCTACGACCGCCTGCTGACCAACGGCAGGGTCGTACGCGACCGTGCCGCCAGGGTCGAGGCCAGTCGGGTCGTGCTGGCGTCGGGCGCGGAGCTTGCGGCGGACTACATCGTGCTCGCCACCGGTTCGCGCTATCCGTTCCCGGCCAAGACCGAGCTGAACGCCGCCGAAAAGAGCTGGGAGCGGTACCAGTCGACGCACAAGGCGCTCACCGACGCCACGCGGGTGCTGCTGCTCGGCGCCGGAGCGGTGGGCCTTGAGCTGGCCGGCGAGATCCTGTCCGTCTGGCCGGACAAGCAGGTCACCATAACGAACGGCTCCAGCGACATCCTGCCCGGTGGTTACAACCCCGCTCTGCGGACCGAGCTGCGTCGGCAGCTCACCGAACTCGGCGTCGAGTTCGCGCTGGGCAGCCCCCTGCGCGCCGCGCCGCCGACGCCCCCGGGCACCCTGCAGACCTTCACCGTCACGACGGAGGCGGGCCGAGACCTCACCGCGGACCTGTGGTTCCGCTGCCACGGGATCACCCCCGTGACCGACTATCTGGACGAGGAGCTCGCCGACGCCCTCACGTCCGGTGGCTACCTGGAGGTCACCTCGGACCTGCGCGTGTTCGACCAGGACACGGTGTTCGCCGTCGGAGACATCGCCGCGATCGACGGCAACATGGCGAGGTTGGCCGGCATCCAGGCCGAGCTCGCCGCCGCCAACATCCGCAGGCTCATCGAGGGCGACGACGTGCTCGCGGAATACGAGCCGGTGCCGCCCAGCATCATCGTGCCGCTCGGCCCGGTCGGCGGCGCGGGGCAGTTCACCGGTCAGCCCGGGGTCCTGCCTCCTGAGGTGGTCTCTCAGGTGAAGGGCCAGAGCATGTTCGTGGACCACTACGCCCAGATCCTCGGCGTTCAGCCGTTCGGCGGGTAGGCGTCGCGGCGGCGGGCACGCCGGCGCCGGGTCGGCTGTCCTGACACGCCGGTGCCGGATCGGTTCTGCGGCCACGGCCGTGCCGGGTCGGTCTCCGGGCAAGCCGGTGCCGAGTCAGCTCCCGACCAGCACCGGGGCCAGTCTGCGCAGGTGGTCCACCACCTGCCGGTTGTCGTCGGCGAGCGGCTGGACGCATACGTGGTCGGCCCCGGCCTCATGGTGCTCCCGGACGCGAGCGGCGACCGCGTCCTCGTCGCCCCACACCACGATGGCGTCGACGAGCGCGTCACTGCCCCCGTCGGCGAGATCGTCCTCCTCCCAGCCGAGCTCCCTGAGGTTGTTCAGATAATTCGGCAGGACCAGGTAGAACGACATGTAGCGACGCGCGACCTCACGTGCCCGCGTCGGGTCGGTCTCGAGCACGAAGGCCTGCTCCGGCGCCAGCACCGGCCCGTCCCCGAGGACCGCACGAGCGCGCGAGGTGTGCAGGGGAGTGACGAAATAGGTGTGCGCGCCCTCGGCACGCTCGGCCGAGAGTTCGAGCATCTTCGTCCGCAGCGCGGCGAGCATCCGCGGCGGCGGCTCGGGCACGTGACCTTCGTACTCCGTCGCGTCCATCGCGTCGAGGTAGGAGCGCATCACATCCAGTGGCTTGCCATAGTCGTGCCCTCTCGGTTGCACTAGAGGAGCGTGGCTCACGCCCAGGCCCAGCACGAAACGTCCGTCGAACGCCTCCGCCAGGGTGTTCGCCCCGTTCGCGGCCGCCGTCGCGTCACGGGCCCAGACATTGGCGATACCGGTCGCGACCATCAGCCGCCGGGTCGTGCCCAGCAGAATCGCCGCGTGAGTCAGCGCCTCCTTGCCCCGTGGGCTTTCCCCGATCCACAACGTCCCATAGCCGAGGCCATCGATCTCGGCGGCGGCCTCACGTTCGGCGGCCACCGAGTCCGCGCCCAGCGTCCAGGTCCACACCCCCACACGGCCCATCCGCCGCTTCAACGCCGGGATGTCGATGCTCATCTCTGGCATCGCAGGTCACCGCCCTCTCGATTACGCTCCGCGTTTCTCCATGACTCTAAGTGCTCGCCATGGAGACCGAATCGCCGGGGTGGCCGTACGGCGATGTCCGAAGGAACCGGCGGGTGGAAACCGGCACGGAGCCTCCCGCCGCCGACCGACGAAACATAGGCTGACCGGATATGTCAGCACCAAGCGATTTCAGCCCGATCTTCCAGGCATTCGCCGCGGACTGCACTGCGGGCGCCATCCAGCAACAGGACCTGGTCAACGCGTTCCTCGGCACGCACCACCGGAACCTCGACCTCACCGCCCGCACTCTGACGGGGAACGGACTGGTCATCGGCGGCGTGACGGGCCTCGGCAGTTTCTCCCATCTGAGCCAGACCTGGCTGTGGATGTGGGACAACCCGGGCTTCGACTGGGAGCATCCCGCGGTGGCGCCGGTACGGATGATCTACCGCTTTGGTGAACGACAGGGCATTCCCGAGCTGACCACGGGTCATCTCGACCTGGCCGGTTTCCCGAACCCCCACGGCGCCGCGACGACGCTGGCCATCGCGTCGGCGTACGTCCTCGGCGGCCAGGGGATCTGGTCGTGCCGGATCAATGACGGCAAGGGATCCACGTACGTCCACCTCGACGATCCGCAGCTGCCGGTCGCGCAGTTCGACCCGGCCGCAGCGCCCGCGCTCCTGGCGAGGGCGGCCCAGGTCTGGCCGAGGGAGCAGCGCGCCGTCGTACGAGGCATGTTCCGGCACTTCAACATGGCGAGCAACGAGACGCCGGATCAGATCGCCGGCCGGCATCCGAGCGGTGCGGTGGTGGCCGCGGCCTTCGACCCGGTGGGCAACCTCACCGCCGTGTCCGGCGACGCGGCCGGCCGATCGCTCTGATGACGGGCCCGAAGGACAAAGGGCCGGCGACATGGACGTACGTCCACATCGCCGACCCGGCGGCAAGGCGATGCCGCGGTCTTCGGGCCGGTCAGACCTGGCCGGCCTTCTCCAGCGCGGAGCAGCAGGTCTCGACGATCAGGCGGGTGACCACGTACGGGTCGCAGTTGGCGTTGGGACGCCGGTCCTCGATGTAGCCCTTCTTGTCGGCCTCGACCTGCCACGGGATGCGAACCGAGGCGCCCCGGTCGGACACGCCGTAGCTGTACTCGCTCCACGGGGCGGTCTCGTGCAGGCCGGTGAGCCGGTGCTCGATGCCCGCGCCATAGCCCTTGACGTGCTCTTGGGCCTGCTCCCCGAGCGCCTCGCACGCGGTGATGATCGGCTCGTAGCCGTCGCGCATCGCCTTGGTGGAGAAGTTGGTGTGCGCTCCGGCGCCGTTCCAGTCGCCCTCCACCGGCTTGGGGTTGAGCGTGGCGCCGACGCCGAAGTCCTCGGCGATGCGGTAGAGCAGCCAGCGCGCGACCCACAGGTGGTCGGCGACCTCGAGCGGGCCACCAGGGCCGACCTGGAACTCCCACTGACCCGGCATGACCTCGGCGTTGATGCCGGAGATCTCCAGACCCGCCGTGAGGCAGGCGTCCAGATGCGCTTCGACGATCTCGCGTCCGAAGACCTCGTCGGCGCCGACGCCGCAGTAGTAGAAGCCCTGCGGGGCGGGGAAGCCGCCGGACGGGAAGCCGAGCGGCCGGCCGTCCTCGAAGAACGTGTACTCCTGCTCGATCCCGAACCAGGATTCCTGCGCGGCGAACCGCTCGGCGATCGGGCTGAGCAGCGCCCGGGTGTTGCTCGGGTGCGGCTCCATGTCGGTGGTCAGCACCTCGCACAGGACGAGCTGATCATCACCGCCGCGTACCGGGTCGGGGCAGGAGAAGACCGGCTTCAGCACACAGTCCGACGCGCCCCCAGGAGCCTGGTTGGTGCTGGACCCGTCGAAACCCCACACCGGAAGATCCGCGCCGTCGGGCAGGATCTTGGTCTTCGAACGGAGGCGAGCGGTCGGCTCCGTACCGTCGATCCAGATGTACTCGGCCTTGTACGTCAACGTCAGCCCCTCTTCGCAGGTAGACGGGGGTTTCGGACACGCCGAGACTGGCAATCGGACATTTCACATCTGTTGCCCCTATATGAACGCGATGTTAATCGCGACGTGAGACTCGCCACAGGCGCCGGAGTCACCGAGGGATCGGGTTCCAGCGGGCGGACCCGCTTTCGAACCGGCGGACCCGCCCTCGGGCCCGGCGGATCCGGTTTCGGGCCGGCACAGGCGGTTCGGGTGCTCGCCCGCTCGGGCATCCTGGAGCCCATGGATCCTGAACTCACGCTGATGGCCGTCCACGCCCACCCCGACGACGAAGTGCTGGGAACCGGCGGGCTCTTCGCCCGCTGCGCCGACGAGGGGATCCGCACCGTACTGGTCACCTGCACCAACGGCGAACAGGGCGACGCCCCAGGAGGGATCAAGCCGGGTCAGCCCGGGCACGACGAGAGCCAGGTGAGCGCCCTGCGTCTCGATGAGCTCCGTGCCTCCGTGGCCCATCTGGGCATCACCGATCTCGAACTGCTCGGCTACCGCGACTCCGGGATGGTCGGGTGGGCCGCCAACGAGGCGCCGGAGGCCTTCTACAACGTCCCGATCGACGAGTCGGCCGCCCGGCTGGCCGCGCTGATGGAGCGATACCGGCCCCAGGTCGTCGTCACCTACGACGAGAACGGCAACTACGGTCACCCCGACCACATCCAGGCCCACCGGATCGCCGTCGCGGCCGCCGAGGCGACCGGGATCCCGCGCAAGCTCTACCACACCGCCGTCCCCCGCAAGGCGATGAGAGAGCTGTTCGAGTACCTGCGGAGCATCGGCGCCGATCTCGGCGACGTCTCGGAACTGCCGGAGGACTTCGGCACCCCGGACGAACTGATCACCACGGTGGTGGACGTGGCCGCGTACACCGAGCGCAAGCGCAAGGCGCTGGAGGCCCACGCCAGCCAGGGCGACAACATCTTCTTCCTGCGGATGCCCGACGAGGCCCTGCGCCGGGCGTTCGGTGCCGAGGCCTTCGTCCGCGCCATCAGCAAGGTCCCGGCCCCCGATCATGAGGACGACGTCTTCGCCGGCCTCCGCTGAGCAGGCTCCGTCGCAGCGAAATGAGGTCGCGGCGCGGTGCCGGCACTGCCTTACCGTTCAGGTATGGCAGTTCTCATCTCGGTGAACATCGGCAGACCGCGCACCAACCCGTGGAAGGACACCGGCACGACCGGTATCGACAAGCGACCGGTCGCGGGGCCGGTCGCGGTGAGCGCACCCGGGCCGAAGGGCACCGGCGAGGTCGGCCTGGCGGGCGACCGGGTCTATGACGTCAAGCACCACGGGGGCACCGACCAGGCCGTCTACGCCTACGCGCGTGAGGATCTGGACAACTGGGCGGCGGAACTCGGACGCGACCTGCCGGACGGCGTCTTCGGCGAGAACCTGACCACCTCGGGCCTCGACGTGAACGGCGCTCTGATCGGCGAACGCTGGCGGATCGGCGCACAGGTCGTACTCGAGGTGGCGGACCCGCGCATCCCGTGCGGCACCTTCCAGGGCTGGATGGAGCAGGCCGGGTGGATCAAGCGATTCACCCGGCGGGCCGTGCCGGGGGCCTATCTCCGAGTGATCGAACCCGGCGACATCCAGCAAGGGGACGAGGTCACCGTCATCGACCGCCCGTCGCACGACGTGACCGTCTCGCTCGTGTTCCGTGCGCTCACCCTGGAGCCCGACCTGTTGCCGAGACTGCTGGCCGCCGACGCCCTGCCCGAAGAGGTCAAGCGGCGTGCCCGCAAGCGCGCCACCTGACCACCGCCACTACGGTTCAGGCGAGAGTGCGCAGCCCCGAGATGACCATGTGAATGAGCAGGTCATAGCTCGCATCGAGATTCTCGGGGAGCCCGAAGCCCCCGGCCGCCTCGAGAACGGCGAAGCCGTGCGCGGCCGAGCGGAGGCCACGGGCCGCGTGGATCGCGTCCGCCCCCGCGAGCCCGTACGCCCGGAGTGCGGCGAGAACGATGTCGACCAGCCGCTGCCCGGCTTCGGCGAGCGCGGGATCGGCCTCCTGGATCATGGCCGAGTAGCGACCGGGATGATCCACGACGTATGAGCGATAGGCCTGCATCAGGGCACGCAACGCATCGTCGCCGGATCGGCCGAGTGCGGCCTCGCTCGCCCGGGCGGCGAGCTCGTCCATGACCCGTATCGAGACCAGTGCCCGCAGTTCGGTGAGGTTGCGTACGTGCTTGTAGAGCGAGGGCGTCGCCACGCCGGCCCGGCCGGCCACCGCGGCCAGGGTCAGGGCCCCGGCGCCGCCTTCGTCGACGATCCGCAGGGCGATGTCGACGACGGCGTCGGGTGAGAGCCCGGCTCTGGGCAACGGCGTTCTCCTTGAGGAGGGGCAGGACGACCACGACGACCTCGGCAGAGAGTCATCGCAGCCTCCATAGCGCAAAAGTTCATCTAGATAGCCGAAAAGCTAATCTAGTTAGCCAGAGACGTCAAGTGGCGACGGAGGACCTGCGGTCGATCAGTCGTCGAAACTGGCGAAGTACGAGGCCGCCATGTCCTCGTCGCCGTGGCCCTGAGCGACCGCCCGGCGGAAGCGCTCGGCGCCCGCCGCGGCCAGGTCCATCCGCACGCCCGCCTCTTCCCCCGCCGCGACGATCAGACGGGCGTCCTTTTCGGCCGTGGTGGTCGAGAAGCTCGGGGTGAGGTCGTCGTCGAGGATCGCGGCCGCCTTCACATGCAGATACCCCACGTCGAGCGGGCCTCCGGCGATGAGGCCCAGGAAGTCCCGCGGGTCGACGTCGAGGCCCTTGGCGAGGGCCAGCGCCTCGGCGGTGCCGTTCGTGATCGCGAGCACCCAGCTGTTGGCGACGAGTTTGAGGCGGGTGGCCGCGCCCACCGCGCCGTCGTCGCCGGCCCAGATCGTACGGCTGCCGACCGCGTCGAAGACGGGGGCGAGGGCCGGGCGGGCCTCGTCCGGGCCGGCGGCCAGGATCAGCAGTTGCCCGTTCTCCGCCGGCTGCCGGGTGCCGAGCACCGGCGCGTCGACGAAGACGAGGCCGTGTTCGCCGGCGAAGGCCGCGAGCTCCGGGAGCGCCGCCAGCCCGACGGTGGAGCACTGCGCCCAGACGGCGCCGCGGCGCAATGCCGGAGCCGCCTCCCGCATCACGTCGCCGACCGAGGGGCCGTCGTGCAGCATCGTCAGGACGACGTCGGCACCGTCGACGGCCTCGGCCGGGGTGCCGGCGACCCGGGCGCCGTCACCCGCGAGCGGCTCGGCCTTGGCCCTGGTGCGGTTCCAGACGCGGACGTCATGACCGGCCATGACGAGGTTGCGGGCCATCGCCGCGCCCATGATGCCGGTACCGAGGACTGCCACCGAGGTCTTTTCGGTCATGTACGGATCTCTCCCTGTTGCATGGAAGGACTCTCGCGTTCCAGTGAAGCACCCCCGGTCGCCGCTCTCGGCATCCCCCACAGGGCACGCCCCATGGCCCTTGGCATAATCGGCGGATGCCGTACCTCGGACTCGTGACCGTCGTCGTACGCGACTATGACGAGGCCATCTCCTTCTATGTCGACGCCCTCGGCTTCGAGTTGCGCGAGGACACCCGCCTGGACGAGCACAAGCGCTGGGTGGTGGTCGCTCCTCGCGGCGCGAGCGAGACCGCGGTGCTGCTGGCCCGGGCGGCGACCCCTCACCAAGAGTCGCGGGTGGGCGAGCAGACCGGCGGCCGGGTCGGCATGTTCCTCTACACCGAGGACTTCGACCGCGATCACGCCCGGATGCGCGCGGCGGGAGTCGCGTTCCTGGAGACCCCGCGCGAGGAGGACTACGGGAAGGTCGCCGTGTTCGAAGACCTGTACGGCAACCGCTGGGATCTCCTCCAACCCCGGCGCGCGGCGACGTAGCCGCCCTGCCACCGAGCACGGCCGGTCGGGACGCCGCCGGGCCACGGACGGTCCTAGACGTCCACGCCGACTCGCCTGGCGAGTTCGAGGGCGAGGGGATAGACGCGTTCGCGCGGCAGCAGATCCTTGGCCTTGGCCGCTTCGCCGGCACGGATCAATTTATGGATCTTGCGGACGAGGGGCGTCAGGTCCTGGATGTCCAGGGTCCACTCGTACGCGGGGGTGAAACAGGGGCGGCGCCGGCACAAGCCGACGCCGCCCGCCCCCGGGTCATGACGAGGCGGCCGTCACCGCCTCCCGTCTGTCAGGCCTTGGGGACCACCAGGCACACGACCCTCCGGTCGCCCAGCCGCCAGCTGGCCTCCGTGGGACGGAGGAACTGGATCTCGGACTGCTTTTTGGCCTGCTGGCGTGACCGCTCGTAGCGCTTGACGCAGTCGTCACCGGCCCGCTTGTTGGCGGCCGCCTCGCCCGGCCACGCGCGATGGGTGAGCTGGAAGATCGCGAACACCTTGCCGCTGCCCGGCCGGCTGCACGGCTGCGCCCGTACGTCAGAGACCTCCGTGTCGTTGATCTGCGCCACGCAGTCCCCGACCTTGAGCTTCTCCGGCGCCGCCTGCGTGGCCTCGCTGATCTGACCCTTCGCGTCTCGCGCGGGCTCCGGCGAATCGGCCGCCTTGGCGACGACGACGGCGAGGCCCACGGCCCACGCGACCGCCAGCACCATGCCGGTCGTGGCCAGGCCCTTGCCCTTCTGACCCTGGCGTCCGGTGCGCACGAGGGAGAGCACCCCGAGGACCAGGCTCACCGGGATCGTGATCACCAGGAATCCCGCGACCCCGAGAATGAGCGTCGCGATCGCCATACCGCTGGTGGCGCGTCGGTGGGGGCGGGCGGCGGGTCCGCCGGGCCCGGTGAACCCCGCGGAGCCCGTGGGAGTGGACGCGGGCGCCATGGGGGTGGCGGTCCCGTTGGAATCGTGGGTCGACATGGTCGAACTGCACCTTTCTATCGTCACCGGCGCCTCGGCCCCTTGGGGCCTCCGGTCGCGCCGGGGTTCGTCGTCATGCGGGTCAGGTATGTGCGCGCCCTGGGCACAGCGGGGGCCGGCGAGAGATCACTGAGAGGTGACCACCTGACCGGGATCGGCCCTGGCGCTGGTCGGAATCATCACCGTCCGGTCTGCCGGATCGCTGCCGTGCCCATGCCGAGGAATGCGATCCTGCTGCCGCAGGGACGTCAGTCCAGCTCAGAAGGCCCTCCAACTGAGAGGCTCGGCGGAACGGCGGCTCGGTCGGCTCGGGCCTCCAGGCCGATCGCCCATACGCCGTTGTCCACAGCCTGTGGAAAATATGCCTTCGACTGGGGATAGTAGTGATCTTGGAACTGATCGACTCCGCATGGTTACGCGGCTGCATGACTCTCAGGAGGCCTGATGTTGACGGTGGACATGGTCAGGGCCGGGGCTCGCCGGCACCGCGACCGCGTGGCCATCCGGTACGGCGACGCGGCACTGACCTTCCGCGAGACCGATCAGGCGGCCAACCGCCTGGCCAACGTGCTGATCGGCGCGGGCATCGAGGCGGGAGAGCGGGTCGGCCTGCTGCTCGGCAACGGACTGTGGACGGTGCCGCTCGACTTCGCCTGCCTCAAGGCCAGGGTGTGCCGGGTGCCGCTGAACACCCGGCTGTCGGTGGCCGAGCATGAGCGCATGCTCGCCGACGCGGGAGTGCGCACGCTGGTGCACGAATCCCGGCTGACCGAACGCGCCGGCGAACTGGCCGACCGGATGGACGGGCTGCGCACCCTGAGCCTGGGCGCCGGCCGGCCCGGCGACCTCGATCTGCTGGCCGAGATGCATCGGGCGTCGGCCACGGACCCCGATCTCCCCGTACGGCCCGATGACGTGATCCTCGCGCTCTACACCTCGGGCACCACCGGCAGGCTCAAGGCCGCGCAGCACACCCAGGCGAGTTACGCGGCGATCGTCGTCAACATCCTGGCGAACCTCACGAGCCCGGCACGCGACGACGTCATGCTGCATGCCGCCCCGCTGATCCACGCGAGCGGCACGTTCGTGCTGCCGTTCTGGCTGCGCGGTGCGCGCGCCGCGATCCTCGACGGTTTCGACCCGCAGTCCTACCTCGCGGCGATCCCCCGCCTCGGCGTGACGCACGTCAACCTGGTGCCGACCATGCTGCAGATGCTGCTGGCGACGGGCGGGGCGGCCGCCGACGTCGGCACCCTGCGGTCGGTGGTCTACGGGGCCTCGCCGATGCCGCGTCCGGTCATCGAGGAGGCGATGGCCGCCTGGGGGCCGATCTTCACGCAGTACTACGGCCAGACCGAGGCGCCGCTGTGCATCTCCGTGCTGTCGCCCGAGGACCATGTCGGCGCCGACGCGCCCCTCGGGTCCTGCGGACAGCCCGGCGTCGACGTCGAGCTACGGCTGATCGACGAACACGGTGCCGACGTCGTGCCCGGCGCACCGGGTGAGGTGGCGGTGCGCGCGCCGTTCACGATGGCCGGTTACCTGAACGCTCCCGAGCTGAACGCGGCCACCTTCCTCGGTGACGGGTGGGTACGGACCCGCGACGTCGCACGCTTCGACGACCGCGGCTTCATGCATCTCGTCGACCGTACGTCGGACATGATCGTCAGCGGCGGTTACAACGTCTACCCCCGTGAGGTCGAGGACGCGCTGCACTCGCATCCCGCGGTCGCCGAGTGCGCGGTGGTCGGCGCCCCGGACGAGCGCTGGGTCGAGGCGGTGGTCGCGTTCGTGCACCGCAGGCCCGGAGCCGAGGTCACGGCCGAGGAGCTCACCGCCCACGTACGCCCCCGGCTGGCCGGCTACAAGGTGCCCAAACGCGTGGAGTTCGTCGACGCCATTCCGAAGAGCCCGGTCGGCAAGATCCTGCGCCGTGCCCTGCGCGACCAGCTCTGGACCGGCGCCGACCGGGGCCGCTGAACAGGCTCCGGACGCACTTCGCGTACCCGGCGACGGCGGAGGTCACCGGTCCCTCAGGCAGTGGCACGCGTTTCCCCAATTCTGCCGCGAGCCCTCCCGCGCCGGGAATCCGCACCGTACGGGGTGGGAATCATTCTCGGTGGACAAAGGCACGTGCGATGTCCGAGAGGGGGCGAGCGGACACCCGACCTCTGCCGAGCACACTGCGGCACCCTTCATACAGAGGAACCGACGTGAGTCACACCGAGGAACCGACGTGAGCGCCAATGCGCGGACGGCCAAGATGACGACAGCGAGGCGTGCGGGCATGAAATCCCCGGCGCGATCCCCGTCCGCGAGAGCGGCCCTGGCCTTCGGGTGCGTGGTGACGGCCCTCGGCATCGCGGCCTGCAACGGGGCCGAAGGCGCTCCCCGCATCCGCGACGTCTCAGCCGACGCTCCGCGTGGGGCCACGGCCCTGCCGTCGGGACCGGCGGCCAGGCTCCCGTTCACAGCGGCCATCCGCAAGCAACTCGCCGATGCCTACTTCTCCAGCCAGCGGTACGCCTTCCCCAATGAGCGCCGCGTCGACGTCGTAGGTCCCCTCGACGTCAGTTATGGCGTGGTCTGGGGTGTCGACAGCCAGCCCAGTACCTACTACGCGGTCGGCAGCACCGGGTTCGCCGGCAATCAGCTGAGCCGGCAGGGCGGGCCCCATGTCTGGCGCAAAGAAGGCGATGCCGCCTGGGCCTACGTGGGCGACACGGGTCTGGCCCCGTGCTCCAAGGTGCCCCGCGATCTCTACATTCTGTGGGGTTTCGAGGCCAAGTACGGCAACTACAGCGATTGCAGGGGCTGAGCGGCACGCGCCGCGAAGGTCATGAGGTCGCTCCGGCCGTGATGGCGGGGACTATGCGGTAGTCGCGCTGGAAGACGAGGTTGTGCAGATCGGCGGCCGCGATGCTCCTCAGTGTCGGCAGCTCCGCCGCGGCGTCCTGCTCGTTGAACACGTTGAGGGGCCACACGCCCACGGTGCCGCCGCCGAGGTGGGGGTGGTGGAAGGACCTGCCGTAGAAGGCCTTGATGGTCACCGGCTCGACCTGGGCGTCCCGTTGTTCGGCCCAGGTGAGGGTCCACGCCGCTTCGAGTCCTCCGTCGGGCGCGCGGACGAGCCCGGTCGCGGTCACGGTGCCGGTGTCCAGCAGCAGGGTGCGGTTCATCTCGCTGAGCGCCTGCCGCGCGTACGGGTCCAGATGCTCGACCGCCTCGGCGAAGCGGGCCTCCTTTCCCTGCCGGCTCGTCTCGCCGCCGTGGATTCCGTCGCGCAGGTCGACGAAATGACGGATCAGCGACCGCAGGTGCTGTGGAGCGTCCTCGGACGGCGGCAGATCAGTGGACGGCATGGCGGTTCCTCCCTCGGCTTTCCGGCTCTCGGCGGTGATCCGCCCTTTTCACGTACAAGCAGGGATATACCCCTCTACGCGCACGCTTCGGTGATCCCCGCACTGAACGCGCCCGAGCGCTCGAACCCAGAAATCCACGGCGCGCCGCACGTCCGTGGCGCCCAGAACCATCGTCTTGAGGGTCAGCATCCGCCGATCCTCTCAGGCGCCGGTACCCCCTGCGGCTGACCGGCTGAGCAGGCCGGCCGGCCAGGTCGGTGGGCCTTCGTCACCCCGGGAATGCCGGTCGGTAACGTACCTGTATGTCCGAAACTGACGCGCAGCCGGTTCAGCCGATCGAGATCGAGCCGTTGCCCGTCACCGCGAGCGTCGACGTGACGATCATGGAACGGGTCACCGACCTGATCAACCAGGTCTACGCGGTGGCCGAGGACGGGCTGTGGATCGACGGCGCCGCCCGTACGACGGTGGACGAGGTCGCCGACCTGACCCGCGCCGGGCAGATCGCCGTAGCCCGCCTGAACGGGCGGATCGTCGGTTGTGTCCGCGTCCAACGTCTTGACGGCGGCAAGGGCGAGTTCGGGATGCTGGCCGCCGACTCCGGCCACCGCGGCGCCGGCATCGGCCGGGAACTGGTCCGCTTCGCCGAGCGGCAGAGCCGTCGGGACGGGCTCTCCACCATGCAGCTCGAAGTGCTCGTTCCGCGAAACTGGTCCCATCCGTCGAAGGAGTTCCTGGCGGGCTGGTACACGCGCATCGGCTATCGGATCATGCGTACCGGAACCATCGAAGAGACCTATCCGGCGCTCGCACCGCTCCTTGCGACACCCTGCGATTTCGTCATCTACGAAAAGAGCCTGGCGCCCGGCCCGCGTCGACCGCCCGGTGATGCGCCCAGGTGAGCAGGGCGTAGCTCCGCCCCTTGTCCTCCACCACCTCGGGCAGCGCGTCCGTGAGATCGAAGCCCGCGGCTCGAGCCACCGCGGCGCTGGGGTGGTTGTCGGGTTCGATCTCCAGCAGCACCCGCGGTCAGCCGGTCACGGCGCGGAGCGCGCCGGGTTGACGCCCGTTGAGGTGGTCGAGCGCGGCCGACGTCGCCTCGTCGGCGGGAAGGTAGACGATGAGCCGCCGCTCGTCGGCGTCGGGCAGCCCGACCCCGAGCGTCTCGTAGGCCAGCCGGAGCTCGCCCACGTCCGGATGCAGCAGCCGCTCGACACCTGTGCGTCGGGGGACGCTGAGCGGAGCGGCCTGCAGCCGGTCGGTGAACGGTGCGCCCGCGGTCACGGTGAGCTCGTCGGCGAGCTCGGCGACATGCGGGTCGGCGCGGTAGGCCTCGCTCCTGAGGCTGGCGACCTGCTCGTCGGCGACGCGGTCCCAGTCCGGATACCTCGCCCGCGCGCGGGGGTCGGTGAACACGAACCGGATGAGATTGGGCGGATCGGCGTCCAGGAGGCCGCTGGGCCCGGCGAGCCGCTCGTAGCCCGTGGTGAAGGCGAGGACATCGCTCAGCCGGTTGAGCAGGATGGCGGGGGCCGGCTCCAGCCGGTCGAGCAGCGCCCGTACGGTGGGACGCACCGAGCGGGCCGGCGGTGCGGCGCCCGGGCAGAGGAGATTGCCGCCGGTCCCCTTGGAGAGGCGGCGCAGGTAGAGGCGTTCGTCCGCAGACAGCCGCAGCGCGTCGGCGAGCGCGCCGAGGACCTGAACGGACGGGTGGCGGTCGCGGCCCTGTTCGAGCCGCGCCAGGTATTCGACGCTGACCCCGGCGAGAGTGGCCAGCTCGGCCCGGCGCAGACCGGGCGTACGACGGCGGGTGCCGCTCGGAAGCCCCACGTCGGCGGGCGTGACGGCTTCGCGACGGCCGCGCAGGAACAAGCCGAGCTCGTTGTCAGTCACGGATCCAGCGTACGGCCCCCGTACTGCCTCGTGCCGCCGGTGATCGTGGCCCTCTCAGTGCCCGTCGCGGCCCGGTCCCCCTCAGCCGGCGGGTGAGGCTCAATCGGCGGAAGGCTGACGGACTTTGCGGCCGCCCGTGTGCGGCACCGGCACGTAGCCCTCCGCGGGATCCGGTAGCGCCTCGACGCAGGCCGCCGAGCACGCGTTGACCAGGAGCGGCAGGACATCGGCGGCGACCCGCAGTGAGATCCACACCTGGCGGAGCTTGGCTTCCTCCATGGGCCGATCGCAGACGCTGCACGTGCGGATCGCGGCGGCGGCCCGTGCGGGCTGAAGACGAGGGAACGGCGGCCTCATCTTGTGGTTGCCGTACAGCGCCCGGGTGCTCACGGTGCTCCTCCTCAGCCTCGTGCACCTGGTCAGCTCGTACGGGAACCAGTGCAGGCGATACGAGGTGTACGGGGTGAACTCCTCCAGGGCGGTCATGGCGCCGATCTCCGGGGGGATCCGCACGAGATTGCTGCCGTACAGATGGAGCTCCCTGACCGCGGTCAGCCTGGCGATGGACGGCGGCAGCGTGACGATCTGCCGCCGTTCACTCGGGCTGAGGTCCCGGAGCGGCCGGAACACCTCCCGGCCATCGGCGGCCGCCTCGTCGACCAGTTCCAGTAGGTGCCGCCAGCCCGGGGCCGTCGTGTCCTGGCGCTCGGTGTGGAAACGCACCCGCCGTCGCCTGATCACCCTGCCCGGGTCAAAGCACGTGCAGGTGTCGCGGTCGAGTTCACGGTCATCAGCGCTCACCGCTTCGGTCGCCATGGCGCCCAAGACTAAGGCGCCGCCCCGTTCCTTGTTGATCACATCCGCCGCCTGCCCGAGTTCGTCAGAATGATCCGCATGGCATCGTGGGATCGCACCTGGCGGGACGTTGACGGCGTCCGGGTCGAGGGTTGCTGGCGGCACGCGTTCATCCGCAACGGAGGCCGCTACTTCTTCACCGATCTGAAGATCTACGCGGACGGGATGGTGGACTGCTGGGGGCTGGTGCCCTTCGAGGAGTTCGCGCACAAGGTGCGTTCCGGCTGGGTCGCCACCGAGTTCGAGGACGGCGCCGACGCGAGCGCGCACGGAGTCGCCGGCTGGACCATGACCAGCCCCCGAGGCTGGGTCGAAGCGGACGACCTGATCGCCGAGGTAGCCGACGACATCGAGCGGTTGAACGACCGGCCCACCTCGGAGGACCGTTGTCTCGCCGCGGCCGAGACGTTCGTGGACGAGCCCACCGAACGGAACCGCACCGCACTGCGTGCTGCGTACGACGCCGTACCCGAGCATCTGCGCATCTTTCTCGGCGACATGGACAATCGGGACATTCCCCTGCTGACGCTGATGACCCCCGAAGGGGAGTCGCTTTACGGCGGCGACGCCGATCCGGTGACGGCGGAGGATCGCGCATGGGCCCGGGAGTACGTACAGGAGAACAGGCGCGCAAGGTCGCCCGAGGTGCGGCGCCGTTGGGACGACCCCGAACGGCCGCCGGGTGAACGCCGCACCGTCATGTTCGGCAACGCCGACGAGTTGCAGTGGCTCTCACCCGCCAGCCCGCACCCCGTGGACATCGAAGGGCTGACCTATCCGACGGCGATGCACGCCTACTGGGCGCGGTCGACCATCGACGCCGATCTCGCGACGCGCATCCGGGAGGCCGGCCGTGTCCACGATGCTCAACGGCTCGCCGAGGACGCACCCCGGCGCGAGGACTGGTCGGCCGTTCGGCCGGCGGTCATGGCCGACCTTCTTCGGGCCAAATTCGCCCAGCACCCCGAACTCGCCGACCGACTTCTGGAGACCGGCGACGCCGTGCTCATCTGCTTCACCGGCGTCGGGACCCGCTACTGGGAACGCTACGGGGAGCACGGCCACAACTGGATCGGGCGGCTGCTCGAAGTCGTCCGCGCCGAGATCGCCCTCACCCGAACCCAGGCTCGAGGCTGAGTCCTTGTTGAGACCCCCGTCACATTGGCCGGCGCAGCCCGAATGATCATGCAAGATGCTCTTCATGGAGCACCACGGCATCGACCCTTCCGACTCCTCGCCGATCCGCGGCCTCGACACCGGCAGACCGCACTCCGCGCGCGTATGGAACTACTGGCTCGGTGGCAAGGACTGCTACAAGGCCGATCGGATGCTCGGGGACAAGGTGGCGGCGCTGGTGCCCGGGATCGTCGACTCCGCGCGCGCGGACCGGGCGTTCCTCAGCCGCGCCGTGCGATACGTGGGTGGGCAGGAGGGCATTCGCCAGTACCTCGACATCGGCACCGGGCTGCCCACCATGGACAACACCCACGAAGTGGCGCAGCGCGTCGCCCCGGAGTCACGGGTCGTGTACGTCGATAACGATCCCCTGGTGCTGGCCCATGCCCGCGCCCTGCTCAGGAGCACGCCCGAGGGTGCGACCGACTACCTCGACGCTGATCTGCGCGACCCCGAGAAGATCCTGGACGCCGCCGCCAGGACGTTGGACTTCTCCGAACCGGTCGCGCTCATGCTGCTCGCCGTCATGCATCTCGTCACCGACGACGAGGAGGCCTACGAGATCGTACGGCGGCTACTGGCCGCCCTGCCGTCCGGCAGCCATCTGGTGCTGGCGCACGCCTGCATCGACGCCGAGCCGACGCGGACGGCGGTGCGCGCCTACAACGACAGCGGGATCCCCACCCCGATAAAGGGCCGCAGCCAGAGCGAGATCGCGAAGTTCTTCGACGGACTGGAACTGGTCGAGCCCGGCGTCGTGTCCTGCCCGCATTGGCGGCCCGAACCCAACCCCTGGGGTACGCCCGCCGAGGTCATGACCTTCTGCGGAGTCGCGAGAAAGCCTTAGGGCCTTCCGATTCACGGAGCGATACCGTGACCGACGGCTGGCGATTCACGGAAGGATGGGGACATGGCGCATATCAACCTCGGTGTGAACGAACAGATGAATCCTGGCATCACCGGTCTGCTGAAATTCCGGCCTGAGACCGCCAGGCCGCTCATGGAGCTGGCCGAGGTGCTGCTGCGCGGGCCTCATTCGCTGACCCCGGGCGAGCGTGAGCTGATCGCCGCATATGTCTCCGGGCTGAACGAGTGCGACTTCTGCTACGCCTCGCACTCGGCCTCGGCCACCGCGCAACTCGACTCCGACCCGACCCTGGTCGACCAGGTGGTCGGCGATCTCGACTCCGCGCCCGTCTCGGCGAAGCTGCGCGCGCTGCTGCGCATCGCCGCCGTCGTACGCGACGACGGGCGCAAGGTCACTATCGAACTCGTCTCGGCGGCCCGTGCCGAGGGCGCCACCGACGTCGAGATTCACGACACCGTGCTGATCGCGGCGGCCTTCTCCATGTACAACCGGTACGTCGACGGCCTCGGCACGCTGGTACCCGGCGGCCAGGAGATGTACACGCAGGCGGCCAGACGCATCATCGAGTTCGGGTACGGGCGCTGACCTTCCATCCGGTCGGCTCACCCGCCCCGCCGGCGTTCCCACCGGATCTCGATCTGGACATCCCGGCTCCCACGTCATTCCCACGGGTGGGAGCCGGCGGGAGATGAGTCGGTCTTCAATTGGGATGCTCGCTCCCGTAACCGAAAGTCCGGCATTGATCACTCCGTGTTATGCGTCAATTTTGGGCCTTTAAGCCCTACGCGGTCAATTGGAATTTGATTATGCTGCCGCGGTGTCGACGCCTACAACGGCGTCGTCGATGGGGTGGATCAGCTGGCGTGCACGGCTATATCCGCTGTGGGCAGGCGCGGTTCAACGAGACCTGGGCAGGGTGGGGCAGTCTCGTCACCACCAATCCTGTCGATACCGTCAAGGCCATCTGGGACGAGTCCACCAAGGACATCGGAAACGACTGGGACAACGGCCTGGACCGGCGCGCATTCGGCCGGGCCATTCCCCTCTTTCTAAGCGGAATCTGGCGAGGAGGACCGCGAGCGCCGGCTCCGGGAGTTCCTTCGGCAGGTCCTGTGGGCCCTGCGGGTCATTGGCGCGGCCCGACAGCGGCCGGTGACCGTCCCGGCCTGAGTGAGCGGGCTCACCGCCACCATGGCCATGGATTACGGCAAGCCGGTTATAACGTGGCAAAAGGCCGCTAACTACGGCTTTGGGGAGCTGCGTGATCGAACTAAGCCACCGACGCAGGTTGCTCGTACTCACGATCTGCTGCATCAGCCTGTTCGTCGTCGGGCTGGACAACACGATCGTGAACCTGGCGCTGCCGTCGATCCGGCGCGACCTGGACGCGTCGGTGGCCGGTCTGCAGTGGACGATCGACGCCTACACGCTCGTCGTGGCGGGCCTGCTGATGCTCTCCGGGTCGACCGCCGACCGGATCGGCCGGCGCCGTGTCTTTCAGACCGGCCTGGTGCTGTTCGGTCTGGGCTCACTGCTGTGCAGCCTGGCGCCGAACATCGAGCTACTGATCGTCTTTCGGGCGGTGCAGGCGATCGGCGGGTCGATGCTGAATCCGGTGGCCATGTCGATCATCACCAACACCTTCACCGCCCCGAAGGAACGGGCTCGGGCGATCGGGATCTGGGGCGGCGTCGTCGGTCTGAGCATGGCGCTGGGCCCGGTGATCGGGGGCGCGCTCGTCCACTCGATCGGCTGGCGGTCGATCTTCTGGATCAACGTTCCCATCTGCATCGCCGCGGTGGCCTTGGTCGCGCTGTACGTACCGGAGTCGCGGGCGTCGCTGGCACGCCGGATCGACCCGGCCGGCCAGGTGCTGGTGATGCTCCTGCTGGGCGGCCTGACGTACGGGATCATCGAGGGCCCGGCCGCGGGTTGGGCGTCGCCGCGGATCGCCGGATGCTTCATCGTCGCCGTCGGCGCCCTGGCCGGCATCGCGTTCTACGAACGGCGGCGTGCCGAACCACTGATCGACCTCCGGTTCTTCACGAGCGTGCCCTTCTCGGGAGCGGTGCTGATCGCGATCATCGGGTTCTCGGCGCTGGCCGGTTTCGTGTTCCTCAACTCGATCTACTTGCAGGAGGTCCGGCGGCTGTCGCCCCTGGACGCCGGGTTGCTGACCCTGCCGATGGCGGCCATGACAGCCCTGTTCGCCCCGCTGTCGGGGCGGATCGTCGCGGCCCGCGGTGCGCGACCGTCGCTCCTGGGGGCCGGTACGGGCATCGCGGTCAGTGGGGCGCTCCTCGCGAGGATGACCGATGACACCTCGATCGGGCTGCTGATCGGGATATACGTGATCTTCGGCATCGGATTCGGGCTGCTCAACGCCCCGATCACCAACACCGCTATGTCGGGCATGCCCAGGTCACAGGCAGGTGTCGCGGCTGCGACCGCGTCCACCAGCCGCCAGATCGGCGCCGCACTCGGCGTGGCCGTCCTCGGATCGGTGGTCACCTCGCGCATCACCGGCCCACTCGCCACGGGCTTCGCCTCCGCCAGCCATCTGGCCTGGTGGATCATGAGCGGCTGCGGCGTCGCCGTGTTCGCCCTCGGCCTCCTCACCACCGGCCCGCGGGCGAGGCACACCGCCGACAGGGTCGCCGCGCAGTTCGCCGCGCAACAGCCGAAGGCCCGGCTGAGCACGTCCTGAGCACGTCCTGCGCGCTGTACCGTGCCCGAGGCGTCCAGGGCGGGCCGGCCGACCATGGCCGCCCCTCGGCGAGACCCGCGATTCCCTCCGGGGATTGTTCCGCGACGTGCCGGCTCGCACGATGTGCAGGCGACCTGAGCGCACCCTCCGAGGAGAGACCATGACGAACACCGACCCGCGCGACCTGGTCGGCCGCTACATCGCGCTCTGGACCGAGCCGGGCGCGGGGCGACGCCGCGCGCCTGAAGGACGTCGTCAAGTTCAACTGGGAGATGGTGACCATCGACGGCGGCGAAGCGGCGGGCGGCGGTCTGGAGTTCCTGGTCCTCGACGAGGACGACCGCATCACGACCGACTACATGTTCCCGGAGGCCTGAGGCGTACCGGCCGAGGGCGCGTCTTCGGCGAACGCGGTCACGTCGGCAGCCCGGCCCGAGGGGCCGGAACCGAGGCGTCCTCCACGGTCAACCAGTCCGCGGCCTGCTCGACACGCTCATCGAGCGTGTAGATCCCCAGGTCGGCGCGCTCCTCGTGCGAAAGCCAGTCGATGGCCAGGCGGCGGGCCATCCAATCGGCGACGGACCGGACACGAGGGATCTCGGGGTCGTCGGTGTGGCCGTTCGGTGCGAAGTACAGGTCGATGCCGTGGCCGACGAGGTCGGTGAGCGGCACACCGTGCCGCAGACCGAGCGACAGCGCGGCGGCGTAGACGTCCATCAGGTGGGCGCCGGCGGTCTCGTGTTCGCCCCACTGGATGGACACCTCGCCGAGGCCGTCGTCGTCGCGTCCGTTGGTGGTCAGGTGGAAGCGTTCGCCGCCGATGGTGACGGAGGTGGTGTGGCCGTCGCGCCGCTGGGACAGCTGCTGTGGGATCGCCGTCTCCGCCATCTTCGCCTCCATAACGCCCACAATCTGTGGGGCTGTTCAATAGCTCCGGGTACAACATGTGGTGTCTTCGACAGCGTAGTGAGCGGCACTGACATTCTCGGATGTGGCACGCTGAGCCCGCCTGCTCATGAATCCGTCGACAACTGAAGGACGCCGATGAACAACGTGACCATCGTGCTCTCTCGGCCTGGCCGCTCTCGTGATCGGCGCGATCATCAGCCGGCTGAAGGTGCGGGATCCGATCACGATGATCTCGCTGGACGTCATGGTCCTCGCGCTCGTGGCCCTGAACGGGCTGGCCTGAACGCGTCGGCCTGAACGCGTCGGTCTAAAACCGGCGCCCCCACACCCGGTGACGGCCGTCTGGCGGGGCTCAGCCTGCCTGTCGCTCGATGAGCGCGGTGACGGTGTCGTGAAGGCCGGTGGCCGGCCGTCCGAGCAGTCGTTCCAGGTCCGGGCCGGTGCCGGTGAGGGCGCCGGCGCGCACCAGTGGGAACACGGCGCCGAGCCAGCCGGCCTCGGCGTCGGTGACCTCCCGGTGGGCCACGGGCCTGCCGAGGACATCGGCCAGGGTCTCGGTGAGGTCGGCGTAGGTCCACGACGGCCCGCGGAGTTCGTAGGTGGCGTTGTCATGTTCGGCGCCGGTGAGCGCGGCGCTCGCCGCCAACGCGAGATCGCGGAGCCTGGCGGTGTTGAGAGTCCGGCCCTCAGTGGCGGAGGTGACCTCACCGGTCCGGCTCGCCTGGGCCAGCGCCGTACCGATGAAGGCCTCGGAGTACAGGGCGTTGCGCAACACCGTGTAGCTGAGCCCGGACTCGCCGAGCGCCCGCTCGGTGGCAGTGTGATCTCCTGCGAAGGCCTGGCCGTCACCGGCACCGATGCCGCTGGTGTAGACGAGGCGCCGTACACCCGCCCTGGCGGCGGCGGCGATCACGGTTCGGTGCTGTGCGACCCGTACGCCGGGAGCCAGGTCGGGGCTCGATACAAGGAGCAGTGTCCGCACCCCGGCGAGCGCCCTGTCCAGTGAGCCGGCGTCATCGTAGTCGCCGTGCCGTACCTCGAGCCCGCGCTCGGTCAGGTCGGCGGCCTTGCCCGGCGTACGCGCGACCGCGATCAGGTGGGCGGGGCCGACCCGGGTGAACAGATCCTCGATGACGATGCGCCCGAGGTTCCCGGTGACGCCGGTGACCGCGATCTCTGCCACGAACAGCCCTCCTATGACACGGGTGGCGATCACCGGCATCAGACGCCGGCGAACCGCCTGCGCAGGTTATTGGCTCTCATCCGTACCCGCCAATTCGTATTACCGCCAACCACGGGGTCGGGTCGCTGACGGATCTCGATCTTCCGCACTACGATCTGGCGGTGTCCCACGACGATCTCCGCTCCGGCCCACAGAGTCCAGAGGTCCACCTCCCGATGGCCGCTCGGATCGCCGCGGCGATGCGCGCGTTCGCGGCGGGGGACGCGCTCGGCGTCCCTTGGGAGGGCCTCGAACCAGGCGCCGTCGATGCGGCGCAGGTACCCGAGCTGCCCGCAACGCGCAGAGGCTGGCCGCGTGGCGCGACCTCAGACGACACCGCGCAGATGCTGCTGGTCGCCGAGCTGCTGGCCGACACCGGCGGCGACCCGACGGCGGAGCAGTTCATGAGCCGGCTCGCCGGCGCCGCCGACGAGATCAAGGGCATCGGGCCGACCACAAGGCGTGCGCTCGCGCACTACCGCGAGACCGGATCCCTGCCCGAGCCCGACCCGGGGCAGCGGTCCACCAACGGCGCCGCGATGCGCATGCTGCCGGTCGGCTGGACCACCCCGGCCACCGATCCCGCGCTGCGGCGCGAGCTGACCCATGCGCTGGCGATCGGCACCCACCAGGCGCCACAGGCGATCGGTGCCGCGTGCGTGGTGACGGCCATGGGCTCCAGTGCGATCGAAGGGTGCGACATCGACGCCGTACTGGCCGCAGCGGCGGCCGAGGTCGAATGGGTCACGGGCCACCACGCCGACCTGCCCGCCGTACGCGAGGCCCTGACCGGCACCTGGCGATCGCCCACCGCAGGCGTCACCCTCGACGCCGCCGAGACCGTCGCCGCGATCGTGCACGTCGTGCGCACCGCGCCCGACCTCGCCGCCGCACTGCCCCTGGCCGTATCGCTCGGCGGCGACACCGACACGGTCGCCGCCATGGTCGGCGGCATCCTGGGCGCCCGTGTGCCCGCCGAGATCGACCGGCTCGGCTGGCTCGCCCTCGTCGACTTCGAGCAGCCTCGCGACCTCGCGGCCCGGCTGGCGGAGCTGCGCCGCAGCCGCTTCGAGCGGTGACGACCGTACGGATCGAAGAGCCCGGCCGGCCCGTCCGGTGGCCGCGCGCCGAGGCATCGACGGGTGCTGGTTGGATACAGCCATGTTCGTACGTGAGGCCACTGCCGGCGAGATGGGCGCGGTCGGTGACCTGCGGCTGGAGGCGTATCGGGCCCAGAACCTGCTGGCCGAGAATCCGCTCTACGCCGACACCCTGCGGGTCCTCGGTGCCGATGGCCAAGGCGAGGTGCTGGTCGCCGTCGAGGAGTCCCGGATTCTGGGGACGATCATGGTGGAATCCTGGCATCCGGCCAGCGAGGTCGCCCGTGGCGGCGATGAGGCCGAGATCCGAGGACTCGCCGTGGCACCGCAGGCGCAGGGCCGCGGGGTCGGCGGCACCCTGGTGCGCGCGGCCGTCGACCGGGCCGTCGCGCGTGGAGCGCGTCAGGTGGTGCTGTCGACGCGACCGGCGATGACGGCCGCCCAGCGGCTGTACGCCGCCGAGGGCTTCACCCGGATGCCCGATCGCGACTGGTCGCCCGTGCCCGGGGTCTCGCTCCTGGCCTTCAGACGCGTGCTCACCGGTTGAGCGGGGGCGAGGAGCCGGATCTCGGTCAGAGCTCCGACTCGCTCCAGGAACCGACCTTCAGCTCGTCGCCCACTGTCAGCTTGCCGGGCTGTGTGACGGAGAGCTTGACGCCGAACGCGACACCGCCCGCGGACGCGCGGCGGTACGTCGCGAGCGTGCGCAGTGGTTCGGGACCAGCCTTCACGGCATGACGCTGGTCGACCATGGTCACGGCGCATCGGATGGCGAGCTTGGCATAGCCCAACTCGGCGTTGCCGATGCCGAGATCGCGAGCCCGATCCTCCCGATGCGGTTCCTCCCATCCGTCGATCACGATGTTGGGACGGAAGCGGCTCATCGGCAGAGGCCGGCCGCCCCCTTCGGCGAGCCGCCGGTTCAGCGCATCCAACGTGGCCTGTGAGAGCAGATGCACCGAGCCGCTGTCAGCGTAGCCGCACCTGCCGGGGATCCGCCCATCGGTCACCCGGTCATGCTCCGGCGGCACGCGCACCAGCCTGCCGGCCACACCGAGCACGTCGGACAGCCACTCGGCTGCGGCCTGCCCCTGGTCGATGCCCTTGAACGGCCTGCCGAACAGGTCCACGTCGCGTCTCGCAGCCACCAGATCGACCTCGACGACCAGCGCATCGGCGCCCGGCGCGGTCAGCGTGAGCCGCTCACCATCCGCGCTGACCTCCGGACGAATGAGCGCGAGCCGCGGATCCCGCCGCTGGCTGCGGAACACGCCCTTCTCGCTGACGACCATGAAGCTGCGGTCGTGGGCAAGGCCGGTCTCGGCGACCAGGGTCTCGGTCATCGAGATGCCGGCACACCCCTTGACGGGGTAGGTGATCAACTCGGCGACACGGGCCATCGCTCTTCCCCCCGGACGAGGCGGAGCCAGGACGCGCATTCGCCGAGGTCGGCGGCGGCACGGACCCCGCGGATCACGATTCGACAGTACGGTTCATCGGGCCGCACGAGCCAGCCGAATCAACCGAATCCGACAAAGATTCGTCAGCTTTAGCCGACCACCCGGCGCTCACGGCGTTCCCTTGACTCAGCGGGTGGACGACACGGCTCGCCGTGACCTCGAAAATCGTTGGCCGACCTCTGTCACCTGCGCATAAGGTCCAGATCTCGCCCGGCACGTGAGGGGAAGGACCGGATGCGTCAGTTCGAAATGCGTCATCTCACCCGGCACGACTGGCAGGTGTGGCGTGACGTCCGCCTTACCGCCCTCCGTGACGCGCCCGAGGCGTTCTACTCCACCCTTGAGCGCGAGCAGGCCTATGACGAGGCCAGATGGCGGGACATGGTGCAGCCGGCACAGGGACTCAAGGTCGTCGCGTTCGCCGGCGGCACGCCGGTCGGTGTCGCCGGCGGGTATGCCTCCGAAGAGGTCGAGGGCGCGATCGAGCTGTTCGGGATGTGGGTCTCGCCCGCCGCCCGTGGCACCGGGGTCGCCGCCGAGCTCGTACGCGAGGTGATCGCCTGGGCGGACAAGCACGGCGGTGGTCGCGGGGTGAGGCTGTGGGTCGTCGACGGCAACGATCGAGCCCGGCGCCTGTACGAACGCCTGGGGTTCACAACCGTCGACCAGTTCTATCCACATCCCCGTGACCACGGCGTCCGCTATCAGCTCATGACCCGCGCTCCGTCCTGAGCCGCGCCGTTCAGCCGGTCGAAGGGCACGAGCGGAGCTCAGACCGCGACCAGGGGATCGGTGAAGGCGACAGCGGCGATCGGCATGGACGGGTTCTGCAGCCCCCTCAGATAAAGAGCGAAGCCGTGGTCCGGCACCCGGCCGCCCAGTTCGGCCGGTTCCACCCGTACGCCCTGCGCTTCGAGCTCGGCGACCACCTCGGCGTAGGGCCGGTCGAGAAGCTGCACCCCGCGAAACCACGCGGTACCACCGCGAATCGCGTAATGAACGACCAGTGAGACCAGCCGGTCGGCGGCGTCGAACGTCAGCACCAGGCCATGCTCCAAGTACCAGTCCCGGGTCTCGCCGCCGTAATCCGGGCGGCTCTGCAGGGCAGGCCCGAGAAGGCCCCGCAACTCCCGCCGGTCCTGCCCCAGCCGTACCGCCTCCGTGCCCTCCATCGACACCAGACGATGCTCGGTGACCGACTCCACCGGCTCCTCGTCCGACATGCCCACAACGCCGTCGGCCGGGCTGTTGACGAAGACCCCGACACAGTCCACCGGTCGTGCGGGATCCTGCGGATCGACGGCGGTGAGATTGAACCCCGCGTCGGGCGCCTCGCACCCGACGTCGCCCTCGACCAGCCGGCACCCCCTGGATCGCAGATCGGCGACGACCTCGCCGTAGGGGCGACCGAGCAGCCACACCCCGTCGTAGGTCACCGGCGCGTCCTCGCAGAGCTCGACATAGCAGAGCCGGTCGCGGTCATCGAAGAACAGGATCAACCCGCCTTCGATGTAGTGGTCGCACAGACCGGTCTGCCAGGCCGCCTTCCGGAACGTCCGCCGCTCGCCGAGCCGCTCACCCAGCTCATCGGCGAGCCGGGCGGCGAGCACCGAACGGCGTTCCCCCAACCGCAGCCCACCGGGCACCACCCCGGCCAGTCCTTCGAAGGGCCGTACGTCCCACGCGTCGTCGCTCACGGCTTCATGATCGCAAAGGTTTGCACGCGGAAGACCCTCGGGCCACTGTGCGACGCTATCCATCCGAGTCCACGCTGGCGAGCCGTGCCCAGATCTCCTCCGCCTTCGGGTCGCGCTGAGCTTCCAGGAGCTCAGCGGCACGGCGCCAGCACTCGCGCGCCGCGCCAAGCTCCTCCATCTCGTGGAACACCTCGCCGAGTGGCACAAGTGCGAGTACCTCACTGCGCCCATCTCCGAAGCCGCGGAAAACCTCGGCCGCTTGCTGGAACTGCGCGGTCGCCTCTGCTCCACGGCCAAGGCCGGCGAGGCTTTCGGCCAATGCGAGCCTGCCGAATGCGACGGTCCAGGTGTCCTGGATGTCCTCGAAAATCGCCACGGCCTCCGCGCCGTACGTAACCGCTCGGGGCAGGTCATCAAGGGCACGAGCGCACTTCCCGAGGCTGAGCAACGACATCCCTTCGCCCCGTCGGAAGTCCGCCCCCCGGAAGACCGACAGCGCCGCGTCGAAGAGTTCGGCCGCCCTATCGAAGTTGCCCTGCGCCTCCTGAATCAGTCCCAGTCCTCGTAGCGCGAACCCCTGAAGCCAACCCACGGAAAGATCACGGGCAAGTTGAGCGGCACGTTCGTACGCCTCTGTGGCGTCGTCCCATCGGCCGAGCCGCCAAGCGGCGTCACCGAGCATGTTCCGGTTGAGCGCTTCACCGAGCGGATCTCCGACGGTGAGCGCCGCCTTCAGTCCGATGCGGTGATTCTCCTCCCAGTCAGCGTAGTAGGAATGGATCTCAAAGAGCCCGGTCGATGCCATCGGAAGCTTCCAGGCGATGTCGTACTGTCCCAACTCGGCCGCCTGCCTGACCGCGGCCATCACATTCGGCCGTTCTGCCTCGAACCAGCGCATCGCCGCTGGACCGTCGGGGAACGCATCGGTGAACTGGATCCCACCTGCCGGCACCAACGGCACGGAGGGGGAGTATGGCAATGCGGCCCGTCTGGCAGCGTCAGCGGTGAGGAGATACCAGCTCAGCACTCGCCGCACCGCTTGGGTCCGTTCTTCCTGTGTCTCGTCCGCATGCGCCCGCTCCAATGAATACGATCTCAGGAGGTCGTGCAGGCGGAAGCGGTCAGGTTTCGTCTCCTGGAGCAGATGCGCGTCGGCGAGTGCCCTCAATCGCCGACGCGCGACGGGTATACCAATCCCGATCAGGGCTGCGGCGGCCTCGGTTCCGATCTCAGCACCCGCATGCAGACCAAGCCTTCGAAAGGCCTGCTGCAGCTCCGGCATCAAGGCCTGATAAGACCATGAGAAAACCGCGCGCACATCGCTGAGCTGGTCTTCGTTCAAACTCAGCGCGTCGAGGCGGCTCTGTTCACTCGCCAGTTCTGCGGCCAGCTCCGCCATGGAAAGTTCGGACCGGCTGGCCGCACGCTCGGCTACCACCCTTAGAGCAAGCGGTAGATGACCGCACAGTTCAGCAACCCGCAGCGCGCTGGACGACTCAGCATCGATCCTGGCGCGCCCTATCACCTCGGACAGAAGTCGGACCGATTCCTCGGGCGACAGAGTGTCCAGTGTCACGCGCACTACTCCCTCCCTCGCGACCAAACCGGCGAGCGTACTCCGGCTCGTGACCACGACACAGCAATGACGTGACGCAGGAAGCAACTGGCGGACCTGTGCGGACGAGGACGCATTGTCGATCAGCACGAGCACACGTTTCCCATCGAGCATTGATCTGAACAATGCCGCGCGGGCTTCCACATCATCAGGAATCCAGTCGGGGGGCGCATCCAGAGCTCTGAGGAAGGCATCCAAGGCTCGTTCCGGCGGGAGAGGCAGCCCCGGCCCATAGCCGTGCATGTCGATGTAGAGCTCCCCGTCTGGGAACTTGTGACGAACCTGATGCGCCCAACGCACAGCGAGTGCGGTCTTACCTACTCCAGGAGCGCCGCCCACCGCCGATACGATCGCCGAGGACAGGTGATCCTCAGCACCCGTGAAGATTTCCGTGAGCAGCGCGTCGAGTTGGCGGAGATTGTTCTCACGATTAACGAAACCGGAAGGTATCAGCGGTAGCTGGTGTGGAACCCGCGGCGAAGGCGTCGCAACGTGCAGGTTGATGCCACCGTGTACAGCACCGGCCTGCACCACAGTTTTAGCCTGTCCGGAAAACGTATTTGCGCTACTCGATCGCTCAGCCATATGCATACTTGTCAGCTGATACGTGCTGTGCGCTCGGACCCAGCGGTGTCGATAGCCCTGGTCATGGAACCCTCTATCCTTCAGCGATGCCAGTAGCCTTAGACTAAACCACCGGCCATGGCGCGCAAAAAGACATAGGTCGCAGGGGCTCTTGACCTACCCACAATGCCAAGCGAGTCTTGTCGCGTATCCTCCGCACGCTACCGCTCCGGAAAGTCGTTCGACTTCCGGCACGTATGCGAGCAATCATCCAGGAGGCATGCAGTGACGGAGAATCCGGCCTTCGATGAGATGTTCGCCGGGTGCAAGCAGTCAGCTATGCACCTGGAAATGCGTGACATGTACACGCCGGGTGATCCCGTATATCTTGACTGGAAAGCCGGGATCAAGGTCGATGCTGCCGAAAGGTGGCGAGATTGGTTTGACCTGATGACCGCCACGACCTCTCGTGGCGTTGAGGTGCGACGGGCTCGTGTCGTCTCCGAACCGATCACAGACTTCATCCGACATGAATACGAGCTCACCGAGGATCTCAACATCGCAAGTGGTGAGCACGTGCGCTGGCTGCCTCGCCGCCGTGCCTCTGACCTGGCGCTGCCCGGTAACGATTTCTGGGTGTTCGATCAGGATCGGGTTCGCTTCGGCTACTTCGCCGGCGACGGTAGGTACCTGAACGACGAGATCGTCACCGATCCGGCCGTCGTCAAGCTCTGCGTATCCGCCTTCGAAGCCGTATGGGGACGGGCGATCGATCACAAGGATTATCATCCGGTCTGAGCCGCCCCGTCGCCGTTCATTCGAAGAGGAAGTCCGCACCATCTCGGCCTGAGGGGTCCATCGTCACCAGATCTTCGTGCAGCGCCTGGACCATTCGGCCGGTGAGCTCGTCTTCCGGCGTCGTCTCCATCAGGACCCAGCCCGGGGTGTCTTCGGGCGCCTCGTAGTCACGACCGTCGGCCGAGAGGCTGTAGAGCAGCGCGAACGCCGTGTCATATGCCGCCGATCGCGCGACCCGGGCCAGGTCGTCGCGGTCGGCTCCCGCGGCGAGCAGCCGACGAGCCGCCGGAACACGCTCCAGCGCGCCGGGGTCGGTCCAGTTGTCGATCAGTCGCGGCCAGATGTGGCGAAGCGCCAGGAAACGCGCCAGCTGCGGGATGTTCTCGGTGATCTCGGAGTAGGCGGCATGCTCCGGCTCGGTTTCCCCGAGTTCGGCGAAGCGGTCTCGCAGAGCGACCGCTGCCGCGCGGTCCCGTTCGTTCATGGCCGCCAGGGCGTCGGCCCATTCGGGCCAATGTGAGGTGGACATCCCCCCACCCTGCCAGGTGTACCGGCTCGACATCACACCGTTCGGCCGAGCCACGTGTGACACCATTTCGCACACAAGCGACCCTGGTGCGCTGATCCTCCGGAGATGCAGAGCAAGACATGAGATACGCGGTGCGATACGCCCCACTGCCTGCGGTCGTCCTGGTCACCACGGCGGTCCTCGCCTGGGGTCCCGTGACCGCGCACATCGCGGGACGGGCCGATCGCCTGGCGCTGTCCGTGCTGTCGTCGCGTCCGGAGGTCGTCTCCGCAGGTGACGCACTGGTCCGCGTCCGGATCCCCGACCGCGTCTCCGCCGGCGACGTACGGGTGATGCGCGACGGAACAGAGGTGACCAAGAGCTTCCGGAGCGTCGACGGCGGTCGTGCCCTGGAGGGCGTCGTCGAGGGCATGCGACTCGGGCGCAATGTCCTCACCGCGACGACGCGCGGCGTGCCGCCCGCGAGGCTCGTACTCGACAATCATCCCGTGACGGGACCGGTGTTCGCCGGGCCGCACGAGCGACCGTTCATCTGCGACACGGCGGCGTTCACGACGGTGACCGGGAGCAGGCTGGGCGCACCGGTCGACGCCGAGTGCTCGGTCGCCACCCGCGTCGACCACGTCTACCGCACCACTGCGGGGCGGTTCGCGCCGCTCCGCGACGGCGAGCGCCGTCCGCCCGATCTCGCCTGGACCACGACGAGCGCCGGGCGCCGGGTTCCGTACATCGTGCGGGTCGAGACCGGGACAATCAACCGGGCCGTCTACGAGATGTCGATGCTGCACGAGCCCGGCACCCCGGCGCCGGATCCGTGGCGGCGCTCCGCCGGATGGAACGGCCGGCTGATCTACACCTTCGGCGGCGGCTGCCCCGGCGGATGGTACGTCCAGGGCCGGGCCACCGGCGGTGTGATGGACGACGTGATGCTCCGCCAGGGGTATGCCGTGGCGTCGTCGTCGCTCAACGTGTTCGGCAACAACTGCGACGACCTGCTGGCGGCCGAGACCATGAGCATGGTGAAGGAGCGCTTCGTCGAGGCGTACGGGCCACCCGCGTTCACCATCGGCTGGGGTTGCTCCGGCGGTTCGTACCAGACGCACCAGATCGGCGACAACTATCCGGGCCTGCTCGACGGCATCGTCTCGGGATGCAGCTTTCCGGACGTCGGGTTCAGCACGGTGAACACGATCAGCGACGCGCGCCTGCTCGACCACTACTTCCGCGAGGTGGCGCCCGGTGCTCTCGGCAAGGAGCAGCAACGGGCCGTCTCCGGCTTCGGGAGATGGGAGAGCATCGCCGACATGGCGGAACGAGGCGGCCGGATCGACCCGCGGATCTTCTGCCCCGCCCGGTTGCCGGCGGAGCTTCGCTACGATCCCGTCGCGAACCCGACCGGCGCCCGGTGCGACGTGTACGACCAGACCGCGAACGTGTACGGCCGTGATCCACGGACCGGATTCGCTCTGCGGCCGCTCGACAACACCGGCATCCAGTACGGCCTGCGGGCCCTGCGCGACAAGGCGATCAGCGTCGACCAGTTCCTCGACCTCAACGAGCGGATCGGCGGTTTCGACGCCGACGCGAACCATGTCGGGAAGCGCACGACTGCCGACCTGGCGGCCACCCGGGCGGCGTACCGGAGCGGGCGGCTGCTCAACGGCGGCGCCGGCCTCGCGCGCATGCCGATGATCGACTATCGCGCGTACACCGAGGACCAGCCGCAGGGCGACATCCACATGCGGTTCCAGTCGTTCGCGACCCGCGAGCGGCTGGAGAAGGCGAACGGCACGTACGCCAACCAGGTCATGCTGGTCGAGGACGACCGGTACGGCGGGTTCTCCTCGGCCAGCCCGGTGCTCGCGCACGCGCTGACGCAGATGGACCAGTGGCTCACCGCACTCGCCTCCGACGGACGGCCGGGCAGCCCGATCGACCGGATCGTGCGCGCCAAGCCGGGCGACCTCACCGACGCGTGCTGGACGCGCGAGGCGCGACCGCGGAAGGTGGCGGAGCCGCAGGTCGCGGGCAACGCCGCGACGACGTGCAACACGCTGTACCCGGTGTGGGCCTCACCGCGGCTGGTGGCCGGCGGTCCGATGGCCGGCGACATCGTCAAGTGCCGGCTCCGCCCGGTCGACCCGGCGGAGTACGGGGTGCCCCTGACGACCGAACAGGCCGGGCGGCTGCGGGCGGCCTTCCCCGGCGGCGTGTGCGACTGGTCGGCGCCGGGGATCGAACAGCAGGGCCTCGCCGGCACGTGGCTGTCGTTCGGCCACTGAGCGCCCCGGCCACTGAGCGCCCCGGCCGCTGACCGCCCCGGCCGCTGACCGTCTCGGCCGCTGATCGCCTCGGCCGGTGAAGACACGAGCCGGGCGACCACCCGGACCGAACCGATCACGCCGGCCGCGTCAGTTCGGCGCGTCGAGGCCCGCGTAGGCCCGGCACTCCGGCTGTTCGGCCGGCAGATTCCAGTCCCGCATGATCGACGTGAAGTTGACCCAGCGCCAGGTCTCCGGTCCGAGCTCGGCCAGGACCCGTACGACCCGCCGCTGCGGCTCGGTGAGCTCCTCGAACGGCGGCAGCGGACTCAGCGCGCCCGCCGGGAACGTCAGCCGGAGAGCCGCCTCGGCCATCGCGAACGCCGCGACCTCCGAGCTGCGTGACAGGCCCGTCAGCACGGCGTCGACCGCCGCCTGAGGCACCCGGCCGGCCAGCGCGGCCAAGGTCTGCGTGGCGTAGGCGCGCAGGTCGCCCTGCAGGAAGCCCACCTGGGGTCCAGGACCCGGCTCCGGCGGATCGGCGCTGGCCGCCGCCAGCGCCTCGATCACGGCGGAGTCGAGGACGTCGAGCCGCGCGAGAGCGACCGCCGCGGCCCAGCGCAGCAGCGGCTCGGATCCGGCGAGGTGCTCGCGCAGCCGTGGAACGAGCTCCTGGTCCGACAGCAGCGCGGCCGACACGATCGCGCCGGCGGTGATGCCGGTGACCGTCTCGCCTTGGAGCAGTTCGCGCAGCGCGACGGTCGAAGCCGCAGCCTCCTCCGGGAACCAGGCCAGCAGGTACACCGCGGCCGCCCGGATCTCCGGGGCGCCGTGGGCGACGAGCCCGCGCAGCTCGGGTACCTCGGCGCGGACGGCGTCGTAGACGTCGAGCTGAGCGTGCATGGACCGCAGCACCTCGGCCGGGTCGTACATCGCCCAACGCGCGATCCGATCCCGCCGTTCCTCCTCGTCGACGTCCGGCACCATCCACCTGTCGAGCTCGCGGCGCTGGTCCTCGGGCTCCATGGAGCGGACCCGCTCGAGCTGGGCCCGCCAGCCGGTGACGTCGACCCCGGCCGGCAGGTGGCTCTCGTCGTATCCGATCGCCAGCGCGGCGAGCAGGTAGACCACTTCGGCCCGTTCCGGCGTCGCGGGGTCGAGGGCCAGCCGGGCCAGGAACGGCACCGCGTAGGCCGCCGCCTCGTACCGGTTGCCCTGGTGGAAGATGTTGCCGTACAACTCGCCCAACGCGCGTTCGCGTTCGTCGGACGAGTCCGAGCGCAGCGCACGCAGCAATCCGGGAACGTCCTCAGCGAAACCGTAGGCGTGCCGCAGCTCCGCCCAGCGGACCGCGTCGAGCCCTTCGAGCACATCGCCATCGATCATGGCGAGCAGTGTGGCAGCCACGGCCGACATCGGCCGGTGATCAGGGGGCGCGGCCCATGACGTCGGAGGTAATCGACGCCCCTACCTCCACCCCGCGAGACTTTCGGTCGACAAGGCCAAGGCTTCGAGAGGTGACCCATGAGCACAGACCCGATCACGCGCCGCACCGTGGAAGAATTCCTGAACCGCATCGGCGCGGGCGACCACGACCGCCTGGCCGAGTTGTTCGCCGAAGCGGTCCGCTGGCAGTTGAGCTGGCCGGCGGAGGGCCATCCGGCGGTGCCGTGGATCCGGCCGCGCTCGAGCCGTGCCGACGTCGCCGATCACTTCCGTGCTCTCGACGCCTTCCACGTTCCGGAGAAGAACGCCACGTCGGTGACGCACATCCTGGTCGATGGGGCGGACGCGGTCGTGCTGGGGGAGATCCGCCAGACGGTCAGAGCCACCGGCAGGGAGTACGCGTCCCCGTTCGCCCTGCACCTCACCGTCGACGAAGGCCTGATCACGCACTACGACGTCTACGAGGACAGCCTGACGGTCGCGGAGGCGCTGGCCGAGGCGGGGACACACCGCTGATCGATCGGTACCCTCCTGCGGTGGGTACTCGCCGGCGCCTCGGCCGTGCGCTGCTTCCCCTCGGCCTGGTCTCCCTCGCCGTCGGCATCTCCACGGCCGTGGTCGTGCCGTTCCTCTCGCTGTTCCTGAGCACGGCCGTGCACGCCGGCCCGGTGCGGGTCACCGTGTTCCTGATCGTCGCGCCGCTCGCCGGGGTCGTCGCATCGACGCTGATCGGGCGGCTGTCCGACCGGCGGCCGATCCGCCGGGCCCTGTTGGTCGGTACGTCCGTCGCGGGCCTGGTCGGCATGGCCCTGACCGCGTTCGTGCGCGACTACTGGATCCTCCTCGCGTTGACGGTGACCGCGACGGCGCTGGCCGGGGCGTTGTTTCCGCAGACGTTCGCATACGCCCGTCAGGTCCTGGCCCGCGACGGCTCCGACCGGGCCGCCATGGGCATCACCACCCTGCGGACCGTCTTCTCGCTGGCCTGGGTGGCCGGGCCGCCGCTGGCCGCGTTCCTGCTGGACGCCGGCGGCTTCGCGTACGTCTACGGGATGGCCGCCGCGATGTACGCGGTCGCCGGGCTGGTGGCGATCTTCTGGCTCAGCGAGATCGAAGCGCCTGCGGCGCCGGCCGCCTCATGCGACGAGTCCGACCCCGACGCCCCCGACGCGCGCGAAGCGCACGAGGCATCGCGCTGGACGCTACTGCTGACCACGGCCGCGTTCACGCTCCTGCAGTGTCCGCTGACCCTGGGCCTACAGGCGCTCCCGCTGTTCATCAGCACCGACCTGGGCGGCGACGCAGGCGACGCAGGCCTAATTCTGGGGCTCTGCGCCGCGCTGGAGATTCCGTTGATGCTCGGCCTCGGCGCGCTGACGACCCGGATCCGGCTGCGCACCCTGGTGCTCGCCGGCGCGGGCTGCGGCGTCGCGTACAACGTGCTGGCCACGGTGGCGTCGGAGGTCTGGACGCTCGCCGTCGCGCAGATCGTCAACGCGGCCTTCATCGCGGCGGTGACCAGTCTGGGCATCTCCTACATGCAGGACATGCTGCCGCGGCAGCCCGGCCGGGCCACGACGCTGTTCACGAACTCCTACACGATCGGTGCGATCCTGGCCGGTCCGCTGCTCGGTCTGGCCCAGCACTTCGGCTACCGGCTCGCGTACGGCATGGGGACGGGCCTGTGCGCGACCGGCCTGCTGATGCTGCTGACGACCCGGCCCGGAAGCCGTTCCCGGAGTCCCCGTTCGGGACTCCGGGCACGTGCTTCGCGCTTCAGACCCTGACGGCCCCCGGCCTGCGGTCCTCGATCTTGAAGGAGGCGAATGTCGTCGCGGCGGCGTCGGCCCGGCTGACCGTGGGCACCATCCGCAGGTCCGTACGCCACTCGCGGGAGTTCAGCCTGCAGGTGACGTAGCCGCGGCGGTCACCGTCGAAGAACTTGATGTGCGGGTTCCACTTCATCATCGGCCCGTAGTACGGCCCGTAGACCTCGTCGTCGCCGTTGGTGCTGATGGAGGTGCCGACGAACTCGGTCGCCACGACACGGGACTCGGGCCGGTCGAAGTCGCTCTTGATGTCGTTGACGAACGTCGAGTGCCAGTCCCCGGCGACCATGACGGGGTTGCGCACCTTCGCCGAGACGAACGTGTCGGTGATGGCCTTGCGCGAGGCCGGGAAGCCGTCCCAGGCGTCGTGCCAGATGATGTCGCCGGTCGGGCCGTCGTGGTCCAGGCGCGCCATCATCACGCTCGTCGCGATGACGTTCCAGCGGGCCTTGGAGTCGCGCAGCCCGTCGAGCAGCCACTTCTCCTGCGTGGCGCCGAGCATCGAGCCCTTGGTGGGGTCGTTGCCGGCTTCGCACGCCGGCGCCTCGCCCCAGCCGCACGGCGGCGCGGTGCGGTACTGCCGCGTGTCGAGCACATCGAGCTGCGCCAGGCCGCCCCAGGCGGATCGGCGGTAGAGCCGGAGCGAGCCGTCCTTGCGCGGCAGCGACCGGCGGCCCACGGGCTGGTGCTCGTACCACGCCTTGTACGCCGCGGCCCGGTTCGCGCTGATGGTGCCGTCGTAGTCCCCGACGTAGTCGTTCTCGACCTCGTGGTCGTCCCACGTGACCAGCCACGGGAAGCGGGCGTGCGTACGCTGCAGGTGCGGGTCGGACTTGTACAGCGCGTACTGCATTCGCCAGCGATCGAGATCCTTCGGGCCCTCGCGCAGCACGTCGGGCGTCGCCGTCTTGCGCATGCCCCCGTCGGCCGGCACGCCGTACTCGTACACGTAGTCGCCGAGGTGGACCACGAGGTCGAGGTCCTCCTCGGCCATGCTGCGGTAGGCCGAGTAGAAGCCGTGCGTCCAGTCCTGGCATGAGGCGAACGCGAAGCTGAGCGAACCGAGCGGGCCGTGCTCGCGCGGCGCTGTACGGGTGCGGCCCACCTCGGAGACGTCACCGCGGTAGCGGAAGCGGTAGTAGTACTCCCGTCCGGGCTCGAGCCCCTCGACCTCGACGTGCACCGAGTGCGCCAGCTCGGGCAGGGCCGACACCGTGCCGTGCTTGACGACCCGCCGCATGCGCTCGTCCAGGGCGACCTGCCAGTCGACCGGCACCCGGCGGCTCGGCATGCCGCCGTCGGGGCTGAACAGCTCGGGCACGAGACGGGTCCACAGCACCACACCGTCGGGCGTCGGGTCGCCCGAGGCGATGCCGAGCTTGAACGGGTACTCGCCGCCGCGCAGGCGCGGCGCCGCGAGGGCATCGCCCTCGAGCGGCACCTGGCTGACGGCGGCCAGCCCGGCGACGGCGCCGATGCCGCCGAGGAAGCGGCGGCGGTTCAGGGCGGACTGAGCAGGGGAGTTCACGGTCATGGCCGTCACATCATCGGCCGCGACCGACCGGTGGGCGTCCCCGGTATGGCGGTGACATGACGCCTCGCTGAAGGCTCGGACCGGCGGGCCGGGGCGGAGTACGCGGACACGGCGCGCGGGCATCGCATGGTCGTCGGCGAGGCGCCGTAGCGGACCGCTGCGCCCGTCATCCGAGGCGTCCTCAGCGCATCCACCGGTCGCCCACGCGCCCGATGCCATGGCGCCATCCTCCAACGTCACATGCCTTTGACAGTACGGCCCGGGCTTGCCACGCTCGGACCCATGCTGACGGAGCCGGTGGCCGGGGTCGACGCCGGCGACAGGAGGCAGGGCTGTGGCAGCACGTTCGCGATCGTCACCGTCGACTTCGAGCCCGCCGAAGCGTACGAGTTCATCGACCTCACCGGCGAGCCGGTCCGCACGAGGCCCGCGTGGGCGACCGACGACGGGAAATGGGCGGACATCGCGCGCTCGTACGCCGAGGAGCTGCGTTCCTACAAGGCCGTCTTCGCCGACGCGATGCGTACGGAGCTCGACCAGGTGGCCATCCGGGTGGTGCTGACCCGGTTCGTCCATCACCCGATCGACAGCAGTGAACGCGGCTTCGCCGCGGCGGCTCGCAGGGCGGTGCGGGAACTGCACCGCCGGGTGCCGCCGACCCTGACCGAGCCGGTGCGCGGCGTCCGCGTCCGCGACTCCGGCACGTACGTCCGCGGCGACTCCTTCTCCTCGGAGATCACCGTCGACTTCGAGCCGGCCGACGCGTACGAGTTCGTCGATCTCACCGGCGAGCCGAATCGCTCCTATGCGGCCGCAGTCGACGAGGCGCTCCGCACCGAGATCGGTACGCCTTCGATCCGGGTGGTCCTCACCGGCGTCCGGCCTGAGAACGTGGACGAACGCCGCTTCGAGAACGTCGTCATTCTCGCGGTGCGGAAACTGCGCAGGCATCTTCGCCCGGCCGGCTGAAAAGCCCGGTCAGCGTACGCGCCGACGTCCGACGACCGACAGCACCTCGCGCAGAGCATCCGCCGCCCGCCGTACCGCGTCGTCCGGAACACCGGCCATGACCTCGGTGTGCGCCCGGGCCGACGCCGCCAACGCCGTCCCCGTGATCCGCAGGCCCGCATCGGTGAGCCGCACCCAGCGGCTGCGCCTGTCGCCCGCGTCGGCCTGGCGCTCGACGTAACCGACCGCCGCCAGTCGCTGCAGCACGTTGCTGATGCCGCCGGAGGTCAGTAACAGCGACCGGGAGAGTTCGCTGGGCTTGAGCCGGTACGGCTCGCCCGCCCGGTGCAGGGCCGCGAGGACGTCGAACTCGGCGTAGGTCAGGCCCAGTGCGCTCATCTCGGCCCGGACCGCCTCCTCGAAGAGCCCGCCGATCCGGGAGATGCGCTTGCTCAGCTCCAGGGTCGCGACCAGGGACGGGGGAAGTTCGGCCGCCCACCCCGGCACGAGCGCGTCGACCTCGTCCCGCGTCTCTTCGTCTCGCGCCCCATCGCCTCGCGTCGCAGCGTCACCGTCCAGCACCCGACCAGGCTACTTCAATCCATATTGCTTTTTGAAAAGCTTTCTTCTAAGTTACCGCCATGACCTCCAGACTGCTCATCCGCAACGGCATCGTCATCGACACCGACCCGATGCCCGCCGTCACCGGCCACACCGACGTCCTCATCGAGGACGGCCGGATCGCCGCGGTCGGAACCGGCCTGCACGCCCCGGGCGACGCCGAGCTGATCGACGCGACCGACCGGATCG
Source organism: Actinomadura sp. HBU206391 (assembly GCF_014323665.1). Classification (GTDB taxonomy): domain Bacteria; phylum Actinomycetota; class Actinomycetes; order Streptosporangiales; family Streptosporangiaceae; genus Actinomadura_C. The sequence goes on along the minus strand of NZ_JABVEB010000001.1, from coordinate 381,225 downwards.
TCCTGCCCGGCTTCGTCGACACGCACCGGCACACCTGGCAGGCGGGCATCCGCTCGCTCACCCCCGACATCTCCTTCGCCGGATACCTCGGCCGTATCATCGGCGAGGTCGCTCCGCGCTACCGGCCGCAGGACGTGTACGCGGGCAACCTCGCCGGAGCACTCGAATGCCTCGACGCCGGGATCACGACGCTGGTGGACTGGTCGCACATCCAGCTCACGCCCGCCCATACCGAGGCGACCGTCGAAGCGCTGAGGCGGGCCGGCATCCGGGCGGTGCTCGGCTACTGCTACGGAGGGGGCGGCGGACCGGAGGAACTGGCGGCCGAGGGGCACCGTGTGCACAAGCGGCACTTCGGCGCGGCCGACCCACTGCTCTCGATGGCGATCGGCGCGCTGGGCCCGGAGATCGCCGGGGAAGAGGCGGCCCTGCACGAATGGCGGCTCGCCCGCGACCTCGACCTGTCCGTCACCGTGCACATGGGCGGTAATGGCGTGCAGAGCGCCGAGCGGGGCCTGGCGTTCCTCCGGGAGAACGGGCTGCTCATCCCCCGGACGACCTACATCCACCCCAACCACTACACCGGCGACGCCCTCAAAGAACTCGCCGACAGCGGCGGCACCGCGTCGATCTCACCGATCGTCGAGGCGGAACTCGGCATCGGCTACCCGGCGACGGGCCGGGCACGTGCGGCGGGGCTGCCCATCGCCCTGAGCGCCGACGCCGTGACGAGCGGCCCGGGGGACATGTTCAGCCTGATGCGCGCGGCCTACGCCCTGGAGCGTGCCCGCCCGGACGGCGCCGGGATGGGTTTCACCACCCGCGACGCACTGCGGATGGCCACGATCGAGGGAGCCGAGGTGGCGGGCCTCGGCGACGTCACCGGGTCGCTGCGACCGGGCAAGCAGGCCGACCTGGTGCTCCTGCGCACCGACACCCTGGCCATGGCGCCCGCACACGACCCGATCGGAGCCATCGCGTTGTCGGCCGACACCGGCTGCGTCGACACCGTCCTCGTCGCCGGGCGGGTGGTCAAGCGCGACGGCCGGCTGCTCCACCACGACATCGCCGCCGTGCTGTCCGGCCTCGAGGAATCGGCCGCCCACCTCACCGCTGTGCCGTGACCGGATCGCCGGCGGCGGGGGTCGCGGCCGGGACTCGATGGATGGTGTCGGCCACCCGTTCGAGGAAACCCGGCCGCAGTGGGGCGCGGAGCCCGAGAAGTCGCCAGTAGGGCAGCGCGGCGAGCAGGCCCCAAGGTCAAACCCGAGAGCCATCGACGTACTGTTCCAGGGCGGCGCTCAGCCAGGAGGGGTGTCACGGCCGCCGCGGGCCTGGGCGTGCGCGTCGACGAAGCGGTCCAGCGCGGGCCCCGGCCGCGCCGGCTCTCCGTGGCGGTCTTCAGCCGCTCCGGCACGGGGACCACGAAACGCCCCTCTGTAGCGATGGCGGTACCTCAGCCCGTCTCGACCGCAAGCCCGGCCCCCACCCAGTCCCCACGCCCCGGCCGGCATTGCATATTCCCGACGCCACATCGAACGTGACACCGAGCGGTACGGAGTAACGCGCCGTCCGCGACCCTGCGTCATCGACTCAGCCCGGTTGATCACCGTCCAGGACGCGCTGCCAGGCCGCGGCGTACAGCTCGGGCAGCGGCCGCCACGGCCTGGACAGGCCGCCGGTCTTTCCGTCGGCGGAGACTGACAGCCCGTACAGCTTCGCCTTCCATGATTCGAGTGGAAGGTGCGGCTTGTCGGCGTTGACCCATCCGCCCGGCAGGAACACCTCGCGTCCGGCCCGGGCCCGCTTGGCCTCGATCACCAGGCCGCGTCCGGTCAGTGCCGCCACCGCGGCCTTGTGCCGAGGCGGTTTCCAGCCGTTCCAGGTACGGACGTTCCGGTCGGTGGGTCTCAGCAGCGTCAGCAGCTGAAGGTAGAGGGCGGCCGGGTCGGGCTCCAGCCCGAACCGCTCGGCGACCTCCGTCACCAGGTCGGGGACGGCGGCCAGCGGGTCCGCCTCGTAGGCGCCCTCGGGAAGTGCCCCGGATCGGATCCGCGCCATCATGCGGTCGCAAGCCTCGCCGAGCAGCCACCGGACGTCGGTGAGCGTCCAGTTCCCGTACGAGGCCGTGGTGAGCAGTGCCTGGGTTCGCGCGTCCTCGCCCAGGAGCGCGGGCCGGAAGAACAGGTCGGGTGAGTAAGAGCCCATGATGCCGACGGTCAGACCATCGTCGACGCTGTCCACGTCGAGCGGCTGCGGGCCCTGGTACGGCTCGTCACCGAATCGGGCGCGCAGGTCCTCGATCGTCTTGTGACGGAAGCCGGGGCTGCCCGCCTTCAGCAGCAGCCCCGAGTGGGCCAGCCGCTCGCGCAGCAGTTCCACCGCCTCGGGAGCGCCGGTCCTGACCGGGTCACCGGCGGGCAGCTCGGCATAGGCCCAGCAGACACCCAGGGTGAGAGTGCTGAGGAGCTCCTCGAACCTCCAGGCCGCCAGGTCAAGGCTGGTGATCGTGATTCCGTACTTGCCCTTCTCGAGCCAGGAGTCCACGTCGGTGGTGAGGACGGGGACGGCGCGGGGATCGGCGAGCGCCGCGCACATCTCGGCGGCGGGCAGGCGGGAGCCGAGCGCCGCCGCCGCCGCCACGGTCGCCTCGGGCACGCCGACCCTGCGACCGAACTGCGCGGTCCACGTCTCGGCCACCCGCTCGGCCACCGCGTGGAGCCCGCCCGGCTCCCACAGGTCGGCGGGGTCGTCGGGCAGTACGGACGCCAGCAGATCGAGCCGCTGTTCGACGGTGAGCCTGCCGAGCTCCGCTCTGGCGTCGTCGGCCTCCGCCGCCTTGAGCCGCAAGATCTTGCGCTCGTTGGCGTCCAGGAACGGTGGGTTGTAGCTCCCGCTGCCGGGAACGCCGGCGAGGGTGAGGGCCGCCGCGGGGCGGCTCAGCCCGGTGCGCCGGGCGAGAAGGCCCACTGCTTCCTGGTCCCACGGCACGGGGCCGCGGTCCCGTACGAGGGAGACGAGGCGGCGCAGCCGGTCGGCCCCGCCCCACCCCTTGAGGACATCGTTGACGTCGGTGACGGGTCCCAGCGACGGCGGTTCGCCCGCACCGTCGCGCACGTCGATGAAGCGGCGCCGCCCTTCGCCCGCCCAGCCGACGGCGACGGCCGTGCCGTGCTCACCGCGTACGGCCGACCGCTCGGTCTCGGCGATACCGGTGCGCAGCCTGGCGCCGGTGTCGGCGAACGGGGTCTCGGCCCAGACCTCCAGCAGGGCCAGCAGCCGCTCCCGGCGTTCGACGCGGGTCGACGCGGCCACGGCGCGCAGCGCGACCGCCCCGATCCGGCCGATGAACGGCAACCACAAGTAGCTGTTCATCGCCCTGAACCCATCCGGCTCCAGCGCGTCCGGGGCCAGCGAGCCGTCCAGGAGACGGCCGGCGAGCTGGATGCCGCGAAGCATTCCGCTGTCGTTCGAGGAGACCCAACGCTCGGACAGCCCATAGAGCGCGCGGGCGACCTTGGCATCGTCCAGCGGATGCCGTGGGATCGCCTCTGAACCCGTCGGCCGCCCGCCGACCGCGGCCTGGAGCAGGGGACGCAGCGCGGGAACTCGTTCGAGATCGCCGCGGTCGCGGTAGCGGTCCATCGCCTTGTGCAGCAGAGGGGCGAAGTCGGGGTCGGCGGCCAGCGCGGGGATGTCCTCGCCCGGATCCCGGTCGGACATCCAGTAGTCGAGACCGAGTGAGGTGTCTTCGGCGGGAGGCGCCACGGGCACGTCGTGTGCGAGGCATGCCTCCAGGACCCGTACATCGATGACGCGGAGAAAGCGATCCCACCCGTGCGGGCCGTCCCAGCGGTCGGACTCGCCCAGCCGGACGGGGGTCGCGTCGGCGGCGAGCCGCGCGCTCATCCTGGGGATGAGTGCGGCGAGCTGTCGTGGCAGGGGCCGGCGGGTCCGGTCGCGGCGGACCCGCTGGGGGTGTAGGACGGCGCGGGTGAGCCAGCCGGCCGCGCCGTCGAGAGGCTCTGGTCCGGAGGGGTCGTCGCCGGTCAGGGCGGCCAGCGCCGCGCACTCGTCGAGGAGGTCGAGCCACCAGCCGTCGATGTCGTCGGCGACCGGGAACAGGTCGAGCAGCAGGGCGCGTACCCCGGGTGTGGCCTTGGCCGGCGGGACGAGCGCGGGCCGCCAGGCCTTCCACAGGGCGAACGGGGTCTGGCGGATCGCGGGCAGCGGCAGGAGCCGTTCGATCAGCCGCTGCTGCTCGGCGATCGCGTCGCGCCCGGCGGCCCGGGCGAGCGCGGTGACCTGACGGGCCAGCCCCGGCCATGGCGGTGACCCGCTCCGCGTGCGCACCACGGCCAGTTCGGTCAGCGCTTCGAGGGCGCGCACCGGTTCGAGCCGGTCGCGCAGCCCGGCCGCGAAGGCGTCGGTCGACTTGGCGCTCAGTGCCCCGGCCGCGGCGAACTCCAGATGCGACGCCGACCACACGGTCTCGTCGACGTGCAGCGCGTGCGTGTCCTCCGCCTCGCGCGCCCGGCCGAACGCGACGGCGGCGCGCTTGGCGTCACCCGCCCTGATCAGAGCTCGGCCGGCATGCTCCCAGAAGACGGGGAGGTGCGGAGCCGGCAGCGAGCGGGCCAGCCACACATAGGTGGACGCCGCGTCGCTGGACTTGCTGCGGGCCGCCCGCTCCAGACCGGCGACGACCTCGAGGCCGGCTTCGGCATTGCCCGGATCGTGGATCAGCGCCCAGGCGGGGTAGGCGCTGGTCTCCAGCACCCGCCGGGGGATCGGCTCACAGACCTGGCCCTGATCGTCACGGCACGACAGCTCCGCCCCGTCGAGACTCAGCTCGTACCCGTCTCCCGCCGGAACCCACATCCGCCGCTCTCCCTGCCGTGTCGTTGGCATGCGTGGCATGGGTGGCATCGTGGCAGAGACAACGGACAAGGTGCGTTTTTTCAGTCTTCTTGCTGGTCGGCGCGGACGGGCTGGGTGCGCCGGGGCTCCGGACGGCTTCGCGCCTGTCGGCAACCCTTTCTGAGGTGCGCAACGCCTGCCGTGTGGTGGAAGATCGCAGCAGGGAGGCTGTATGGGGTTCGGCTTTCGTGTCGGTATTCCCGGCTTGAGGGTGCGTGTGTCGAAGCGAGGTGTACGGACGTCCGTGAGGCCTCGGGCAGCGCGGGTCGGCATTGGGCCCGGCGGTACGCGGGTCTACACCGGGATGGGGCCGTTCTACGCCTCGACATCCGCGGACGGGAACCGGACGAGCACGGCCACGCGCCGGTCCGCGCGAACTCGTTCCATCACGCCGTCGCCTGCCCAGCTCATCTGCAGGGTGTGGGCAGGTTCGCGCGGGCCGACCGGGCAGCGGCGAGGCAGAGAGCAGAGCAGGACGCGGCCGCCTATCTGGCCGCCGAACAGGCACGGCTGCACCAGATGCATCAGCAGCTGACGGCCGATGCCGATGAGTGGTGGCAAGAGCTCATCGGTAACGACCAGGACACCGTCTGCGAAGTGGTGAACGCCGCCTTCTCCGACAACCCGGTGGCAGGTTGCGCGGTCGGGGTCGAGGGCACGGTCTTGTCGGTATTGATGCGCCAGTACGACCTCGACACGCTGCCCCACCAGACCCCGGGCCTGACACCCGGCGGGCAGCCCACGCTGAAGAAGCTGTCCGGACACGACCGCGTGCTGTGGTGGCTCACCATGATGGGCTCCAATGTGATCGCGACGCTCAAGGAGGCGTTCGCGACCGCACCGGGCATCAGGGCCATCGACCTGGCGGTCTTGACTCGTATGCCCGACACGCAGCGCCTCGGCATCGTCGCGTACGGTCGGTGGACTCGCGACGCGATCGAGTCCGCCCGGTGGCAAGAGCCACAGGACGCCTTGCGTTTCCTGGACGTCGGACAGGACGTGGCCTGCTCGGTCTCCACGACCTCATCGGTCGACCTGTCCACCTCGGTCAAGCCCCTGGACATCGATCGGCAGCCGGGGCTGCGGGCTCTACTGGACAACGCCCAGGACGTGCCCGGCACCGAGGAGCCATCTGTGAACGAGGTGGAGGCCGGACCCGCGGTGGCCGTACCCGTACGGACCCGCATGCAGGGGGACCCCTACCAGGTGCGGCCTTTCGCTCACTGGAAGCAGGAGACCGCCCCGGCTCCGCCGCCTCCTCAGTCTCCTCGGCCGGCTCGGCCGGCTCAAGGGAGTGCTCACCCGGCTCCGCGCCATGAGCCGCCCGTGCTCCTGGCTCCGGGTCAGACACTGGTCCTGCCCGAAGACGCGTACCAGGGCCTGGTCGTGGCCTTCACCTCCGCAGGGGCGGACGCGGACCTGACGCTGCTGCTGACCGGTGCGGACGGGCGCGTCACCGGCGATGAGGACTTCGTCTTCTACCATCAGCCCACCGCCGCCCACGGCGCGGCACGCCTGGTGGGCAAGAAGACCGAGGGACCGGGCAGCGTCGAACGAGCCACCATCCACCTGTCCGCACTGCCGACCCATGTCCAGCGGGTCGTGGTCTCCATCAACATGGACGTGGATACCGAACTCACCTGCGGAGCCCTCACGCACGCGTCCCTCCAGATCAAGTGCGCCACCGGCGAGACGTGGCAGTTCGAACCCCCTACCGACCCGAGCATCAGCGCAATGATCACGACAGAGCTCTACCGGCACACCGTCAACGGCCACCCGGTATGGAAGCTTCGCGCCGTCGGCCAGGGATGGGCCGGCGGCTTGAACGAACTGGCCCGCGCGCACGGCGTCAACGTCGAGTGACGAAGACGTCCTTACCAACTGACCTTCCCACCGAACTGGCCGAATGGTCAGTACGTCAGTAGCATCGATGGTATGAAAGTCGGTGTGAGCATCCCTGACGAAGATGTCGCCTTCATCGATGACTACGCGGCTCGGACCGGAGCCAAGTCCAGGTCGGCCGTACTGCACCAGGCCGTCGCGCTGCTTCGTTCGGTAGATCTCGAAGACGCCTACGCAGCGGCATGGCAGGAGTGGGACGGCGGGGAGGACACCGCCATCTGGGACGCGACCTCGGCGGATGGGATCGCCGATGCGGCGAGGTGACGTCTACCTGGTTGATCTGGACCCGGCACGCGGATGTGAAGCGAACAAGCTCCGGCCCGCAGTGATCGTCAGCAATGACGCCGCGAACCGCATCGCGGACCGGACTGGACGCGGCGTGATCACGGTTGTGCCCGTGACTTCCAACGTCGAGAAAGTCTTTCCCTTCCAGGTGGCACTCAGCGCATCGGAATGCGGGCTCAAGGCGGACTCGAAAGCGCAGGCGGAGCAGGTCCGCTCAGTCGCACGCGACAGGCTGCAACGACGCATCGGCGTCGTACCCGGATCAACGCTCCGACTGCTGGACGACGCCCTCCGTCTCCATCTGAGCCTCTGACCCGCGCCCCCGCGGGCTGATCGCCTATCGGCTCTGGGCGCGGTGTACGAGGAGGCCGGCCAGGGGGTCGCGCAGATGCAGGGTCGAGCCGTCGACGAAATCGACCCCGATCACCTGGACCGGAGGAACGCTTCGGCCGGCGAAGGGCGCGGAGAGACCTCGCACCTGCCCCACGGGGAGCTCACAGAACGTCGTGAACCGCGGTGCTCCGGGAGCGGGGGCGTGCAGGAGGTTCGTCGGGTAGACGATCGAGATGCGTTGGCTGCTCAGCACCAGGCGGGCCTCGCCCTTGCTGTGCGCCAAATGATCGCCGAAGTGGACGGCGTGCTGGTCCTGATGCTGTGCCTGCACGAAGAAGCCCACAGTCGGATCGTCGGTCCAGTGGTCGAGCACGCTCTTCGCGGGAAGCGGCCACAGACACGGGGCCGGCTTCAGCGTCGGCATCTGGCGGAGTGGTTCGTGCGGGTGCCGCGTCTCGGCTGCGATCTGCGCGAGGACGTACCCGTGGATCGGGGCGCAGCCGAACAGGAGTCGCTCGCCCGGCCGCAGCCAGTGCCTGGTCAGCTCTTTCTCGAGGGTCTTGTCGTCCTTCTCGACGGCCGCGTTCATCGCGTACCGCTCGTCAGGACGGCGATGTACTCGAGCATCGCCGGATCGCCCTCGGGGAGCAGGAAGTCGAACCCGGAACCGTCCATGAGCGACACCCGAATGCAGGGCCTGTTACGTTCGTCGCCTCGCTCGACCACCGCCACACCGGCGATGTGTTCGCGCCGGAATTCGGTGACAGTCGACCACTCGGGCGCGGTGATCGGCTCACCCTCGATGTTGTCGCCGTATCTCTCCCTGGTGTCGGTGGCGAGCTCGGCGATGCCCTTGCCCGCGTCCACGAGTCCCTTGCCGAACCTGGCCGCCTTGTCCACGAGCGACCCGTCCTCCGGCTCTCCCGATTGCGGACCACCGACCTTGAACACGGCCAGCCGGGTCGAGGTCAGCACCCACAGGCGCTTCTGCGGACGGCCGGGAGCCGCGATCCCGGCTCCGGCCTGGTGGGCATGGCAACCCGGCGCCGGTCCGAACACGAGCAGGTCAGGCGCCGGAGGGCCCGCGCCCAAAATGCCGTCACCCCCAAGGATCTCGTGCACTCCGCTGACGGCCGAGGCGACCACGTCGTACCCTCCCCGGCGCAGAGGGCCCTTCCGGCGTCGGCCGGAGGCCTCCAGCCCTTCGATGTCGTAATGGAGGACCTTCCGATAGGTGGCCCAGAGCAACTGCTCGTTCGGCCGGCAGAGCCCGAACCGGGCGACGGTCGCCGCGCCCAGCGGGTCGGAAAAGCTCATTCGAGAGTGAATCCTCGTTCTTCGGTTCGGTCGCACGCGTTCTTCTACAGGGAGCGTTTCGTCCCCCTCACCCGTTACAGAATGCCCTGCTGGATCATCCACCATTGTGCGTTGTCCGTCGCGTGGCACGACACTTCAGCGGCCCTCCAGCCTGGCCTTCCCGTCGCCGTGCAGCCATGGGCGGGGCCCGGTGTTCATGTCGGTCGGGTAGCCCAGGTCGAACGTCACCGCCGACTCCAGGCGATCCACCGCTTCGGCCGGCAGGGTGACGTCGATGGCGGCCAGGTTGTCCGCGAGCTGCTCGGCGTTGCGCGAGCCGATGATCGGATGTACCGCGCGGGACCTCGTGCGGGTCCAGGCGATCGCGACCTGCGACGCGGTCACCCCGAGTTCCTCGGCGACCTCCTGTACGGCCTGCGCCGCCTGATGGTCGCGCGGAGTCAGCGAGGCGGGGTCGACCCGGGTGCCGGTCGGGGCGTCGCCGGGGCGGGAGTACTTGCCCGAGAGCACACCGCCGGCGAGCCCCCCGTACGTTGCCACGCTCATTCCGTACGCCTCGGCCATGGGCAGTAGTTCCCGCTCGATGTCGCGCTTGAGCAGGCTGTAGGGCACCTGCAGGCCGGCGAACGAAGTCCAGTCGCGCCACTCGGCCAGGGTGTTCCCCCGGGAGACGAGCCACGCGGGAAGGTTGGACGCGCCCACGTACAGGACCTTCCCGGCGCGGACGACGTCGTCCAGCGCCCGCATGGTCTCCTCGATCGGCGTGTGCTCGTCCCAGGTGTGCACCCACAACAGATCGATGTAGTCGGTGCGCAGCCGCCGCAGGCTCGCCTCCAGGGACAGGGCGAGGTTCTTGCGGTGGCTGCCGCCGGCGTTCGGGTCCGTGCCGTCCCGGGACAACGTGTACTTGGTGGCCAGCACGAACCGGTCCCGCCGGTGCTGGAGCAGGCCGCCGAGGACCTCTTCGCTGTCGCCGTACGCGGAGGCGGTGTCGATGACGTTGCCGCCCGCGTCGGCGTACAGGTCGATCATCCTGCGGGCCTCGTCCGGCCCGGCGAAGGTCATCGCACCGAGGAACAGCTCCGAGACGCGCAGCCCGGTCGGTCCGAGCAGCCGATAACGCATCACGCCACGTCCCTTGCGGACAGCTCGAAGGAGTCGGTGTCGATCCCGCGCGCCAGGATCCGCCGCGGGCGGATGCGGATCCACGCCGAGTCGAACGGCATGTTGGCGCCGATGCGCTCGCCGACCTCTTCGCCCCCGGTGGTGTGCGTCTCCGCATGTCCCCGGATCTCGATGCCGCGCGGGGTCCAGGGATCGACGGAGGCCAGGTCGTCCACGGCGAACGCGACCTCGGGGTGGCGCTCTGCGTCGCGGAACTTCTTGCTCCCGGCCATGTCGGTGCCGGCGTGGCCCCCGATCACGATGGTCTGGGTCTGCGGGTCGTAGAAGACCCCTACCGGCGTGATGTGCGGCCGGCCACCGGGGCCGACCGTGGCCAGACGCCCGAGCAGCTGGCCGTTCAGATATTCGATCTCGTTGGGGGTGAAGGTCATGAGCTCAGTCTGTGGGGTCGCGCGGGCGCCGGGAAGGCCGTGGCAAGGCTGGCACTGACAGGGCGACGATCGTGGCGGCGCCGGCCGTGCGCTCGGCCCCTGTCTTCCGGCTGCGATCGTCACGGGCACCCATGCGTCACCAGCTGAGGAACCCGGCGAACTCGGCCGCTGTCGGGAAGGGCGCGTCCTCGGCGAGGGCGCCGATGTAGACCAGAGCCTGTTCGTGCTGGTGGTAGGAGAAGCCGTCGAGGGTCTGGCCGACCACGAGGACGTTCCCGCCACGGCGCCAGGCGGCGTACCGCCATGAGTACCGGCCCCTGGCCTCGGTGCTGACGTCGTGCTCCGGCCGGCCGAGTCGCTCGGCGAACCGGTCGATGGCCGCGTTGACGTGCGCGTCGAACACCTGGGGGCCGGGATCCTCCAGGCTGGACCAGCCGCGCAGCAAGCCCCAGAAGTCGTCTTGCATCATCTCACCGTCCACCCAGTAGCTATAGGAGAACGGCATGGCGAAGCAGCCGTCGCCGTAGACGATGTGGCCCTCGCCGGTGACGAATCGCCCCGGGTCCAGCGGCACTTCGTCACTGCGCCAGCCGAGGCCGCGCATCGCGAGGCCGGTGCCCTTCGGGTCGTCCCATGACAGTTCCGTCAGCCCGACGATCTGCTGGACCAGTTCAGGGGTTATGGGACACGCGGCGACGTAGCTCGTGACCTCGTCCTCGTCGTCAGACATGGGGGCTTCCGTTTCTGGGCAGCGCGGCCGGAGAGCGTCGCAGTATGCCACAGGCGGGAACCCGGCCGGATCCGGCTACGAGCAGCCGGCGACAAGAGGCCCCTCGACGGGCCCTCCAGCAAGCGGCGTCAGGCTCCGAAGTGCCGGCGGGCGAGCCTGGCCTGGTATCGACTGACTGGCCACAGGACCAGAGTGACGACGAACAGGAGAGGTGGTCCCTGGATGAAATGGGCCGCCCAGGCGCCGGCCAGACTCGGACCACCCCACGATCGCTCCAGATGATCGGCCCCGAACACGGGGTACAGCACGCCCCTGGCGATGAACACCGCCCATGCCGATCCGAGCAGCGCGAACGACAACAGGTCGGCGGGCAGGCACACCAGGCTGTACCGGAGGACCCGGCGGGTCTGCCCGCGAGACGACATCGCGGCTTCGGCCACTGGTACGCCGAGCAGGCGGCGGGCGAGCACCCGCTGAGTACGGCCTACCGGCGCGGGCCGGCCGAACAGCGCGGCGATGAGGCCGGCCAGACCCACCGGCAGCGCCACGAGGGCATGAATGTTGTGGCAGAGCATCGCCTTGGGCCAGGCACGCCCGCCCGTCGGCGATCGGCGGTGCGGCATCGACGGCAGGGCCGTGGTGGAGGTCGGGGTGGAGGTGGTGCTGGACTTACTCATGCGGCTCTCCTCGGGGGGTTCTCCTCGGTGGTGTTCGCGGTACCCATGGTCGGATCGCCCGGACCGGTAGGTCATCGGCCACGGGGACGCGATCGGGCTCGGCCGCGCGGCCGATGCCACGGAGCCGGTAGGCCTGGCGACGGAGACCTCATCGAGTCCGGCGACCGATGATCGGGAGGACTCGCGTCGGTACCGTCACGGCATGAGCGAAGGAGATCACCGAGGTGCGGCGGCGCGGGCACCGCTGAGTAGGCGGGTCGGATCGCTGGTCAGCGGGCTGAGTCCGCTCGCCTGGCGCCGGGTCGACGCCGTGGTGGCGGTGGCGCTGCTGGTGGGGTCGACCATGCCGGTGCTGTTCGGCGGCCCGCCGAAGGGCGATCAGCCTCTGGCGATCCTCGCGTTCGGTGCCGGAGCTTCCCTCCCCCTGGCCGTACGCCGACACCGGCCGATGGCGGTTCTGGTCATCGTGGTGGCCTGTACGGTGGCGGCCACCGCGCTTTCGGTGCGGTTCACCCCGTTCGGAAGCAACGCCGGGCCCGGCGTCGCTCTGGCCATGTACACCGTGGCCGAGCGGTTTCCTCGGCGAGTCTCGCTCGCGGCCCTCGCCGGGGTCCTGGCGACCACCTTCACCGCGGCGTGGATCGCGACCTGGCTGTACTCGCCCGACGAGAATGCCGTGCACGTCGTCGCGGCGATGGCCGGCTGGTTCGCGGGCGACGCGGTGCGGGCCCATCGCTGCTACCGGGCCGAGCTTGCGGACCGGCAGCGCCGGGAGGATGAGGAGCGCACCCGGCGTGCCGTCGCCGAGGAGCGCCTGCAGATCTCACGCGAGGTCCACGACGTGATCTCCCATAACCTCAGCGTCATCGCCGTACGCTCCGGTGTGGGCCGCATGCTGTTCGACACCGAGCCGGACGAGGCGCGTACCGCTCTGGCCGAGGTCGAGGCGGTGAGCCGCAGTGCGCTCGGCGAACTGCGCCGGCTGCTCGGCGCCGTCCGTGAGCACAAGGCGACGACTCCCGCGCCGCGGCTCGACGACCTGCCCCGGCTGGTGGAGCAGGTGACCGCCTCCGGTGCCGAGGTGACGCTTGAACGGCGCGGCGTACCGGCGGAGCTCCCTCCCACGCTGGAGCTGTCGGCCTATCGGATCGTGCAGGAGGCGTTGACCAATGTCGTCAAACACGCGGGGCGCACGCGCACCCAAGTGATCGTCGAGTACGGCGACGAGGGACTGCACGTCGAGGTGACCGACGATGGGAGCAGGGATGGGCTCCCCGGCCGGGCCACCGGGGGCGGCGGGTGGGGCATTGTCGGCATCCGCGAACGGGCCGCGATCTTCGGTGGCACGGTAGAGGCCGGGCCCCGGGCCGAGGGCGGGTTCCGGGTATCCGTACGGTTCCCGGCGATCGGGGCGGCCGACAACGGAGAGGACCGATGAGCGTCAGCGTGTTCGTGGTCGACGATGAGGAACTCATCCGTGCAGGTTTCCGAGCACTGGTGAACGCGGTTCCCGGCCTGACCGTTGTCGGCGAAGCCGCCAACGGCGCCCAGGCGGTGCAGTCGGTGCGGACCCTGCGACCCGACGTGGTGCTCCTCGACGTGCGCATGCCGGTCATGGACGGCCTGGAGGCCACCCGCCGCATCATGGCGACCGGTTCCGCCACGCCGACACGGGTTCTCATGGTGACGACCTTCGACCATGACGAGTACGTGTTCGAAGCGCTGCGAGCCGGTGCCAGCGGTTTCGTGCTGAAGGACACCCCGCCAGAGCGCCTCATCGAGGCGATCAGAGTGGTGGCCGCAGGCGAGGCCCTCCTCACACCGACGATCACGCGCCGGCTGATCACTGAGTTCGTGAGCCGCACCGCCCCCGCCCACCGCCCCGTACCGGCCGCCCTGGCGACCCTGACGGAGCGGGAACGCGAGGTGCTGGTTCACGTTGCCGCCGGCCGGTCGAACGCCGAGCTTGCCGAGAGCCTCCACATCAGCCGGGCCACGGCCAAGACCCACGTCAGCAACCTGCTCTCCAAGCTCGGCGCCCGCGACCGGATCCAGCTGGTCGTCCTCGCCTACGAGTCGGGCATCGTCAGTCCCGCCGGTGGCTCCGGCGACACCCGTACCGGCTGAGCGGCCGCAACACCGACGCCGTAGGGGAGCCTGAGCACCTGAATCCGGCGATCCTCAGCCGAACGGCCGCGGGCCGCTGTCGTCACGTCGATCGGCTTCCGTTCATGGTCGGGCGGAGCGCGGCGGTGGTCTGGCGGGTGATTTCGGCGGCGGTGAGGCCGGCCTGGGCAAGAACGTCGTCGCGGGTGGCGTGATCGAGGAACCTGGTCGGGACGCCGAATTCGCGGATCGCGACGTCGGTGTCGGTGTCACGGAGGGCCTGGGCGATCGTGGTGCCGATGCCGGGGGTGCGAATGCCGTCTTCGACCGTGATGACCAGTCGGTGCCGGGCGGCGAGCACCGATAGCTGTTCGTCCAGCGGCTTGATCCAGCGTGGGTCGATGACGGTGGCGGTGATTGCGTGCTGGGTGAGCCGCTCGGCAACGTCGAGGCACATCGGGGCGAGCGCGCCGATGGCGACGATGAGCACGTCTGCCGGGTCCTCCGCGTGACCGCGCAGGACGTCCATTCCGCCGACGCGGCCGGTTGCGGGTATGGCCGGGCCGATTGCGCCTTTGGAGTAGCGGACGACGGTGGGGGCATCGTCGACGGCGACGGCTTCGCGTAGTTGTGTTCGTAGCTGGTCGGCGTCGCGGGGCGCGGCGATGCGCAGGCCGGGGACGGCCTGCAGGATGGCCAGGTCCCACATGCCGTTGTGGGAGGCGCCGTCGTCGCCGGTGATCCCTGCGCGGTCGAGGGCGAACGTGACGCCGCATCGGTGCAGGGCTACGTCCATGAGGATCTGGTCGAAGCAGCGGTTGAGGAATGTCGCGTAGACGGCGACGACAGGGTGCAGCCCTGCGGTGGCCATCGCGGCGGCGGACGCCGCGGCGTGCTGCTCGGCGATGCCGACGTCGAAGAAGCGGTCTGGGTAGCGGCGGGCGAAGGCCTCCAGTCCGGTGGAGCGTTTCATGGCGGCGGTGATGGCGACTATGTCATCGCGTTCGGCTCCGAGCCGGACCATCTCCTGGCCGAATACCGACGTCCAGTCGCGCCCGGCGGCCGACATCGGGTGGCCGGTGTCCGGATCGATGACCTTGACCTGGTGGAAGCGCTCGTCGGCCTGCTCGGCGAGGGCGTAGCCCCGGCCCTTCTCGGTGATGCAGTGGACGATCACGGGCCCGGCGAAATCCTTCGCGTGCCGCAGTGCGGACTCGACCGCGGCTGCGTCGTGCCCGTCGATCGGGCCCAGGTACTTCAGCCCCAGATCCTCGAACAGGCACTGTGGAGCGATCGCGTCCTTCAAGCCCTTCTTGGCGCCATGCAGGGCGGCCAGCAGCGGACGTCCCACGGCCGGCGTGTGCTCCAGAACCGACCGTCCCAAGCGCAGGATCTGCTCGTAGCCGTCGGCCGTGCGCAGGGTGGCCAGGTGATCGGCGAGCCCGCCGATGGTGGCCGAATAGGAATGCTGGTTGTCGTTGACCACGATCACCAGCGGCCGGTCCGCTGCGGCGGCGATGTTGTTCAGCGCCTCCCAGGCCATCCCGCCGGTCAGCGCGCCGTCTCCGACCACGGCGACCACGTGCCCATCGCGACCCGTCAGCCGCTGAGCGGCGGCAAGCCCGTCGGCCCACGACAACGCGGCCGAGGCGTGCTGGTTCTCCACCAGATCATGTTCGGACTCGGCCCGGCTGGGGTAGCCGGACAGGCCACCGGCCTGCCGCAGCCCGGAGAAGTCCTGCCGTCCGGTCAGCAACTTGTGCACATACGCCTGGTGGCCGACGTCGAAGACGATCCGGTCACGTGGGGAGTCGAACGCCCGGTGCAGCGCGATGGTCAGCTCCACCACACCCAGGTTGGGCCCCAGGTGCCCGCCGGTACGCGCTACCGCCTCGATCAGGAACGCCCGAATTTCCGCCGCCAGCCCTGGCAGCGTTTCGGGATCGAGTGCCTTGACGTCCTGTGGTCCGCGAATCGTTGCCAAGACACTCACTGACCGTTCCTCCTTATTCGACCTGGTGCCGCTCACGGAACCTCGCCCGACCAATCGGTGCGGATATGCGCCAGGTGACGGCGCATCAGCGCCTCGGCACCCGCCCGATCGCCGTCGACGACGGCCGTCAGCATCGGGCGATGCTCGGCCGCCGACGCGACCAGGTCACCGGTCACGGCCAGCGTCCCCAGATTGTGCAATCGTGTCTGGTCCCGGAGCCGTGTCACCGTCGCGACCAGACGACGATTTCCGGTCGCCTCCAGCAGGCCGAGGTGAAACGCGCGGTCGGCTTCCAGATTTCCGGTCAGGTCACCGTCGGCGGCGGTTCGCTCGATCCTGTCGACCAGTTCTTCCAGCTCTGGCAGGCGGTCGCCGAGACCGAGCTCGGCGGCGCGGCCGGTCGCGGGCACCTCCAGCATCATCCGCATCTCGAAGATCTCGGCAAGATCCTGCTCGGACAGCGAGACGGCACGAAACCCTTTGTTCGGCACCACTTCCATCAAGCCGTCGTCCACCAACGACAGCATCGCCTCCCGCACCGGGCTGTTGGACACCCCGAGCTCGGCCGCCAATCCCGCCGCCGAATACACCCGCCCAGATGTGATCTCACCCGTGACCAACGCCTTCCGGATCACAGCGAGCGCCTGATCCCGCAAGCTGACCCGCCGGACCGTACTCCCCGAACCGAACATAATCTGTAACATATTACCGGTAACCACCAATATGCAATAGGGTGCGTGCAGGGCAGTGGTGTAGCGGAGGGCGGCGTCAGAGCCGATGCCGTAGGGGGCCTGAGTACCTCAATCCGGCGGTCCTCAGCCGTACTGCCCCTGGAACGGATGTGATGCGGCGAGTGCCGCTCGCTTGGCGCCGCTGCGCCGCAGAATGATGATCACGAAGGCGATGGACGCGAGCAGCGCCACGCCACCGGCGACCATGAAGGCGACGGCGAAGTAGCCGAACACGGTGTCGTCGGGCTTCACCATCAGCCCGCCGTTGACGCCCTGGCAGTTCACGATGGCCGTGCCGGTCACCTGTGACCTGAACGACGCGGTGTATCGGTAGGTCCGGCCGGCCTCGGACTGGGTCGTGGTCGCGCTCCAGGAATTCTTCTTCGTGAGGGCGACCGGCCCAGACCCGTCGATCGCGGCGACCGCGCAGGCCGTGGGCGCGGAGGCGGTGTTCTCGACATAGACGAAGTAGTGATGGCCCTCGACCAGATAGATCTGGGCCCCCGCCGCTGCGGGACCTGTCCCGTTCGGGTCGTCGGCGACCCGGAGGCCGCTGTAGTTGAGGGCGACGAAGACCACGAGCTCGGCCACTGCGACCAGGAACAGGACGGCGGGGAGCACATACCAGCCTGCCCTGGGCCGGATGGGCGCCTTCGTCCGCGGCGGACCTGCGGGCATTCCCGGCGAGTTCGCCCCAGGCCACATATGACCTCCCCAGTACGCACCGACACCGACGATCTTCCCCGGTGGTCAGACGCTCCCACCGAACCTCGTGAACGGCAAGCCGTTCGTCAGGTATTGCGCCATATCGTCGTACGGCCCACTGGGACACCGGCCCTCGAGGGCGCCACGTGGGTCTCAGCCTCGGCGCTGGGTGTCTTCGAGATAGCGAAGTACGGCGGTGACGCGCCGGTCCGCCCGATCGGTCGGTGCCAGGCCCAGCTTGGCGAAGATGCTGCGGATGTGCTTGTGAACCGCGCCCTCGGTGACGAAGAGCCGCTCGGCGATGGCGGTGTTGCCCAGCCCCTCGGCCATCAGGGAGAGCACGTCGCGTTCCCGGGGGCTCAGCCGTTCCAGTTCGGTGTCGGGGCGGGTACGGGTGAGCAGTTGCGCGACGACATCAGGATCGATGGCGGTTCCCCCGCCGGCCACGCGGTGCAGTGCGTCGAGGAACTGCTCGACGCGGCCGACCCGCTCCTTGAGCAGATATCCGAGCCGGCCCGCGCCACCGGCGAGCAGGTCGGTGGCGAACGCCTGCTCGACGTAGGCGGACAACACGAGTACGGCCAGGCCGGGCCGACGGCGCCTGGCCTCGACGGCCGCTTTGATCCCCTCATCGGTGTGGGTCGGCGGCATCCGTACGTCGACGATGGCGACATCGGGATCGTGGGCTTCGACGGCGGCGAGGAAGGCGTCCGGGCCGTCGGTGGTCGCCACCACGTCGAGGGACTCCGCGCGCAGCAGCATCGCGAGTCCTTCGCGCAGCAGCGGGTCGTCCTCGGCGATCACGATCCGCATGGCAGCTCCACCTCGAGTGTCGTCGGCCCACCGGGTGGGCTCGTCATGGTCAGGCGACCGTCGTGCGCCTCGACCCGGCGGCGGATGCCGTCGATGCCGGAGCCGTGGCCTTGGTCCGCGCCGCCGCGGCCGTCGTCGTCGACGCGCAGGAACAGCCGGTCGTCCTGGCGGCGTACGGTGACGGTGGCGTTCTGGGCCCGGCTGTGCCGGGAGACGTTGGTGAGCGCCTCGGCCACCACGAAGTAGGTGGTGGCCTCGGTGGAGGCGGCGCACCGGCCGGGCACGTCGACGTCGATCCGGCAGGGAACTCCGCAGCCCGCCGCGAGCCCGGAGAGCGCACCGGCGAGCCCCCGGTCGGCCAGGACGGGCGGCAGGATGCCGCGGACGACCGTCCGGAGCTCGGCCAGTGCCTGCTCGGCGGCGTCCTGCGCGCGTTCGAGCATGGCATCGGCACTGGAGGGGTCCCGCGCCAGTGCGCGGCGGGTCGCGCCGAGCATCACGGTGACGGCGACGAGCCGGTTCTGCGTGCCGTCATGCAGTGACCGTTCGATGCGCCGCAGCTCCGTGGCGTGGGCGTCCAGCGCGGCGGCGCGGGTGGCGGAGAGTTGCGCGACCCGCAGGGACAGGTCGGTGTCGTGAGGCGGGGTCAGGAGCCGCCGGCCCGGCCACGCCTGCAGCCGGGCCATGCGCGGCCCGAGGCCGATGAGGACGGCGATCCACCCCAGGCCCACGGGCACGACCGCGAAAGCGCTGAGCATGTCGTCCACGGGCCAGAACACCAGGTTCGGGCTGCTCGCCTCCGGCTTCACCAGCCGCCACCAAAGCGGGTACGTGACGTCCTGTACGGCTTGGGGCGGCATCGTCGCACAGGCCGCGCCGATGAACAGGCCGAACGTGCCGTGGACGAGCACCCAGCACAGGTCCCGCCGCACGGCCGGGTCGGCGAAGGCCGCCCGTACCCGGGCCGGTGCCGGCTCCGGACCGATGATCTCCGGACCCCATCGAGAGAGCCGGGCGCGTTCGCGGTCGGCGACGGCGCGTACGAGGCGCGGCACGGTGGGCGCCAGGACCAGGCCCACGCCGACGACGCACGCCAGCGCGACGAGGGCCATCCAGAACAGCGCGACGAACGCCAGGACCGCGGTGCCGAGACCGCCGACGAGATGTTCGAGCGCGTCCAGGGTGACACGGCCGCGGGCCATGACATTCCGTCGGACGGCCCGCCTCAGGCCGGTCGGCTTGGATCCGTGCTCGGGCATCCGTACCTCCTCGGACCGAGACCCTAGGACGCCGTCCTGATCTCTGTCAGGCGGCCGGCCAAGGAGTACAGCCTGCTGTACCAAGAGCGGCTCGCTGGCTGGATCGTCCACGGCGATCACCGCTCGTAGCGTTGTGGCTCGTCAACTGAGCTCGTCAACCACCGGGCTCATCAGCCACCGGCCATCGACCACCGGCCCATCGAGACCCAGGAGCACGCCGTGCAGGATCTCTACCAAATCTCCGAGGCGCCTGAGGCGTCCGATTCCCTACCGCCGGCGAGTCCCGCAGGCGGGATCGTACGTCCGCTGCTGTGGGTGTTGCTTGTGATCAGCGCCGCCGCCAACGCGGTGATCTCGAGCACCGGCGCGAACATGTTCGTCGGGGCCGGGTTCGGGCTGGTCGTTCTGGCCTGCGCCACCGCGCTGGTCGTCCACCACTACAAGCACCGACGCCGATGAGAACCGCCGCCGAACACGGCCACCCCCAGACGCGGCAGGTGCCCGCCGTGGCGCTCGAGCAGGTCTCCAAGACCTATCCCGGCGGCGTCCGGGCGCTCGACGAGGTGTCGCTCACCGTGGAGCCCGGCACGTTCCTCGCCGTGATGGGACCGTCGGGGTCGGGCAAGAGCACGCTGATGCACTGTGCCGCCGGTCTGGACACGCCTACCAGCGGAAATGTCTCGATCGGCGGCACCGAGATCGGCAGGTTGAACGAGACCCGTCGCAGCGAGCTGCGCCGCGAACGTGTCGGATTCGTGTTCCAGTCCTACAACCTGGTGCCGTCGCTCAGCATCGCGGACAACATCACGTTGCCGCTGCGGCTGGCGGGCAAGGCGCCGGACCGGGACTGGGTGCAGACACTGGTCGAGCGGGTCGGGTTGGCCGGCCGGCTGGCCCGCCGCCCGGCCGAGTTGTCCGGTGGCCAGCAGCAACGGGCCGCGATCGCCAGGGCGCTGGTGACCAAACCGGCGGTGGTGTTCGGTGACGAGCCGACCGGCGCGCTGGATCTGCGTACCGCCCGTGAGGTGCTCGACCTGCTGCGCGACCTGGTCGACGCCCTCGGCCAGACCGTGGTGATGGTCACCCACGATCCGGCCGCCGCCGCGCGAGCGGACCTGGCACTGGTCATGGCCGACGGACGGGTCGTGGACGCGCTGGAGAAGCCCACCGCGACCGAGCTGGCACACCGCATCACCACCCTGGAAATGGAGTAGAGATGCTGTACCTGGCATCGCGCATGGCGCGCCATCGGATCGCCGCGCTCCTGGCCATAGCGTGCGCCACGCTGGGTGGCGCCGCGTTCCTCACCGGCATCGGCGTGCTGGCCGAGTCGGGGTTGCGGTCACACGCACCGGTCGACCGGCTGGCCCGGGCCGACATCGTCGTCTCGGCCGACCAGACGTTCACGCCGGACGGGGATCTCCCGATCGCGCTGCCGGAACGCGCGAGGGTGCCGGGTGAGCTGGTCGGACGGCTGGCGCGGCTGCCCGGCGTCACCGCGGCGATCGGCGACCTGAGCTTTCCCGCCGCCGCCGTCGACCAGCGGGGCGGTGCCGTACCGGGCGGGGATCCGCGAGCCGCCGGGCACGGCTGGTCCTCGACCGCGTTGCTGGACCGTCCGCACGTGGCCGGTACGGCACCGGCCGGTCCGCTCGAGGTCGCCGTGGACGACGACACCGCGGCCGCCGCGGGCGTGGCGCCGGGCGGCCGGCTGCAGGTGATCGCTGCCGGTCACCGGGCCACGTACCGTGTCTCGGCGGTGGTCACCACCGCCGATGCCGGGATCTTCTTCGCCGACTCCACGGCGATGCGGTTGGCCGGCCAGGGTTCCAAGGCCGGCACCGTCGACCTGGTCGCGTTGCGCACCGCCCCGGGCGCCGGCGCGTCGGTCGCCGCGAAGGCCCGCGACCTCGCGCGAGGCGGCGGACTGGTCGTGTCCACCGGATCGGCCCGAGGTGACGTGCAGGCCCCCGAGGTGATGGCCGCCCGGGGCCTCCTGCCGATGCTCGCCGGCTCACTCGCCGGGGTCACCCTGCTGGTCGTCGGGTTCATCGTCGGCGGCGCACTGGCCGTGTCGATCGGAGCCCAGCGACGCGACCTCGCCCTCATGCGTGCCGTCGGGGCGACTCCACGGCAGGTCCGCCGGCTCGCCTCCGCGCAGGCCGTCATCCTCACGGTGGCCACGCTGCTGCCCGGCATCCCCCTCGGCTACCTGCTGGCGGAACGGCTCCGGCTGCTGCTGGTATCGGCCGGGATGCTGCCGTCCTCGCTGCCGCTGACCTTCGGTCCGCTCCCCGCGGTGGCGGCGGCGCTCCTGCTGGTCGTGGTCGTCCAGGTGTCGGCCTGGTGCGCGTCATGGCGTACGTCCCGGATGCCGGCCACCGAGGCCGTCGCCGAGTCGCACAGCGAACCCCGTACCCCCTCGAAGGGCCGGGCTTTCGCCGGCGTGCTGGTGCTCATCGCGGCGAACGTCGTCTCGGTCGCGCCCTTGCTGGCGCGATCACAGGCCGGGGCGGCGGTGACGGCCCTCGCAGGCATCCTCGCGGCGATCGGCCTCGGCCTGGCCGGCCCGGTTCTGGTCAGCCGGATCGGGCGCGCGCTGCGGAAGGTGTCCTCGCGTGCGTCGGCACCGACCTGGCTGGCCGTGGCCAACAGCCACGGGTACGCGATGCGCGTCGCGGGTGCCATCACCACCCTCGCCATGGCCGTGGTGTTCACGCTCACCTACGCCCTGACCCAGACCACCGTGCTGAAGGCGACGTCCGACGACGTCAGCGCCGGTACGCGGGCGCAGTTCAGCATGAGCGCACCCGGGCTCGGAGGGGTACCCGACGACCTGGCCGCCGCGGTACGGGCCACGCCCGGAGTGCAGGCCGCGGCCCCGGTCACCACCACCACGGTCATGTGGCCGCATGAGATGGCGGGCGACGTCGAGGTCGACGCCCAGTCCGCACGGGTCCTGACCCCTGCCGCACCGGGCGTCCTCGACCTCGATGTACGGGCCGGCAGCCTGGCGAAGCTCACCGGCAACACCGTCGCCGTCGACGCCGGCGTCGCCAGAACACGGAAGGCGTCGGTGGGCAGCACGGTGCACCTGATCCTCGGCGACGGTGCCCGCGTCGACGCCCGGGTCGTCGCGACCTACGCCCGCGGCCTCGGCTTCGGTCCCGTGGCGCTCTCCAGCGACCTCGCCGCCGGGCACACCACGACGGGACTCGACCAGAGCATCCTCATCCGTACCGACGGCACGGACACCGCTCGGCGGGGCCTCGCCGCGTTCGCCGCGTCCCGCCCCGGCCTGGCCCTCGGCGACGCCACGCGCACCCCAGGCGGCCAGAGCACGATACCGCCCGAGCTGTGGATCAACGTCGCGATCCTCACGGTGCTGCTCGGGTATCTCCTCCTCGGCATCGCCAACAAGCTCATCGCCACCACCGCCGGGCGCCGCCACGAACTCGCCGCGCTTCAGCTGATCGGTGCCACGCCACGCCAGATCCGATCGATGATGCGGCGGGAGGCGGCGTTGATCTGCACCGTCGCGCTCAGCACCGGCCTCCTGCTGTCCGTCGTGCCCCTCGCGCTCCTCGGCCTCAGCTTCCTGCATCGCCCCTGGCCGGCCGGACCGGTCTGGCTCGCGCCCACCGTCGCGGTCGTGGTGGCCGGAATCGCCTTCCTCACCATGGAGATCCCCACCCGCCGGGCGCTGCGCACCCCGCCCGCCCAGGCCCTCACCCGCGGCTGACGACGGTGCGGTGCCGGTACGGGGCCTGGTCCTCGTACCGGCACCGCTCCACAAGATCATTTATTTTGTTCTCGCTATTGACCGACCGGTCGGTCGTTAGTATTGTCCGTGCCATGCGTGTGAGAGATCCGGATGCGAAGCGGAAGGCGCTGACCGAAGCGGGGTTGGCGCTCGCGGATGAGTCCGGGCTGACCCGGGTGAGCGTCAACCAGGTCGTGGCCGCGGCCGGCGTCGCCAAGGGCAGCTTCTTCCACCATTTCAAGGACCGGGCGGCCTTCCTTCTGGAACTCCACCGCTGCTTCCATGACCGGCTGGCCGCGCTCGTCACGGCGGCGACCGAGAATCTGCCGCCGGGCCGCGACCACCTGCTCGCGGGAACACGGGCCTACCTTGACGGGTGCCGGCAGGACAGGGGCACCCGGGCGTTGCTGGTCGAGGCGCGCGCCGAGCCGGCCCTGCCCGCCGAGGTCGCGCGTCGCAACGAACAGTTCACCGACCTCGCGGCCCCGGACTTCTCGGCGATGGGGTGGAGCCGGCCGGTACAGGCGGCGCGGCTATGGGTGGTGATGGCCGCCGAGGTCGCCGTCGCCGAGTCCGCGGCGGGAACACCGCTCCCGGAGCTGCGGGCCGCGCTCACCGACTACGTGAGCGGGTGACGACGATGACCGACACCGCCGGTACGACCTCGACGGTCGGGACCGCCCTGGGGCCGGTCGTGGTGACCGTACGAGGCGCGGGAACACCGGTGCTCCTCCTGCACGCCAACCCGGGAGACGGGCGCGACTACGCCGCCGTCGTGCCGGCACTGGCGGAACGGCACACCACCTACACGGTGGACTGGCCGGGTTACGGGAACTCGCCCGCCCCGCCACAGCCGGGGACCACCACTGCGATGGCCTACGCCGGCATCCTGCCCGCTGTCGTGGCCGGCCTGGGTCTACGGCGGACCGCGCTCATCGGCAACAGCGTCGGCGGGTACGCCGCCGCGCGGCTGGCGATCACCCATCCCGAGGCGGTAACGGCCCTGATCCTGGTCAACAGCGGCGGCTTCACCCGCCACAACCCGCTCACCCGCGCGGTCGCCCGCCTCAAGGGCACCGAGACCATGACGCGTGCGCTGGTCGGACGGCTGCCCCGGCTCTATCTGCGCGAACGCACTCCGGTCGTCCAGGAGATGCTCGCCCGCGACCAGGCCCGGCGCGGTGACCGGGTCGGTATCGCCGTGGAGGCAGCGATCTGGCGCAGTTTCACCAACGCTGAACATGACCTTCGTTCGCGCGCGGCTCAGATCACCGCGCCGACGCTGCTGCTCTGGGGCACCCGCGACCCGCTGCTCGGCCAGGACGGCCGATCCGCGCGCCGGTCGATACCGCACGCGACCTGGCACCCCCTGCCGACCGGCCACGCCCCGTTCGCCGAGGATCCGCAGGCCTTCCTCGCCGCGGTCCGACCCTTCCTCGACCGCCCCGAGCCGCACACCCCTGGCGCCTCATCCCGCTGACCGCCACACCGCACGTGAGCAGGTACCGAAGCCATCGCTCCGGCCGCCGGAAAGTCGCCCCGGTCGAGTAGACGTTTCCCGGTCGGCGGGAACGCCGACGAGGGTCGAGGACGGTTTGGGAAACCTGTCCTCGACCCTCGTGAGTACTGTGACCGGCCCTGGTGGTCAGGGCCTGACCGCGTCTGTCTACTTGCAGAGTGCGGTGTCGAGGGCGGCCTCGAAGTTCTGGGCGGCGACGAGGGAGGTGACGTTGGAGTTGACGGCGATGGTGGCCGCTCGTCCCTTACTGGTCACGGCGTTGCGGGTGACATAGCCGGGGGAGTCGCCGCCGTGTGTCCAGGCCCAGCCGCCGCAGCTCAGCTTGAACGCGGCCAGACCGAGTCCGTAGCGGGCGCCGCCGGTGGCGGAGAAGTCATCGGCCGCAACGGTGGTCTTCATCTGCTTGAGCTGCTGCGGCTTGAGCAGCTCACCGCCCAGCAGTGCGGTCATGAAACGGTTGAGGTCGCGTGGCGTGCCGATGAGCTGCCCGGCCGCCCCTGCCATGGACGGGTCCAGCTGAGTGACATCAGCCAGCGACCCATCAGCACTCGGGAAGT
The DNA here is from genome assembly GCF_014323665.1 of Actinomadura sp. HBU206391. Lineage (GTDB taxonomy): Bacteria > Actinomycetota > Actinomycetes > Streptosporangiales > Streptosporangiaceae > Actinomadura_C. Next base: position 356,059 of record NZ_JABVEB010000001.1, on the reverse strand, counting down.
ACCCCTGCGGGTGGGCTTCACGGATGCTCTGGTCACCGATCGCGGGCCAGTAGGTGTGACGCAGCCCGATCCGGTCGATGATCCGCTTGGTGATCTCCTCACCCACGGGACGACCGGTGACCTTCTGAATGATCAGACCCGCCAGCACATAGTTGCCATTGCTGTAACTCCAGCCGGTGCCCGGAGCGAACAGAGACTTCTGGGCCAGCACCACGTCCAGCAGCTCCCGCGCCTCGAAGTAGCGGTGCTGGACCTTGCTGTAGTCCTCCCCGACAAGCTCGACGTCGTAATCGGCCAGACCGCTGGTGTGTTGCAGAACCTGCCGGACCGTGATCTTCCGGCCATCAATGCCCTCCCCGCGGACCAGGCCCGGCAGGTACGTCTCGATCGGCTCATCCAAGCCGATCTTGCCCTCGCCCACCAGCTGCAACACCACCGTCGCGACGAACATCTTGGTGTTGCTGGCGATCCGCACCTGCCCGTTAACGGGCACCTTCGCCCCCGTCTTCACATTCGCCACACCAGCGGTGTAATCGCGGGTCCGCCCATCAGGCCCACGAACCGCCGCCAGCGCACCCGGATACTTATCGTTTTTCACCAGACTGTCCAGAGTGCCCTGAACCACGTCGGCGGTGCGGCCGGGGCCACTCGCGGCGGCGGCCGGAATGCCGGCCGCCACGATCCCCGTCAGTGCCGTCAGTGCCGCCGCCGCCAGGATCCGCCCCCGCACACGCTGGGGACGCCGAGGGGAAGTGGACTGGGTGGGGGTGCGTGACATGAGAAACACTCCATGTTGTGTGGATGGGAGTCCGCTTTGCTACGTCACCTAGCCTGTCGATGAGCGGCCGCATGATCGATCCCACGCACTGGAGTGCTTTGGTACAGCTGGCTATACGTCTGAGCGCGAGAAACTGTGCGAATACATCGACGATTCGCTGGCCGAAGCCGGAATCCATGTCCGCCTGCGCATCAAAGCCGATGTCAGTGAACGAATCGCCATGTCATCGGGTCGCGTGACGGTGGCTCCCCGTTTGCCCGGCGTGCTGACGCTCAGCGTAAGGATAGCGCCGCTAACCTTTACCCGAATCTGGGACCGATAGGGTCCCAGGGCGACACAAAACGGCTGACATGATTTCCCCTTCCAGAGCGCTCATGCTCCCCACCATTTGCGCTGTACTGGCCGTCACCGCGTGCGGCGCCGACGACAAGGCGTCAACTGCTCCTGACCGCAGCACTCTCGCCATCCAGTCCGCGCCGGCGGCGCCGCCTACGCCCACTCCGACCACCCCCACCTCCCAGCCGCCCACGTTCACCGTCGCCGAGTGGTATTGCAACCGCCCCATCGCGATCGATGACAGCATCCTGGAAACCGTCCTGCGTTCAAGGGCGATCATCGTCACCGGCACGACCGGCCCCGACTGGGGCAACCGCCAGTACACGGGGGGTCTGAACAACGGCTGGTTCCTGGTTTATAACCATGCCGCGGTGAGCGCCGGCAGGGTCAGGGCAAGCGCCTCCGACTGCGCGATCTCGGTACAGGGCCACCCGGACTACTGCATCGGCTCGAGCGCGGCGTACGGAATTTCACTGATGGCCTCGGACCCCCTGGGCGAAGGCACATACCAGGCGACACGCGTCATGCTGTTCGACCAGAACACCAGCGAGATCGAGAGCGCCTCGGGCACGGTCCCGGCCGGGCAGAAGTTCCGGGTCATCCTGGATTCCCGCATGCTGCAGTACGACAAGGACGCTTTTCAACGTGGTGACATCGCCGTGGTCTGGCTGGACTCCACCAAGCGCGACAACATCAGCGGTATCAAGGAACTGCCCGTGTACGCGTTCATCCCCGTCACGTCCTGACGGTGATCGCTCTACAGGTTCGCGGCGGCCATCAACGGGTCGGCGAACCCGTCCCGTCCGAAAGCCCGGCGCCCGCCCAGTCCCCCGCCAGAGCGGCGATCCCGAACGAGGTCGAGGACGGTCTTGGGAAGACCGTCCTCGACCTCGTGGGTACTACTTGTTCTGGTGCGCTCGACCGCGTCTACCTATGTGTTACCGGGCTGCGCACAGAGCGGCGTCGGCGGCGGCGATGACGTTCTCGAGGGCGGCCTGGTTGGTGGGCAGAGTCGTCACGGCGAGGGTGACCGCCCGGCCGTCGTCGGTGGCGGCGCTGCGGGTCTCGTAACCGTCCATGTCGCCGCCGTGGCCCCATGCGACACCACCGCAGCTCAGCGACATCTTGACCAGGCCGAGGCCGTACTCCCAGCCGGCCGGGAGTCCCGGGGACTTGCCCGTCTCGCGCATCTGCTCGAGCTGCTGCGGCTTGAGCAGCTTGCCGTCCAGCAGTGCGGTCATGAAGCGGTTGACGTCGCTGGGAGTGGCGATGAGCTGTCCGGCCGCCCCTCCCCAGGAGGGGTCCCGATTCGTGACGTCCAGCAGCGGCCCGCCGGGCTCCTTGGCCGCATACCCGTTGGGGTGGCGCTCACGGATGGTCTGATCCCCCTCACCGGGCCAGTAGGTGTGGCGCAGCCCGATGCGGTCGATGATCCGCTTGGTGATCTCCTCGCTGATGGGACGGCCGGTGACCTTCTGCACGATGAGACCGGCCAGCACATAGTTGGTGTTGCTGTACTCCCACCTCGCACCCGGAGCGAACGACGCCTCGTGCGCCAGGGCCATGTCCAGCTGTTCCCGCGGAGTGCTGTAGGTGTGCTGGATCTCGAAGCCGTCAGGCATGTACCTGGTGTAGTCCGGCAGGCCGCTGGTGTGCTTCAGGAGCTGCCGGACCGTGATCTTCCGGCCGTCGATGCCCTCACCGCGGACCAGGCCCGGCAGGTACGTCTCGATCGGCGCGTCCAGGTCGATCTTGCCTTCGCCGACCAGCTGCAACACGACCACGGCGGTGAACATCTTGGTGTTGCTGGCGATCCGCACCTGCCCGTCAACGGGCACCTTCGCCCTGGTCTTCAGGTCCGCCACACCGGCGGTGTAGTGGCGGGTCCGGCCCTTGGCGTCCTGCACCGCGGCCAGCGCGGCGGGAAAGTGATCGCCGGTGACCAGGCGCTCCAGACTCTTCTTGACTACGTCGGAGGTGCGGCCGGGACCGGTCGCGGCACTGGCGGCGGCGGCCGGCATGCCGGCCGCGACGATTCCGGTCAATGCCGTCAGTGCCGCCGCCGCCAGGATCCGCCCCCGCACACGCCGGGGACGCCGAGGGGAAGTGGGCTGGGTGGGGGTGCGTGACATGGGAAACACTCCATGCTGGGTGGCTGGGAGTTCGCTTTGTTACGTCACCTAGCCTGTCGATGAGCGGTCTCATGATCGATCCCACGCACTGGAGTGCTTTGGTACAGCTGGCTGTACGCCTGTGGGGCGGCGGCGAATTCAGAAGTGCGTGGTGATTCCGAATGCCCGACGAAGCTGGGCCATATCGCGACGATCGTGGTCGGCCGGCTCATAGCCCTGATGGAAGTAGACCTGCTGTTCGGCCGACAGGCAGGGCACGGTCACGCCCTCGATCGTTCCCGCGACGAAGCAGCGGGCCGGGTAGGCGAAAGGACGCTCGGGATCCAGAGAGGCCTGCAGGGCGGATCCGTCCGGTGCGAAGACCAGAGGATGAAGATCGATTTCCTGGCCGGCCGGATGCGAGGCCACGAACCGTACCGCTCTCCAGCGGTTCGCCCCAGTGGGGTGGCGGGTCTGTGGTGGTCAGGGACGAGCTGCGGCGTAGAGGATGTCGCGCATCCCGGGCCGCGATTCCTGGTCTTCTCGCCAGACCAGTCGCAGGCTGAGATCCGGGAGCGGAAGGTCGAGTTCGACCAGGGTTCCGGAACGGAGATTGTCGGCGACCGCGAACCGGGGTAGCAGTGTGATTCCGAGTCCGTGTTCGGCCCATGCGCGCATGACCGGGATGCCTCCGACCTTGATCCGTTTGGGACCGGAGCCGAGGATCTTGTTCCCGGCCATCCAGAACGAGCATTCAGGGACGTTGACCAGTAGCCGCTCGTGTTCGAGGTCACCGGGAGTCAGCGCGGTTCTGGTGGCGAACGGGTGGGTTGGTGCGCAGACCAGCGCGAGGGGGACGGGGTCGAGGTCGAGGAAGGTGAGCGGTTGAGCGGGGGGTGGGAAGCCGAGCCCGCCGACGTCGTCACCGGAGTCCAGTAGCAGTGCGGCCTCTAGTCGTCCCTCGATCACATCAGCGAGGAGACCGTCGCGGGCGCGTTCGGAGTGGATCTCGACGTCGATGCCGGGCTGGCGTTCGGCGAACCGGGCCAGGACCTGAGGCACGTAGGAGCCGGCCAGGGTTTCCAGCGCGCCGAGCCGCAGCAGCTGCTGTTGGCCTCTCACGTCACGGATGGCCTGCTCGGTCTGGTCGAGCAGGGTGCGTGCCCATCCCCGTAGCCGCTGTCCGGCGGGGGTGAGCTCCATTCCCTTGGGGCCACGCATGAACAGGGCCACGCCGAGTGTGCCTTCGAGGGTTCGGATCTGCTGGGAGACCGATGAGGGAGCCAGGTCGAGGGCGACGGCGGCGTCGGTCACGGTCCGGTGCCGGATGACGGCCTCGAAGGTCCTGAGTTGGCGCACTTCCACCCGACCACAAACCATGCGGAGCGTTCGGAAATTCCGAACGGACCGTGCGGCGGTGGCGGTGGAGCCGCTGGCCTGCGCAAACGCACAGTGGGTCATGTCATTCCCGTTCTCTGTCTTTGGGAGCTGTCTTGGACATGACCCTTGTGAAGCCATCCGCGGCGAAGTCAGCCGCGTCGACGGCGGGGCGTCCCGGCCCCGTGCGGGGGCGCGCCCGCGTGCTGGCGGGTATCTCGCTGGGCTATTTCATGGTGCTGTTGGACATGACGGTGCTGTCGGTCGCCGAGCCGGATCTGGCGTCGTCTCTGCACGCGTCGATGGCCGGGCTGCAGTGGGTGACGACCGGCTACACCGTGACGTTCGCCGCGCTGCTGCTGTCGGCGGGGGCGGCGGCGGACCGCTTTGGGGCCGAGCGGCTGTTCCGGGGCGGCATCGTCGTCTTCACGCTGGCGTCGTTGCTCAGTGCGTTCGCTCCGGCGCCGTGGGTGCTGGTGCTGCTGCGCGCGATCTTGGGGATGGGCGCGGCGGCGTGTGTGCCCGCCTCAATGGCGATGATCACCCAGCTCTACTCCGAGCCCACCGCGCGGGCGCGTGCGGTCTCGGCATGGGCCGCGATCAGCGGCGCGGCGGTGGCGGTGGGTCCGATCGCCGGTGGCGCCCTGGTCAACCTCGCCGGATGGCGGTCGGTGTTCCTGATCAACGTGCCTCTGGGCCTGGGGGTGCTGGCGCTGACGCTGGGCCAGGCGGTGGCCTGCCCGCGCAGTGACCGCCGGATCGACTGGCCCGCCCAGCTGGCGGCCGCGGCGGTGCTCGCCCTGTTCACCGACGCCCTGATCGCTGCCGGTGCGCAGGCATGGGCACACACCGTGTGCTCGTTGGTGGGGTTGGCGGCCTCGGGGCTGGCGTTCTGGGGCCTGGAGCAGCGCAGTCAGGCACCGGTGGTGAACCAGGCCTTGCTGCGGGCAGGTCGGGTGCGGGCCGGGCTGTTGGCCGCTGCGGCGGTGAACTTCGCCTTGACCGGAGGGCTGTTCGTGCTGCCGCTGCTGTTGCAGCAGCAGCGGCACCTGGACCCGCTGCAGACCGGGCTGGCGTTCCTGCCGCTGACGGTTCCCTTCGCCGCCGCCCCGCCGGTCACCGGCAAGATCGTGGCACGAGTGGGTCCGCGCCGTCCGATCCTGGCCGGGCTGGGACTGCTGGCCGCGGGAGGTGTGGTGCTGGGCGGCGCGGTCTTCGCCGACGCCGGCTACCTGTGGCTGGCAGTGGGGCTGTTGATGACCGGTTTCGGTGTCTCTTTTGCCCTGCCGGCCCTGGTCATCGCCATTGTCAGCCTCGCCCCGACGGGAACGGCCGGTGCGGTGGGCGGCCTGCTCAACGCCGTGCGTCAGGTCGGCGCCACCCTCGGCGTCGCCGTCATGGGCGCCGCCGTCGCCGCAGGCACCGGATGGGCCCTACTGCTGTCGGCCGCAGTCTGCGCCATTGCCTGGCCGGTGTTCGCTTCGGCGCGCGATAACGCGAGACGGAATCACGACCTGTCGGTGAAGACGGATCAATGAGCTGATCGAGCACGCGCTCGCCTGCCCGATCCCCTTCACCTGGTGCGAGCACGCTCGCGACCGGATCGCGACCCGGATTCCCTCTGCGCCCTTTGCCGGACCAAGCGGGAGACCGCACTCGTACGTCTGACAGAGGTGGGTCAGTGACCGCCTGCACCGACCTTTTCGGCGACGCCGAACAGGAGGTCCTCCCGGCCTGGGCCGGTGATGAGCTGCAGCCCGGTCGGCAACGAGCCGACCATGCCGGCCGGCACGCTGAGCGCCGGTAGGCCGCACACGTTCCACGGGCTGGTCATCGACAGCATCGCCGGCCGGACGCCGACGGCCGTGCCGTTGATCTCAGTGGTCCGCGCTCCGAGGGGCGGCGCGACCAGGGGTGTGGTCGGCAGTGCCAGTACGTCGTAGCGGGACAGCAGCGCCGACATCTCATTCTGGAGACGGCCGCGGTCGCGGAGCGCCCGCACGTATCGCCACCCCGCGGTCTCGGCCGCCAGTCTGAGACGCTCCAGCACCTCGGGATCGAACAGCGCGGCATCGGCTGCCACGCGGTCGGCGTGCACCTCGTACGCCTCACTGCCCTGGATCGCGGAGTACGTCTCGCTCATCCCGGCGGCCCCGGGGAGCTCGACCTCCTCGACCTCGGCACCGACGGGCGAGAGCGCCGCCCGCGTCAGCCGTTCGATGTCGTGGTCGGTCTCGAACAACGCGCCGGGTCGTACCCAACCGATGCGCCGCACGTCCACGCCGGGGCCACCGGGGCCGGCCGGCAGATCGGCCAGAACGCGGTAGGCGACCCGGCAGCCGTCGGCGGTGCGGGCGAGCACACCGACGTCGTCCAGCGTCGGGGCGAGCGGGAACACCCCATCGGCCGGGATGACACCGTGCGCCGGCTTGAACCCCGCGACACCGCACAGCGCCGCCGGAATGCGAACCGACCCCCCTGTGTCGGTACCGAGCGCGACCGGCACCATCCCGGCCGCGACGGCCACGGCGCTGCCGCCGCTGGAGCCACCGGACATCCGGGTGGGGTCGTACGGGTTGCGCGAGGGGCCATTGGCCGAGCGATCACCGGTCGGCCCGTACGCGAACTCGTGCGTCGTGGTCTTACCGACGATGACCGCGCCCCCGGCCCGGAGCCGGCGGACGCACTCGGCGTCGACCGTGGACACGTGGTCGGCGTAGTGGGCCGAACCCATCGTCGCCCGGAGCCCCTCGACCTCGATGATGTCCTTGATCCCCATCGGGATGCCATGCAGCGGACCTCGGTCGACGCCGGCGGCGAGTTCGGCGTCCGCCTGCAGCGCGGCCGCCAGGGCCCGCTCCGCGGCGACGGTGACGAACGCGCCGAGGTCGGCGTCGAGGTCTGAGATCGACGCCAGCGCTCCCTTGACGAGCCCGACCGCCGTCACCGTGCCCGTACGCAGGGCGCGTCCGAGATCCGCCACGCTGTGACCGGTGAAGTAGCCGCCGGTACGGCTCGGCTCAGTAGGCCGAATGGGCGCGCTATCCATTGAACCAGGGCAGTACGCCCAGTGCCGACACGATGACTGCGGTGCAGACCGCCATGGACACCACGTTCCCGATGGAGGAGTGGAAGTGCGCCGAGCACGGCTCCGGCGACGACGGACTGGATCGTACCGCCGAACGCCAGGACGGTGGGGTGGAGCCCGGGCCGACGCCCCGGAGAGGTCAGTTCGGCAACGAGCCGGTCCACTCCGCGACCTCTGTCAGGGTCGATGATCCACTGCCGCCGGGTGCCGAGCTGCTTGGGCGCGGTGTAGAGACCGAGGGGAACGGTCGTCTCCACCGGTAGCGACACCACCGTTCCGGCGCGGCCCAGGGGGTCGGTCGCCCTGCCCTCGGTCTTGACGCCGGGCAGGCCGGCGAGCATCCGGAACGCGGCCGCCCGCAGGTCGGGAAGGGCGGGCGCGCCGGCCGGCAGGGTGCCGGCCACGTCACTCAGCGCCCGGACGCGCTTGTCGCCCCTAAGGGCGCGCATCGGCCGGTTCGTGGCCTTCGGGGCGTACGCCTCCCAGTCGCCCTTGAGATCCAGCAGGGTCTTCTCCAGTTGATGTAGGCGTGGAGCCGTGGCGAATGCCGGCGGAACAGCTCGCCGAACGCCTCAGGGTCCTCCAGAGATGCGGCGACGATTCTCGAATCGTCGAGCGCCTCCGTAGGTCGACTCACCACACTCACCGTGGCCATGGGCCGGTGTGCCTCTTCATGGGTGCTCCTCCGTGTCCAACGTGCTGACACGTCCTCTGTCCCGAAGGCCGCTCCCCGGTCGCAGGCCACCGATGGGCGCACGCTCTCCCAGCGGCATCGAGATCACTGTGACACCCGTAATCGGAGCCTGGGCCGAGCAATTACCAGGAATATCCGTTCCAAGGCAGAAGCCCGGATTGAAGCTGCTCGAGCACCCGGTCGGCGGGCTGCACGTCGAGCAGGGACACCACCCACAGGTTGCGCCGCCGGTTGGAGCCGCGGTGGGGCATGACCCATCCGGCCGGGATGGGATAGGGCGGAACGGTTGGTGATTGTCACACATGATGCATCGTGCCGCCCAGGTACGACGCTTTCAGGTGTGCTGCCGGCCGGCTAGCTCTCCAGGAACGTCCCGACCGCCTCGGCGAAGCTGTTCGGAGCGGTGACCCAGGGGTAGTGGGCTCCGGGCAGCACGATGCTGGTCCCGCGCGGGAAGATCCCGGCCAGCTCGGCCGCGTGCGCGGGCAATGGTCCCGGGTCCTGCTCTCCCGCGATCACCAAGACCGGCGCTGTGACCTTCGCAAGGCTCGCTCGGGTCTTCTCGGCCGCGGGCAGGTCGGTGTGGAAACGCTTCGCCGCCTCGACCGAGCGTTCGGCAAACCGTGTGGCGTGTGCTTCGGCGGTTTCGTTCCAAGGACTGTAGAAGAACGGCTGCGCCTGCAGGCGCCGGCTCTCATCGCCCGCGTCCCACGCCTTGAGGTCTGGCAGCCTGCTCTCATACCAGCTCTCATCAGCTCGGCGCTCGATCTGGGCGTACCACTGCTCATCGGTTATCTCGATCCCCACCGGACGCACGCTCGGCGTGACCAACACCAGGTGACCTATTCGCTCGGGATACCGGGCCGCATACAGCAACGCCAGCCCTCCAGCCGCCGAATGCCCGAGCAAGTCCATCCGCTCGAACCCCAGATAGACACGCAGTGCCTCGACATCCGCGACCATCCGGTCCATCGCATACGTGTCTGGATCAACTGGCGCCGCGGATTCGCCTGTCCCTCGATTGTCCAGCAAGAAGAGCCGACGCTGAGCCGCCAGGCCGCCGAGATCCCCCAAATATCCCGAGGACCGCCCCGGCCCGCCCGGCAAGCAGACCAGCGCCGGCCCTCCTCCCCGCTCATGGCAGACGAGCACGGTTCCGTCGTATGAAGCGAAACTGACCATGCCCGTCATCCTCGCATCGGACCCAGCCCGGTCACGAAAAATGATCTTTCTTCACGTGGTCGGACGTGAGGGCGAGTGGCTCGGTGACCGTTACCTGGGCGGGCCGCAGGAGGTGGTCACCGACGCGGTAGCCGGCGGCCAGGATCGTGCTGCAGGTCGCGTGGTCGACCTCGGTGGAACGTACGTGGAAGAGCGCCTCGTGGCATGCGGGGTCGAAGAGCTCACCGGGTTCACCGAAGGCATGGAGGCCGAGGGCGGCCAGTTCGGTTTCCAGCGCCTGGGCGACCTGCTGGAAGCCGCCGTGCACCTCACCCAGTTCGCGGGCCCGGGCGACACCGTCCAGCACGGGCAGCAGACCGCGGAGCACGTTCGCCACAGCGGCCTCGCCGACGGCCAGGCGATCGCGCCGGACCCGCTTGCGGTAGTTGTCGTACTCCGCCTTGACCCGCTGCAGGTCCGCGGTGCGCTCGGCGAGCAGGGCCTCCAGCCGTTCGATCCGTGACGGCACGCGAGGCCTGGCCACCTTCGGAGCGGATCCTGAGCGGGCAGGTGGCGGTGCGCCGGTCAGGGCCGGCACCTTGTCACGCCGCGCCCCGGCCGGGAGCGGTGGAAGACCGGTTCGCGGTCGCCCTGTTCGCCGGAGATCAGGCGGGCGGCTCATCCGGTGTCTCCTTGCCGCTCGTCCTCATCGACGATCTCCGCGTCCACGACCTCGTCCTCATCGGCCCCTCGCCGTGTCCCGGCCGTTCCCGCATCCGCGCCCGCGGCGCCGCCCTGTGCCTGTGCGTACATCGCCTGGCCCACCTTCTGGGCGGCGGCGGCCGCCTTGTCGGTGGCGTGGCGGATGGCCGTGACGTCCTCGCCCTTGAGCTCCTCCTTGAGATCGGCGAGGGCGGCCTCCACCTCGGCCCGCACATCGCCCGGCACCTTGTCGGGATTGTCGCGCAGCACCTTCTCTGTGGTGTAGACGAGTGTCTCGGCTCTGTTGCGGGTCTCGGCGGCCTCGCGCCTGCGGCGGTCCTCCTCGGCGTGCTGCTCCGCATCGCGCACCATCTGGTCAATGTCCTCCTTCGGCAGCGCGGATCCACCGGTGATGGCGATCGACTGCTCACGGCCGGTGCCGAGATCCTTGGCCGAGACGTGCATGATGCCGTTCGCGTCGATGTCGAAGGCGACGTCGATCTGGGGGACGCCGCGCGGGGCGGGCGGCAGACCGGTCAGGTCGAACATGCCGAGCTTCTTGTTGTACGCCGCGATGTCGCGCTCGCCCTGGTAGACCTGGATGTTCACCGACGACTGGTTGTCATCGGCCGTGGTGAAGACCTCCGAGCGCTTGGTCGGGATCGTCGTGTTGCGCTCGATGAGCCGGGTCATGATGCCGCCCTTGGTCTCGATGCCGAGCGACAGCGGGGTGACATCCAGCAGCAGGACGTCCTTGACCTCGCCCTTGAGCACCCCGGCCTGCAGGGACGCGCCGACCGCGACGACCTCGTCGGGGTTGACGCCCTTGTGCGGCTCCTGGCCGCCGGTGAGCCCGCGGACCAGGTCGATCACGGCGGGCATCCGGGTGGCGCCCCCGACCAGGAGGACATGGTCGATGTCGGACACGTTGATCCCGGCATCCTTCACGGCCTGCTGGAACGGGCCCTTACAGCGGCCCAGCAGCTCGTGGGTCAGTTGCTCGAACTGCGCACGCGACAGCTTCTCGTCCAGGTGCAGCGGGCCCTCGGCGGAGGCGGTGATGTAGGGAAGGTTGATCGTGGTCTCCGTGGCGGTCGACAACTCGATCTTGGCCCGCTCGGCCGCCTCGCGCAGCCGCTGCACCGCCATCTTGTCCTTCGACAGATCCACCCCGTAGCCGTTCTTGAACTGCTTGACCAGGTGGTCGACGACCCGCTGATCCCAGTCGTCCCCGCCCAAATGGGTGTCCCCGGCGGTGGCCTTCACCTCGACCACGCCCTCGCCGATGTCCAGCAGCGACACGTCGAACGTGCCGCCGCCCAGGTCGAAGACCAGGATGCGCTGGTCGTTCTCCTTGTCCAGGCCGTAGGCCAGCGCCGCCGCCGTCGGCTCATTGATGATCCGCAGTACCTTCAGACCGGCGATCTCCCCCGCCTCCTTGGTCGCCGTGCGTTGCGCGTCATCGAAGTAGGCGGGCACCGTGATGACGGCGTCGGTGACGTCCTCCCCGAGGTAGGCCGCGGCATCGCGCTTCAGCTTCTGCAGCACGCGCGCGGCGATCTCCTGCGCTGTGTACCGCTTGCCGTCCACGCTGCCGGACTCTGGGAAGCGCCAGTCCGTTTCGCCCATGTGGCGCTTCACCGACCGCGCTGTCCGTTCCACGTTGGTCACCGCCTGGCGCTTCGCGACCTCGCCGACCAGCACCTCACCGCTCTTCGCGAAGGCCACCACCGACGGAGTCGTGCGTGATCCCTCAGTGTTGGCGACGACGGTCGGCTCGCCTCCTTCCAGGACGCAGACCACCGAGTTCGTCGTGCCCAAGTCGATACCGACCGCTCGTGCCATCTCAGCGCCTCCCTCGGGTCCTCACTCCCGTCGCGCCGCCACCCCACTCACCTCCTGCAAAGATCCTTCGTCGAATCGATGCGGCTGTGACCTGCAGGTATGGAAGAAACTTCCCCTATGACCGGTATAAAAACTCGACGAACACTTGTCAAGATCCGCCGTTTGCGAGCGGGCGGTCGGCCGCGCCGCGGCTCTCGAACCCTGCTCTTCCCCTACGCCTTCTTCACGTCCCCGGGCGCGTGCGGGTCCCCTCCGTACTGCACCGCCCGGATCTCCCAGCTTCGCGCGGCCGCCTCGTCGCCGCGGTCGCGCAGCAGGCCGATCAGGCGCTCCATCGCTGGGACCAGCCCGGCCTCGGCGGCACGCAACCACCAACACTCCGCCTCGGCGCGATCATCATCCTCTGCCAAGAGCACGCCGAGGTTGTACATCCCCACCGCGAAGCCGGCCTCGGCCGCCCGGCGCGTCCACATCACGGCCCCCGTTAGGTCACCACGCTCCAGAAGTACGGCCCCGAGACCCACCATCCCACTGGTGTGCCCGGCCTCCGCCGCGCGGCGCCACCAGGCCTCGGCCGCCGCGGCATCGGATCGGCGTAGCAGCAGGTGGGCGGCGTAGTCGACCATCGCCCCGACATCACCGCCCTCGGCCGCCCGTCGCAGCCACCGAACCGCGTCGTCAGGCCGCCCCTGAGCGTCCAGCGACTCCGCAAGCCGTACCATCGCGGACGGATCCCCGGCCTCGGCCAGGGCCCGTAGGTGCCTCAACTCGGCCCCGTCCTCGCCTTTGGAACGCCGCCACAGTGCCGCCATGGCGAGCATCATGCCGCACCGTCGGAACCGATCTCGACCGCCACTTCAGCGCCCCGGGCTTGTGCACGGCCCTCTTCCCGGACTTGTCGCTGCGGGCCTCGTACTGCGGCTCGTCCGGCGACGCGGCGATCACGAGCGGGGCGATCCGTGACCCTACTGACACGCCGCTGAGGTCTCCCACGGGACGGCTGCCATATCCCGCCCCACGCAGGACTTTGGCCATTTGCCGGGCATCGACGAACGGGCCATGACCCATCCGGCCGCCCGTCCGGTGCCAGGTCGACCGGATCAGATCTCGGGGACGGGTGATCCAGTGTTGGCCTTCGAGCCGAGCAGCGCGCGGAAGCCCTCACCCAGGCTGCGGCCCTGAGTCCATCCGCGCGCTCGATACCGACGGTGTCGACCGTCGGTATCGAGCCGCACGGTCACCGTCACCGATCGATTCGGCCCGGTACGGATCCAGGCCTCGTGGACAGCGTCGGCCGAAATCCATCCTGGCCGCGATTCGGCCGGCGCCCGCCCTTCCAGCGCTCGTGGGACGAGCGCCGCGAGCCTCGCTCTCGTCTTCGCCGGCTCGACGACGTACCCGTTGCCGGAGAACGTCACGATCACCTGCTCGCCCGAGTCGACCCACACCTTCCGGACCACGCCGTGCATGACACGGGATCGTAGGGGTCGGCCCAATCGGGAACAACCAATCTCTTCAGCGCCCGTCGCGTTAGTCCTTGAAGTAGTCGCGTTAGTCCTTGAAGTAATGGCCTGCCGCCAGGTCGGGGATCAGCTCGGTCCGCCCGGGGTGCCATCCCAGCCGCTTCTGGGTCAGGGTGCTCGAGGCCGGGACGTCCAGCGAGAAGAATGCGCCGAGGAAGCCGAAATGGCCGTCCGCCTCCTCGCGGGGGATGGAGGTCACCGGCACGTCCAGATGCCGGCCGATGACCTCGGCGATGTCCCGTACCGGCACACCCTCCTCGCCGACCCCGTGCAGGCAGGCGCCCGCAGGCGCCGCTTCCACGGCCAGCCGGAACAACCGCGCGGCGTCGAGCCGGTGCACGGCGCACCAGCGATTGGTCCCCTCGCCCACGTAGGCAGAGACGCCCTTCGCGCGGGCGATGCCGATGAGCATCGGGACGAAGCCGTGATCACCCTCGCCATGCACAGAGGGCGGCAGCCGCACCACCGAGACCCGTACGCCGCGCGTGGCCAGCGACAGCGCCGCCTCCTCGGAGGCGATCCGAAGCGCAGTGGGCACCCCGGGATCAGGCACGTCCTCTTCCGTCACGACGCGGCCCGGAGCCAGAAGGGCGGTCCCGGAGCTGATGACGAACGGCCGATCGGATCCCGCGAGCGCCTCACCGATCGCCTCGATGGCGCGCCGATCCGTCCGGGCGGCGGCCGCGAAGTCGGAGAAGTCGTGGATGAACGCGGTGTGGATGACGCCGTCCGACCCGGCCGCTCCGCTCCGCAGGCTGTCGAGGTCCTCGAGAGTGCCCCTGTGCACCTCGGCCCCGGCGGCGGCCAGCGATGCGGCGGCCGGGTCAGAACGGGCGAGGCCGACGACCTGATGCCCGTTGTCGAGGAGTTCTCCTACGACCGCGGAACCGATGAATCCGGTCGCTCCGGTGACGAAAACGCGCATGCTGCACTCCTTCGGTGAGATGAGGTGGTCCGGCCCGGCGCGGTCTCGAAGCGCCGGGAGCGGTGGTCCCATCGTCGGAGCGGGAAGCGGTCCGTGTCCAAAGCCTCTTCCGTATAGGGCAATGCGATTCAGGCATCACCGCAGCTCAGATATCTTTCGACAGCAGGACAGGTAGTCGTACGGATTACACTCCAGGCATGACGGACTCAGCTTCCGTACCGGACCTCGATCTGCGGCTGGTGCGGTACTTCACGATCGTCGCCGAGCACCGGCATTTCGGCCGCGCCGCCGAGGCGCTCCACATCACCCAGCCGTCCCTGAGCCGTCAGATCCGCCGCCTCGAGCAACAGCTCGGCGCGCGCCTGCTCGACCGCACCCCGCAGGGCACCCGGCTGACCGAGGCCGGGGAGGTCTTCATGCCTCGGGCCAAGGCGATGCTGCGGTCAGCCGCCCAGGCCGCGGCCGCCACCCGTGCCGCCGCACAGCCCAATCACATCACCGTCGGCTACACGAGGGGCATCATCGTCACCCCCGCAGTGCGCGAACTTCGGCGCCGGCATCCGGACGCCGACGTACAGGCCCTGCATCTGGACTGGAACGAACCACGCGCCGCCCTGCTCGATCACCGAGTGGACGCGGTCGTGACCCGGCTGCCGTTCCCGACCGACCGACTGCACGTGACGGTCCTGTACGACGAGCCCCGAGTGGTCATAGTGCCCCTCGACCACCGCCTAGCCGGCAAGGAGTCCGTCACACTCGACGACATCGCCGACGAACCGATGCCCCGGATACCGGGATCCGACGCGGCTTGGAGCGCCTTCTGGCGCCTCGAACCGCGACCGGGCGGTCGGCCGGCACCCGACGGCCCGACCGTGGACGCCCTCGAGGACAAGTTCGAAGCCATCGCCGCCGGCCACGCCGTGGCCATCTCGGCCGACATTCACGGCAAGGGGCTGCGTCCCGACCTCACCACGGTGCCCTTGGAGGGCGTCGAGCCGAGCCATGTCGTCCTGGCGACCCGCGCCGACGACCGCAGCCGCCTCGTGGCGGCCTTCCGCAAGGCCGCCCAGGCCCACCTCAGCGGTAGCGGTCCAGTGCCCACGGATCGAGAGCGCTGAAGACCGACACCTCGTTCCGCAGGCCGAACCTGGGCGTCAATGGACGACGGCAGCATCCCGGGCTGAACGTCCCCACCGGGCGTCGCCGGTGCCGCGCGGCGGAGGCTGAGTCACGATGTGGAGAGGGGACGGCCGGCACGGTAGGAGTCGATCATCAGCTGGGCGATCCGTGCCGTGCCCTCACGCACGCGCCGGCGGTCCGCGTCGGTCGTACGACCCGGGCCGGTTCGCATGTACTGAACCTTGACCAGCAGGTTGGAGCTGCGGGCGACCAGGTCGGTGTAGAAGACGTCGCCGGTGTCGCCGGTGTCGTAGGCGAATGCCTCATCGCCGGCTCCGGGGACGGCTCGTACGGCCCTGGCGCTCGCATGGGCACCTGCTTCGATGTCGCGCCGTAGCGTGGCGAAGTCCTCGTGCGCCGTCGCGATCACGTCCAGAGGCGGCCGGTCCCGAACGACGCGGGAAATGATGCGCACCAGATAGTGGGGCGAGCCGCTGTTCTCCTGCCATTCGCAGCCCTCGGTCGGGGAGAAATAGTCGCCGAACGGACCCATCGCGTCGCCGGTGTAGGTCTGGGACGCGGCGACCGGAACGTACGGTTCCAACTGCTCGCGGCTGATCAACCCGCAGCTGCCGGGGAGCTCGTTGATCGGTGTCGGTCCCCCGGCCGCCCGCGTTGATGGGCGCGCCCCGGGCGCCGGGCGCCCGTCGCGCGGGAAGTCGAGCACGATCACCCCTATGGCGATGAGCAGCACGACCGCGACGGCGACCGCGAGAGCCGCCGCAAGCCGGTGCCGCGTCGGCCACGGTCCGGCGATGCCTCGCCCTGGCCCTGCGAAGCCGCCGGACGGCGGCGTCGGGGCCTGCTCGCCGGACGGCGGCGTCGGGGCCTGCTCGCCGTCCGCGACGCGCTGCAGGAACCGTTGCGTCGACTCGGCGTCCGGGCGCGCGGCGGGATCCTTGGTGAGCAGCGCGAGGAGTACGGGGGCAAGAGGTCCGGCACGCCGGAATGGGGCGGGCTCGTCTGCGAGCACGGCGCCGAGCACGCCCATGGGCGTCTCACCTGCGAACGGCAGGTACTGCTCCACCAGTACGTAGAGCGTCACCCCGAGCGACCACAGGTCTGATTCGGGCCCGGCCGGCTCGCCGCGCACGCGTTCGGGCGCCATGTAGGAAGGGGAGCCGATCAGTGCGCCGGGCCGGGTGAGCGGGGCGTCACCGGCGAGCGCGGCGATGCCGAAGTCGGTCAGCACGGCCCGGCCGTCGTCGCGCAGGAAGATGTTCGCCGGCTTCACGTCCCGGTGCAGAACGCCCCGCGTGTACGCGTGCCGCAACGCGTCCAGCACCTCTACCCCGATCGCAGCGGCCCGCCGCGGCTCCAGCGGACCCTCGCGCGTGACGACCTTGTCCAGTGAACGGCCGGTCAGCATCTCCATCACGATCCACGGATGCCCCGCGGACTCCACGACGTCATGCACGGTGACGATGCCGGGATGATCCAGCCTCGCCGCGGCACGCGCCTCCCGCATGGCCCGCCGCACCGCGGCCACCCGCCGCCCTGGACTCGAATCGCGCGGCAGCGTCAGCTCCTTGACCGCGACATCGCGGCGCAACTCCGTGTCGTACGCACGCCACACCGTGCCCATGCCGCCCCGGCCGAGCTCCTCCTCCAGCCGATACCGCCCGGCGAGAACCTCGCCGCGCCCGCTCACCCGCGCCCCTGGAGCCGGACGAGCGTCTCCACCATCGCCGCGGCGCCACGCCGCGCGGCCTCCGGCGCCGGAAACCGGGCGTCCCGCCGACCGCAGTAGCGGACGCCGGCGATGACGTTCCCCGCACGGACGAGCAAAGTCATGCAGTCCACAGGTGCGGAAGAGCCGTGCATCCCGTAGGAGTACGCCTCATCGCCGACGCCGGACACCATCGCAGGCGGCACCACGGTCCCCTTCACCTCACCGAGGGGCTTCGGGCCGGACCATTCCGTGGCGGCCCCCTTCCGCGCGAGCCCTGGTACCGACCCCGTGTTGTTCCAATGGATCGCCATCCGGTCGTGAGCCTCCGTCGGTGACGCCAGAACCTCAATGGTGAGGGCGCTCAGGAACCCGGTGCCATTGGCGTCCCACCAGTCGCATCCGCCGGTGTCCGTGACATGGCGTACGGCGTCGGAGATGATCCCGCGCACTTGCTCGTCGGTCAGGATGGAACAGGGCCGCACCTCGCCCGCCCTGATCGGTCGCGGCGACGCGGGCGCTCCGGGCGTTTCATGCGATCCGGGCTCGTCGCCGCGCGGCCAACCGCCAACGCCGACGATCGTGGTGGCCACGGCCGCCGCGACGACCACCGCCGTCACGATCCACACCACGCGCCGCCGAGGCATGCGGGCTGTACGGCGCGGCCGCGACAGGCGCGGGAGTCCTGCGTCCTCGCCCTCCGTGACGCGGCGCAGCGCGGCCCGCGCCTGCTCCGCCGTGATCCGTACGGCCGGATCCTTGGCGAGCAGATGTTCCAGCACGGGCGCCAGCGGCCCGGACCGGCGGGGTTCCGGTGGGTCCTCGGCGAGTACCGCGCCGAGCGCGGCCAGCGGAGCGTCCCGCGCGAACGGCGCCCGTCCTTCTGCCGCCGTGTACAGCGTCGCGCCGAGCGACCACAGATCCGACGCCGGCCCGTACGGCATATCGCGCAGCCGCTCAGGTGCGACGAAGCCCGGCGTGCCGAGCAGCGTCCCTGTGCGAGTGAGCGCCGGATCGCCTGCGATCGCCGCGATTCCGAAATCCGTGAGGACCACCCGGCCGTTCGCCGCCAGCAACACGTTCGCGGGCGTGACGTCCCGGTGCAACAACCCCCGGCCATGCGCGACGGCCAGCGCGTTCAGCAGGTGCAGGCCGATCCGCGCCACGCGCTCGGGTGCCAGCGGCCCCTCCGCCTCGATCGCCTGGTGGAGCGACCGGCCTTCGACCAACTCCATGACGATCCAGGGACGCTCGGCCTCCGTCACGACGTCGTGTACGGTGACGACACCGGGATGATCGAGCATCGCGGCGGCCCGCGCCTCGCGCGCGACCCGCTCGTACAACACCTCCCTCTCACCTGGCGTCACATCCTCGGGCGGCTCGATCTCCTTGACCGCGACGGGACGTCCGAGCACCTCGTCGTGTGCCCGCCACACCGTGCTCATCCCACCTGACCCAAGCCGGTCGAGCAGCCGGTAACGGCCGCCGACACGACGATCTGCCATTGACACTCCGCAACGAGGCGATCCAGGTACGTGGCGTAAAACCCTAAATTAGCCGGAGAGTCGACGATCAAGTTGGGAGCAGGCGCGACGTACCGACTGCGGTGACAGCCGGATCCGAAAACCGGTCGGCCCGCCCGCGTACCTGTGCATAAGCTCCACATCTCGTCGCCAGGCGTGGCGGCGGGAGACTGCTCGGGTGGTCTCTACCCGCCGGCTCTTCGGACACCTCTGATGTCGACGACTCCGCTGAAACAGATCTCTACGTCGCGTGGGAGGAAGGCGTGGCCACGAGCGCTTGTCCAGGGTACGGCCTCGATCTACCGGGCGCGGAACCTCGTCGCGGCGGAGGGCCGCCGGATCCCACATTCCACGCTTCGCCGGAACGACGAGCGGTGGGGACGCTCTGTCTGGGCCGCATGGAGCCACGTACACGCCGAGATCGCCGAGATGACCGACCGCCAACTCCACGGCCGGCGCCCCACTGCCCAGCCGCCCTTCGGGGACGCGCGTGAGCTGCCGCATCAGGTCCAGTGAACCGCTGAGGTGTCATGATCGCCGCAACCGGCCTTGCGCCGCAGCCCAGGACCGGGCCGACTGGCAGCGCATGCATACGGAAGCCGAGCAGATCCAGACCGGCCGCCACCCGGTCGGCCCGACCCTGGCCGAGGTGCTGACCCGTCGGGGAGTCCAGATCTAGCCGTGTACGTCGTCCGCATGGGCAGCCCGATCGCCGAAACGCAGATCGACGCCCTGGCCGACCACGAGGTGGACGTTTCACTGAACATCTACGAGGTACTTCGGCTGACCCCAGCCAACGGCCGCAGGCTCAACGATCTCACGGAAGATCAGGGTTGGCGTGTCGCCAGGCGGCGCCTGGCAGCTCTCGCGTTGTCCCGTCGCTACGACGTAGCACGATGTTCGGCGACTCCGTGGCAAACCCGATGTCGTGGAACGTGTACCCCTGGCCCTTAAAGATCTCCTTGAGCTCTTCCACACGATCCTCGGGCACGGTGAATATCAGCTGAAAATCCACCGAGTCGCCGAGGATGAGGGAGGTCACTTCGGTATTGCTCAGCTCGGCGACCTCCCTCACCACGTCGATGACCGGCAGTGCTTTCTCCTCCACGATGAACCCGACGCCGCTGCGGGCTGCGATCGATTCGATTCCCGCCTTGAGCCCGTCAGAGGAGTCTTGGCAGCTTGTCGCCAGTCCGCTGGTGCTCAGGCACCGTCCCTGACCGACCAGCGCCTGTGGCCTCCTCCAAGAGCTGAGAAGGAACTCCTCGGCAGCCGCAGATATCGCACCTTCAGCGATGTGCGGCTTGGTGAAGTACTTCTGTGCCGCCGCCGCGATCCCTGTCGGTCCCGTGATGCACAGCCGATCACCTGGACGGGCTCCGCTGCGCAGAAGCGAACCTCCTGCCTCGACGACACCCATCGCCGAGGCCGAGAGAATCAGGCGTTCGGCGGTGCCGATGTCACCGCCCACATTGGGCGCGCCCACCGACTCGCAGGCATCGTTGATGCCATTCATTACCTGGGCAAACTGCTCGTCGGGCATCGTCTTCGGATATCGGATGACCGACAACAGGGCGATGGGTTGGGCACCCATCGCGGCGATGTCGCTGAAGTTCGCCATCGCCAGGTAGTAGCCCACGTCATAGTCATCGAGATAGCCGAGTTCGTAGAGGATGAACTTGGAGCCCCGGACATAGTCGGATCCCAGGACCATCTCTTGGGAACCGTCCATGCGGAACACCGCACAGTCGTCCTGCGCATCGGCACCGACCAGCAGTTGTACGGTCTCACCGTTGGAAAGGCGATGCGACCGGCCGGTCTGGCCGGCGAACATCGTGCTGATGATGTTGGCGAGCCGGGTGGGCTCGTCGGAGGCCGGACTCGTCGTTGACATGTCGGGATTCGCCTCTCTGTGACGGGTCTTCCCTAATACGGAATTATGTGCCAGCCGGCCGTCCGATTAAGTGTGATTCTAAGGAGATCTTTACGTACTACAACAGCGTAATCCCACTCCGGGTCGGCGATCCCGAGTAACAGACCAGCCACTGATCTCAAATACTGCCGACGCATCGCGCGCGCCACACCATACACACGATGCCTCGCCCTGTCGCTGCAATAGAAGTACGGCAGTCCCCGGTCCCCTAGATCTTTTAGGTCCCTTAGATCACTTAACTCCGAAGCGATCAAGCCATCCTGGGTCATGACCCTGTGCACGGCGTCCAGTTGCAGAGGGAGAATGTGGATATGAGCGTGTGTAATACACCCCGAACCCTCCATCACCTGCGATGATCCGTGTTCCATGATAACCGGCTCACTGAATGTCTCTGCATACTGGTCGAATATCCCGCCAAGTAAGCCCTTGACCTCTTCCACATGATCGCGGACGGCCTCTCCGAAGCTGAAATAATGATCGTTTGAAGCTAGTAGCAGATGGCCGACCACCAGAGGTGACATGTCAGCCAGCAACGTGAGGTTGTCGCTACGGCAGATGATTCTGCTGTCAGGATCTCCCTGATACGTGCGCGTGAAGTCGGTGTCGGTCGCACCGGACAGCTCTTGACAGAGGTCCGCGCCAACACAAGAGCGAACTCCTGATTCGGACATCGTGTACCAGCCAATTCCGGAGCGACATGTCTACCATTTACGGGTTAGCCGTAACGCCAAGAGTCAAAGTACTTACTGCCGCGCGACATGTGAGTTACATTGAAGCACACCCTAGGCTAATCAGTAAGCCTCAAGATTGGAGTCTGGGTGATGCGTTCGGCCGTGGCCCGGAGCCTGGATCGAAGCGTGATCCTGCTGGCCACCGTCGCGCTGGCGAGCAAACAGTATGAGCTTCCATCCAAATCGTTTTGGGATTCTCTCGGCGAAGGCCGGGCATTCTTACTTATCGGCCTCACCATCCTGGCCGGGGTGTTCGCAATTCTGAGCCCCTTCGAGACCTATTCCCGTAGGGGTACGCTCGCCCAGCGGGTCACGATGAGAAGGCAGATCCTCACGGCATTCGGGCAGCTCATTTCGCTGGGCACGGCAGCGAACCCACCGGTTCCCATCAGTGACCCAGGTCTGCACATCTGGAAGAAGAAGCACACGCTGAAGCATCCAGTGCAAGGCGAGCTCCGCAGGGTCGCAACCTACCGGCTCGGTTCCACCCCGGCGACCCGAACGATCCGGCCGACACGTGGTGTGGGCGTCGTCGGGCTGTGCTGGCAGCTCAATCAGGAAGTGAGCAAGAACGTCGAGCAGCTCGTCACTATATTGACAGACCAGCAAAGTTTCGCAACATACCGGCAGGAGCATGGCAGACAGGCTGTCATGGGCTTTTCTTGGGAAGATTTCGACCGATTCAGCCATCGGGGCGCGGTCTTTGCCAGTCCGATCAGAAATGCCCGCTCGAGCTTCGTCGGCTGCATCAGCTTCGATGCGGCACATGGATATGATGAATTGAACTGCCACCGGATGTGGCACGAGCTCAACGCCCTCTGCACGATAATCAGCCAGGATGGATTCGAAAATGTTTGAGTCGGGCCAAATCCACCATGGCCCCACGGATCCAAAGGCGATCACAGTTGCGACCTGCGGTACATATGACGAGATGGCGGGTGAATACGCTGACGCCACCGACGAATATGGCAATTTTCCGGGACTCAGAGACGAAGTATTGACATTTGAGAAGATGCTACCTCTAGGGCTTCCGGTACTGGACCTAGGCTGTGGCGGCGGCCGAGACAGCAGGCTGCTGGCAGATCTTGGCCGGCAGACCGTGGCCGCAGACTTCGGGATGTCCATGCTGCAGTGCGCACGGTCACGGTCGTCCAGTCAAGCTCGCGATCTGCATTTCGTTCGTCTTGACCTGCTCGAACTTCCCTTTCCGGCTGACCGGTTCGGCGGAGTCTGGGCTTCAGGAAGCCTCTTGCACCTACCCTCGGCCGCGATCACGAGGGCTCTTTCCGAGATCTTCAGAACGCTGGCGCCAGGAGGAGGGGTCGCCGCCATCAGCATGCGCGCCGGAGCAGGTGAGGGCTGGAGAGTGGGTGGCACCCTGGCAGGACGCCGCTGGTTCACACTTGTCGACCCCGGGGATTTCGCTTCCCAGATGAAGCGGGTGGGCTTCCGCCGCGTACGGATTCGGGACACAGGCCGGAAGGATTGGTTCGTCGCGATCGGCCAAAAGTAGCCGAGCCTATTTCCAACTGTCCGGATCCCAGTTGGGCGTCGCCTGGCGGATGCCCCCTCTTGCGTCCTTGACATCGCCAAAGTATCTCGGAATCAGATGGATATGGAGGTGGTCGACACTGCGGCCCGCAGCGCGGCCTTCGTTCACGCCGATCGTGTATCCATCCGGTGGATCATGCTCTTCGACCAACTTTTTTCGAGCTTCGAGAATCAGTGCGTAAGCGTCCAGGAGTTCCTGGTCAGTAAGATCGAAGAAAGATTCAGCGTGCCTTTTAGAGACTACTTGTACGTGGCCCGGTGCGGATGGATAGTTGTCATACCTTGCAAAAAAGGTGGTGTTCTGGCATACGATGGTGTTAAGTGCAGGATCCTCGCGGAGGCAGAAGATACAGTCACCCATCTGAGGGTCTACCTGGTGGGTTTGTCGGGACGGCGCGACCGCCCCAAGCCGTTTAGAGTAGATTTTCCGCACTAGGCCCGGTAGATGCGTGAGTAGTATGAGCACCTTTATCCGGTTTCGCTGGCCTGGTCGCGTACCTGCACCGGACATGGGTCGGATCTCCTCAAGAGATGCGGGTGGGTCCGTGCTCGTAGTCTGCCTGATGTAGCAGCGGTACGGAGTCGGTTGCATCACTCCACTGGAGAGTAATCGACCTCCCGCAGAGAGACCTTAGAGGCGAGCATGAGCTTCGCCATGAGTGTCCGGTTGCACGCCTCACCAGCGGCATGGCAGTCGCCGCAGCTCAGCGGGCTCATCACGGCTTACCGCCCAAAGGATCTCTGGTTGATGAAATGATTTTCCCAGCAACGACGTCATACAGAAACGTCTTCGCACTCCGCTTGACCGAGCTGCCAAAGGCCGTTCGGCAAGTTTGTGGTAACTCTGTGTACCTAATCGGCAAGGATGTTGGTATGGCAGGAGGTATGCAGGGCCAACTCTTGCCTCATGACGTTCTGACAGTGGCCGACGCAGTACTCACCACCGTCGCTGGGGCGCGGTCATCGGGTGGAACCCGAACGTCTTCTTCCAGGTCGGTGCCGCTGATTCCTTCTCAGAGTGGGCGATCCACGTTGGTGGCCAGCCACCGGCCAGCGATCTATGTGGACTCAAGCCGTGATGAGCCGGTTGAGCTGCGAAAAGCGCCATCTCAACGACAACGTTAAACATTCCCTGAAGCCTCACACCGACTCGTGAAGCCGAACGGCCCACGCGAATAGGCCCTATGATCAACAGCCGAGTATCGCGGCGAGGGGGAACGGAACAATGTTGATCTTGCTCAGCCTGTGGCGTCTCCTGATCGTCGCCTTCGCGCTCGTGGGCATCAGTACCGTGCCGGGCGGAGGCTTCGGCCAGTTGCAGTACCTCAGTCAGTTCGCGAGCCTGGTCGCCGCCATTGTCTACGTCGCGCTGCTGGTCTATCCGTTGTTCACGCGCGGCCGGCGTCACGAGCCTCGTACGCCGTGGCTGCGTGGTGCGACGACCGTGCTGCTGGCGCTGGTGAGCGTGGCCTTTCTCACCATGCTCAGCGGCGACCTCAGCGATACCTCGAGTCTTTTCGAGCACTTGCTCACGCCACTGGTCGTCCTGATCGACTGGATCGCGGTGGGGAGCGACCAGCGGAACGTCCGCTGGTGGTTCCCGATCACATGGCTCGCGATGCCGCTGGCATACCTGGTGTTCTACGTCGCTTATGTCGGCGACGGCCTGCCGCTCTATCCATTTCTCGACCCGAATGACGCGGACTTCGCCGGCATCGTGCTCGCCTTCCTGACAGGCGTACTGGCCTTCGGTTACGTCCTCTACGGCATCGGCAAGCTCAGGGCGGCGGTCTCCGGAAGCAGAGATCAGACGTCGATGCGCGGAAACCCGGTTCAGGACGTGAGCTGGGGACCAGGTGCACATCCGTCACCCGGCTGGCCGGCAGGCCTCCACCCTCCGCAAAACGCGAGATACGGCAATACCGGCCGAGGCCAGGGCTGAAAACCACCCCACCGCCGCCCTGTCGTCGCCTCATCGTGCCTTCGTGACTGATCAACAGCTGTTTCCAGCCGAGCTCGCGAACCATTCGCGGACGGAGCCGGTAAACGGGCGCTGTCGGTTCCGTTGCCTGCTGGTCGGCTCATCAACACCGACGAAGGTGACGGCCCTCCCGGACCGTGGATGACCGAGGAGGCCGTTTCGGCCGGGTGACCAACGCATGGGCGCCTGCTTCGACGTCGCGCCATAGCGTGGCGAAGTCCTCGCTGGATCTCGTCTCGGTACGGCGCATTTCCCGAGGGGAAGCTCACAGACCCGGAAAGATCGCTAGGGTGCCGATAACCCGAGAAGGCGAGTACCCCGTGGTTCCCAACAGCACCCACGACACCGTCGAGTTCTCGGTGCCGTGGACGCATCGGCTGGCTCGAGTTTTGGCCATTCCGCTCTTGCCGTTGGTCCTGCCTGGGCTGCTCACCCCGCTGATCTTCGCTCTGATCGACGACGACCCCTACGAGAACAGGGCCAGATGGCCGGCGCTGGCGGCGCTGACGGCGCTGATCGGCCTGGTCCTGGTGACGCAGGCCCGGAGTAAGACCGTGGTGACCAGGGCCGGGATCACCTGTAGCGAGGTCGGCAGGCCGTGGCGGCTGCTACGCCGGACCTTTGTGCCCTGGCACGACATCGCCGCGATCAAGGCGCATCGGGGCGCCGCCGGGGTCCTGCCCGTGCTGCATCTGAACGACGGTGGCGTGGTCTGGGTGCGGATGCCGGCCGGCCGTCGGGGGCGCGGCATCTCCGAGAAGCTCACGCAGCTGCAGCAGCGGCATCTGGAGGCCACCGGCCTGGACCCCGCCCAGGTCGCGGCGGGCCGGAAGGTGCCGGTGCCCCCCATGCGCCGGCGGGCGCTGGTCGCAGGCCTGTCGGCGGTCGTGATCGCCGCCGACTTGGCGGTCGTGATCGCGCTGTTCTCAGGTCTGTTCACCGGCCCGCCGGACGTGCTGAACTGCCGGCTCATCCCGGCGGAGGTGACCCAGCGGATCATCCCCGGCTCCGTCCCCGCCGGAACCGACTCATCGGGTGCGACGAGGCCCGGCGAGGGATGCCGCTGGCAGCGCCCGAACGACCAGACGCAGCGGAACGTTGCGGTGCTCAGTCTGTCGGCCGTTTCGTACGCGGGCGACTACGCCCGTACCTCGCATAAGGAGGACAGGCGGGTCGACCGGGCCAAGCATGTGATCCATCCGGTGCCGAAGTCAGACGGCTACTTCTGGTCGGCATTGGACTCCGGCACCGTCAAGGCCACGGCCCGCGCGTCGACCGGCGGCTACAAGGTCGAGGTGGAGTTGCGCAGTAGCGGGTACGGGCTGACGCGCGCCGCAGCCGAGCAGCAGGTGTCCGAAGCCATCCGGGCCGCCGTCGCCAATCTCGACGGGAGCCGCTCATGAGCCGCCGGAGCAGGGCCCTCCCGCTGACCCGCGCCGAGACCATCTGGGTGTCGTCGGCCACCGTCCTCACCGCGATGACCCTGATGTTCTCCCTAACCGGGCTCGACCTCTCGACGCTGTTCTTCGAACGGGTCCGCGCCGCCGACGTGCACGATCCGCTGCCCGATCTCTGCACCGCGCTCCCAGGCGGCATCCTTCCCGGAACGCCGGCTCCGCATCCGCAATTCGACCGCCGCACCGTGGACCGCAACGAGGTCGGCTGCACATTCGAGACGGCGAGGGCCGGATCTAGGCCCGGCCTCATGGTGATTCTGCGGGCCCATCGCCCGGACCCCGACACCTACGGGGGACAGAATGATGGGGCCCGCCGACAGTTCCACGAGCGGTACGACTCGACCGGGGGTCCGTACACCCCATTGCCGGGCCTGGGCACAGAGGCCAAGATCAAGACCTCGTCCGACGAGTCCAGCCGCAACGCTGAGGTGGTGATCCGCGACGGGCTGCTGCTGGTCGAGGTGATCTACCAGACCACCGACTTCCCCGACGGCGACCCGCGCACCGACCTCGCCACCGTGCGGGCCACCGCGCAGCGGCTCGCGGCCGAACTGCTGAAGGTGCTGCCCGCGAAGTGAAGGTGACCCCGCGTGGTCCTCGCCTGGTGGGATGGCGCTGAGCGGCCGTCGTCTCGTGCCACGGTGGCGCCGACTGGTGGCCCGGCTGAGACGAGCTGAGTGCGCCGAGGCTCTGGACGGCTTTGCGCCTTTCTTCAGCAGCTCGGCGCGAAGCGTGACGACCACCGGCCGCTGTAGCCGCTGAAACCGTCGCCGGTCGCCGAGTCCCGGAGTCAGCCCCGGCGCAGCGCGCCCGCGGTCGTGCCGGCACGTTCGCGGAGCAGGATGCGGAGGGTGTTGGCGTTCTCGTACCCGACTCGCCGCGCGATGGTCTCCAGCGCGAGGTCGGTGGTCCTGAGCAGGTGGGTGGCCTGCTCCACCCGCAGATCCTGAACGAAGCGCACGGGAGAGGTGCCGAGGGTGGCCTGCACGGAGCGTTGCAGCGTGCGTTCGCTGACACCGAGAGCCTGCGCCGCCCGGCCGACGCTCAGCGGTTCGTCCAAGTGCGTACGCGCCCACCTCTCGAAGGCGGATACGGTCGGATCGCTCTGCGCGAGCGCGCTGGAAATCGTATAGACGGCCTGGGACGGACGTTCGTCGACGGCGAGATAGCGCGAGACAAGGTCCGCCAGCGCGGGACTGCGCATGCGCACCACCGCCAGCGCGAGGTCGACGTGCCCGAACGCCGCACCGGCGGTGGTCACTCCCTCGGCAGTGATCACCATCCGCGTCTGGTCGAGGATCACGGCGGGATAGCGGCTGCGGAACAGTGGCGCCAGCCACCAGCCCGTGGTGGCCCGCCGCCCGTCCAGCACGCCGGCCTCGGCCAGCAGGAACGTGCCGGTGCACGCCGAGGCGACATGCGTCTTCCGCGCGAGTGCCCGCCCCAGCAGCGCCCGGACGGCGACCGTTCCGCTCCCGGAGACCTCCTCGATCAGGGCGTCGGGACGCCGTTCCGCCAGCGCCGGCACGATGAGCAGGTCGCAGTGCTCGGCCTCGCTGATCGGCGCGGTGCTCACCACGTGCCCAAGCCCGGTGTGCACCCGACGGCGGAATCCCGCCGTGGTGACCTTCCATTCCGGCGGCGGCACCGGGAGCTCACCGCGCATGCCGTTGGCCACCTGGAGAACGTCAAGGATCCCGGACAACCCGGAGTCGAACACCCCATCAATGGCCAGAACGGTCACATTCATGACGGGAACGGTATCGGATTCGTCGTGTCCGACACTCCATAAAAAATCCACGCGGCCATAACGTCGTCACGACCGACACCGGCATCGACAGATGGGACGCGTGATGACGACGATCGGCCTGCTGGCCCGCATCGAGGCCAAGCCGGAGTACGCCTCCGAAGTCCAGACCATGCTGCGGTACGCATTGCGGCTCGCCTGCGAGGAGGAGCAGACGGTGACCTGGTTCGCCTTCCGGGAGAGCCCGACCACCTTCGGCATCTTCGACACGTTCGCCGATGAGGACGGCCGCCACGCCCACCTGGAGGGAAAGATCGCGGCCGCCCTGATGGAGGTCGCGCCGACGATGCTCAGCGCGCCACCCGACATCCGGCCGGTCGACCTGCTGGCGACTAAACTGCCCTGACCTCCGGCCGCCCGCCGAGCGCGACGGCGACCTCAGGTGACCGGCGATCCTCGGGCATCCAGTGCCCGGCCTCCGTGTACGTGGGGTCGAAGTCGCGTCTCAGGCCACGTGCCCTCTCCATGAATGCGGTGAACCCGCCCTGTCGGCGCAGGTTCAACACGGCAGCTCCCACCGCTCACCGGTCGGCAGATCTGTTACAAGCAGATCCGGGCCGGCCAGCCGCACGGCGTCCGAGGCGTTTCCGCTGGTGCGGAACAGTCGCGACAGCAGGTCGTCTCCGTGGGCATCGTGCACCGGGACCAGCACCCGCGCGCCGAGCACGGACGACCCGGCGACGGCCTGCTTCGGACCCATCACCATGCGCGGGCCCAAGGGCGGCCGCAACCCGTTGACCGGCAGCAGGGCGAGGTCCACCGAAGGCTGCTCGGCCCGGTACCGCTCCAATGGCGCGACTTCGGCGATCTCACCGCCGAAGAACACCCGGCCGCCCGCCGAATCGAATACATAGGCGTTGTTGGGCCACACCAGCGTCCGCCCGGAGGGAACGACCCGCATGGAGACACCGGGGGCGATGTCGCGGGATCGGCCCCAGCCGAGCCGCTCGGCGCGCAGGAAGCCCAGCGCCCTGGCGCGGCGGGCCATGCCCGAGGTGGGCACGTACAGCGGTGTGCTCTCCTTGGCCGGCAGAGAGCGCAGCGCGCGCAGGTCCCAATGATTGGTGGCCAGGTTGGTGACGACGATGGCGGCGAGCGGCGGCAGGTCCTGAAGCCGCAGGCCCAGAGGCTCTCCACGGCGCAACCACCACCGCTGCGTGAACCACGGGTCGGTGAGTACGACATGGCCGTCCAATTCCAGCAGCACGCAGGAGTTGACCACGCGGGTGACGGCGATCGATGGCTTGATCATGCCGTCACGGTGCCGGTTAATGTACACATGAAGTCAAGCGAGGAACTGGCCATCGGTGAGCTGGCGGAGCGCTTTGGTCTTCCCACGCACGTGCTGCGGTACTGGGAGAGCATGGGTCTTCTCGAGCCCGCGCGCGGCGCAGGCGGTCAACGCTCGTACGAGCAGGCCGACCTGGCACGCGTGGCGCTGATCCTCATGGGCAAGGAGGCCGGTTTCACACTGGGAGAGCTGCGTACGCTGCTCTCCACGCCCAACCCGATGGACCATCGGGACCTGCTGCGCCGCCATGCCGAAGAACTCGAGCGGCGCATCTCACGGGCACGAGCGGCCAAGGAGCTGATCGAGCACGCGCTCGCCTGCCCGATACCGTTCGCCGAGTGCGAACACGCTCGCGACCGGATCGCGTCCCGGATTCCCCCTCCGCCCCCTGCCGGACCAAGCGCGAGACCACACTCGTACGTCTGACCGAGGTGGGTCAGTGACCGCCCGCGCCGACCTTCTCAGCGACGGCGCGGCATCAGCGCCACACGATCGCCGTGGCCGACGCCGACGCGTCGAGCCGTGCCATGTCGTCCTGGCGTCCCGCGCCGACGACCGCAACCGCCTCGTGGCGGTCTTCCGCAAGGCCGCCCAGGGCCCACCTCGGCGGTAGCGGTCCAGTGCCTCCGGATCGTGTCAGTCCACGGCGACCGGCAGAGTGGTAAGCCCGTTGATGAGCAGACTGGCTTGCAGGGTGAGCTCCTCCGGGGGGACGGCCAGGCGCATCTTCGGAAATCGGTCGATGAGGGCGCCGAGCGCGATCCTGGCCTCCAGCCGGGCCAGCGGCGCGCCGAGGCAGTGGTGGATGCCGTGGCCGAAGGCCAGGTGCGATGCCGGTTGCCTGGTGACATCGAGTCGTTCCGGGTCGGGGAATCGGCGGGGATCGCGGTTGGCGGGCAGCAGTGCGGGCAACACCACCTCGCCGGCGGGGATGGTGATACCGCCGATCCGCACCGGTGCCGCGGTCCGGTAGGGGATCGTCACCTGCGCCGAGCCGTTCCAGCGAAGCAGTTCCTCAACGACTGCGGGCAGCCGATCGGGTTCGGCGCGCACCAGGTCGAGCTGGTCGGGATGGGCCAGCAGCGTCTGCATGCCGCCACAGATCAGATGGGTTGTGGTCTCATAGCCGGCGACGAGCAGCAGGAAGACCATCGAGGTCAGCTCATCCTCCGACAACCGGTCGCCGTCCTCGCGCACCGCGACCAATCCCGACAGGAGGTCATCGGACGGGTCGGCCCGCTTCTGCGCGATCAGTTCCCGGATATAGGCGATCAACGAGGTCGCTGCGGCGACGAAGGTCTCGGCGGAGTGGACCGAACCGTTGATGGCCACCTTCGTCCATTCCTGGAAGTCGTGCCGCCGGTCCGCCGGTACGCCGAGCAGCTCGCTGATCACGGTGAGCGGGAGCGGGTAACCGAAGGCGGCCAGGAGATCGACGGGCGCGCCATGCTTCCCCGCGAGCGAGACATCGTCCAGCAGACCGTCGACGATGAGCCGGATTCCCGGCTCCAGCCCGTCGATCCGTCGCCGGGTGAACGCAGCGGACACCAACCGGCGCAGCCGGGTGTGATCGGGCGGGTCGGCGCCGAGCAGGTGGTGGTCTATCGCCGCGGCCAGTTCGGCCGAGACAGCGTCGCGATGTGGGCCGTCACCACCGCTGCCCTTGATGATGTCGGGATGGGTGAGCGCCTCCCGCGCCTCGGCGTATCCGGTGATCAGCCATACCGGCACCCCCGTGAACAACGTGACCCGCTGCACGGGCCCGGCCGCCGCCAGTTCAGCGAACGCGGCATGCCGAACAGCCGGCGCGGCCTCAACGAACGGCGACGTTACCGGGGGCGATTCCGCCATGCTCAACTCCGATCAGGTCCGGCGTCCGGCCGGCGTCCGGTGACACGACGAATCCGACGCTACTCGAAATCGCCTGCTTCTTGATCACCCAAAAAGGTGAGCCGGATTCCAACTCAGGTTCGAGGAATCACCTGGGTGCGCGGCGTCGGCGCGGCCGGTTCACCACCGGACTCTCAACAATGTGGAGATGTCAGGCGCAGTCGGCAGCCGACTTTGTCCACAGCCTGTGGAGAGGACTTATGAATCGAGGGTGTCGACCGTCAGCGCAGCGCCGCGCCACAACTAACGGTGGCGAGAGCGATCGCGATGCGTTCCGGCCACGAGCGGCCGACGCTATCCAGAGGTCGCTGCGCGGACGAGGGTCATGAAGGCGGTCAGGTTCGGCACGCTCAAGACGTTCACGGTCGCCCACGTGAGGCGCTTCCCGCGAGCCTTCACCTGAACGGAGCCGGCCTTGATGGTCACCTCCTGGACATCCGGCCAGGCGAGCCTCTTCTGCTTCTTCTTGCCGAACCCGTACGCCAGGCGCAGGCCGCCGGCCTCCAGCGCGTAGTCGCCGAACTCGACAGGCTGTCCCTGCCGCAGGGCGGATTGCATCCGCAGAAGCTGCGCCGTCGCGATTCGCGGGTCGATGTACTGGATGAAGTCCTCGACGATGTGCCGCTCGGACGGGGTGGTCTGGCCGCCGATTCGATGCGTACGGCCGTCGTACAGCCCGATCCAGCAGGTGAAGTCCGTGCCCCGGTAGCCGCCGTTGACGTACTTGCGTACGGCGTGCTGGGTGAAGCGGTCGACTTCGTCGTACCGGAAGTCGAACGGCTTCGGATCATCGGGAAGCCCGAGCACGGACCCGCCCTCGAACAGGCTGATCGTGAGGAGCTTGTTCCGCATGGACTGCAGGCGTGAACCGCCCTGCAGGACCTGGACCACGCGACCCATCTGGCGCGCCTGCGCGAGATCGACGTACTGCTGTGGTGCCTGTGGATTTTCCTGACGCGGCATCTGATCTCCGCATCCCGCTCATACTGTTGATCTTCCACGGGTCAGGTATAGCGGGCGCCGAACCCATCTCGCGCGATAGCGAGAAACCGGTACTCGATTGCGGCTGGCCAGCGCGGCGCCAGGAGCAGGTGATCAAGTGCTGGCTCGCCGGGAGCAGGTCGAGCCACAGCGACTGCGCCCCACCGTAGCGCGCGCCTCACCGAGTCCACTCAGTCGCACGGCCACGTCATGCCCCGGTGAACAGAGTGCAGGGTCGTATCGGCTGATCTAATCGGCGATCTAGCGAGTGGCGACGCACAGCATAAGCTCATCTGAGGTGCACACCACCGGGTGTGGGCGTGCACTGCTGATGACACAAAAGAGGGCCCTGGACAGACTCGCACGCAGACTCGGCGGTTGAAATAAATGAAGTACGCCAGTCTCTCTTCCGCCATCGCCGAGATCGACAGTGTTATCAAATCCCGAAGAGTACCTGGAACGACTGCCCGAGCTGCGCGCGACGCGTGGCTACGTCTAACGAGGCCACACTTTTACTGCCAGCTTAGCCAGCCCTTCCTGCCGCTTGGTAATGGCCTCGGGAGTCCACTCCTGAAGACTTCCAACCTCCTTCGTCAAGGCAAATTCCGACTCCAACAGCGTTTCTTTTTTCTCCGCGAAAGAGCGGTTGCCGATCTTGCTATTCTTGGTCTTCTGCAAGAGCACCATGTTTCCCAGCAGGTAAGCCCATGTATCGATATCGTCAAACTCCGGCCGCTCCTCAGATTTGAATAGCGGCCACTCTTCAGATTTGGCGTTTTTGGGAAGGACATGCTCCAGATTGATCTGAGATTCGTCCGGATTTGGAACCAACTCGGGTTCCGGTTTACCCGCGTAACCGCGTTCCAACGCGCGAAGGTAGTAACGGGCCGTCTTGTTCCGCTTGACCTGAGCGATCTCGAAAGCTGACCTGAACTCGTGATCCGAAGGGATCACCTTGTCTAGCTCATCGCGAACCTTCTCCACGGTCGAGATTTGGCCACGCCGAAT
Source organism: Actinomadura sp. HBU206391 (assembly GCF_014323665.1). Classification (GTDB taxonomy): domain Bacteria; phylum Actinomycetota; class Actinomycetes; order Streptosporangiales; family Streptosporangiaceae; genus Actinomadura_C. Next base: position 322,518 of record NZ_JABVEB010000001.1, on the reverse strand, counting down.
CTCGACTGCTACTCGACAGTACTCCTTCTCGACCGACCCGGCGTTCATGGTGTTCAGGATCATGCCACGTACTGACCAGCTGACCAGGGCACGCAGGAGGTTGCGGATCTCTTCTGAGGGAAAGAGCTTCAGTGCTGCAAGCATCAGTGGCTTATTCGGAGACAGATCAAAGTCCGCCAAGAGAGCGATATTAGTCTCTCCAGCACTGCCCAGTTGCGTTCCCCAAGAATCATGCGACGGGTTGTCAAGCGCCGCATAGTGGGACGCCGCTTCAGCGATGTCTCCGCTGAGCTTAACAGCCTTGGTCGCATTACTCACGTCGTCACGAATGGCCTTGTAAAGGTCTTTTTCTCGGGTGAGCCCGTGGTAGGAGCTCCAGTAGTTCCGGAGGAAGGCCGTGAACTTCCGATCAGCAGCGGTCAATTCAAGGGTACTGAGTGCTTGAATCCAGCGATGCCGGACCGTATCCAGCTTGTTGCCTGCGCGACCGTAGAGATAGTTCTTCAGCAGGTCGGCCGTAGTAAGGTCGGCACCCCTGTTATTCAGAGTCTCGAAAATAACATAGGCATCCGCCTCAGACGCCACCTCAATGACTCCGATTCGCGCCCTGTTGTGCAGGAACATGACCCACTGGGACAGTCGCTCTGTGGCCGCACTTCCAGCCGCATCAGCGTTCGTCCGGACCTTGCCAGCGAGATACTTGTAGGCCTCGTACAGCAGCTTGTGTGATGTACGCGCGAACTGAGGTTTACCTCCTTGTATAGGTGGCTCAATATCCTTTCCTGTGACAAACTTATTGAAGTATTCGTCATCATCAGGATTCAGCTCCAGGCGCGGTTCCGGACCATCAGACGTCAGCGTCTTTTTGGCGAGGTAGTCATTCTGAACGACCTGCTGATTGTCACTGCCGCGATTGGCAAACTCATCGCGAATCGCTGCAAGCAGAAGCGAGACGGTAGCCAAGCGCTGTTGACCGTCGATGATGGTTCTCTTCCCTTCGTTGCCATCCTTAGCCAGGACGACGGTACCGAGGAAGTACTCTCCCTTGGAGTCGAAGGAACGTTCTAGATCCGACCAGAAGTCCTCTACTTGGTCGTCCTGCTGCCATGAATATGACCGCTGGTAGACCGGAACTCGGAGTTCGTGATCAGTGAGAAGCTTGATGATTCCCGGGAGGATGAAATTGATCGACGATGCGTCGGCGACCTGTGCTGAGGACATGCGCGGCAGTGTAGCCCCACACACAGGTGCCTGGAGTACTGCCGAAGGGGCAAATGAGATCCATCCGCCCCTTCGGGGAAATTTCGGTTACTCGGACGCCCGATCTCAGTAATTCGGACAACCGAAACATGAGTCTGCTGCCCTCATCGCACCACAACGGGAAACTCGCGCTGTTCGTCAGACAGCGGCGAGTGAGATTAGATCGCTGACGTTCTTGAGGCCTTGGCGGCCAGCCAAGTGGCCGATCCCTCGATGGATGTGGATGGTCAAGGCATAAGAGATGTTGTCCTCGGTAGGTTCCTGGCCATCAACGAGGCAGCGCTGTTTCAGGAGCGCCAGATAGATGTCACCGTAGGCGCCAGCGAAGGTCTTCCAGGACATTTCTACGTTCGAGTCGGTATCAACTTCCCGTACAAGCGGTGGCGACGGGTCCTGGAGGGAGAGCACGAGCGCCCATCGGCACAGGGTATTCCAGTTCTTGATGCCGGTAATGCGCTTGAGCTTGATCAGCTGATCCTTTGCCGGCTGAGAGAGCCGAACGCTGTCAAGCGACATAGGTAGCTCCTGTGGCCCACCAGTAGCCAGGCTCGATCGTCGTGGTGAAGGTCTTATCGTCGTGAACCAAGGTGTAAGTACGCGCGATCGACGGCTGCAGCTTGCTGAGGAGGTGCTCGTCGATCTCCTCGTCGGTGGATAGCAACAGAACTTGGTGGCTGGTGTGCGGAAAGTAACGTTCCACCAAGTGCTCGCGGTGCCGGCTATCGAGGCGGCCAAGAGGGGTGTCGATCACGCTAGGGAGGCGGTTACCGGCGACTCGAGCAAGTCCCCAGAGCAGGGAGACCGCGAGAAGTTGGCGCTCACCAGCGCTGAGCCGTGATGGGTCCAGCTTCTCGTCGTCAGGGCCAATCAAGGTGAGGGTGAACTTCTCAGTGTCGATACGGAGATCCCGTACTAGTTCGCTCTTGCGCATAAGTCGGTTAAAACTATCCAAGACTGCGACTTCGAGTCTGCTGATATGTCGACGCAGCAATGCTGCCCCGAATCTCTCCATAGTGTCACGGACACGGTCTGCGTAGGAGATGACACGGGCGGCGGCCTCCGCCTTGGCGAGCTTTTGCGCACGTCCCTTGTAGGCACGCTCCCGATCCGCAAGCAGTTGTTCGCGGCGCCGCCGGGCGCTGGCTAGCTCCTCCTCCACCGAAGTCAGCACGAACTTCAACTGGGTTACCTGATCGCGAGCCGCGTCTCGCTCTTCGACGAGAGCAGCGACAACGTTCTTGTCTGGCACACCGGCCAGCTGGCGTTCAAGAGTGCTGAGACGTTCCCGCAACTGTTGTGCCTGCTCGACAAGCTCGCTGGCCCGTTTTACCTCCTGGCCAAGGACTTCATCGAGGGATGATAGCTGGGGAAGGGAGCCAGCTGGAAAGTTCTGTATCTGGCGGGTGCCCGCGGTTACCTCTGCGCGCTTCTGCCGATCTTCAGCGAGGTATCGCTCTACGGCAGCAAGGCCATCGGACGGCACCAAAGTCTTGAGCGTCTCAAGGAGCAAGCGATCCCGCTCGCTCAGGACCCCAATCACCTGGATGGCCTCTGCGGCGACACGTTCCTTCCGGACTTGTTCACTTAGAGCGGCCAGCTGTGGGCCAAGAAGAAGAAGAGGTAGCGGGCCAGCAGCCACCGTATTGGCAAGCGTTTCATTGATGTTCTTAAGCAGGGCTTCCGCTTGCTCCTTTTCTGCCTCCAGTTCAGCGCGTCGGTTGTAGAGATCACCACCTTCCTGGGAAAAGGCCGCATCAACCGTAGAGAAGTGGACCTCGGACTTGTGCAGGCTGTCACGTGCCGACGCCACCCTCTGAGTGATGTCGGCGCAGAGCTGATCGGATTCTCTGATGTCTTTCTCTATACGGTGGATGCTCTCAAGGGCCTGCTTATCCTCGTCCGAGACCTTCTGCCGGCGTTGCAGGGCGAGTAGGTCGGTACGGAGCCGCTCGACGGTGTTGACACCAAGGAGCGAATGCACTGCCGATTCAATGACCGGTGCTGCCCGCTCAGGATGGGCAAGCGATTCGATCTTCTCGCCGTCGAAGAAGAACAGCGAGGCAGCCTCAAGGGGGAGGATGTCTTCAATGTGGTCTGCCCAGTTCTCACTCACCACCAGGTCGAGCTCTCCATCGATGAGCACGTTGAGGAACTCACGGGCGCTTTTGCCGTTGGCTTCCCAACTACGGCGGACCTTGTAGCGCCGCTCCTGCCCCTCGATGGTTGTGGAGAACTCGACAGTAACGTGGGCGTGTTTGGGGCTCGCTTGCCGGTTGACGCTGTCACGCAAATAGCTTTCGTACGACCGGCTACCACGGCCGCTGGTACGCGCTCGCGCGCCATAGAAAGCCAGTTGAATCGCATCCAACAGGGTGGTCTTACCGCACCCGTTGAGGCCTCCGATCAGGATGATCGGACGTCCAGGCTTGGTGGTGAGGTCCAGGGATTGCTCGCCCTTGTAGGCGCCGAAGTTCCCGAGAGTGACGTTATGCAGGAGCATCTGTTGTGTCTTCGTCAAAGAGGGGCAGCTCTGGAGCTTCCTGGGCTTTACGAATTCGAAGTGCGTGCGCCTCGGCGTCATCCTTGTCTTGGTAGTAGCCTCGGCGGACCGTCTTCTCCAGCTCTTCGAACAGCCCTGCGCGACGCGTCATGGTACGGAACTTGCGCTCCACCGCCAAGAGTTCGCGAACAGTAGTGAAATGAAGTTCGTCGTCTCCACACACTTCCCGGAGGAGCTCCATCTCGTCGCCAGCCAGGGTGAGGTGCTCGTCGAGTGGCTTGCCAGGGAACTTCTCACCCGTCTCTTCTTCGTAGATCCGGGGCAGGACGTCCTCGACCTCGTGCTTATCGAACACCCAGATGCGGCGGATCTCATGGAGCTCATTCATGGTGATGAGCTCAATGTCCCGGACGCTATCCGGTGCGTTCTTTCGGATCCAGGTCTGGGCGTTGAGGAGTTCACGCAGCCACTGCTCGCGCGCTTGTTGAGTGTAGGGGCCGTGGACGACGCGGTCATTGAACAGCTGGATCGTGCCGTTCATCTTCCGCCAGTCCCGCAGATGCTTGTCGTCGCGGTATCCCTCATCATTGCGGACGTCGAGCTTGTTACGGAGCTCAAGGAGTGGAAGCATCCACTCCTTCTCCTCGTCATTCTGGATCATCGCCGACATGGACTTGTCCTGGTCGACGAGAGTGCAGGTCCAGCAGCCGAACCGGCTGTCACCGCACGAGGGGGTGGTGTTGTCGACGACCAGCGGGCATTCACCGTCGCTGGACGCCCCCTGGTACATGGTGAGTAGGTCCTTGTTCTCATGCCCCCATGGGTTGGGCTGCTGCATGAGGAACGTCCAAACCTCGTCGTTGGTCCAGGCCTCGACCGGGCTGTAAACCAGCGAATTGGGCAGGTTGCCGTTCGGAGAGAGCCGGTCTCGTACCCTGCGCTTCTCGTGCTTGGCCATAGCCTTGGCACGTGCCTGGCTCTCTGCCTTGCGAATACCCAGGACCAGGATCGTCTCACCGTGCTCGCGGACGACGTTACGGATGAAGGAGTTGGATGGCCGGATTTTCAACCGCTCGGTACACCAGCGGAACTTCGGCCGCGGCGCGGGGTATCCCTTGCCGATCAACCCAACCCAGAACGTGTCCTTGACCTCGGGGGTCAGCCGATGGGGCTTGATAGGGAGCTGCTGCTCCTCAGCGGCTTTGCCCATGGTGATGAGCGACTGCGTAACCCAGCTCGCGACGATCGGGTTCTCGACCAAGGTGTCGGTGGAGATAACGTGGACTGGTTTGGTGCGCTTGTCTACCGGCAGCCCTTGCAAGGCAAGCCACACCAGTTCAAGGACAGCAGTAGAGTCCTTGCCACCGCTGTAGCCCACGACCCATGGCACTGAGTCCGCTTGGTACAGCTCGCGTATCTCTTCGGTCAGCTCCGCGACCACCGCCGCCAGACCGCCGCGGTCCTTGAAAGGGATGGACCGACGGGTAGGAGTACCCAGAAGCACGCTCATCGCTCTCCTCGCAGGTAGATCGCTTCCACGTGTGTCCCCTCGGGCCCGAGTTCGAGCCCGAGCTTCTGCCTCAGATAATTCACTGCGAGTACGACATTTGAATGATTTTTTGAGACCCGGCCGCCTACAATCGCTCGTCCCTCCCAGTCTGGATTGACTCTCGCCCAATCGACCTGGCTCAGGGGCTTCAGCCGAGGGCGCCACGACTCTGGCTCAACTGACTCGCAGAGCAAGGTGTTGCCGAGCCGGCCAAGGGCGTGGAGCGCGATCCCGTGACTGTGGAGGTACTGGCGCCGAACGTCCGCCGCTGACATCTTGCGTTGTCGGACGAGCTGCCACTCGGGGATCAACTCATCGATGGTCGACCAGAACGCATCTGCCAGCTCGGCATGGTCCTTGACGTCCTCAACCCCGTGGAGCAAGGAGCGGGTGGCGTAGTACAGGGCGCTGAGAGTAAAAAGCTTGCTTGATCTAGCGGAGAGTGTACTGCTTTCCATCTCAACGAACCCACGGAAGATCGGCGACTTCAACGCCAGCAGACGGGCCACCTTGGCATGTTCATCACGATGATCGTAGAGGACACCGATGGATCGGGCTGGCCGTACCGCATGGCGGTTCAGGTCCGCAAACATCTGCTGGCTGCGAGCCAGACCCGCATCCTGGAAGAAGACGACGGCGATCGTCTCGTCACCCAACTCGGGGTTCTCGTTCAATGCGGACTCAATCGCCGCACGACGGTGCTGCCCATCGTTAATGAGGAACCGCGCCGCCATGGGGATATGAAGCTGCCCAATGCGCATACCAGGTCCCTCATCGGAGATGCCAGCAAAGCGCATGTCACCATCGACTGACGCAGTTAGCGCAGAGAAGACGTAGTCGTCTGGATTGTCGATGATGTACGCAGCCAGGGCCGGAATGCGCCCCTTATTCAGGATCCGCTGGGCGCGCACCTCGGGAGCGAGCTCCTCCTCGTCAAACAGGAAGATCTTGGGGATGAGCCGCAGTGGACACATCGACACATAGAACTCACGGCCCGCCTGCACGCCCCTGATCGCCGGGAAGACGTACTCAAACCCTGCTGTTGTGCCCGTAACGGACGACGGTGACCCAGGTGATCGCACTGGCTTACGGTACCGTACGTACGTCAGTTATTTGACGTGCTGACGTGATGCAACGGCCCAGGGGGATGAAGAAGATGACCGCGTACCTGGACGCAGCGGCGACGACCCGCATGGACCCCCGTGTCGCTGAGGTGGTCTTGCACTGGATGACCGAGGACTGGGGCAACGCCGGCAGCAGGACGCACGGCTGGGGCACTCGTGCCAAGCGAGCCGTCCAACAGGCACGCGAGCAACTTGCTCGTCAGATAGGTGTCAGCTCCGCCGAGTTGATCTTCACCTCCGGCGCGACCGAGAGTAACAACATCGCGCTGCTCGGGTTGGCTCCTCACGGGGAAAGACAAGGCCGTCGTCACATCATCACGTCGGCCATCGAACACAAGGCTGTCATCGAGCCGCTGGAGCACCTGGTGTCCCGAGGCTTCGAGGTCGACTTCATATCTCCGGGCTCTTCGGGGCGAGTCAGCGTCGAGGCCATCCAAGAGCATCTGCGCGATGACACACTGCTCGTCTCCCTCATGCACGTGAACAATGAGACCGGCGTGATCCAGCCGGTCGCCGAGCTCGCCGATCACCTTCGCGGCACGGCCACCTACTTGCACGTCGACGCGGCGCAGGGCTTCGGCAAGCTGACGGAGGATCTGCGGGGACCAATCGATCTGATCAGTATCAGCGGCCACAAGATCGGGGCACCCAAGGGCGTCGGCGCGCTGGTGATCCGCCGGCGTGGCCGGGACACTGTGCCCCTGACACCGCTGATGTACGGCGGGGGCCAGGAGCGAAAGCTCCGACCAGGAACCTTGCCTGTGCCGTTGGTCGCCGGGCTGGCCAAGGCTGCTGAGATCTTCGAAAACGAACATGCGGACTGGTGGGCCGCAACAGCAGGCTTCCGAGCCCGTCTGGTCCACGCGCTCAGGAAGACGCAAGTTCGCTTCAATGGCGACCAGGAGCACGTCGTTCCACATATCCTCAACGTTTCCTTCGACGGCGTAGACGCCGAGGCCTTGATCGTCCAGATCAAGGAACTGGTCGCGGTCTCCACAGGATCGGCTTGCACCAGCGCCTCGTACACCCCCAGCCACGTGCTCCGCGGAATGGGGCTACCAGATAACATCGCCGCCAACGGTCTACGCCTCTCCTGGTTCCCCGACCAAGCCAACGAGCTAGACGTCGATGAACTGGCCGCTGAGATCGCTGAGTTCCAGGCAGGAACAGCCTTCTTGGGTTAAGTTCCGTACCGGCGTCGCACCAGCCGATGCCCGCGAAGCTCGCGCTCGCAACGCACAAGTTCAGCCTCCCAGCCATCTTCTGTCCCAATAAGGTGAGGATTCTGGTAAAGCCCGACCCGCACCTCGGACTGAGTCAGCCGGCGATACTTCGGAACGTCCGGGTCGTCGGCGTCTAGGAACTCGTGCTTGCGATGAAGTAGTGGCCGGTTCGCCGAGCCCTCGTAGGACTTGAACGATGTTCTTAGAGTTGTGAGGTCCACCATGTAGGACGAGTAGAGCTTGGGGTGTGGATCAGTGTCGAACTCGGGGTATTCCAGCCAGCTCACTGCCCGGCCTTGGTGCCGGAGCTTGACGACTGCCCAGGAGCCTGGCCTACCCGCAGCGATCGATGCGCAATGCTCGTACAGGCGGAGCACGGTCGGCATGTGCTGGGCCGCCCGCCTGTGCACATAAAGCGCAGTCGGGGTCAGTTTCCCTACGCGCGATGCCCTCATCGCTCCGCGAACGTAGGCATCATCGCGCAGCCTCAGTAGTAGCCGATCAGCTCGTACACAGGCCTCCTTGTAAGAGGAGAAGAAGGCCTTGACATCAAGCTGCAGCGGCAGTGGCAAGTTCCTGTAGGGCCCTCGACCGTTGAACAGCTCCACCGCGAGGAACAGCAGCGTCGAGAGAGTCGAGCGCTTGGCGCCCTCACTCACTCTCTTTGAGTCAGCGGACTTCTTCACGATCCGCTGGAGCTCGTTCGGCTGCAGGTGGGAGAGCAGCTTTGCCATCTCGCCGGGCATCTCCTCCAGCTGAGGCAGCCTGCCGCGCTGCTCAATGTAGTCCACAACGGCGGCAATCGCCGACCCGCTGTCGTCGGAGGCTAGCCAGTCGGCGTGTGGAACGATCTTCCGGGCCAGATAGCGAAGCCGTGCGTCGTCGTTCTTGAACGCGTAGACAATTCCGGGCGCTGCGGAGACGCAGCGGACACCGGTCGTCTCCTCAACGTAAGAACGGAGCTCTGCTGGGCTGAAGAGGTGTTGGAACGTTCGCCTACTTGTAAGGACACCATCCTCGTATAGCTGACCTCGGACCTTCGATCGGTCCCAGGTGAGTCGGGTCGTGACCACAAGCAGGCGTTCCGCGAGCTCCCAGGCCCTTTGCAGTGCCTCGCGCCGCTCTTCGGAGTCCTCGATCACGTTGAGGACGTAGGTCAGCAGCACGACATCCGTGGCTTGGGGACTTTGGTCAGGAGCGTAGAAGGGATCCCACCCCTCGACTTGGAACCGCATCTCCCGGAGACCACGGACGTCGCCTCCGCGTCCGCTGCCATAGTCCAGGACTCTGGTCGACGCGTTCACCTCGCCATCGACGACCGCCTGCCGGGCTGCCACAGAGAGCGTGGTACGGCTGATCGCGGTGAGGCGGCGATCGCTCGCCCAGTGCAAACCAGACATGGAAGCTCCCCGTAGGTTCCGTCGGCGGCGCCTTCACTATTACCGCAATTCGCAAGGTCTCGCTTAGTGATTGCCGACCAAGACACCCGCTAAAAGGTAGAGGTTGGTTTCAGATCACCGACTGTCTGCGCTGGGTCGGCGCTCTCACCCCCGGCTAGTCTCGCCCACGTTTGAACACAGCAGCGTCGCATCCGTGTGCGATGCGAATGGTACATCTCTTCATTCAAGTCAAACCAGCGCAAGTCTGCCGAAGCCGGCAACCCCAAGCAAAATGCCTAATTACAGCTCGGCAGCAAAGGAAAAGCACGTCGACCACTTTTCTGGCCTCAGCATAAGCACCGGAATTAGGTGCGCTACTGGTCCAGCGAAGTAGCAGCCGATCAGCCTTCGAAGTCCGGCATCCCGAAACCCACGAGCTGCGGCCCCAGGATGTCCTGCACCATGCTCTCGGCGCGCGTCACTCCCCGTCGACAGAGGTTCAGAATGACGTCCATTGGACGAACATGCGCTCCGCTGTTGAGCTCACCTTGGATGATGGCAAGTCCGCCGTTAGCGTACTCCTCAAAGACCTTGATCCGCTCGGGGAGGCGGTCCTCGGCCAGGATCCCCGCGTCGTTCGGGTGCGCTAGGACACCCATCGAGTCGATCAGGGCAGAGATGGTCGCGGAACTGTTGAACAGTCCGTACCGGATCGACTCACCGTGCTTCTCGAACTGCTCTCGCCGACCTCGCGACCAGCCCAGCGCCGCCGCGAAGGCGAGGACCTGCCAGTAATTGGTGAACGGGCCACCCTCCTTCGTCGTCAGCCGGCCGATGAGATCCTCATGCTCTAGAGGCCTCCGGACGCGGATATCAGCGTTGAGAATCATCAGCTTCGAACCTCCGTCAACTCCGCGCCGGTCCGGTCGGAACCGACGACCTGATAGGGGTAGGTGTTGCCGTTCAGTGTCAACGTCCCAGTCGCATTGCTTACATCGATCTTGGTGGTATGCGCGGTGATCACGTACTGCTTTCCGAGGCGGGAGCGTAGCTCCTGCTCGACGATGTCCCCGGCCTGGGCCTTGCTGGTGAGCATCACCACTTGGGAGGCGAGCCTGGGCAGGAAATCGGCGACGGCCTTGCGGTAGTCGTCGTCCAGGTTGCCGAAGACCGCGTCCATCACCACCGGGAAGTCGCCCCCTATCCCCTGGACGAAGGTTCGGCCACGCTCCTGCGCTTGCCGCGCCTCACCAATGAGCGAACCGACGAAGGCAAGAGACAGCAGCATATTTTCGCCGGTGGACTTGAGCGCCGGGACCCGTTCTGTGCCGCTCGGATCCCACAGCTTCAGCTCGAAGTCCGGGGTGAGCTCTGGCTCGAAGTTCTTGAGCGACACCAGGCGGTAAAGTTCTTGGATGCGAGCGTCAAGCCGACGCCGAACCCCTTGAGAGAGGATCTCCAGGATCTGGGCGAGGGCGGTGCTCGCCTCCTCGACGGCCATGATCCGACTCCGGATCCGGCGGCTGCGGGCATCCTTGACGTCAAGCTTCTCGATCTGGCTCTTCAGGTCGTCTTTTACACCTTCAAGCCGCTTGACCTCGGCTTTGGCAGCACCGATGGCTGCCACCTTCTCGTCCCGGGCCAGTTTGGCTGCTTCAAGTTTCTCCTCGGTCTCGACGACCTCCTCGGAGGGCAGGCGCTTGAGCTTGTTTCCGATCTCGTCGATATCGTGCTCGAGGCGGCGCTCCTCCTCCTGTGCTTCGGCGATCCGCGCGTCGAAGCCCCGCAGCGCATCGTTCATCTCCACCCGTCGCTCGTCTATGCTCTCCACGGCGCCTCGGAGCTGGTTCCAAGCAGCCTCGACCTCGGCAAGGCCAGCACGGGCACGCCAGCGTTCCAGAGCTGCACGGTGCGGGCTGACCTCGGCCAAGGGCGTCCCGCAAATGCACATTCCGCGCTCGAGAAGGTCGTCGATAAAAGCCTTCTTGAGCGGCGCAGGAAGCTCGCCGCGTTCGCGCAGTTCCTCACATGCAGCCAAGATCTTGCCCGGCAGAGCGGGGAGGAAGGCAAGGTAGCCACTAGTTCCCACCTGCTTGGCGCGCTCTTCCTCCTGTTGCTGCCGCGCTGCCTTGCCGCGATTCAGTTGGTTTTCCAGCCGGTACCTATTGTGCTGAAGCTCCTTCGCCTCGGCGAGCTGCGTCATCTTGAGATTAAGCACCTCGATCTCGGAGTTGAAGTGCTTCTTCTCCTTCTCAGCGGCGTTGCGGCGCCGCTGCTGCTCCTGAAGCATGCGCTCAGCATCCTCCAACTGTCCGAGAAGGTCGTCCAATCTACGCTGGGACGCATCCTCAGTCTTCATACCGCGGCGCAGTTTTTGCGCAACCTTCGGCAGATGCACAACTGCACGCTCCATGGCCTCCAGGCCGAGGAGTGTCTTGACGGCGTCGCGTACATCGTCGCCGCTGTCGTGTTTCACCAAGGCCTCGATGCGCTCACCGTTCACAAAGAAAAAGCGGCTCAAGCGCTCGGGCAACATCTGGTCGAGGTGCCCACTGGGGTTGAGTACTGATTCGAGATTTCCGCTCCTCCCGCGCCGCCACAATTGCAGCGCGGGTTTTGGGCGAGGTTGGATCGAGCCGTGTTTCGATGCGTAAACGGACCGCTTCACAATATAGACGTGGCTGCCGTGCTCGAACTCGATGGTGACAGAGGCCGACAAGGGCGCCCCCTCGGGCGTTTTGTTCCAGACGGTACTGTTGATGAGCTGGTCGTGATCCTCAACGTCAGCACTGAGATTACTGTAGAGCGCCCACGTGAAGGCATTCAGAAGTGTCGTCTTGCCGCCACCGTTAGTCCCCCACAGGACAGTGACATTGCTCTCCGGGTCCTGCGCAAAGCTAATCTTCTGGGTTCCCTGGTAGGGGCGGAAGTTCTCCAGTTCAACCGAGATGAACTTCATTACGCGATACCCTCGACCTTCTTCGTCATTTCGTCCCGAACCGTATTACGAGCCAATGCCTCTGACTTGTGTAGGTTCTCCTGCTCCAGAGCGAGAACCATCTTGATAACCTCGTATGCGTTGGGGTCGATACGGCTGAGGATGTGCTGGATCTGCTCGATTTCCTGCTGGTCCATCTTGTCGGTCATGGGGTTTCTCCCTAAACATCCATCAGCTCGTAGTACTCACGCAGGTCGCGTAGTTCGCTCAGCGCCTCACCATAATTCTCGGAGTATTTAGCGAACTCAATGAAGCGCCGCACCTCCCGCCGGAACAGGTTCCTCTCTGTCTCGAAGAGCTCCTCGTCCTGCGGTGGAACCGCAATGAAGTCGATAATCTCGGCCTCCGTTTTTCCTGGAGACCGGCGCAGGATTCTCCCGCGGCGTTGGATGAACTGCCGAGGGTTGCTGGTACTGGCCAGCATGTAGGCAATCCGAGCGTCTGGAAGGTCGACGCCCTCGTCCAGGCAGCGCATGGAGACCAGAGCTTCCAAGTCGCCAGATCCGAACGCCTCGAGGAGTTCGCGCCGCTGCTCCTTGGACTCCTGCGATGTGTAGCTATGCACACGCATGCCGAGCCGGTTGCCAAGTAGATCGAGCGCCTGATCCACCTGGCGCTCGCCCCCGCCTGGGTCGTCCTCCTGCGGGCGGCTGCCCTCGGCACAGTAGACCAGCTGAAATGGCAGCTCGCGCCGCTTGCCGACCTCACTCCACAACGCGGCGATCTTCTTTTCAGCATGTCCGAGCACCTTGGCCCGCTTATTGAGCAGTTGACCGAGCTGCGCTTCGGCATCGTTACGGGTCTTTCCCCCCGCCCCCTTGACCTGCCCGTAGAGCGCACCGATCTTTCCAGTGAGGAAGGTGTAGTACGCCGCCTCTTCGTCAGTAAGGGGAACCAGAACCGGGCGGTATCGGTATCGGGCGAGCGCACCCAGCTCGATCGCTTCCTTAAGCCCGAGGCTGATCAGGGTCTTCCCGAAGTAATCCCGGAGCGCCTCGGTGCCTTCGTCGTCGAACCAGCGCTCCGGTGTGGCAGAGAGGGCCAACCGCCACGACGCCTGATCTGGCAGTCCGGAGCGGTAGTGCTCAGCCCCCAGATGGTGAGCTTCGTCCGCAATGATCAACAACTCGTCCCCGACGGATGACATAACGTTCTGGAACGCGGCCGAACCGAAGGTCTTGTTGGTGACCACCAGGGTCGCCGCCCACCCCGGCCGCAGACCCGCGATTGCGTTGCCGGCTTGCGCTCGCCACGTCACTACTGAGTCCCGGCATTTGACCGGAACGACCCCGAACCGACTGAGTTCTTGCGACCACTGCTCGACGAGGTCGAGTAGTGGAACCACGATTACGGTGATGAGAGAGCTGCCGCGCGCTCGCAACTGGCGGCCGATCTGGTCGAGCGCCGCCAGCGCAGTAATGGTCTTCCCTGTGCCGGTCGCCATCTCGAAGATTCCGCGCGCCTCCGATTGGAGCCACTTCGTGATGGCCTCCTTCTGATAGTCGCGCAGCTCGATCCCCTCGGGAGTGGCGGCCCAGCCGTGTTTGTTGGCCTCTTCGCGACGGCGTTGACGAGCCTCCCGTGCGGCGGCGTCCGAACTGGCTCTGGCTACTCGTTCGGCCAACTCACGCAGGTGCTCCTCAGCCTCCTTCGGAAAATTCAGTACCTCCAAACGCGGGGTCTTGCCCTCCCACAGGGCAGCGAAGTTCTCCTTGATCCGGCACACCCGACGTGCGTCGCTCTGCGTCCACGAGGTGAACACCTCGATTGACTCGAAGTTCTCCTCCATCGCTGCGCGCGTCTCGTTCAGCGAACCGGTGAAGGCAACGGTATTCCCCTCTGCGTCCGTAACAACACCGATCTTCTCGTGGTAGATGCCGAGCCCGTTAGTTCCCGCCATAACCGCAATCTTGATCTCAAGGAGGTCTTCGGCGATCAGCTCGCCGAGCATTCCGAGCTGCTCGACCGCCCGTGTATCAAGGCTTTCGGGGACAACCTCCCGGGTGATGGCCCGTGTGATGATCTCGCGGTACTCGTAGCCCCGGCGAATGTCCTCGACATCATGAGGTGAGAGCAGCGGGCCGGCGATCAGGCGGATCTTGCCACCGTTCGCGCGCAACCGTTCGATGCCGCGTGCGACCAGTTTCAGCGACGTGCTGGTGAAGTAACCGACAGCGCGGTCGTATCCCACCGCCTCCGAAAGCACTGGAACGTAGAAGTCGCGAGCGACGTCACTGGTGTCACTCCTATAGGAGTCCGCAACCGGGACGTTGGCGAGGCTCATCCTCTATCCCCGTTGATCAGTTGAAGGAAGTCCATGACATCGGGTTTGGAATTGGCCTTCGCTGCCTCGTCAGGAGCCATCTCTGGCTCAATGGTGAGGTCCGCGTCACACCCACTATCGACGTAGTGCCGTACCAAGAGCGCGAGCCGGGTGTCGCCGCGCTCGTCGAGCCGGCACACCAGATCGTTCCACTGGCTGGACCGAGGGAGAACCAGCGCACCAGCGAGCATCTTGCGTAGCTGGTCACTGGTAGACGGCCGTAGGAAGTAGGCGCCACTCCGCCGCGCGATCTCCTCGGCTACCCCGAGTTCGCGGCGGTGCCGGACGCGCCGAACCCGCAGGACCGGGGGCTCGTCATCATCCCAGCGCCTGTTCAGCCAGATGTAGTCACCCACATGGAACTCGCGGTTGTGGTCCTGAAGGAGCTTCACAAGCCCGCTGATATACGGGTGTGGCGCACCCACCAGGGACAGCCCACAGGTGGCCCCGGCCACCTCTGTTACGGCGGACGTCGATTTCCATAGACCGCCGCCCAGGACGGAGAGCCCGCCCGGGGGCAAGGAGAGCTTATCCTCCGAGATGGCCGAGCCTTGGACACACATCCACCAGGCATCTTCGAAGCAAAAGCAGCCAGGGGTGTCTCGGGGGTCGGTTCCACTAGCGTTCTGCACCGCAACGGGGTCAAACACGACTTATCTCCATCTCGAATGGTTCGGATGAGTTCAACCGGACTCTTCGGAGAGCGAGAGACGTGACGTGTCCTCCCGCTCTCGGGCCCGGTCACCCGCTGCGCGACTCGCCGCGCAGGATCTCGAGGAAGTCGTGGATCTTAGAGTCGCCCGTGTCGAGATCAGAAGAACCGTCGGATAGAGCTGGGGCGTCTTCCAGTGTCCCGAGACTTCTGGGGGTCAGTTGGCTGCTAGCGGTCGTCCCCGTAGATTCGCCAGTCTGGTCTAGCTCCTCCTTTACCAGTCGGAAGATCACCGGTGGACGGCCACCGCTGCTCTCACCCTTAAGCGTCTGGACCTCCGGCAGGAGCTTAAGCGCGTTTTCGATCTTCCAGGAGTGCTGGTTGCGGCCGACGATGTCCCACAACTCGGACTTGGTCAGCTCGCCATACTGCTCCAAAGCCGCGCGGATCTTGCGAGCCAGGGCCTTCTCGGAATCGTTGGTGGTGCCCTGGGTTTGGTAACGCTTGATGACCCACATGGGAATACGGCCGCGTCCGCTGATGGAGATGCCATTCTGTTGCGCCCAGGCCCGGATCATGGACGGCGATACGTCATTCGAGCGGTCGTTGTATCGCGGGGCATCACTCACCTCGCTCGCGTCGCTGTCCGACCGGTCGACTCCGATGCCCCCGTGGTCCGACACCGAGGCCTGACCATCTACCAAGGAGACGAGGACTGCTGCGATCGTGTCCCGCTGGGCGGCCCAGATGTAGCGGGGCGTCACATCCATTCCGTGCCGGCTCATGAGCTCATCCGCCCATCGCGCGGCTTGGGCATGCTGCTCGTGCACGGATTTCTCGGAGAGCCGCTGAAGCCGCTCCCACGGTGGTATCGCTACTTCGTCAGTCATGGGGGGCGCTCCCTGGTTCAGGTCTGGTCGTCGAGGATGGTCGGCTTGAGGTAGCGCCCGCCTGGGCAGGCATTGACACGAGGTCCTGCCTCGACGGGGCACCGGGGATCATCAGCAATCCCACTAGGGAGCTTCGCCCTCCGCGCAGCAAGAGGTGGAAGTGTTCGGTGGCCCTGGACAAGGGTTCGTTGGCCGACGACTCATGACCTACCATGAGATGCGTCGACGAGCTAGCCACGAGGTAGTTGCTGGATTTGCGAGTCGACGAGAGAGCGGTGCCTTCCGGTTTGGCGACTTTGGGGGCATCGCTCTCCCTGTTTTGGGCATGTTTTGATGGATCGTCTCCTACCAATGCTCCTCCTGAGCGTGAGTAACTGCTGGTTGAGTTTTGTGCAAGCACACACCACCCTGCACGAAGAGGGAAGTCACGTACTTCTAATCATGCGGCGATTAACGCATCGTACATCCCACCAGGGACATCCCAGCCGAACGTCGTGTTGGTGGGATGAGCACTAAGAGCCTCTTCAGTTAACCAAGCCGCATGATCCGAGCGCAACAGCTCCCGTTGAATGTCACACTGCGTGAACACGCAGGGGGATGGGTGCTGTTCCGCGAACAAGGCGTGCTGTATCGCCTAGACGACGACTCGTCAGCTTGCCAACGAGCAACACTTTGTTGTGACTCGATCAAAGGGAACCCCGGCTCGTTTTCAGATGGCCAACTACACGTCGGCTCCCTACGCGCGCCGCTAAATAATTATCGATTTCGGAGGGTAATCAACCCTCGAACATTGATCACCGGCAGTGAAATTAATGACGAAAGTAAGGCGCCATGATCCGCTTTATTTCTGACACTGCGCCGATCACCAGGGCTCTCAGCGAGACGGCAGCAGCACCGCCAGAGCCGGACACGACTTCACTTAGTGCTGCTACCACGATCAGCCATTTTCTGTCAACTCCACATACCCGCGGGCACTGCAAGGCGCTGGCGAGACACGTCGACGATAAGATTCGCCACGACTCTAGGTAACAGAGGGTAGTGGCGACCGCCCAGCGGAGGTCCTCGATGCTGGCATCGTGCCACGTCGACGCCGTCCGGGAAATTGGCCTGATCCGGCCACTCGGGCAACCGGAACGCTTGCAGAGCCTGTCCAGCCGTGATCTTGCAGCTGATCGCGTTGGCACACAGGGGGTATGGGTATGGGTGCCTGGCGCGGCTCTGGCCGTCAGCGCGAACCGCGATGTGTTCGTCGGCGCTGACCGAGGGTACCAACGGCCGTCCGAGCCAAGTGATCCTGTCCGACATCCCGCAGGGATGCAAGCGCAAACGCGCCTGCGCGCTCCCAGCATGCTCGATGCCGGGGGCGCGCGAGGATTCGGCGCCGCGTCTTCTTCAGGCTTGCCGCGGCTCCGCAGCAGAAGCCCTTGACAGGACGCTTCCTCCGGAAAGCATGGCCGCGAATGTCGTCTCACCAGGGACGACTCGTGCCCGGCGTGGGCGCTGGTACAGCGCGGTTCGGCATTGGGCGCCCCGACTGGGCTTCGGGTCGGGGCCATACACGCACTCCGGGGCAGGCCCTATCGATCTTTAGCCACTGCCCGGCGCGCGGGGGGGATCGTCGCCGCCGTATGCCACAAACGCCCCGGAGGGATCGCAACTGCGCTCAACTCAAGCGGGATTTGCGCGCACGGGCACTCAGTAGCTTTGCCGTGCAGCTTGGGCGTAGACCATTCACCCCGACTCCGGCAAGTCACATGTCACCCGAAAGCCGGCTCGTCAACTTCTGGGGCAGATCCAAGCTAGAGGTCTAGGTCTCTGGTCTTGATGCGGCCGACTAGGGACCGGAAAGCGTTAGGCCGCATGAGGTGCATGGGGCCACACGGATCTTTGCTATCCCGGATGGCAACGGACCCAGCGATAGCCGCCACCTCAACGCAGTTACCGCTCCCGCTGCCTCCGCTGTAGCTGGACTTGCGCCAGGCGACGCCGCTCTCGCCCGCGAGGGACAGGTTCATGTTCGCCCTCTACTCCAGTGGTGAGCCAGTTGCGTCAGGTGCGCGATCGACGCGTCAGGGCTGAGCGCCATCGCGGACAGGTTCTGGAACACCACGCTATACCGTTGGATGTCCGTACGTTCCTCCAAATACAGGCTGTTGGGCTCAGTTTCCACGTACACCAGACTGGGATCGTTCTCGGGGAAATCGAGGATGGAGAATGGGCCCGCCATGCCGAGGTGCGGGCCAACGTCCAGTGGGAGAACCTGAATAGTGATGTGGTCGAAGCGTTCGGTGTCGATCAGTCGCCGCAGCTGCTCGCGACGCTCCTCCACGGTTCCGAACGGGCGAAGCAGCGCGGTCTCATCAATGACGGCCCAGATGTATGGCGGGCTGTCGTGACTGAGGATGGCCTGGCGTTGCATACGCAACTGGACAAGCCGCTCGATCTCAGCCGGGTCGCGGATGAGCCATCCTCGATAGAGCGCCGCCGCATATGCAGGCGTCTGGAGCAGGCCAGGGATGTTCGCCAGTTCATACGTCTGGATCTTCTCAGCGCCGGCTTCGAACTCGGCGTACGGGTCATCCAGCACGTCCTTGTAGGAGATCCACCAGCCTCGCTGACGAGCCTCGCGGGTGAGTGTCACCAACTCCTCGTACCGCGGGTCTTCCTTGGGCACGCCGTACAGGTCCAGCAGCAGGCGAGTGTCCACGACCATCGGCTTGACCGCCTGAGCTTTCTCCAGACGGGTGACCTTACCCGGTGACCACTCGAGCGCCCTAGTCACGTCGAGAGCGCTCATTCCGGCAGCTTCGCGGAGTTTGCGCAGTTCGATGCCTAGCCTCCGGCGCCGCACCGTAGGACTTCGTCTCGAATGTTCCATTTGCGTCTCCGCTTCATCACGAGGGGTGACGATGATGGTAGTCCGTGGAGCATATGCTGACATTTAAACTTCAAAAGGACTGATTTGAATTTCTGCATTGCGAATTCTAATGAGCCACGCCACGATTGCGGGTGGTAGCGCACAGACCGGTAAAGGCAGGGCGCTGCATGAGACGAGACCGGCCACATCCCCTGGTGGTGCAGCGTGCAAATCCCCTTCACAGAGTCGGCTCCACGGAACGGCAAGGACTTCAATCTGACGAACGGTGGCTGCTCGGCATGGATATTGCCGACAGGCGAGATCTGTGCGGCGGCCGGGCGGTCGTTGCTCGGCCGGGAGCTGCTGGCGATCGACTTGTCGCGCGACGCCGTACACGACATCACACTCGCCACCAGCGAGTTAGTCACCAACGGCCTTCGCCACGGCATCGGCAGAGACCAGCGGCGCGATGATGCCGCGATACCCGCACCCGCTCATCTGGAACTGTGGGCCTACCGTCGCGCGACGCTGGAGAGCCAGCTCGTGGTGAAGGTCTTCGATCCGCTGCCGGGCTGGCGTCGACCCGGCCCCGAGCAGGCGGGCACGTACGCCGAGTGCGGTCGAGGAACGCAGATCGTCGAGGCGCTGTCCGAGCGGTGGGGATGGCATCTGACCCGCTCGCGCCTGGCCGCACAGCTGATCCCGGGCAAGGTCGCCTGGTTCTGCGTGCCGATAGACGTGCCGTGCGAACAGGTCCCGCGACTGCCGGTGTGCCAAGCCGCCCAGGCGCTGCTGGCCGAGCTCGCGAGCCGCGGCATCACCAGGCTCCAGTGCCACCACGGCAACGGCCACTCCCTCGTCGCGCTCCCCGGCCTGACCGTCTGGGCCGAAGAGCCGGGGATCTTCCGCTGGCACGACCCCACCGGCGAGCCGGGCGAATACGTACGCACGCCCATCGCCGACCTCGTCCACGTCGTCGAAGAGGCCGTACGGATCCACGAGTACGCGGCGGCCGTCGAGGCGGCGAGGGCAGCCACCGAACAGGGCCAGGACGTCCCCGGCCAAGGAGGCCGGTAGCCGTGGGCGTGATGTGGCACTTCATCGTGGGCCCGCCAGGCGGCGAGCCCACCCCACCGTCCGGGCCAGGGGAAGACCCGGACGAGGCCGTACGGCCCGAGCTCCCGCCGGAGCAGCGACCCGGGCCCGTACGGCCGAAGATGGCGCGGCGGTGCGCGGACGACCTCACACCCCCGGAGGCCGGCACCCGCACCGCCGCGTCACCACCCCGACGGCAGCACCTTCGCGAGTTCCTCGCGCAGCGGCTCACCCGCTCCGATATGGACGCGTCATCGTGGTGAGTCGTAGCAGCCGTGTCCCACATTGTGACCAGCCTGACTCCGGCTTCCACACCATCCGCACACACGGCTCCACACGCGAGGAGCTGCGCGCGTTGCAAGCAGTGTGGCGCAGGAAAGCGCCCCAGAACCGAACACGGTCTGGGGCGTTCATGCCATAGGCAGGCCATGAGGCGTCAGGCCACATGGACGAGTGCTCCTCCGAAGTAACCCGAGGCCCAGCGTCATCGGACGACCCGGGTCTGCGAGGCCCGGGCGGCCTCAGCTGGTGAAGGTGTAGTACCGCCAGGAGCCGTACGTGGTCGCGTTCACGGCGTCGCCCGAGGCGCCGTCGTGATAGCACGGCCGCACGCGCATCACGTAGCCGACCTGATGCGTGCCGACCAGTTGCACCACCGACTTGCCCGCGGAGTTGAGCGCGAAGTACTGGGATCCCGACGACCGCCAGGCGCCGTTGTAGTACACCTGCAGCTGCAGCCGCTGCGAGCGCCCGGGATAGGGCGTCATCGTGGTCGTGAAGAGCGGGTTGGTCTTCTTCCTGAAGTAGTACCGGGTCCGCCCGCTGACCGTGGCCTTCTTGTAGTAGCGGCTGACGCTCAGCGACACCCAGACCCTCGCACCCACCCGGCTCGTCGCCGTCTTCGCGACAGTCCGGGCATCACCGGAGAAGCTCGCGCTCACAGTGGTGTCGCGCCTCACGGTAAGGGTGACCGGCAGATTGCCCTTACTGTCGACCGCGCCGGTCTTGACGACGTACTTGCCCTTGTCATCGCCCGCGGTGTCCGCGTAGAGCGACAGCGTCCGGTTCTTGTACGTCTTGCCGAGGTTCGCAGTGAACTTCACCGCGGTGCCGTACGCGTAGACGCCGCCGTTCCTGTTCACCGTCAGGGTGACGGCGCTGCGGGGGACGTCGACGGTGTCGGAGGCGGAGACGGCCGTGTGGTCG
This sequence comes from Actinomadura sp. HBU206391, assembly GCF_014323665.1. Lineage (GTDB taxonomy): Bacteria > Actinomycetota > Actinomycetes > Streptosporangiales > Streptosporangiaceae > Actinomadura_C. The sequence continues at coordinate 301,462 of NZ_JABVEB010000001.1, read as the reverse complement.
GCGTCGCCCGCGTAGGTGACGGCGTACTTCACGTTTCCGCCGGCCGGCGGGGTGTCGGTGAAGCTGTAGGTGCCGTCCGCCCGCACTGTGACGGACGGCAGCGCCTTGCCATTCGGTGACTCCAGGTCGGTGCGGGTGACCTGGAGCGGGACGCCGCTCGGCAGCGGCACGGTCGCCGACAGCTTGCCCGTCACGGTGAGCGACTTGGCACGGGCCGCCGTCGCCGGGGCGTTCACCGTCAGGGTCGGGACGTTCAGGGTCGGGTCGGTGAGCGTCTGGAGCGTGTAGCCGCCGCTCGTCCCCACGAGGGCGAAGATGCGTGAGGAGTCCGGGGCCCACGTCAGGGCGGCGGCAGTGCTGGACGTGCCGGTGGTGTAGGTACGGAGCGGCTGGGTGGCGTTGGGCCGGTAGACCGCCACCTTGCCGCCGTAGATCTGGGCGACGAGCCCGTTCGCGGCGATGTCGGCGCGGTGCCCGGAGGGGTAAGACCCGGCGGCGGTGAACTTCCCGTCCGCGTAGGCGTTCCGCTGCATGCCGTTGACCAGCACCTCCGAGACGCCGGGCACCAGGTCGATGTCCCCGATGCCGTTGTTCAGCGTGTAGTCGCCCTCGTGCCAGGCGACCGGCTGCGGGGTTGCGCCGGAGACGTCGATGATGGCCATCGCGTCCGTGGACAGGCCGGTCTCACCGACGGCCAGCAGCCCCGGAGCGGACGGGTCGGTGTCGAGGAGCGCCGGGCCCCAGACGCCGTACCCCTGGGGGTAGCGCCCGAGGGTCACCGGGTCGGTTTCGCTCGCCGGGTCCACCGAGCCCAGGTCACCGTCCCACTGGTCGCCGTACGTGAACCAGACCTTGCCGCCGGCGAAGGCGACGTAGCGCGGGCCCTCGGTGGTGGCGACGGCGTAGCGGGCCTTGACGTCGAGCGTGGCCGCGTCGAGGGCCACGATCTCGTGGCTACCCCCCGCGGCCGCATACAGGGTGGCGCCGTCGTCGGACAGCGCCAAACCGGAGACCCCGCTGACGCCGCTCACCGAGTCGACGAGGGCGCCGCTGTAGTCGGCGGCGAGGACCTTCCCGGCCGAGCGGTCGCCGACGAAGACCCGCTTCAGGGCGCCGTCCGCGACGATGCCGCCGGGCACGGCGACGACGGCGGAGGCCGCCGAGGCGGACCGGGCCGCCGCGACGCTCAGTACCGTCGAACCGAAGAGGACCGCGAGCGCTGTCGCGGTCGAAATGCTGCGCGTGCGCACAGTGCTTGACTCCCACGGAGAAACCCGGTGGCTGACCGGGAGCTGAGAGGAACGCGCAACGCCCGCCCGTGACCGCCGACATGCGGTGACTGGCGGGGCGCGATTGGTGCTAGGCAGCGTATGGCATGAAAGTAACAAATGAGGATCAAAAGGGCGGGAGTAGTCACGGCACCTGATGCGTGCGGATGGTTCTCAATGCACCGAGTCGAGCAGAACGGCGAACGAATACGCGCCGATCGCGCCTAGCCGGATCTACTCATTCAGGCTGCGCACTCCAAAGGCTGGATTCACTTCGATGCCAAGGACTTCATGGACAAGGGTCGTAGCAGCCGTGTCCCACGGCGTGACCAGCCTGACTTCGGTTTCCGCATGCCCCGGTGCGGGCTGCCGCGTAGAAGGGAGTTAAGTGTGAGTGACGTCCAGACCGTACGGCCGCGCCGACCACGATGACCCGACCCTCAGCCGACCGGAGCACACCTGCGATGACCACGACGTCCGGCACCATGACGAGCGAGCTGTCCGACCGGCTGGCCGGCACTCGGCTGCGGATCGGCACACGCACCTCGCCGCTCGCCAAGGCGCAGACGCAGCGCGTGGTCGCGCAGCTGGATCAGGTCGTTCCCGGCCTGCCCGTCGAGATCGTGGAGATCGAGACCTCCGCCGATCTGTGGACCGGCGACCTGTCCCTGCTCGGCGGTAAGGGCAATTTCACCAAGGAGATCGACCGTGCGCTGGTCTCCGGCGGGATCGACCTCGCCGTGCACTCGATGAAGGACGTGCCCGGTGACGTGCCGCTGCCGAAGGGCACCGAGTTCGGCGCCTACCTGCGGCGCGGCGACGTACATGACGTCGTGATCTCCCGTGACGGGCGGGGTCTGGCCGAGCTGCCGGCGGGTGCCAAGGTCGGCACTTCTTCCGTACGACGGCGTGCGCAGCTCTCGCTGCATCGTCCGGATCTGCACATCGAGCGCATCCGCGGCGGCATCGACAGCCGCATCAAGAAGCTCGACGCGGGCGAGTACGACGCGATCCTGCTGGCGCGCATCGGGTTGCAGCGGATCGACCTGGACGACCGGATCACCGAGGTACTGCCCACGACCTGGGCGGACGGGGACACCCTCGCGATGGTCCCCGCCGTCGGCGCGGCCGTCATCGGCGTGCAGGCACGTACGGCCGACGAGCCGATCATGCGACTGCTGGAGGAGATCAACGACGCCGGCACCACCCGGCACATCACGGCCGAACGCACGATGCTGCACCTGCTCCGCGGGCACTGCAACAGCCCCATCGCCGGGCACGCGCACACCCCGGACGGGCAGCTGAGCCTGTTCGGCATGGTGTTCAACCAGGACGGCACGCAGTGGGTCCGCTCACACGGCCGAGGACCGTCCGACGACCCGGTGTCGCTGGGCGCGCAGGTCGCCGCCGACCTGCTGCGCCAAGGCGCCCACCGCCTCATCGCCGCGACCCGTAAATGAGGCATCAGCGCTCCCTCGCGTCCAGGATGTGGCGCTCCCGCCGAAGGAGTCCAGGGCCAGGGGAGACAGGCCGACCAACATCGCCGACAGCACGACGAAGACCAGGACGAACAAGCGGACAATGCTGCGGCGACCAGCGCCGCGATGCCACCACCGACGCTCGTCGTCCGGCATCAATCGCTCGCTCTCTTACCTTCACACGACGGGCGGTGAGAGCCGCGCTACCTCCCGGGGAAAGAAGCTCAGCAGATCCTCGCCCTGACGATGCAGCGCCGCTATCTCCTCATGGCAGGCCGCAATGGTCTGAGCGTCGGTTAGCTTACGAGCCCCGTCAAGCACGCCCACCCCGTCGTATCTGATGACGTAGGCGACTCGACCTCCGAGAACCAGAGCCTCGGGGAGCTCCCGGGCTTCCTCGAGCGGGCGAACGGCCGCAGCGTCGAGCACCCTGATCCGTTCACCTTCCTCAGCCCGGATCCTCAGGACATGAAGTTCCCACCACAGGTACGGAGACAGTGGCCACTCGACGATCCGCACCCGATTCTGTGTGATGCCATGGTCGTCGAGCCGCTGTTGCAGCCCTTTGATCGATGGGCGCATGTCCTCCGCGAGCCGGAGCGCCGTCGCCCAGTCGCCCTCGGCCATCGCCATCCAGCTGGGCACCTCGGGTTCACTGAAGGTCTGCTGCCGCTCCAGCTTCCAGCTCTCGGTCACCCGCCAGAAGCAGGACTCGAAGTCATCGAGATAGGTATCGAGACCGAGCTCCGTGCCGCGCAGGTCGAGAAGCCGCTCAAGCATCGGGGATATCGGGCTTCGCGGCGATGAGCATGTTGCGTGGGATGACCACGAGCCGCTCGTCGTGCACGATGCCCACCCCCGCAGGCAGCCTGTCGGCCAATGGATCGACTTCCCGCAGTCGGTCCATCAAGCCCTCCGGCCCTCGCCAGTACGCTTCGAGGTGAGCATGACACGGAGCGGAGACTCCAACGATCAGCGCGGGCGTAAGGTTCTGGCCGCCCACGATGTGGCCGGTGGCGGATCAGGCTTGCGGGCGCCAGGGCGAGTCCGGTGCGGTGGCGCGCGGCGCCGCGGCGACCCGCAGCGCATAGGCGGGCGCATCACCGTACGGCGGAGGGACGAGCCCGAGGTAGGCATGGCCGGTCAGGTGGCACCAGGCGGGCTGGTCCAGCGGCGCCGCCGGATCAGAGGCGATGAGGTGAACGATCGTCCCGGCGGGCAGCGTCGCCAGTTCACTGCGCAGTTCCAGCAGCAGCCGCACGCACGAGCGGTCCCCGCTGGCCAGGGGCCGCCGAACTACAACTCGTAGTCCTTCGCAAGTCCCTCCCACGCCAGGTCGGCCACGGCGGCCGTCACGAAATCGGCGATCGGGGCGGCCAGATCGTCCTGGAACCAGACCACTGTCAGGAAAGAGTCGAGGAAACCGTCGTCGCGCTTCTTATCGATGGGGCTTGCCTGGAAGTGCCCGCGGCAATACACCGCAGGCAATCGTTCCTCCGGGCCGAGCGGCGGACGTTCGGATCTGGTGCCGGGATGGCTGCGCGGCGGCGTGATCACATGCACTGGCGGAGACCCGTCCTCGAGGGGCCTGGCCAGCCTGGCCAGCAGCCGATCGTTGATCCGCGCACTCGGGTAACCCGCCAGCAACCCTCCATAAGTGGGGAAGACTTCCAAGCTGGTCAACTGGATCGAACGATTCGAGTTCAGCTTGATCCACGCGAGCGTCATGGGGGAAAGGCTCTCATTCGGGGATGATCAGGATGGTGGCCTCGGCGAGATCGCCCGTCGGTACCAAGACACGCAGAGTAAGGCCGGGTGCGGCCAAAGACACGCGCCAGGAACCATCAGACCGCTCTTCCGCACTGGTCACCCGCAGGGACTCCAAGTGATAGTCGTGCGCGAGCGCGGCGGCGATGGCGGCGTCGACGGCTTCTTCTTCGCTGAGATGCCCATCCGCTCCTCGGCTCTGCCAGCGGTCCCGTACGGACTGGAACAGCCTTGAGGCGGTCCGTGTCACGACGGAGTCGGCTCGGTTGCCGATGATCCCGCCGATGCCGGCGGCCCCCAGGTAGGTGGCGACTTCGACGGCCATCTCCACGACGCCCCGTGCGGACGGTTGTGGGTCGTGGTCGTGCACAGCGGGCTGCGGGGCGGTGGCCGGTTCCGCGGGCGCACCCGTGACATCACGCCATAGTCGGAACGCCGGCGTGACTTCGGGTTCGGCCTCCTCGGGCCGCTTGGACCATGCTCGCCCGTAACCATTCGTGATCCCGTACAGCAAGACGTGGAGCTCCAGGGAACTCTCGGGGATCGTTTCACCCCGCAGGCACTCCTCGACCTGGAGCGCTGACATCGGGAAGAGCTGCCCCTGAGTTCGGCCGGCGATCTGCTCCGCGCCCGGTGACCCGTGTCTGCCCCAGATCCGCCGTAGATGGGCCACGTATGCCGACAGCACCTCGGGGTTCTCAGCCATGTCCAGTCACCGCATTTCTCTTACCCGCCTGTAGGGGCTTTGACGGCTCGGCGCGATGGGAGATTTCCTGCGGTGAATGCTCCATCAGCGACTGGCCTGCCAGGAGCGCGACCGCCCTGCGGTCAGGCCCGCCCATCGGCACACGCTATAGGTGTCGCTGGAGGACCCGCGCAAACGCCAGTACTCCCTGGCCCTCACCGACCGAAGTCATCGAGTCCGTGACCCCGTACGTCAGCTCACCCTTGAACTGACCCGCAAATACGGAAGCAACTTCCGGAGAGCCACCGCGGCATGCCAGGACGCGATCCGGTGATAGTCGTCGTTCTTGTCGGCGCCGGCTTTGTCGGAGATGCCGCGAATGACGGCCCAGCCGTGCAACTTCCCAGATCCGGCCGACTGTTCATGGCATGCCTGGCTCAGGCCGCCCGCCTCCATGTCGACCGCGAGGATCTTGTCGTTGAACCGCGCCAGGTACTCGAGGGTCTCAGCATCGCGGTCCGCGATCACGGCCTCTCCCGAGCCGATGGGACCGTTCCTCATGCACAGGAGGCGACTGGTACCGCCGGGATCCTCAGTGGGGAACTCGGCCGGGTCGTGGTCGGTGAAGAAAGAGTTCACGGCGTGCCCGATTTCAGCCGGGGCCTCGCGCTCCTCGCCCCGGTGCCGCGTGCCCTCGGGCGTCAACTTCCGGAGGTCGTAGTAGACGACCCGCGTCGCCACTACGACGTCCCCAAGCTGCACCTCAGGATGGGTACCGCCACCGATGCCCGCAAGCACGACGACCCTCGGGTCATAGTGCCGACGCAGATTGTCATACGCCGCCATGGCCGACCGTTGTCCCTGGCCGAGACTCCGGGTCGCGACCACCTTGACCGGTTGGCCGGGGGCCGCGACCTCACCTTCGTAGAAACGAAGCCCTCCGGCCTGGACCTCCCGTAGGCCGAGCGCGAGTAGGACGGCCTGTGCCTCCACGGGGAGGATCGTGATGACGCCGACGTCCCATCGCTCACCGTCCTGCCGATCGTGCGTGAACTCATCTCCGGTGCCCTGAGACGCGATGTTCACCACGGGGCGATCACCAACGGCCGAGGACGTCACGTTCGAGGTGCCATAGTTCAGAATTCCGCTGACCTTGGGCTGTTCGTTCATGCTTGGGCTCCTTCGGGGGCACCGTGCGCGGCGCCCTGGTTGACCTGTGCGTTGTCGCCGATGGCCGAGCCCACGACGTCCATCTGTCCCATGTTCAACACGCTCGCGTTGATGATGGTCTCGGCGCGCTTACTGAAGGCAGAGGTGTCCACGTTCTTGATTCTCAAGAAGTCCTCGGTGGCCTTGAGCAGGCGCATTTCGATGATTTTCATCTGGTCGAAGATGACCGGGTGATCGAGTTTCGCGTCATTCCATGTGGCGGACTTCTCCTCACGAATGCTCGGCTGTGTCCCGCACATGGGCCGGTGGCCTGCCGGCCCGGCTTTCCGGGTCCGCACGGCGCCGGTCATCAGCGGAAGGCCCTCGTACAGCCGCCATAGCCGGCCGACCTCAGCGGGGAGGTCGGACAACATGTGGATGACGAAGCGAAGCAACGCGCCTGGCCCACCCTGCGGGAACGTGCCGTACACCTGAAAATCCTTGGGCGTACGTGTCAGCGCGCAGGCCGCGAAGTCGAGGCTGAGCGACCGGCCCTTGACCGTCACGCGCAAGAAGACAGTGGTGACGAGCTCTCCAGAGCTGGAGACGCTCACCTCCAGGTAGTGGTGGGCCGCGCAGTGCGGATCATTGATGATCTTGCTGAGGTCTTTCCGTCCCGCCTCTATCTGGGCTCTGTCACGGCCACTCGCGGCATCGATCTCTGAGACGTACACGCGATCATTCACCCGAAAGCCTGGAAGCCGGACCGGATCGGCGGTATGGCCGATGGTCTTCATGACTTGTTTGAGGCGGTCGACGAGTTCATGCGCCTTGAACGGCGGTTCGGTGTGCTCACGCTCGGCGATGCTTCCTTCGCCGGATTTCAGAAGCTGAATCGTCATCGGCGGCTGCCAGCGGTGAATGAGCCTGCCGCTGCCCGCAAAGAGCTTCGGCGTCTCATCCTCACCAGAGGCTCGTGGGTGTCCGTCCGTCTCCGGCTTCGGCTCGGGCCGGTGGAAGACGACGAGGAGGTCGTCCTGCTGCCGCTGCATATGCCGCTGCCGGTCGCTGAGCACGGGGGGAAACTGAGGTATCGCTCCGCGCAACTCTTCCAAGGCTCGTAGCCGATACATCCGCGCGCCGATCACGACGCCGGCGATGAGCACCAGAAGGGCCGCCGTGGACCACATCACCTGGTGTGACGAAGCGTCCTGCGCACCCATACTCAGCGGAGGTAACGCGATCAAGACGACGCAACGGAATGCGTTGCTCCGGAGCAGCCGGAAGTGTTCTTCCGCGCTCGCGATTTCACGGCGACCTCCCTCTCGGTTCAGCCACCGATCGGATGCGTTCCGCGCCTTGAACTTCAGCACGACCAGGCCGTTCCGGAGCAACTGCCGAACGAAATGCCAAAGCCCGAGGCAGCAGATGGCGGTGACAGCAACCGACGGGTTGAGCACGCAGGCCGAGACGACGAGCGACAGGACGATCATGTCCTGAGCGGTCTCGAACCTCCAGGCACGCCAAGCGTGGTGCACCACGGGCACGAGGTCGAACCCATAGGAGGGAGCGACGCTGCGATACGGATCGTTGTGGACGCGGCGGATGACGGTGTTGCGGAACTCCCGCTCCAGGTACATCCCGGCGCACAGGTGGCGGGTGGCCTCCCCGGTGCGATCGATCGGCCGGAGATCCTTGATGAACGAGAAGGGAGAGTTGCCCATGTCGCTCCCAGCGCTGGTTTAGGTAGGAATGACTTTAAGTCGCGCTGGAGTTCAGGTCAAGGGGACCTTTAGTAGGGTGACGCGATGACGAATGACATCAGCGCAGGTCAGGTCCGCCCCGTGGCGGTAACGGTGGATCTGGTGATCTTGACGGTACGCGGCGATGACCTGCAGGTGCTGCTCGTCGAACGGGGAAAGGAGCCATATCTGGGCCGGCCCGCACTGCCCGGTGGATACATACGGGAGGCCGAGACCTTGGATCAGGCCGCACTACGCGAACTCGGCGAAGAGACCGGCCTCGACGGAAGGCGCCTGCATCTTGAGCAGCTGCGCACCTATGGCGATCCCGACCGAGACCCCCGCGGTCGGGTCATCACCGTCGCCTATCTCGCACTCGGCCCGGACCTGCCTGCCCCATTGGCCGGATCAGACGCACGCAACGCGAGCTGGACGTCGGTCAGTTCGATCCTCGATGGTCGCATCGACCTGGCGTTCGATCACTTCAAAATCTTGCAGGAGGCGCTGGAGCGCGCCAGGTCGCAGCTCGAGTACACAACGATCGCCGCCGTGTTCTGCCCAGAGCCGTTCACCGTCAGCGACCTGCGCAAGATCTATGAGGTGATCTGGGGAATCCCTCTCGACCCGAGTAACTTCCGGCGAAAGGTGACGCGCGCCGAGCACTTCCTCGAACCCACCGGTGAGCGCCGCACACCAGAGACCGGCCGGCCCGCCGCCGTCTACCGCCGAGGCACGGCCCGGTTGCTGTATCCACCCATGCTGCGCTCAGGCGATATCGCTCGCACCCACCAAACGGCGCCGAGTCTCCGTTGAATAAACGAGACATTCGCTTACCGGCATCGATCCTGCCGGGCGACATGCACCTCGGTGGACGCAACCGGCCCTAACAGTCGAACCACACGACGAGCCGGACATCCGTCACCGTGGACGCCGGCAAGGGCCCTCATGACGGTCCAGACCGGCGCCCACTCGCCGTGTTCCGGCACGGCGTCCCTTTGTGTCATCCGCACGACGCGGTAGAGCTCGTCGCCCACCCGCCACTCGTCACCCCCGGACCGGCCGCCCCGATCGCGGAACGACTTGCCGACCAGAACCCAGCCTCGACCAGGCTTGAGCGCGAACTCGTGCACGCGCTCGTCCACCTCTTCGGCGGGCTCGTCCCAGTCGACCCGCGCCACTTCCGCGTCGTACTGGCGGCTGCTGTACAGGCAGCTCGATCCCCGCCTCCCAGCCGACGTCGTCGTCATCATCGAGCATCCGGTAGGTGGCGCGGCACTCCACGAAGCCGTGTATGTCGCTCCCCATAGCCCAGGAGTGTGCCGACCGGGCATACGGATCGCCAAGGATTTTCGGTCCGCGCACCGCCCTAGCCCTGCACGGTATGGCCGTGAGCGGGCGGCATGACGGCACGTGCCGAGAGAAGATCTTGCGCGAGGCAGCGGCCCTGATGTGTCCATCGAACCGGGGCGACTTCAGGAGATCCACAGTGGGAATCCATCCGGCGTGGCACGATTGGTGATCACGTTCAGCGTTCCGGTCAAGAAGATCTGGTGGTGAAACCTCTTCTACTCGGAGGATCCACGCCTGTTCCAGCACCCGTGGTTTGTCCGAGTGCCTATCCGATCCACGCAACTCGACAACTGGAATGGCTGATTGTCCGGATCACTCTCCCTGAGATCACTTCAGTGCGAGCACCGCGAATCTCCCACTGCCTGGATCTCCACCTTTACACGCTGGACCCAGACCTGGGCAGCGATCAGGCAGGGAACGAGCAGGAAGGGGACGCCCAAACCAGACCGCAGCACCACTGATCTCCACACATCCCCAGACCGTGTGCAAGAGCGCACACCATAAGGAGACGTTTCGTGAAGTTCAGCTACGCCATGCTTCCTGACTACCCCGTCGCGGACTCGCTGGCCTCCATCAAGCTCGCCGACGAGCTCGGGTTCTACGCGGTGTACGCGGCCGACGAGCCGTGGCACAAGGACCTGTGGCTGCTGTTCGCCGCCGCCGCCGCGAACACCTCCCAGGTCCGCCTGGGCCCGTCCGTCTCGGCGGTGACCCTGCGCGAGCCCTCGCTGATCGCGCAGGCCGCCGCGACGCTGGACGAGCTGACCGGCGGCCGCGCCGAGGTCGTCCTGGGCTCCGGCAACTTCGGCGTGCTCGCCCAGTACAAGATCGACTGGACGAAGACCAAGCCGCTCACCCGGGTCAAGGAGGCCACCGCGGTCGTCCGGACCCTGCTGGACGAGGGTGCCATCACCCGCGACGGCGAGTTCTACTCCTACGACGGCCTGTTCACCTTCGCCCGTCCCGTCCAGGAGCACCTGCCGGTCAAGATCGGTGCGATGCGAGGGCCCAAGTCGTTCGAGGCGGCCGGTGAGCTGTCCGACGGCGTCCACCACGCGCTCAGCTACTCGCGCGGCGCGTACGAGTACGCGGTCAAGCACTTCAAGATCGGCGCCGAGCGCGCGGGCAAGGACTGGCGGTCGCTCGACATCGGCGCCTGGGTCGTCTTCGCGGTCGGCCCCGACTCGACCGCGGCCAAGGAGGCGGCCCGCAGCATGGTCGGCCTGTACGCCTCGGCGATGCCGGCCGAGCAGCTGGAGCGCAACGGCGTCGACCCGGCGGACATGACCCCGATCATCCAGGCCATCGGCAACGGTGACCTGGCCAAGGCGATCGAGCTGACCACCCCCGAGATCACCGAGAAGCTGTCGATCGCCGGCACCCCCGACGAGGTGCGCGCCAAGATCGAGACCGACATCGCCCCGACCGGCGTCAACCACATGATCTGCGCGATCACCGACGCCGCCCTGGTCAAGTCCTTCACCGGCCGCGACCTGGAGGGTGTCCCGGACGTGGACGGCCAGCTCCGCCTGATCCACGACGAGCTGATGCCCGCCTTCAAGTAAGGCCCCGACGGCCGCGAAACCCACCCCCACGGCCACGGCATTCGGTAGGGCCGGGCGCCCAAGCGATGGCGCCCGGCCCTGGCGTGTTCCAGCGCCTCATTCGGCCGCGGGGCGATCACCGCGGAGTCTGTGCTTGAGCTTGAAGGCGAAATCGTAGGAGAGGCCTTCACCGTCCCAGAACAGGCGGGCCGTGCAGGGGCGGCTGTCGAGCCTGCGGAGGGTGAACGTCAGCCGTGTCGGCTTGGAGGCGATTCCCCGAGCGAGGTCCTTGAGTGGGGCCTCCCCGAACCGGCTGCTGGTGACCGAGGCGGATCCGGCACCCGCGAGTGTGAGCCCGACCGCCGCCCCTTGGCACCCTTCGGCTGCGATGGTGCCGCGGAAACCGACGACGGGCTGCTCGGTGAGGCCTTTCGAGACCTTCAACGTGGTGGTGACGACGGCGCCGGGCGGCAGCTCCCAGACGAACGCGAATCCGCAGTTCAGCGATTCAGGACCCATGCAGCGGGGATTGTCCGCGGCAGTGTAATGACGTGGTTCGGCTCCGGAGTGGTAGTCGAGACGGTACCCCTGGGGGACGGCGAAGAGGACCATCGCGGGCAACGCGACCGCTACGACCAGACCGGCCTGGCGCCCCCAGAAACCCTCCGCCCTGTCCAGTGCGCCCTCGGGCTGCTGGGGACGAGGCCGAAGGGGTGCCAGCCGGTCCTGGAACCGGGCGTGCCGGAACTGGTAAACCGTTCCGGCCTGCCGGAGAACGCCGCGTTCGTGAGCATCAGCGATGAACCGGGTGAACCGCAGGGGGAGTCGTCTCGTCGCCGCCAGCCTGAGGCGCGAAAGCAGGAAGGTCCCCCAGGGCGTGTTCACAGCGGACACGGCCATGAAGACCGAACCGAAAACGGCCGCGTACAGCCCCGCCGAGCGGCTGCTCGCGGCGAAGACGACCGTCACCACCGCGGCGATGACGAGTCCGACTCCGAGCCCGGCCAGCAACGCCGAACCGATGGCCGTCAGGCGCTGGCGACGCAACATGCCGAGCGGGTCGATCGCTCGCGGGTCCGGTCGGTGAATTTCGGCCCAGACGCCGTCTTTGACGACGAAGTAGCCGAGGCCCGCCATCCCGAGCGCACCGGGCGCGGCCAGCGGCGGCGCGAACAACAGGCGCAGGAACCACCAGCCCATGGCGCAGAACAACACCGCGACGGTCAGGGCGACGACCTGGGACCGGAACTGCCACCAGGACAGGTCGCGGGTGCCGTGTGCGGCCATGTTCTCCGCCAAGTAGGTGAGCCAGCGGCGCGCACGACGGGGGTGGCCGGAGGCATAGACGGCGGGGATGAAGGCATCGAGGAGGTGGTCCTCGACCGCGGCACGGTCTGTGAAGTCCAGCAGCTCGGCGGGATCGGCGGGACGGCGTTCGTACACGGTGCGGGCCAGGTCGGCCATGAGCGGGGTCGACAGGGCCTCGGCGAGAGGGCCGTCGGAATGGGCGCGCAGGTGGGCGCGAACCGGATTCCAGCGGTCGTCTTCCGGGATATGGGTGAGGTCGAGGAAGTCGATGACCTCGGTGGCCTTGATGGGCTTGAGTTCGATGACGGCGGCGCGGCTGAGGAACGCGCCAGTGGACGTCACGGCCGTCTCATACTCGTCGCCACGGCAGGTCAGCACCAGTGGGCCGGTGGTCACGGCGCGGTCGATGGCGTCGATGGCCTTCGCGTGCAGGTGAGGGGCGAGTTCGTCCAGGCCGTCGAGGATCGGCATCACCCTCTCGGTGGTGAGCAGCCGGGAGATGACGTCCTCGGTGAGCGTCGGATGGTCGGCCCGGATACGGCGCGTCATCCAGTCGAGAAGGGGTACTTCGGGATTCCAGGACGACAACGGGAGCAGGACCGGTACGGGCTCGTTCTCCTGCGGTCCCTTCAGCAGATCGAGGAGAAGCTGCATCGCCAGGACTGTCTTGCCCGATCCCGGCTTCCCCAGGACGACGAGTTGCCTCCGGGGGAGGGCCCGGAAGGCTTCGACGATCCGGCCGACGTCGCCGCGCAGCCGAAGACGGACCGGACGCGCGCCCGTCACGTTCCGGCCGAGCACGGCCTCCGGCGGAGCCTGCACCGGCCGTCCGGTGCTGGACCACCGGACGGGCAGCGGGACCGGCCTGGACAGTGACCCGATCCTGGCTTCTTCGGCCGCCCACTGTGCACGCACTTCGACGGCGAGAGAACGCGCCGCCGCGTCAAGGTCCAGACCACCACGCGCTGCGCGCCAGCTCACGATTCCGATGCCCAGGCCGATCAGGCTGATGAAGACGCCGAGAACGCTGGCGGACTTGTCCGCGCGGTCCAGGCTGCCGAGGGCGATGAAGAAGGTACCGATGACGAGCAGGACCAGTACGCCGCCGATTCTCTCCACTCGTCGCATCGAGCCAAATCTACAATTCCGGCGAATCTGGCGCGGAACCTTGAGACATCACTGCGCTGCTACATGCCTGTTCGGGGGGAAGCGGACGCGGCGGCGAACCGGTCAGGGACCGTGCCACCACGCCGCCTCGGTCACCACGGCAGGGGGCCTTCCGCATCGAAGAAGCCCCCGGTCGGGCCGTCGGGGCCGAGCCGCGCCATCCGGACGATGATCTCTGCGCCCTGCTCGACGGTCTGGATGCCGGTGTTCCCGTTCAGGTCGGTCTTGGTGTAGCCGGGTTCGACCGCGTTGATCCGCATGTTCGGGAACGCCTTCGCGTACTGCACGGTGATCATGTTGACCGTGGTCTTCGAGGCCGGATAGGCGACGCCGGGGTAGGCGTACGTCGGGGTGCCGGGTTCGCTCACCCGCGTGATCGAGGCCAGGCCGCTGCTGACGTTGACGATGACGGGGGCCGCGGATCGCCGCAGCAGCGGCAGGAACGCGTGCGTGACGCGCACCATGCCGAAGACGTTCGTCTCGAATGTCTCACGCATCATGTCGGCGGTGACGTCCGCGGCGCCGATCACGCCGTTGTCCGGTCTCCGCTCTTCGATGCCGGCATTGTTGACCAGCACGTCCAGTCCGCCGTCGGCTTCGATGGTCTTGGCCGCGGCGGCGACGGAGGCGTCGTCGGTGACGTCGATGAGGACCATGCGCGCGTCCAGCCGTTCGGCGGCCCGGCGCCCTCGTTCGGCGTCCCGGCTGCCGACGTAGACGGTGTGCCCCGCCGCGATGAGCCGGCGAGCGGTCTCGAAACCCAGACCCTTGTTCGCTCCGGTGATGAGTGTTGTCGTCATGGCTCCAGGTTGCGGCCGGGTCGGGCGGTCAGCCAGTCGTCGCGGCTTCCTGGGACCAGCCGTACCAGGCAGATCCGGGACCGGCGGCTGCACACTGGGAGCATGGCGACGAGGGAATTCGGGCGGGCGGTCCGCCGCTGGCGCGACCGGGTCCTGCCCGAGGCCGCCGGGCTGCCCACGGGCGGGCAGCGACGCGCGCCCGGACTCCGGCGGGAGGAGCTCGCCCTGCTGGCCGGGATCTCGGTCGACTACGTGACCCGTCTCGAGCAGGGCCGCGCCTCCAATCCGTCGGCACAGATCGTCGAAGCCCTGGCCAGGGCCCTGCGGCTGTCGGGAACCGAGCGCGCACACCTGTTCCGGCTGGCCGGGCTGGCGCCACCGGGCCCGGAGACCGTTCCGGCTTACCTCACCCCCAGCGTCCAGCGGCTGCTGGACCGCATGACCGGCACACCCGTCGGGGTTTATGACGCGTCCTGGACGCTGCTCATGGCCAACCCTCCGTACGCGGCATTGATGGGCGATCCGTCCGGATGGCGCGGCGACGAGCGCAACGCCGTGTGGCGGCATTTTCTCGGCCCGGGTGGCCGCACCCGGCACACGCCCGAATCCCTGCGCGCGTTCGAGACCGCCCTCGTCGCCGACCTGCGCACGGCCGCCGGCCGTTATCCGGCCGACCAGCGGCTACGGCGGCTCGTCGCGCAACTGCACGCGGGCAACGACCGGTTCGCCGAACTGTGGGACGCCGGCACCGTCGGCCGGCACGAGTCCGCACACAAGACCATCGATCACCCGAACGTGGGCCCGGTGACCCTGGACTGCGACATCTTGACCGTGGCGGGCAGCGACCTGCGCATCATGATCTACACGGCCGAGCCCGGCACCGAGGACGCCGAACGCCTCGCCCTGCTCACCACGCTCGGCACCCAGTCACTCGTCGGATAGCCGTCCACCCGAGCTCTCCAGCGGGCCGCGGAGCGCCAGATGCGCTTTACGCGCTCACCGGCGCAGCCGCGCAAAACCGGCGGCGCCCCCTCACTGCGGTCTGGTCGGCAAGGCCAACGTCACTGTCTCGATCGTCCCGTCTCACCCTGCTACATATCAAAAGGGCTTATAGATCCCACGTCGCACAGCAGTCTGACGGACAGGGTCGTGCCGGCGGGCCCGGTACATGGCATCTATGGCGATGACCACGCCTGCGATGCTTACAATGGCCTGGAATCCCACGTGCCACAAGACGGCCAGTACGGCCGTGAGTCTCATCGCCGAGATGGTGGCCACGCGGGCCCAGTCGGTGGGCCACAGCTCGGGGTAATGCGCCTGGGCGGTTACTCCGACGCCGGTACGGCGGTTACTGCTGGCCATTACGGAGGCCTTCCTGCTCGAGTCACGCGGGGCTCGCCTTAACGAGAATACGACGCGGGCAAGACAGCGAGTGTGTCCAATCGGACATACGAACGTGCGTCAGGTGATCTGTTTCTCCATCTCGTCGGCGAGCGTGCGCTAAAGACCGAACGGCGAAGAGAACCTGCCGGATGAAACATCACCCGCATCCGGCCGGGTGTGGTGAATCGGTCGACGAGCCGGCTCATCGGCCATGACCAGGGCATCCGCAAGGCGATCTTCGCTGGATGTTCACATACGAGCCGGTTCCCGCTCGCCAACGGCTGCGATCATCCGCTCTGCTCGACAAAACGTTATGGAGATGCAGAGATGCCCCCGAAGAGGACTTTTGCGGCGCTCGTCGCCGCGGCCACCGCCGCCGGCACCCTGGCCGGCGCGGGCACGGCGAGTGCACACCAGAGGCCCGATTCGGCCCTGGCGTTCGACCGCACCGCCACCTACCCCGTCTTCCAGAACCGGCCGGCGGGCGAGGACCCGGCCACCGCGACCGTCGCCGAGATCTCGGCGGTCAGCGAGGACGGCCGCACCCTGGTCTACACCGACGCGTTGGCCCGGCGGATCGGCTTCCTCGACATCAGCGACGCGGGCCGCCCGCGCGGGCTCGGCACCCTCTCCCTCGTCGAGCTCGGCAACGCCGAGGACGAGCCGACCTCCGTCGCCGTCGTCGGTGAGTACGTCCTGGTCGTGGTGAACACCAGCGCTAGCTACACCGACCCGTCCGGCCGCCTGGACGTCATCGCCCTGCGCACCCGCAAGCGGGTGGCGAGCTACGACCTGGGCGGCCAGCCCGACTCCATCGCGATCAGCAAGGGCAAGCGGTACGCGGCCATCGCGATCGAGAACGAGCGCGACGAGGAGGCCACCCCGCCCGGCGGCGAGGAGGGGGACCTGCCCCAGGCGCCGGCCGGCTTCGTCCAGATCGTCGACCTGGCCGGTAAGTCGCCCGCGTCGTGGCGCACCCGGCCCGTACCGCTCACCACCGCCGGCGGTAAGGCGCTGCCGGCGTTGGCCGCCGCCGGGATCACCGAGCCGACCGACCCTGAGCCGGAGTACGTGTCGATCAACGGCCGTGACCAGCTCGCCGTGACCCTGCAGGAGAACAACGGGATGGTCCTGGTGGACCTGCCCAGCGGCAGGATCACCAAGGCCTTCAGCACGGGTACGGCGTCGGTGAAGGGCATCGACACGGTCGAGGACGGGGTCATCGACCTGACCGGCTCGATCACCGACACCCCGCGTGAGCCGGACGCGACCGGCTGGATCGACGACCGCTACCTGGCGACCGCCAACGAGGGTGACTGGCGCGGCGGCACCCGGGGCTGGTCGATCTTCGACAGCCGGACCGGCCGGGTGGCCTGGGACGCGGGCAACAGCTACGAGCGGCTCGCCGTGAAGTACGGGCTGCACAACGAAGGCCGGGCGGAAAAGAAGGGCACCGAGCCGGAGGGGCTCGCGATCGCCAGGTTCAACGGTGTTCCCTACGCCTTCGTCGGCTCGGAACGGAGCAACTTCGTCGCCGTCTACGACCTGAGCAAGCCGACCGCGCCGGTCTTCCGCCAGGTGCTGGCCACCACCAACGGTCCCGAGGGGTTGCTGCCGATCCCGTCGCGGAACCTGCTCGCGGTCTCGAGCGAGGAGGACGACGCCACCGCCTTGGTGCGTGCCTCGGTATCGCTGTTCAAGCTCGGCAAGTCGACGCCGGCCTTCCCGAGCATCGTCTCGGCCTCAGGCCACGACGGCACCCCGATCGGCTGGGGGGCGCTCGGTGCGCTCTCGGCCGCAGGTGGCAGGCCGCACCAGCTCTACGCCGCCACCGACGCGGCCTATTCGACGACCAGGATCCTCACCATCGACACGGCCTCCTCGCCGGCCGTGATCAACAAGGCTCTGACGGTGAAGGACGCGGCCGGCAAGCCGGTCGGCTACGACGCCGAGGGCATCTTCGCCCGGCCGCAGGGCGGATTCTGGCTTTCGGTCGAGGGGGCGACCGGAGCGGAGAACAAGCTGGTCCGCCTGGACAGCAGCGGGGTCACCCGGCAGGTCGTCGCGCTGCCCGCCGACGTCGCCGCCGGGCTCGCCAAGCAGGGCTTCGAGGGGGTCACCGCGACCACCGACTCCCGTGGCCGGGAGGCGGTCTGGGCGGCGCTGCAGCGCGAGGTCGCGGGCGACCCGGCCGGCGTCGTCCGGATCGGGCGGTACGACGTGGCGACCGGCACCTGGAGCTGGTACGGCTACCGGTTGGAGACCACGACCACCCCGGGAGACTGGCTCGGGCTCTCCGAGATCACGGTGGTCGGTGACCGGCTCGCGGTCATCGAGCGGGACAAACTGAACGGCCCGAACGCCAAGATCAAGAGGATCTACACCGTCGAGATGCCGCGGACCGCAGCGGCGCCGGGCCCGCTGCGGGTGCTGCCCAAGACCCTTGCGCATGACGTGCTGCCGGACCTGCGGGCGACGAACGGCTGGACCCAGGAGAAGCTCGAGGGCCTGACCGTCGGCGGTGACGGCCGGGTTTACGCGATCACCGACAACGACGCGCTGAACGACGCGACCGGCGAAACCGCCTTCCTGCGTCTCGGCTCCGTCCAGCGGGTCTTCGGGCACAGCTGACTCCCGCACCTTCGCCGGCAAATTCCGTCGACGTGCTCTCGGAAGGGTCGTATCCTCCGCGCAACGGCAGCCTGGGGAAACGGAGTGTGGTGATGCCAAGGAAGACCCCACAGGAGAAGAAACGACTCAGCTACGCCAAGGATCGGCGCCCCAACTACGGCAACAGCGACAAGGCCGCACGCACGACGGTCCCCGCCAGGAAACGGCAGGTGAACCGCGCGAACCGGCACCGTGCTCGGCAGGACCTACTCGCCGCCATGGGCCGGCCCGACGCCGCGGCGGCGTACGCGGCCGAAGGGCATCTTGCGTCCCGTCGGCCGAAGACCTGGAAAAAATTTCCTGATCTGCCGCTCGGAATATGGGTCGAGGGCATTCTCGAGCGCCGGGCCGAGCGGGAAGAGGGCGATGTGGCCGACAGAGCACGACTCGACCGGGCCCAGCGGCGACTGCGCCGCCCGCAGAGGTCCCCTGCGGATCACACGATCCCGTTCCCCTACTGACGCGGGCGGCGCAGGCCATCGGGGTACAGGCACGCGGCCTCCGTACGCCTCTGCGCACCCGCGGTGACATGCCGGACCCGTACGAGGACACGAGATGGCGTACGACGAAGCGCGCCGGCCGGCCGGGTGCAGGACCTGCTCCGCGACCGGCCTGGCGTGACAAAGAGGCGGATGTTCAGCGGGCTCGCCTGACTGGTGTACGGCATGCCTTCTGGAACGGGTGGCTGTACCGAGCTCAGTGGAGCGTGTGGTCGGGCGTCCCGACGATCCGCGTGCCCTTGATGGTGATGTCGATGATGTCACCGACCTGGAACTCGCTCATCGCTCGTCTCATCCTCGGCCTGGCGCCTCGAGATCAGCGAGAACCGCCTCGATCTCCTGCACGGTCGGCTGCGGGCCGGTCTCATCGTGAGTGTCCGCAGCGACGTTCGCCAACTCGTCTCGGTAGGTTTGCGAGCGCAGCGTGGTGTAATCGATCATCGCGCACCGCCCTCAGCTCGGGGGGGCCGCCAGCGTTCGTCGAGCACGAGCTCGATCTGCTCGCGCGTCGTCAAGCCGATCCGGTAATTCGCCCGGTGCTTGCCAGAGCCACCCACAAATAGATCCTTTGGTCGGGAACAGGGACCCCGGACACCGCGAAAGCTCCGCCCGCCTCAGCAGGCGCGGATGTCCGGCAGGCACGGCACCGGCCGTCGTGACGTCGGCTGCTCCCGGCACCGCACACAAGTCCTCGACCGTACGTTGGCCACACCGTGAATCAAAACATAGGGCGGCGTTTGTGGGGTTTCTCACCGACTTTTCCGCTCTACGAAGATGGACAATTACATAGGGTCATCAATTTGCAAGATCCCCGTTCATGGGTACTTATGCAAGATCTCATTCTTGCTATCTGTTTCGCGGGGGTTGAGCGCAAGGATCCGACCACCGGGACCATCCACCTGCTGACCGCGCTGCTGGCGGATTCCGACGACCCGTGCACCACGCTACTGGTCGCCATCGGCGTGGACACCGATGAACTCCGTCGGGCACGCTCTGTCAACAGATGGTAACTTTCTGTTCGTGACAGGCTCCCCCCACGAAGCCCTCCACCGGATCTTCCACGAGGACACTTCTCTGTTCGCCCGCGCCCTTCGACAGCTACTCGACATCCCCGTGCCCAACCCGCACTCGGTCTCGATCCTCAACATCGACCTGACCGAGATCATCCCAGTGGAACGCCGGGTGGACACCCTGCTGATGGCCGAGATCGCCGGTCCCGACGACCCTCACGCCTTCCTGATCGAAAGCCAGACCGGCCCCGATGACGACAAGCTCTACTCCTGGCCCTACTACATCGCCTACGTGCGGGCCAAGTACTCCTGCGAGGTCACACTCTTGGTGATCTGCTCCGACCTCAAAACCGCCGAATGGGCCCGTGGCCTGATCGAGATCGGGCTGCCCGAATGGCCCACCATGCTGGTGCGGCCGATCGTGTTCGGACCCGACAACGTCCCCGCGGTCACCGACCCGGCCCAGGCCAGCCGGGATGTGACGCTGTCGGTGTTCTCCGCGCTGGTGCACAGCCGTGACGCCAACCCCGATGGCATACTGAAAGCGCTGGCCACCGCATTGGACACCATCGACACCGGCACCGCCGCCTTCCTCGCCGAGTTCACCGAGGCAGGGCTGGCGGACACCGCCGCCCGACAGGTATGGAGAGCCATCATGTCGACCACGACCAACCAATACGTGTCCCAGCTCCGCGCCGAAGGCCGCGCCGAAGGCCGCGTGGAAGGCGAGGCCCAAGCCGTCCTGACAGTGCTCGACTCACGAGGCATCCCACTGTCCCAAGACGACCGTGATCGAATCCAGGCCTGCACCGACCTGACCCTCCTCGACGAATGGCTCCGCCGTGCCGGTCTCGCCACATCCGCCGACGAACTCTTCGGCAGATGAGCTCAGTCCGACCGCTCTGAACGCACTGCTGTACTTCTCGTGGTCCGCGAACGGGTCTTTGACGCGAGCGACGTAATCCTTACCTTCGAGCCGGACCTCGACCGCGGAGTTGGCGTACGAGATCGCCCCTCCGCGACCACCGTCCATCGACAGCAGCTCTCGGTCGTCCTCGGGGAGGGCCCGGAACACCTGGGCGATGGTGATCAACTCCGCCCGGCTCTCCGGAGAGTCCGCGTAGTATCGGCCATCTCCGCGTCGAGCTCGACGCTGCGGGACTGGCGGCGGACCTGGCCACGGCGATGATTCGCCAGCATCTTGCGCGCCACGCCGTACAACCACAGCGTGGCCTCCTGCCCGGGGGCAACTCTTCCACCCGCCGCCAGGCGATGGTGAGGGTCTCCGCCATGACATCCGCCGCGTCCTGCGGCGAGTCACATCGGCGCGCGGCGTAGGCGGTGATCAGGCCGTACGTCTCCCGGTGGACGACGTCCGCGTTCGCTACCAGGCCTCTCCCCATCCGCCGATGATTCCGATGCGATCCCGCAGCGGAACATCACGGGACGTACCGGTGAGGGACGCGGAGATTGCACGGCGGGACCGGAGCGCCTCGACCGCGAGGCAGAGGTCTTCGGAGTCGCTCGCCGGCTCGCCGGCACCCGGATGACGCCATTCGTCGAGCGTGAACAGCGGCCTGGCCTCGGCGGGCAGGCCCAATGGCTCCTTGAGCTGCTCGGCGGACAGGAACGTACGGTCGCACAGCTCACGCGAATCGGTGAGCCGCAGCATCAGGGTCTCGAGCGGGCCGAGATGATCACCGAAGTCGGGATCCCGGGCGAGGTCGACCCGCGCGTGACCGTTCGGCAGCCGTACGGTGCCGGCGCTCCTGGCCCGCTGGATCTCCCCGGCCTCGTCCTCATCGAGGATCTCGGAATCCGCGTCCCAGATCGTCCCCGATGTCATCCCGAAGCCGAACCTGTGCAGCTCCAGCCGTACGTTCTCCTCGCCGAGGCCGGTCACGAGCGACTGGAAGACCAGGCCG
The DNA here is from genome assembly GCF_014323665.1 of Actinomadura sp. HBU206391. GTDB lineage: Bacteria > Actinomycetota > Actinomycetes > Streptosporangiales > Streptosporangiaceae > Actinomadura_C. Next base: position 279,716 of record NZ_JABVEB010000001.1, on the reverse strand, counting down.
TCGGTGCCGCCCGGGTTGATGAACCCGGTCATCCGCATCGCCGCACAGAAATAATTGGTGTTGTCCCAGATCGGGAAGTCGAAGTCCGCGGAGTACTCGTCCAGCTCGGCGATCATGAGCGGATCGCTCGGCGGCGCCTCGACCTGCGGAGCGGCATCGAGCGCGGCCTGTATCGCGGCCGGCAGGGACCGCGTCACCAGAGCGAGCCGGTCGAGGAGCGCCTCGGTCGCGGCCGCACCGACCGCGGCGGTGAGCCGGTGAGTCGTTCCCCGGGGGTCGGTGCTGTGGAGCGTACGGATCGTCTCCTGGGCGATCTCGTCTTCCGCGGCCGCGCGCTCGGCGAGCAGCCGGTGGCCCCGCTCCGGATGGCGGGTGATCCACTGGCACAGGACCTCGACATCCTGATGGTGAGGCGAGAACAAGCCGCCGTCGATCGATTCCGTCACACCCCGGACCCTGGCGGCGATTTCGTACGCCTGCTCGGCTCCCGAGGCCAGCAGGCACGGCAGCACGCACCAGGGGACGTTGTGCAGCATCCCGTTGCGGTCCACCCGATCCGCGATCCACGGCAGGACGCCGTCGCCATAGCGCTCGGTGAGGGCGAGATTGTCCCGGCCGCGAACGTGGAACTCCCATCGCAGCCGCCGCGCGTGGCCTACGAACTCCTCCGCGCCTTCGAGACTGAGCAGCGCCGCCCACGTCATGTCCGACTCCAGCACGAACCTGCCGCCGACGAGCGCCCCCTCGCCCTTCCGGAAGACCGCCAGACCGGAGAGACGCGTGCGCGCCTCGTCAAGCGGCATCAGCCCTCGATGGTCGCGTACGGGGAGCATCGCGTCGTTGATGGCGGCGCGCAGGTTCGGGCCGAGCGGGCCCTCGTCGTGATCCACGGCGCCAAGCTAGACGACCCCACCGACGTACGGGCCGGCCCAACGGATGAGGACACCTCGCAGGAGACCGACACCAGGGGTGTTTCCGCAGGTCAAACAGGTGAAGACCCGCCCGCGATGGCGTGCCTCCCAGCGGGTGGCGTGGGCCACGTGCGGATCGAGGACTATGCCCTCATCGGCGACACGCGATCAGCCGCCCTCGTCGGTCGCGACGGCCCATGGGCGACCGGCACACCGGCACCGATCGCCGCACGGCAACGCCGGGCGTTCGTGTTCGCGTGGAGCCCATCGCACCACCCGGAACCCGCGACTGGTTGCTCCGCGCCGTCGCGGGCCGCCCGGAGGACCTCCAGGTCATGTACGGCGTGGCAGGCGATAGGCGTCTTCTGGCCGGCCGAATCGCTCGCGCTCATCGGGCGCAAGGACGAGGCCATGGAGCTGTTCGAGCGGCTGCTCACCCTCACCAACGACGTCGGCCTGCTCGCCGAGGAGTACGACCCCGTCCAGGCGCGCCAGCTGGGCTGGTTCCCTCAGGCGTTCACCCATATCAACCTGATCCGTACGGCCCAGGCGCTCAGCTAGGCCGCCAAGAAGTCCTCTGGCCCTGAGGCCGGGACGACCAGATTCTCGCCGGGTGGGTAGCCCCGCTTGCCCTCGAAGTCCGCGAGGACCACACGGGTGACGGCCTGTAGCCGCTCGACGGCATTAGCGATGTGCATGACTCGCTCGTTCACTCGGCAGGGGTTACACGGAGAAGTCCGTTGGCGCGAGTCGGACGCAACCGCAGGAGACCATCCGCGCGCCATGCGGCGCTCGCCCGCCGGAACCCACACCCGCCGCTTTCCCTGCCGTGTCGTCGGTGGCATCCGCCGCATCGTTGCGGAAAAGTCTGACAAGAACCGTTCTTTCCGTCACCTCGCCGAGCCGATGCGAAACGTCGTACCCGTCTGGTGATGTGGGCGCAGCGATACCGAGCACAGAGGAACGGTCGATGGAACGCGAGCGGTGGCAGCCCTTCTTGAAGCGCTGGAGCGAGGAGTGGATCTCCACGCACGATCCCGAGAAGGAAGAGCCGCTGGACGAGGACGTCATACGGGACGCCTGGCTCGGCTTCGCTCCGGCGAGTGCCGAGGAGGTCGCAGCCGCGGAGGCCCGGCTCGGCCACTCGCTGCCACCATCGCTGCGCGAATTCCTCCTGGTGACGAACGGGTGGCGCAACGCGGGCGACTTCATCGACCGGCTCACGGGCGCGGCCGAGCTCGAGTGGCTGCGCGACACGGCCGACCGCGACTGGATCGACGCGTACGGGGGATACGCGGACAAGGACGAGGAGGACGACGGCGACGTCCTTGGAAGGTCCCTGCGCATCTCCCTCACGGGTGACGCCTGCGTCCTCTTTCTCGACCCGAACGACGTGGACGAGAGCGGCGAATGGGCCGCCTACGAGCTCGCCTCGTGGTCTGGGACGGGACCGGTACGCCACGGCTCCTTCCACGACCTGATGTACGACCTGTACACGTCGTTCCACGCCCTCCGGAAACCGGCGGGACAGACACGGGATCACTGGGACGACAGGGTCGAACAGGCGCGGCTCGCCGCACTCGCCGGCGAGATCGACGAACCCCTGGCCGTGCTGGAAGAGGCGGAGGGCTTCGGACGTGACCGGGCCAGGCTGCTGCGTTTTCAGATGCTGGCCATGCTCGGCAACTGGTACACCGTGGTCATGAGCCATATCGTGCTCAACCGCGACGACCCAGCCGAGTTCCTGCAAGATCCGCTGTTCACCGAAGAACTGCTGCCCCTGCTGTTCACCGAGGACCGGCTCACCCACCGCCGCGAGCGTGCCACGCTGCAACTACTCATGCAGCGCGGAGGGGAATCGATGCAGCTGCTCATCGCCGAGTATCAGGCGCGGCTCCGCGACCCCGGCTCCCGTCTCACGTTCGGAAACCCCGAATTCGACACGGCGGTGCATCAGATCATCGATCGCCTCACCGCCGACCCCGCGTTCCGGCAGCAGGGCCCGGTCACCGCCCCGCGGAGCTCGCCCGGGATCGCAGCCGGCCTGTCCTTCGAGGACGTCGGAGGTGTTCATGAGGCCCGGCGGCGTCTCACCGATGCCGCGTGGCCGGAGCTGCGGGAGGCCATCAGGCTGTGGCGCCCGGTGAGCGAGGACCACATCGCCCCGGTCGCCTTGTTCGCCCATCCGGTGCTCGCTGAGATGATCACTGCGGACAGGGGACGGGAGATCCTCTCGATGCGGCGGGGTGACCACGAGTGAGCCACAGGCGCCGGCCGTGTCCCTCCCGCGAAAAGATCGCGGCCTCGAGGGAATGGTGAGGTGGGGGATGGCGCTCAGCGTCAACGCGCACTTCGACGCCGGCTGCGGACGCCCGTGAGCACCACTCCGGCAGAGGCCGCCTCCCAGGGCGCAGGCGTGCCCACCATGTCCGAGGTCGACCGGATCACCGCGCACACCGATCCGGTCGTGCGCAACCTGCAGATCACACAGTGCTACCACGAGCTGTCCACAGCGCTGGTCACGCGCATCGGCCGAGCGGCGAACTGGTGCACGTTCGCGGTCTGGGCGTCCAAGCAGGCCGGTCAGACCATCCGGCAGGAGGACCTGGCGCGTCACCTCGAACGGTTGCTGGGTTCCTCTCCCGACACTCGGGACTGCGCCGCGCTGGTCGTTCGGCGCCTGCGGTGGATCATCCCCCGGCGCGTCCGCCGCGACGCCGACCGGCTGGTGCTCCAAACGGTCGCGGCGGTCGTCGGCCTCGATGCGGCGGGCGACGCGGCCGCCGAGGGAAACCGAAAGGTCTTCGCGGAGATCGCCCGCGAGTTCGCCCGTTTCCTGGCCGCCTTCTCCGGAGAGCAGGCGGACGGCGAGCATCAGATCGCGGAGTTCTGCGCCGCGCTCCGGCCGGGTGATCCGCCAGAGGGGCAGCGGTACCTCCGGCAGGCCTTCACCCGATACCACCAGGCACTGTTCACCTCGGACCCGAAACGCCTGGCCGAGCTGCTGCTCCTGGCCAACCTCGAGATCGGCGTGCACGAGCAGACCCGGCTGCAACCGGAGATCACCGCGGCCCTCGAGGCGCCCATCGTCGATCCTGACGAGGTCGAGCGCCGGCTCCTCGATCTGCTCCTACCGGGCGGCGGCCTGCGCCGGCGGCTCCGCCTGGCGATCTTGGCGTTGTCGGGCAGGCGGCGCCTGCTGCGCGTCGCCTGCGAGCATCTGGCCCGCCATGCGCGCACGGTGGCCCGCCACGCGGTCACCGAGCACATGATGACGCTCTCGCTGCCCAGCGGTCAGCTGCTCTATCTGGGGCAGGACCTGCCCGCCGAGTTCCCGCCGGTGCTCTCGCAGCTGTCCGACCCGGAACTGCTGGCGTTGCTCCGCGAGATCGACCCGACGACCGACAGCCTGCTCGGCACCGGTGCACGGGACTGGTCGGACCTGCCCGACCGCATGCACTACATCGCCGACCTGTTCCGCTGCCAGGCCCAGCGCGATGACCTGCTCAGCCCGCCTTTCACCCCCGAGCAGGTCGTGGCCGTCAAAGGCGGGCGCCGGCCCTCCGGCCGTCTCTGACCGACCATCGGCGCGCTCGTCGTGGCGCTAGAGTCCGCCCATGACCGCTAGTGATGATCTCCTCCGCCGCATCGAAGCCGAACCTGATCTGGCCGGACTGCTGGCGTGGCCCGGTGACTTCGACATCGCACGTCGCGACCCGATCGAAGAGCTGAGGATCCCGTCCGGCCTGCCGCTGACACCGATCGCGGGAGACGGCGCCGGCGGCACCTACTTCCTGTGCGGCGCGCCGGGTGGTCCACGCCCGGTGCTGTACACCGACTCCGAGGGCGGGGCCACGCTGTTCGCCTCCGACCTGGTCGAGGCCGTCACTCTGATCGCCGCTTACCCCTACTGGCAGGAGCTGGGCCGCGGCCATTCAGTCGAGGAGCTGGAGAAGGAGATCACCGACGACGATCCCGATTTCCCCGCCGACCGCGCCGCGCTTCTCGCCCTGCTCGATGTGGTGCCTCCCACCGCCGAAGAGGCCCTCGCGCGTCTGCGGTCCAGCGCTGCTCGCACCGTCCCGGATTTCCAGCCCATCGCCCGGCACGAAGAGGGCGACTCCGTCTATGAGACGTCCTACACCCCCCTGCTCTGACCTGGTCGCACCCTGATCAGGAACGCTGCGCCGTGTACGCCACCACCTGCTGGAAGGTCGGCCGGTTCTGCCAGTCGATCGGACGGACGCCGACGACGCCGGCGGTGACCGTGCGGATGTCGTCGGTGTGCTTGTCATAGGTCAGGGCACCGGCGGTCGTCACACCCTGCGCCTGGAGCAGCCGCGACACCGCCGCGGACAGAGAACTCCGCAGGTCCTGGCGGCAGGCGGCGAGTGAGCCGTCACCGCAGTACGAGCGATGCCACCCGCCCGTCACCGGCTGTCCGAGCAGCTGCCGCAGGTCCTTGCTGACGTACCCGTACCAGGCGACGCCGTTCCACGCCGAGCCGAGTCCTTGCCGCGGGTGGTCGTCGAGCCGCTGGGGCAGCTGGTCGACGAGCGAGCCGAGGCCGCCGCGCAGCGTGCTCTTGGCCGCGTCCTCCCACCACGCGTCGAAGATCGCGATCGCCGCCTGGTGGTCGTACGAGCCGTCGCGATCCCGGTCCACCCGGTGCGCGCCGCCCGCCAGCCAGGCGCGGAGCAGCCCCGCCGCGTCGGCGGCCTGCGGGTCGTCCCCGAGCGCGTCGAGCAGCATCGGCAGCGTGTGGCGGGCCCTCGAGTCGACGGTGGCCGCGTCCTGCACGAGACCGGCGAGCGATTCGCGGGTCACGTCGCGGGCACCGGCGATCCGGTCGGACAGCGCCAGGCTGCGGTACACCGGGCCGTAGCCCCAGGCGCTGTCGGCGGCCGAGAAGCCGGGCGCCTGCTTGTTGTTCCAGCTGACCAGGTGGCCGGTCGGCGGGTTGATCTGGCGGGCGTGGCTCTCGAACGGCAGGAAGCCCTGCCAGTCATAGCGGGCGTCGCCCCAGCGGGGCAGGTCGAAGTCCACCTCGGCCGAGCGCTCGGGCAGCAGACCCGAGCCGAAGTAGGCGATGTCGCGGCTGTCGGCGTAGAACCAGTTGAACGTGTAGTCGACCCCCTCCATCGCCCGCTGGAACGAGGCGGCGTCACGGACGTGGCCCGGGTCGTTGGCGCGGGCGAAGCCGATGATCGAGTCGACCTCGCGCCGGTAGGTGCTGCGCTGCGCCGCGATCGCCACCGGTGTGCCCCCCGCGGTCGTACGGAGCTGAACGATGCCGTGATGGGTGCGGAGCACCTGGAACGTCAGCCTCTTCGGCAGGCCGGGCGCGGTCGGGTTCGGCAGCGCCGTCTCGGTGTGCGTACGCGAGTCCAGCGGAGTGCAGACCCCGTTCTTGAGGTACGCCTGCGAGTTCACGGTGGCGGGCGAGCCGTCCATGTTGCACAACCGCTCGGCGACGGTGTCGACGATGTCGCTGCTCGCGCTCGTGGCCGACCACGCGTAGTCGACGCCCCGGCCGAGCTGGACGACCAGGTTGGTCCCCGCGAACGCCACGCCGCGCGCCTTGACGCCCGGCCCGTCGAGGACCTGCTCGGTCAGCAGCTGGGGAGTGTAGTAACCGGTCTGCGGGCCGAACACCGCCACCGGGTGGCCGCTGCGGGTGTGGTCGGCCGCGACCAGGGCCGCGTTGCTCATCCCGTTCGCCGTCTGCCGCAGGTCGACCGTGCCGAAGGGGACGTCCAACCGGCCGGGCTGGGCGGGCCGCCTACCTTTACCGAGCAGGTCGTCCAGCCGCGGCAGGTCGCCGGAGGCGGTCGCGCCGGTGCCCGGTGCCTGCGGGCCGTCGAGGTCTGGCAGCGCCACGCCGGGCCGCGCCGGATCGATGCCGCCGCTGCCGCCGTACGGGAAGGTGACGGTGGCCGTCGTCGGCGCCTCCGGGTCGTTCTTGGCGCGCAGATCGTCGTAGACCTTGCGGGCCTCGGCGTCGCCGAACCGCTGCCGCAGCCGCTGGAACCACAGCGCGTTCGCGTACTCCCCGCCGCCGCCCTTGCCGAAGATGCCGCCGACGAGCGAGGCGACGTACGTCAGGTCGGCGCGGGTCCACCTCTTCGGCGTCTTGCCCAAGGCGACATACTCCGCCGGGCAGTCCACTCCGACGGGCAGGCCGAGCGGGCACAGCCTGCCCTGTGCGGCGTTGACGCCCGCGAGATAGGCGTCCACGACGGGGAGCAGTGCAGCCCCGTCGGCGCCGTAGCGAGCGGCCGCGGTCGTGATCTGGTCGGCGGCCTCCTGCTCGGTGTACGGCGCGGTGCGCAGTTGTTCCTGGTCCATGGCGACGTTGGCCTCGGTCGCGCCGAGGAACTCCGCCGACCGTGCGGCGCCCGCGTGCCGCAGTACGTCCTGCAGGAACATCCGGTCCATCGTGCCCGCGTAGCCGGCGCCCCAGGCGACGTCCGCACGGGTCGCACCCTTGATGAACGGCACACCGTAGGAGTCCCACCGGATGGTCACGCCCGGCTTCGGCCTGGCCTGGCGGACGACCCGGTCGGGTTCGAAGCCCGCGTCCTTGTAGTACTTCGTCAGGTCGGCGTTCGCGATCTCACCGGGGCCGAGCCGGCCCAGCGCGTCGTGCATCTCCAGCTGGTCGGCGAAGTTCTTCGGTGCGTTCTTCCCGTCGACGGCCACCCGGCCCACGGGGTCGCCGAGCAGCACCTTCGCGAGGTCGGTGGCGTTGATCCCGCCGGACTGGCCGGGCGGCAGGATGCTCAGCACGCGCCCGTACGGGTCCTCGGCCGCATGGGCGGGCGTCGCGGAGGTGCCGAGACCGACCGCCATGACCGCTACGGCGGTCAGGACCCTGCTTCGACGCACGGTGTCCTCCAACGGGGCCGGCGGACAGGCAGAGAAGCGCGAAAGCTATTGGAACAAGATTCCAATAGCTCCGCGAGTATCGCCGATCCGCTGGCCGAGGACAAGACCTGGATGGCGGTCTTGCTCCTTGTGCGCAGGAATGGCGGCGTCGGCCATTCCTCGCTCGTCACCCGGCCGGCGTGCTGGAGATGGCGGGCCGTCTCTCATTCCTCATCCGGGCCCGGCCCGCCGGCCGAGAGAGTGCGGAGGGCCGCCAGCAGAGCGGACCACTGCTTTGCGGGAAGAGCCGAGAACACCTCCTCGGCCGCGATCTCGTAATCGTGCAGCCACGCGGCGGCGCGCCGGCGTCCGGCCTCAGTGATGATCACCTGGGTGGCGCGCCCGTCCCGTGGATCCGCGCGACGCTCGAGGAGTCCCTCACGGACGAGAGCCTCGGCGAGGGTGGAGACCGTGCCCTGACTGATACCGATGCGACCGCCGAGTTCGGTGATCCGCAGCGGACCGGATCTCATCGACTCGACGAGCAGCTGAGCGCGAGGCATCGACAGCTCGTGGCCGACCAGCCGGTTCGTCAGCCGACCCCCGAGCAGCTTCGAGGTGCGTCCGAATTCGTCGGCCAACGCGCCCGACGTCGCCAAGCCTATGTGGAGTCACCCTGCCGGGCTGCCTGAACACCACCGTGTCGCCACCGCCGTCTCGGGCAGACGCTCGACCGCGGCCCCACCGACCCTGACCGCCGCAATCGAAAGGGACCCCATGACCGTCGCACGACTCCCCGAAGAGATCAACATTCGCTGGACCGAAGCCCTCAACGCCGGCGACGTCGCCGCGATGCTCGACCTGTACGAGCCCGGCGCCGTGCTCGTGCCAAGCCCAGACGCGGAGCCCGTCTCCGGTCCGGCCGCCATCGAGTCGAACCTGCGCTGGCTCGTCGGCCTGCGCGGAAAGATCACTTTCGAACCGCGCTACTGGCTGCGGAACGGTGACCTCGCGATGGGATCCATCGACTTCCATCTGACCGGCGGTAGCGATGAGGACGGAAATCCGGTCGATATGCGCGGAAGAACGTCCGAGGTCGCACGCCGCCAGCCTGACGGCACGTAGAAGTACGTCTTCGACCACCCCTTCGTGGGCGGCCCTGCGTAATACCCTGCACCCTCCGACGCAGGGTCGCTCCAACAGGCAGCAGCCCTCCGGGGTCGTTTCTGAGTCAGACCGCGGAAGCCCGGTAGATGTCCAGTAGGTCGGTCTCTCGCTCCGACCACACCTCGAACATCTCCTCGTCCCCGTGTTCGCGCAGGAACTCGAACTCGGCCCGGGTCACCGGCACGAGGGTGATGAACTCCACGGCGATCTCGCCTTGGTCATCGCGGAAGAGATTGAACTCTTCGTCGGCGTAGGGATGCGGCTCCGCGAACAGCCCACAGATCTGGGTGTCAGGGATCAGCGGCTCGGCGTTCAGGTAGCCGCCTTCGTATTCGTGACCCTCACCGCTCTGCACCACCCGGTCGGCGACGACGTGGAGAAGGTAGCCCGCCTCGGTCTCCTGGCCGGGCCGGGCGGAGCAGACGTACTCCTGGGGGAACAGCGCGGTGATCCGCTGGAACCGCACTCCGTTCGTGGCGGCCGAGACCATGTCGAGGTCAGGGTGATCGTAGAAGGCGATGGCGAACCCGCGGTTGCGCCCGCCGATGGCGTCCGGCGGCTCCGCGTGGCGCAACCGTCCCAGATGGCGCTCGGTGTGGTCGAGAAGCCCCTCGAACCGTCGCGGATCAGTTAGTTCCCTGAACCGCCGCTCGGCCGTTTCGAGTGCCGCGTCCGGATCGTCCATTCGCTTTACTGTAGATAGCTCGAGGTCGCCGATGGTTCGAAATGGTGCAGAAGCCGGGCGTCAAGGAACCGCGTGATGCCGTGGATGCGATCGCCGGTGAGCGTCAGCACGATGATCCCGGTGGGTTGTTCGACGGCGTCGGCGAGGTGGCAACCGAATGCCGGCTGCCCGTTGGCGCGAGTGGGGCGCAACCGTAGCCGCCGGCCGGCGCGCCAAGTGGCGCTCGCCCGTAGGAACGAGGCGATCGCCGTGACCCCGTGGTATTCGTGCGGAGCGGGGGGCATGGCCAGCCATGCGTCGTCGGTGAGCAGAGCGACCAGCGCGTCGATGTCGTCGGTGCTGAAGGCCTCGGCGAAGCGGCGGACCACGTCGCGCTCCTGCGCGGACCCGGGTGCGGGCGGTGCGCCGTGAACATCGCCGCGGTATCGCCGGTGTCGTAACAGGCACCACCGGAAGGAGACATCTATGACCAGCCCAGCTTTGCAGGCGCTGGCCCACCACCGCGCGTGGACCGGCAAGGGCCTCGACTCGGCGATGAGGTACATCGCTGACGACGTCGTGTGCGACGCCCCGGCGGGGCGGATCGACGGCATCCAGGCGTACCGGGAGTTCCTGGCGCCCTTCGCCGAGCGGTTCCTGATCAGAGCGGAGATGATCGCCGCGTTCGGAGACGACAGCACGGCCGTGCTCATGTACGACGCCGAGACGATCCCGGCCAAGAGCGCACCGGCGGCCGAGTTCTACACGGTTCGCGACGGAAAGATCGTCCACAACCGGTTCGTGTTCGACCGCACGCCCTTCGATGAGTTCCGCCGCCGGCAGGCGCAGGCCACTCTCTGACATTTCGACCACCCGGCCGGACCGAACGTGGATCGAGCCGGCCGGGTGGTCGAAGGATGATCAGGGATGGATTCGGACCCTGCCCTGGGTGAAGTGGGCGAGTGCCTGGTCGATCTCCTCGATCGGCGGGCGGAGCGTGCTCACGGCGAAGCGGATCCCCTTGATGCCGAACTCCTTGCGATGCAGGACGCGTTGCACATCCGGGTGATCCAGACCGGAGACACCCGGAGTGCTCGGGGTCACGCCCGGCGCGAGACCGAGCACCAGGAACCGTTGCCTACGCCACCTCTTCAGCTGGAAGCCGGTGACTACAGGCCAGGGTAGGAACAGCTGATCCGTCGGATTGCTGGTGCTGCAAAGCAGGCCTTGGGCGGACATCCGCATCGCGACCGCCGGAACGTCCATGGCGTTCCAGAGCTCGCGTAGACGCCGGGCGGCGACGAAGTCGGCCAACGATCCGACGAACAGGCTCAGGCCCGCGAATCCCTGCAGTACCGGCCAGGCGAGCGATCCGGTTCCGTCCCCCACCGAAACGATCATGACCCGAGACAGTATCGCCAAGGTGACGAAGACTGCGCCGAACACCATCATTGACCAGGCGGAGAAACGCTTGGCTCGTACAGCCCTCCTGCGCGCGGCGAGCACGACGTCACGGTCCACCTCGACGATGAACTCAGATACCTCAGGTTCCGGTCTCATCCGCGCAAGTGTTGCGCATCCCGTCAATCGCCGGGGGCGATCAGACCGGTCTCGTAGCCGACGACGAATCCTGCTCAGATCGGTGTCGCCTGCCTGCCTGCCGATTCCCCGGTGGAGTAGGTGATGCCGGTCAGTCGCTCGGACTCGCGCCACAGGCGGCGTTGCGCCTCACCGTCATGAGACAGGGCGCTGGACTCGACGCGGGTGGGGAAGCCGGTGAACTGGGCGCGGCCGGGCGGACCGTAGTAGTCACCGCCGCTCGCGTCCGGATCGACCGCGGCGCGCAGCGCCGCCAGGGCGCCCATGGGCGGGCTCTGCATCAGCCACCAGGTGAACATGCGCAGCCGCGGGCTCATCATGATTCTGACGAACGGGCTCATCTCCCGGCCGAACTCGGTGCGCGCGTTGCCGGGGTGGGCGGCGACCGCGATGGTCTGCGCTCCGGCTGCGGTCAGCCGGCGTTGCAACTCGTAGGTGAACATCAGGTTCGCCAGCTTCGACTGGAAATAGGCGGTCGAAGACCGGTATCCGCGCTGGGACTGGAGATCGTCGAAGTTGATGGTGCCGCGCCGGTGGCCGATGCTGCTGACCGTCACGACCCGCGAGCCGGGCACCGCGAGCAACCGGTCCAGTACCAGCCCGGTCAACGCGAACGGGCCGAGATGGTTGGTGGCGAGGGTCAGTTCGAAGCCGTCCTCGGTTCGGCCGTACCGCGTCCTGATCCCGCCGGCGTTGTTGATGAGCAGATCGATTCGGGCGTGTTCGGTCCGGAGTCGCCCTGCGGCGCGATGGACCGACGCCAGGGAGGCCAGGTCCAGTTGCAGCGTGCTGAGCTTCGCCTCCGACGCGTCGGTGCGAATGCGGGCCGCGGCGTCCGCCGCCTTGCCCGGGTTTCGGCAGGCCAGCACGACCGTGGCACCGTGCCGGGCGAACGCCCGGGCCGTCTCGAAGCCGATTCCGGTGTTGGCGCCAGTGATCACGACCGTTCGGCCCCGCTGGTCGGGCATGTCGGCGGCCGTCCACCGCCGCCCAGGCGTGTTGTGGCTCATTGCGTATCGCCTCCGGTCCGTGGAGCCCATGGAGTCGGTAAAGTCGGGATGGTCGTCCCGCTTCTTCAATATACGGGACGCCCATCCCGCTTGTCAGCCACAGGGAGGTCTGCTCAGCGATGGAGAACGAGCAGCCCGGCCGGACGCTGCGCGCCGACGCCCGGCGCAACCGTGCCCGGGTGCTGGAGGTGGCGGCGGAGGTCTTCGCCACCGAAGGCCTGTCAGTGCCGGTGCACGAGATCGCCCGGCGCGCAGGCGTGGGCACCGGGACCGTGAGCCGTCACTTCCCCACGAAGGAGGAGCTGTTCGCGGCAATCCTGCTCAGCCGGATGGAACAGCTCACGATCCGGGCCGATGCACTGGCCGAGTCGGAGGACCCGGGGACCGCGTTCTTCATGTTCTTCGCCACCCTCGTCCGCGAGGGCGCGGCGCACCGAGGACTCGCCGAAGCCCTGGCGGGCGCCGGCTATGACCTGGAGACCACCGCCGTACGCGCCGGATACGACGTGACCGGTAGGTTGCGCGAGCTGCTCGCATGCGCCCAGGAGGCGGGAGCGGTCCGGGCGGACGTCGCCTACGCCGACGTGAAGGCCCTGATGGCGGGCTGCCTGTCGCGGGACGGCGGAAGCGCCGCACTGGACCCGATCATCGCCGTCATCTGCCAGGGGCTCCGAACCGTACCCGACTGAGCACCGACGACCGCCGTCAGGCGATGGCCATGGCCTGGCGGAGGTAGTTGACGACGACACGGCCTGCGCGCGCGCCTCCGAAGATCGCCAGATGCGTCTGGTCATTCGCCGGGGGCGACGAGACCGGTCTCGTAGGCGACGACGACGGCCTGAACCCGGTCGCGCAGGTTCAGTTTCGCGAAGATCCGGGCCAGGTGGGTCTTCACCGTGGCCTCGCTGAGGTGCAGTTCGGCGGCCAGTTCGGCATTGGACATGCCTCGGCCCAGCAACCGGAGGACCTCCAGTTCGCGCGGCGTCAGCGAGGACAGGTCTCGGTGGATCTCGGGGACCCGGTCGGCGCGGGCGAAGCGCTCGACGAGCCTGCGGGTGATCGAGGGGGCCAGGAGGGCGTCGCCGGTGGCGACGAGCCGGACGGAGGCCACGAGGTGCTCGGGGGTGACGTCCTTGAGCAGGAAGCCGCTGGCTCCGAGGGCGAGCGCGGCGTAGACGTACTTGTCGAGGTCGAAGGTCGTCAGCATGAGCAACTTGCAGCCGGGGTCGTGCTCGAGGATCCTGCGGGCGGCCTCCAGGCCGTCCATCTCGGGCATCCGGATGTCCATCAGAACGACGTCGGGCCGCAGCCGCCGGACGAGTGTCACCGCCTCGGCCCCGTCGCAGGCCTCACCGGCGACCTCGATGCCGCCTTTGGTGAGGATCATCCGGAAGCCGGTGCGGACCAGGGTCTGGTCGTCGACGATCACGACTCGGGTCATGGGCGCTCCATGGGGATCCGGGCTCGCACGCGATAGCCGCCGCCGAAACGGCGCCGGGCGTCGAGGTGCCCGCCGTACAGGGCCACTCGTTCGCGCAAGCCGATCAGGCCTCTGCCTTGGCCCTCGTTCACGGGTGCGTTCGAGCCGGTGTTGAGCACCTCTATCCGCAGGTTGCGGGTGCCATAGCCGACGATCACCTCGGCCCGCGAACCCGGCGCGTGCTTGAGGGCGTTGGTGAGCGCCTCCTGGACGACCCGATAGGCGGTGACGTCGATTCCGGTCGGCAGCGGCGTGGGCTCCCCGTTGATCGTGACCTCGACCGGCAGGCCGGCGAAGGCGATGCGGTCGACGAGCGTGCCGAGGCGGGACAGACCGGGCTGGGGGGCCAGTGCGTCCGCGCCCTCCTGATCGGGAGCGAGCACGCCCAGGAGGTGCCTGAGCTCCGTCATCGCGTCGCGGCCGGTCTTCTCAACGGCGGCCAGGGCGTCGGTCGACTCGCCTTCCTCGAGAGCGTGGCGCGCGGCCCCGGCCTGGACGACCATCACGCTCACGCTGTGGCTCACGATGTCATGGAGTTCCCGCGCCACCCGGGCTCGTTCGCCTTCGACGGCGAGCCGGGCCGCGGTCTCGCGTTCCTTCTCCAGCAGCCAGGTCCGTTCGCCGAGCTCCCGGGTTCGCACGCGACGCATTCTGGCGGCGAGATACAGGGGAGTGACCACGGCGGCCACGATCCACGGGACGGTCCAACCCGGCAGGTGCAGCGTGGTGCCGGCGGCGGCGAAGGAGACGCCGGCGATCGCCACGAGGTAGGCCGAGCAGACCAGGCGTACCAGCATTCACCCATCGTGACGGTCGGCGGGCGGATCTGCATCCTTCCGGCGGGCGAGAACCGTACATCACGCGGATGACACCGGCGCGGAGTTACACCCCGCGCCCGATGGCCCGCCCATGCGAGTGGATCTAACGTTCGCGGCATGGAACATCTGGTGCAGCTCACGAACGTGCGCAAGGAGTACGGGGATACGACCGCGCTGGCCGGCGTCACCCTGGACATCCGGCAGGGCGAGGCCGTCGCGGTCATGGGGCCCTCAGGCAGCGGGAAGTCGACGCTGCTCAACATGGTGGCGGGGCTCGACCGGCCGACGTCGGGCTCGGTCGTGTTCCAGGGCGAGGACCTGTCCACGCTGAACGAGACGGCGCTCGCCAAGTTCCGGCGCCGCCGGATCGGCATGGTGTTCCAGTTCTTCAACCTGCTCGACGACCTCCCGGCGCTGGAGAACGTGATCCTGGTCGCCCAGCTGATCGGGACGTCGCGCAAGCAGGCCCAGGCCCGAGCCATGGAACTCTTCGAGGAACTCGGCATCGCCGATCGCCGCAACGCCTATCCGGCGGTTCTCAGCGGGGGTGAGCGGCAGCGGGTCGGTGTCGCGCGGGCCCTCATGAACCGCCCGTCGCTGCTGCTCGCCGACGAGCCCACCGGGGCCCTCGACAGCCGGTCCGGCGAGCAGGTGATGGACCTGATCCAGGATCTCAACCAGATCGGCCAGACGTTGCTGATGGTCACCCACGACGAGAAGCTCGCGTCGCGCTGCACCGACCGCGTCATCGAGTTCGCCGACGGCAGGGTCACCGAGGCCGTCCGATGAGGGCGACCTGGCGGGCCGCCCGCGCGGCCGTGCGCAGAAGGCGTCTGCAGACCTTGATCATCGGTGTGGTCGTCATGGTCTCGACGGCCACGATCGTGCTGGCGCTCGGGTTGCTCGCCACGGTGGACAAGCCGTACGACAAGGCCTTCGCCCGGTTGCAGGGGGCGCATCTGAACGTGTCGTACGACGGGGACAAGGTCTCGGCGGACCGGCTGAGCGCGACCGCGCACCGGCCAGGAGTCACCGCCTCCGCCGGTCCCTTCGCCAGTGTGGTCGTACAGGACGCCAACGTCGTCGGCCTGCGGCCCGGCCCGATCACGGTGGTGGGGAGAGCGGATCAGAACGGCCCGGTCGATCGGCTCGTGCTGGTCGAGGGGCGCTGGCTGAGCGGGCCGGGCGAGATCGTGATCGGGAAGGACCCGCACCTACACTGTCGTGGCTCCGCTTCCTGCGAAAGCGTGGGCAAGCGAGTAACGATTCCAGGCCACTCGCCGCTCACCATCGTCGGCGTCGCCAGGTCGATCACTCAGGCCGCCGACGGGTGGGTCACACCCGCACAGGCTCAGGCACTCGATCCGCGTGGCTTCCAGATGCTCTACCGCTTCGCGGACTCCTCGACCGGCGTGTCCGCGGTAACCGCGGACCTGCCACCAGGCGCCGTGGCGGGCAGCCAGTCCTATCGGATCGCCCGACTCGATGCCACGGAAGGCGCCAAGGCCGCCATCCCCTTCCTGATGACCTTCGGGGTGCTCGGCCTGATCGCGGCAGTGCTGATCATCGGAAACGTGGTCAGTGGCGCGGTGGTCTCGGGCTACCGCCATATCGGAGTGCTGAAGGCACTCGGGTTCACGCCCGCCCAGGTGACCGGCGTCTATGTCGTGATGATCGCGGTGCCCGGCGTCATCGGCTGCTCATTCGGTGTCATCGCCGGCAATCTGCTCGCCAGGCTCATCACGTCGAGCATGGATGACGCACTCGACATCCCCACCGCGACCGGCGTCGCGCTCTGGGTCGACGTGGTCGCCCTCGCCGGCGTCGGCGCCCTGGTCGCGGTCACCTCGTTGGTCCCCGCGATCAGGGCGGGCAGGCTCTCCGCGGCCGAAGCCGTGAGCGCGGGGGCCGCCCCGCGCAGAGGCAGGGCTCTGCGCGTCCAGCGGCTGCTCGCCAGGACGTCGCTGCCCCGCCCGGTCAGTCTCGGCCTCGGCCTGCCCTTCGCCCGGCCCGGCCGTACCGCGCTCACTCTGGCGGCCGTCGCGTTCGGAGTCGCGGCGGTGACCTTCGCCTCCGGCCTGGTCAGGTCGGTCGACGCCATTGTGGAGGGGCAGGACAGAGGAGACGTCGCAGCGATCTCCGTCGACACCGCTCTGTCGGCCAGAATCCCCCCGGCCGTGGAGGGGGGGCCGAAGCCCGGTCCCGCGCTGAGCCCCGCACAGGCCGAGGCGCGGCTGCGGGCCCTGCCGGGGACCGAGCAGGTGATCCCTGCCGCCGTCCAGCCCGTGCACGTGATCGGGATCAACGATGCCACCGATATGAAGGCCTACCCGGACGGCTACGCACGGCATGGCTATGACCTGGCTCGGGGCCGATGGCTTCAGAATCCGGCCGAGGTCGTCGTCACCGGCCCGTTCCTGAAGTCCAGCGGAATGAGACTGGGCGACACTGTGAACGTCGAGTTCGAGGGTCGCCGGACGGCTCTGCGGATCGTCGGTCAGGCCATGGGCAGGGACCAGATCATCACCGACTGGGCGACCATGTCGGCGATCATGCCCGGCCTTCAACCCACCTACTTCGAGATGGCGCTGAAGAAGGGGGTGAGCCTCGACGCCTACGTGCACTCCCTTCACCGGGTACTCGGCGAGAGTCTCGCCATCTCCACGCAGGACAGCGGCGGGATCGACGTCGTGCTCGGTCTCATGATGATGCTCACCCTCGGACTGATGGTCGTGTCGGCCCTCGGCGTCTTCAACACCGTGGTCCTCAACACCCGGGACCGCACCCGCGACTTCGGCATCCTGAAATCCCTGGGCACGACCCCACGCCAGGTCATGACCGTCGTGCTCACGTCCATGGTGGCCCTGGGGCTGGCCGGCGGGCTGATCGGTATCGCCATCGGCGTCGTCGCGCACCACGTCGTCATGCCGAAGGCCGCCGCGACCGGCGGTATCACTCTGCCGGACGCCTATCTCCAGGTGTACGGACCGCTCAGCCTCGTCCTGCTCGCTTCGGCCGGCATCGTCATCGGGACTCTCGGCGCCTTGATCCCGGCCACCTGGGCGTCCAGGTTGCGAACCGCGACGGCGCTGCGCAGCGAATGAGTTCTCGCGCTCAGGCGTGGACCCGCACCCGGCCGGACCGAACGTGGAGTTCGAGCCGGCCGGGTAGCCGTAGTGATCAGGCCAACCCCGCCCCGAAGCGGGCCGCGTCCGCGGGGATCTCGTCCCTGCCGGGCACGAACAGCAGGTCGGGGGTGGACGTGCCGAAGACGCTCGGCCATGCGATCCCGTGAACGGCGCCCACGCTGTACGTCACGTCGTCCGGGGCACCGACCAGCAGATGGTCGAAACGGCTGGAGAGCGCGGCACCGAAGTGGTCGGTGGCCTGCGGCACCTCGCCCACGTCCGACTGGGAGAGGAACACGTCACCGGTTCCGGGCGTGCCGGCCTCGTCGCCGAAGACCTGCGCCCCGCCGGCGTCCTTGACGGTGCCGATGTCCTCGTCCGGAATACCGACCACCAACGGCTCACCGAGACCGTCCCGCCACGGCCCACCGAGCGCGAGCACGGAGCCGAACCGGTCGCCCGCCTCCGCCGCATCGGCGACATCGGCGCTGTCCTGGTTGACGCTCCACCGCTGAGGCAGCGGCAGCTCGTCGTCATCGGTGGCGAACAGGTGCACCATCCCGGCGTCGGCGGCCGTGCCGAGGTCCTCGGCCGGTACGCCGACCAGGAGCTTGACGTGCGATGGGCCGTCGTGCTCGCAGGACGAGCCGAGGGCGAGGCTCGCACCGAACTGGTCGCCGGCCTCCGGGGCGCCGTCCACCCCGGGCGAGTCCTGCGTCAGCGGGGTGTCCGTGCTGAGGTCCCTGGCCAGGTGCACCATGCCGGCGTCCTGTCCGCCGGTCAGGTCCTCGCCGGGCACTCCGACGACCAGCGTGAAGCCCTTCACACCGGTGACGCCACAGCTGAAGCCGCCGGGGCCCTGGAACAGCTCGACCGCGGCACCGAACCTGTCACCGGCCTCCGACCCACCGCCGATGCCGGGACTGTCCTGCGTGATCCTGACGGCGTTCGTGACCCCGCCGGTACCGGGGTCGAACGTCACGACACCCGCAGCGCCGGCGTCGGCGAGGCTGCCCACGTCCTCGCCGGGCGCGCCGAAGGCCACGGCGGGCGCGGTGGTGAAGTCGCCGGTGGTCCGGTTGACGGCGGCAGCGGCACCGAACCTGTCACCCGCCTCGGAGCTGCCGGGTATGCCGTGGACCCCCTGCCGCAGCACGGTGCCCACTTGTCCGCCGCCGAGCCCGCCGGCCGACCCGAAGATCACATGGATGACGCCCGCGTCGTCGGCGGTGCCGACGGACTCCGAGGGCACTGCGACCACGAGATCGGCGTAGGAGTCGTTGTTGATGTTCGCCGCCTGCACGATGGCGCCGAACCTGTCGTCGGCCTCCGGGCTGTCGCCGACGCCGGGCTGTCCCTGGGCCAGCAGGCCACGATCGCCCGCGCTAACACCGCCTTCGCTCCCGTAGAGCACGTTGATCCGCCCGGCCCGCAGCCTGCCCGCCACCGTGGCGTCCGGATCGGCGACGACGATGTCGCCGCAGCGGTCCCCGTTGAAGTCGGGGCCGTGAGGGGCGCACTGCGCCGCCCGTGGAGAGGCCTCCGCCGTACCCGCGCTGAACGCGGACGCCGAAAGCGTCGCGGCGCCCAACGCCGCGATCATCGCTACCGGTCTGTTGAACCGCAAACCAATCCCCCGTTTCCTTGGTGTGTCACGGAGGTGACGGGCCGGGGATGGCGACGGTTTACCCGTACCTGCTCTTACTGCTGACCGCTTTGTGCCAGTTCGACGCTGGCACGTCACTCGGATTGCGAGAGATCAGGACTTGCGCGGAGTTATTCGTCGCCGTATATTCGTGTACGAGTAACTGGACGGTGATTCGATGGCCAGGAAGCGCAAGGTCGACAATCTGCTGGCGCTCGCCGTGCTCGCCACGGTCCAGCAGCGGCCGATGCACCGCTACGAGATGGCATCGATCATGCGTGCCCGCGGCAAAGACCGGGACATGAACGTCAAGTGGGGCTCGCTCTACACCGTCGTGCAGAACATGGAGAAGCACGGTCTGCTCGAGACCATCGGGAGCACCCGGCAGGGTGCGCGCCCGGAACGCACGATCTACCAGATCACCGAGGCCGGCCGGCGAGAACTGGTCGAGTGGACGCGGGAGTTGATCTCCTCTCCCGAACCGGAACACCCGAAGTTCGCGGCCGGCCTCTCGGTACTCGTCGTGCTGCCGCCGCAGGAGGTGATCGCCCTCCTCCAGGCCCGGCTCGGCCGGCTCGATGAGTCGATCAGCATCCAGCGGGCCTCGATCGCCGAGAACGCCAAGGAGATCCCCCGGCTGTTCCTCGTCGAGAGCGAGTACAGCCTGACGATTCTCGAGGCAGAGGCGGCCTGGGTCCGTTCGATGCTCGACGAGCTGACGTCCGGCACCCACCCGGACCTCGCCACATGGCAGGCCTGGCATACGACCGGCGAGATTCCGGAAGAGATGGCCGATCTCGCCGAGAGGGGAGCGACACCGGACTGAGCCCAGATCGGTTAGAGACGGGATCAGTCAGAGACAGGGTCAGTTCCAGACGAGGTCCCGGTGGTGGTGCGGCAACACCGCCACCGGGACTCCCCTCGAACCGGCGCCCGTGCACGACGAACTCGGCCACGAGGTGGCAACCAGCAGGATAGCCGGGTTCTCTGCGCGGCACGGTTCGCACTCACCGCGAATCCCCACGTCGGCGACCGGTGCCGACGCATGCCCGACAGGAGACAGCCATGTCCGAAGTACGAACCGCACTGGTCATCGGCGGCGGTATCGCCGGGCCCGTCGCAGCGACCGCTCTGCTCAAGGCGGGCATCGAAGCGACCGTCTACGAGGCCTATCCCGCCGAGTCGAACGGCATCGGCGGCGCGCTCGCCCTCGCGCCGAACGGCCTGGCCGCACTGGGCGTCGTCGGCGCCGACGACGCGGTGCGCTCCATCGCCACCCCGATACGGCATACGAGGATGTCGATGGGCGGCAGGAAGCCGAGCGAGTTGCCGGGCCTCCCCGACCTGCCGCCGCTGCAGATGGTCGAACGCGGCGACCTCCACCGGGCACTGCACGACCGGGCGGTCGCGGCGGGTGTGGGGTTCGCGTACGGGAAACGCCTGGTGGGCGTCGACGAGGGTCCGGCCGGCATCACCGCCCGGTTCGCCGACGGCTCCACCGCCGACGCCGACATCCTGGTCGGGGCCGACGGCGTCCGCTCCACCGTCCGGACCTTGATCGACCCGAATGCGCCCGGCGCCGGCTATACCGGCATGCTCGGTTTCGAAGGCCACGCCGACGCCGACCTCGACCTGGCGGCCGACACCATGACCTTCGCCTTCGGAAGGCGCGCCTATTACCTGTACTGGCGGCGGCCCGACGGCAGGATCGGGTGGGGCGCCAACCTGCCCTCGAAGAAGTACATGACTTTGAACGAGGCACGGGCGATCCCCGCCGACGACTGGCTGCGCACGCTGCGGGAGACCTACGCCGGCGATGTCCCCGGCGACGAGCTCGCCAGGCGCACGACCGCCGAGACGCTGCAGGTCGTCGGTGCGCTGCACATCATGCCGCCGGTGCCGCACTGGTACCGCGGCCGGATGGTGCTGGTCGGCGACGCGGTGCACGCGCCGTCCAACAGCACCGGGCAGGGCGCGTCGATGGCCATCGAGAGCGCGGTCCAGCTGGCGCGCTGCCTGCGCGACCTACCCGGCCCGTCGCCCGCGTTCGCCGCGTACGAGCGACTGCGCCGGGCCAGAGTGGAGAAGATCACCACGCGTGGCGTTAAGATCAACCACGCCAAGACGCCGGGCCCGGTGGCACGGAAGGCCATGTCGGTGATGATGCCGATCATGTTCAAGGCCATGAACATGGAGAAGACCATGGGCTGGGAACAGCGCTACACCATCGACTGGGACGCTCCCGTCACGGCGGCGTCCGACACCGCCTCCACCGTCTAGACGAGTGGGTCCGCTCCCCGCAGAACCGAAGCCGGGCCGGCGACACCTACGCGAGATCGCGCGGTGTCGCCGGCCCGGCTCAGTACCGACCTCAGTGCATCGGCACGCTCAGTGCATCGGCATGGGCGCGTCGACCGGCTGGTCGTCCGGCGTGCGCCGCGGCAGCAGCAGCGCCGGGATGAACGCCAGGGCGAGCAGGCCCAACGCCCACCAGTAGGTGCTCTGGAAGGCGTCCGCCATCGGGCCCGCGATCTTCTGCATGATCTCGGGTGTGACGTTCTGGGTGGCGGAGAGGCCACCGCCGCTCGGGCCACCGAGCTTGTCCGCCAGGTTGTTGGCGAGCAGTACGGACAGCAGCGCGGTGCCGACGGAGGCCGACACCTGCTGGATGATGTTCAGCATGGTGCTGGCCCTCGGCACCTCGTCGTGTGCGAGGGTCTGAATCGCCGCGGCCATGGTGGGCATCATCGTCATGCCCAGGCCCATACCCATGACGAACAGCACCGCGCCGAGCATCCAGTACGAGGTGTCGGCCTCCAGAAGCGCGGTGAAGCCCGCCACCGAGCCCACGACGACCAGCATGCCCACCAGGACGACCCGGCCGGGGCCGATACGGTCGGTGAGCTTGCCGCCGATCGGCATCGTGACCATCGCGCCGAGGCCCTGCGGGGCGAGCAGCAGACCGGACGTCAACGCGCTCTCCTGCCGCACGATCTGGTAGTACAGCGGCAGCAGGAGCATGGCGCCCATGAACGCGCACATGAACAACACCATGGTGCCCGAGGCCGCCGCGACCGAGCGCCGCTTGAGCAGTCGCAGGTCGATCAGCGGGTTCTCGGCGGTCAACGCGCGGAGCGTGAACAGGGCGACCAGCACCGCTCCCGCGATGGTGGTGATGAGAACCTCGGGCGAACTGAAATCGCTCTTCTGCGCGCCCTTGGCCAGGCCGTAGATGAGCGAGGCCAGGCCCGGCGACAACAGCACGAGGCCGAGGGCGTCGAGGCGTTCGCCCGGCTGCGGGGTGTCGCGCGCCAGGATCCTCGCGGCCAGGAACAGCGCGACGACGCCGATCGGGAGGTTTATGAAGAAGATCCAGCGCCAGGAGACATCGTCGACCAGCCAGCCGCCCAGGATCGGCCCGCAGATCGGCCCGAGCAGCATCGGGATTCCGACGACGCTCATCACCTGGCCGACCCGCTTCGGGCCTGCGGCCTGAGTGAGGATCGTCATACCGGCCGGCATGATCATCCCGCCGCCCAGGCCCTGCAGGACCCGGAAGACGATCAGCGATTCGGCCGACCAGGCCAGACCGGCCAGCGCCGATCCGATCACAAAGAGCGCGATCGAGATCATGTAGAGCCGTTTGGTGCCGAACCGGGCCGAGGCCCAGCCGGTGACCGGGATGACCGTGGCGAGGGCGAGCGTATAGCCGGTGGCCACCCACTGGATGGTGGACAGCGGCGCGTCGAACTCCGCGGCGAGATGGTTGATGGCGACGTTGACGACGGTCACGTCCAGAATCGACATGATCGCGCCGAGGACGACGACCATAGCGACGGCGAGCACACCGCGATCAAGCCCTCCCGCCGATCCTGGCGTCTCCGGCGGATCGGCCGCCATCTTGGGTGAGGTGAGAGTCGGCAACGCGGTGGTCCAATCATCAAAAAGCCGCCCGAGCGGGCGGTTGGCTGCTGGTATCGGTACTCCAGACATCATGGCCAGAGGCACCGACAGTTTGGCAAACCAATAACGCGTATCACCGCATTCCCGCAGCCACCTGGTGGGCAACCGCCACCAGCCGCGCCCGGAGCTCCGCCGACGGACGGGTGTGAGTACGAGCGGACAGGTCGACCAGCAGGTTCGACGTCCGGAACTTGACGTGTACGTCGTAGACGTCGATGCGAGCGAACACGACCAGGATGCTCATCTGGTCGACCAGGCTGAACCCCTCTTCGGCCAGGCCCGGCTCGTCGCGCACGTCCGCCCCGGGAACCGCTCTGCTCCGCCAGCCGGCGAACAGCTCGCGTGCGCGCTCGGGGGCGCTCTCGTACGGGGGATCGGCCGTACGGGTCTCGGCGTACAACCGGACCGTACGGAACGGAGCATCCCGGCCGGCGACCGAACTGGACCATTTGCAGACCGCGGTCAGATCGCCCCCGCCCCAGCCGATGGCCGTGCGCGGCGGGTGCGACTCACCATCGCGATCGGGCACCGGGTCCCGTACGAGCCGGGGCAGCGCGCCCGGCGGCAACAGGGTGCAGGCGTCCACCCGCTCGAACCGCCCGTCGTCGGTGAACGACCCGAACCACCAGGCGCCCGTCACTCCGCATCCGCCCACCACGAGCACCAATGCGAGGATGACGGTGAGGACCGCACGCCGTGGCCGTACAGAGCGCGATGCCGCATCGGGGAGCGGAGCGACCATCCCGGCAAACTCCCACAAACGCCTGCCGAACCGCCAGTAGGACCGCCGCCTATTTAGTCGTGCTCGGGCTCGGCAGCCGCGTGGTCGCGCTGATCTGCTCGGGGATGGACGGGATCAGCTCGCGAGTTCCGTCTCCAGCTTGACGAGCTGCTCGTCGTAGATGCGCCGCAGGCCCTTGGGCGCGAAGGTGCGCTCGAACAACCCGCCGATGCCGCCCGCGCCGGCCCAGGTCGTCTCGATCCGTACCTCTGCACCCTCGCCCGCCGGCGACACGGTCCACGTCGTCACCATGGTCGAGTTGGAGTCGCGCTCCACCAGCGTGTCGCCTCGCGGCGTGCTGACCGACATCAGGCAGTCGCGCGTGCGCTTGCTGGTCGCGGCGAGCTTCCAGTGCACCACGGTGCCGGCACCCTGACCGCCCTCGCGCACCTCGTACTCGCTGAAGTGCTCGGTGAGCAGCCTCGCGCGCGTACCGTCGTAGTCGGAGAGTGCGGCGAGCACCCGTTCCGGGCTCGCGCTGAACGTCTTCCCCGCGGTGGCCGTGACGTTACCCATGCGCCCATCCTCTCGTACCTCCACGGCCACACACCCGCATTCGGAAATCGGCACTGACCGGCAGCCCCCGACATTTCATCCGACGTTCCGCCGGCGGGTCGTTGTCATGGGTCGGCCCGGCGCCGAAGATCAAATCTGGCGCGCCGGACCAGCGAAAAGACCCCCGAACTGTCGCAGTCGAGAGGAACGTTCCCATGCCCGGATCGTTGTCCCGTCGATCGCTACTCGCCGGCGTGCCCGCAGTGGGCCTGGCGGTGGCGCTGCCCGGCTCCGCCCGCGCGGCGGACACCGCCTACGCGGCGTTCCGCGTCGTACGTCGCCGGCCCGCCGAACCCAGCCGGCCCGAGATCGTCCTGCCTGCCGGCTACGAGATCGTGCCTGGCGCGAACTACTCCGTGGCCTCCCGCGCGGAGTACTACACCTTCGTGCGAGGCCCACGGAACACCGACGGCATCGAGGTGACCGTCCGCTGGCCGGACACTCTCGTGGAGGCCGTCGTCCACCAGGAGACCCGGCTGAAGGTGCGTCGTGGCCTTCGCGACCCGCACACCGTCTCTTTCACGCTGCCGATGACACAGGCGACGGCCGACGCGAACCAGCCGACGCTGCAGGTCTGGAGCTTCCCCGACATCTCGCCGGGCATGAACTGGCGGATCGAGCACAACGACCCCGACCGCGTCGCCGGCCCGTGGACGACGGTGCCCTGGCCGGCCGGCCCGGTGAAGTCGGTGATCCACCAGCTCATCGCCGCGCACGCGATCCTGCGGGACTCCGGCGTCGTCCCGGTCGCCGCCGCGAAGGGGCACCGGTTCGTGCTGATGGGGTTCGAGACCAACAACACGCTGCATGCCGACAACCCGCCGCACTGGCACATCTCGTACAACTCCGGCCCGGATTTCACCGCGAAAACCCATAACCCGCACTTCTGGCTCGACTCAGCGGGCCGCAACTTCTACAACGGCATGGACGTCACCGGGCTCGGCCGCCTGAAGTACTACGTGGGCGATCCGGCGCCGCTGTACGACTTCGTCGGCGACGCCAACGGCGGGCGCGGGAACCTCGTGCTCACCTTCACGCTCCGGGAGGACGGTGGCATCGACATCGCTCCGCCCGAAGGGCCCGTCTACGCGATCGCGGCAGGTCGCGACGGCGATCTGGTCGAGGAGGTCACGGCTTTGCGCGACGGGAAGCCATGGCTCCGGATCACGACCGAGGACCACGTTCGCCTCGGCGTACTGATCGTCAGAGTCCGTGGCCTGCGGAACATCCGCGAGTCTTACGTACGGATCTACCGCTACGACCGCCTCACGGGCGCCTCGGCGCCATCGAGGGCGCCGAACTTGGCCTGACCTGGTGTGACGAGACGTACATAGGGAATCTATATAGAACAGCTATATACTTGTCCTGTGACGTTGAGCGCGCGGGAGCAGGCCGAGACGGCGAGGGCGCTGGAGGAGATCTCCCGGTTCGTGGTGCGGCAGATGGCCGCGCTGCCGGAGATCGGCTTCACCGGCATCGCGGCGCTGTCGATGCTCGAGTCGGCGGGTCCGCGCCGGATCACCGAACTTGCCGTCGACGAGGGCATCAGTCAGCCGTCGATGACCGCGATGGTCTCGCGGCTGGAGCAGCATGGCCTGGTGGAACGGCGGCGTGATCCGTCGGACGGCCGGATCGTGCTGGTCGCCATCACCGATGCCGGGCGGGAGATGATCCGGCGGCGCCGGGCCGGACGGGCGGCATTCCTGTCCAGCCTCATCGGCTCGCTGGATCCCGCCGAACAGCGCGCGCTCGCCGACGCGGCTCCCGCGTTGCGTCACCTGATCGACCACACCGTGGTGGCGGCCGCACTCGACGCCGCGAAGCAGGCCACCGCGGACGAACGTGGCAGGAAGTGAGGGAGACATGTCCGTGCGCACGGCCGGATCGGGAGCGACCGCGCGACCGAGCGACATCCCGGACTATCCGATGGCCAGGGCCACCGGCTGCCCCTTCGACCCGGCCCCCGCGCTGAGGGAACTGCAGGCGGAGGCTCCGATCGTGCAGGTCCGGACGTGGGACGACGCCACGCCGTGGCTGGTTACCCGCCATGCCGAGCAGCGCGCGCTGCTGGCCGACCCGCGGATCAGCGCCGACGTCACGCGTCCCGGCTACCCGCACATCACCGCCGCCTCGCGCGAGCGCAGAGGGCGAGCACGGGCCTTCATCAGCATGGACGACCCCGAGCACGCCCGGCTCCGCCGCATGGTCACCGCGCCCTTCGCCATCAAGCGGGTCGAGGCGCTGCGCCCGGCGATCCAGCAGATCGTGGACCGCCTGATCGACGACATGCTGGCCGGCCCGAAGCCGGTCGACCTCGTACAGGCGTTCGCCCTTCCCGTACCGTCGCTGGTGATCTGTGAGCTGCTCGGTGTGCCGTACGCCGACCACGACTTCTTCCAGCGCAACACGAGAGTCCTGGTCAATCGGGGCGTGTCGCCTGAGGCGATGCGCGACGCCGTCGACCGGCTGATCGACTATCTGGAGCGGCTGGTCGGCGAGAAACTGGCCCGCCCCGCCGACGACCTGCTGTCCAAGCTCGCCGTCGAGCAGGTCCGGACCGGCGAGCTCACCGAGCACGAACTCGCGGTCATGGGCATGCTGCTGCTCGTCGCCGGGCACGAGACGACCGCCAACATGATCGCGCTCGGCACGCTGGCCCTGCTGGAGCACCCTGACCAGCTCGCCGGGCTGCGCGAGACCGACGACCCCGAGCTGATCGCCGGGGCCGTCGAGGAGCTGCTCCGCTACCTGTCCATCGTCCACTCGGGCCGGCGCAGGGTCGCGCTCGAGGACATCGAGATCGGCGGCCGGGTCATCCGCGCCGGCGATGGCGTGATCGTGGCCAACGAGGTGGCCAACCGGGACGAGAACGTGTTCAGCGACCCCGACCGGCTCGACCTCAACCGGGACGCGCGCGGTCACGTGGCCTTCGGCTTCGGCGTGCACCAGTGCCTCGGCCAGCCGCTCGCCCGGGTGGAGCTCCAGGTGGTCTACGGAACGCTCTACCGGCGCATCCCCGGCCTGCGGCTCGCCGTCGACCGCGACCAGGTGCCGTTCAAGCACGACGGACTCATCTACGGGGTGTACGAACTGCCCGTGACCTGGTGATCGGACAGTGGGAGAGGAGAGACCATGCGCGTGAGCGTCGATCGGGACAAGTGCGTCGGCTCCGGGCAGTGCGTGCTGTCGGCGGCCGGCGTGTTCGACCAGAGTGATGAGGACGGCATCGTCGTGCTGCTGGACGACAACCCACCGGCCGACGCGCACAAGGACGTACGCCGGGCCGCCTCGCTCTGCCCTGCCCTCGCCATCACGGTGACCGGGTCTTGACCGGGCCGAGGACCGCGACGAGGAGGATGCGGACCGCCTTCGTGTTCCAGGGTGGTGGCAGCATCGCCGCCACCCAGGTGGGGATGCTGCGTGCGCTCACCAAGGCGGGAATCCGGCCCGATCTCGTGGTGGGCTGCTCGGCCGGAGCCATCAACGCGGTCGGCTTCGCGCTGGAGCCGACTCTGGACGGGATCGAGCGGCTCGAGACGCTGTGGCGCTCGGTGAAGCGCAAGAGCGTCTTCCCGGTATCGGCGTGGACCCTGGCGCACGCGCTGATCGGCCGGGCCGGCGGGGTCTCCTCCCACAAGGCCCTGCGGCGGCTGCTCGAACGTGAGCTGGGCGATGCCTACCTCGACCGGCTGGTGCTGCCCGCGCACGTGGTCGCGACCGATGTGGCGAGCGGCGACCCGGTCGTCCTGTCCGAGGGGCCCACGGTGCGGGCGCTGCTGGCCACCACCGCGCTGCCGGGCGTGTTCCCTCCCGTCGACGTCGGCGGCACCCTGCTGTACGACGGCGGGATCGCCGCGGCCACCCCCGTGCTGCAGACCGACGCCCTGGGCGCGGAGGTCAGCTACGTACTGCCCTCCCTCGGCCAGAGCGCCCCCGAGTCCGTCCCGCGCGGGGCCGCGCCGGTGGTGCTGCGCGCGCTGAGCCAACTGCTCGGCCACGCCTCGTTGACCGCGATCGCCGGCGCCCACCACGAGGTACGGATGCTGCCCGCGCCCAGTCTCGAGACCGCGAACCTCTTCGACTTCCGCGACACCCCTGCCCTGATCGAGGAGGGCGAACGACTCGTCAGCGCCTGGCTGGACGACCAGGCCGCGGCGGGCGACCGGCACCCCTCACGAATCCCGGCCCGGGCCGATACGGATCGTCGCCGCCGGGTCGTCGGCCGAGCGATTCCCAGCGGGTTGAGGCCCTGGGCCGCCAAGGCCACGGCTCGCTGACCCGGTCCGACCCGTGCCCGCGACCGGCTGGGTGCCGAAACCGGCGAGGATGGCCTCGAGCATCGGCAGTGCCCGCCCGGCTCGGCTGCCCGCCGCGGCCATCCGCTCATGCAGCCGGGTACTCGGGTACGGCGTGAGGATGTGGAAGGTCGCCGTCTCGACCCCCGTTGCCGATCGCCCACTCGACCGTACGGTCGAAGACGTCCGGGCCGTCGTCGTCCATGCCGAACACGAAACTGCCGTTGACCATGACGCCGTTCTCGTGCAGCCTGCGGATCACCGCGCCGTAGTCGCGGTCGATGTTCTGCCACTTGCGCTGCTCGCTGAGGTTGCCGGCGTTCACCGTCTCGAAGCCGACGAAGAGGCTGCGCAACCCGGCCTCGACCGCCTTCTCCAGCAGGCCCGGGCGCACACGTGCGGGCAACCGCGCGACACCACGATCGAGTTCGGTACCAGGTAGAGGTGGCGTGCGATCGTACGCGGATGTTGTGGAGATCCTGTGTCACGAAAAGAGGGCCGGATGGCCCGGCCCTCGATCCGTGGCCTGCCGCGCCGACTCAGGCGCGCAGGCTGACAGCGGTCAGCGGCGGCCGTTCACTGCTGGAACTCGCCGGGGCCGAAGACCTGCCAGTTCGCGGTGTGAGGGTCGCTGATCGAGCGGTAGGGGGCATTGAAGCTCAGCGCCTGCGAGGTGGAGCGCTTGATCGCCCAGAACGTCGGCTTGTTGCTCGAGCGGTCCCACGCGATGCCCTGTCCCTCGACGTTCGGGAGTTTCACGGTCGCGACCCATTCGAGCTCCGCGCCCGCGGACGGGGCGTTCATGACGTAGGCCTCGCCGAGGTCGTGACCGGTGAGCCAGAGCCGGCCGTCGGGTCCCCACGATCCGCCGGAGTTGCTCATCGGCTTGAACCGGTCGAGGATCGTCTTCGGAATCGTCCACGACTCGACGACCTCGAAGTGGTCGTCCATCTTGACGACCTGCGTGTTGTAGGTCTCGCCGTACGGCTCGGTCTCGCCGTCCGGAACCTGGTCGTAGTTGGCGAAGCCGGCCCACCACGCACCGTCGTGGCGGTCCAGCCAGGTCAGCGAACCGCGGAAGATGCCGAAGCTGTGCGTGCCGATGTGCCGCATCGTCTTGGTGTCGAACACCTCGATCGAGCTCTCCATCGGCGACTCGTCGTAGTTGGAGTGCGCGGCGTACAGCTTGCCGTTCACCACGACACCGCTGTCCATGTGGATGATCGGGCCGGAGCTGTCGCTGACGAACTGCAGCAGCGGCTTGCCGGTAGACCTGTCGTGCTTGGTGATCTTGCGGTTGTCGATCACGTAGAAGTAGTTCTTGTCGACGGCGACGGCCTGGTTCGCGTCGAAGGTCTCGTACGACTTGTTGAGAGTGGCCGTGAACACCGGCGGTTCGGCGCGCGCGACGGCGGGTCTCGTGCCGAGCGCGGGCGTCGGTGCGGACGCCTGGGCGGACACGAGGCCGGCGCCCAGGGCGATTGTTCCAGCGGCGATCGAAGCGGTCAGCCCAGCAACGACCTTGGTTCGGGCGAGCATCATGCACTCCAGGGAAGAACACCGGCGATGGACGGGACTTCGGGCCGAGCGCACACCGCGCCGTCGAGAACGCGAACGTGCCCGACGATCAGGTGGCGGGCCCAGCGCAGACTCTTTCGTCCGCAACGCGCGGCCACGCGAACGCGGCCGGGCGGATCGGTGAACTGGTCACAAAGGGACGGATGGGTCCCTACTCCCCGGTGGCTCCGTCGATTCGCTCGCGGAGCAGGTCGGCGTGACCGTTGTGCCGCGCGTACTCCTCGATCATGTGAGCGAGCACCCAGCGGAGCGAGAAGACCTTGTCGCGCCACCTCCCGGTCATGTCGAGGGAGCCGGCCGCGTCCGTGATGGCACGGGAACGCGCGCACTCTTGGATCTCCTCGGCAAGGCTGCCGCCCGGGTACAGGAGCGCGGACGCGAAGCCGTCGGCGTCGAACTCGGTGGCGTTGGCGATATCGATCAGAACCTTGCCGGACAGGGGGCGGCAAGACCGGCGAGCGTCTCCAGCGACGCCGAGCCCGGTATCGCGCTGACGACCACCTCGGCCGAGCCCGCCGCCTCGGCCAGGGCGACGACGGCCACCGGCGAGCCGGTGACCTGCGAGCCGGCCCGCTGTGCTCCGGCCCATCGCGCCGCCGCGGCTCCGCGTGGGTCGCGGGAACCCACCGTCACCTCATGCCCTGCGGCGTGCAGCCCGCCCGCGAGCGCGCGGGCCACGTTTCCCGAGCCGAGGATGCCGATCGTCGTCATGGCCTGTCGCTCCTTGATCAGATGGAGAATGCGCTGGTCAAGCAGAGAAGTTAGGCGGCGCTACCGTGGACCGGAAGTACGCACTTCACAGTGGCCAGCGCACGCGAAGGGATGTCATGACCACTCGCACCGCCGCTCAGCGACGGGCGGAGAGCCGGATCTCGTACCAGAGCCGCTTCACCGCCTGCCCGACCAACCGGCTGCTGGACCGGATCGGCGACAAATGGGTCGCGGTCCTCCTCAACGAGCTCGCCGAAGGGCCGCGCCGCTACGGCGAGCTGGCCGCCGCGATCGCCGGGGCGAGCCAGAAGATGCTCACCGAGACACTGCGCCACCTCGAAAGGGACGGCCTTGTCTCCCGCACGGTCACCCCCGCCGTGCCGGTACGCGTCGACTATGCACTCACCCCGCTGGGGCAGAGCCTGCTGCCCCTGATGCGAGCGGTGACGCGGTGGGCCGATGAACACGCCGAGGACATCGACACCGCGAACGAGGCCTACGACGCCGCACGTGCCCCCGAGGTCACCGATCGACGGCGAGTGCCACTCCCAGGCCGATGAAGACGCCGCCCGTAGTGACGTCGACTCGACGGCGCGCGGTCTGCCGGCGACGCAGCCAGCCGCCGATCCGTCCCGCCAGCACGCCGACCGTGCCGTCGACGAGGAACTCGAAGACGATCAGGATGGCGCCGAGGATCGCGAACTGCATCCAGACGTGACCCAGCCGCGGGTCGATGAACTGGGGGAGGAACGCGATCGTGAAGGTGACCATCTTCGGGTTCAGCAGGTTGGTCAACAGGCCGTTGACGTACGCGCGGCGGGCCGACATCCCGTTGCCCGCCTCCAGCGCCTCGCTCTGAGCGTCCTTGCGGTGACGAATGATCTGGACGCCTAGGTAGATCAGATAAGCGGCCCCGACGATCCGTACCACCGTGAAGGCGACCGGCACCGCCGCGAAGAGGGCGGCCA
This sequence comes from Actinomadura sp. HBU206391, assembly GCF_014323665.1. GTDB lineage: Bacteria > Actinomycetota > Actinomycetes > Streptosporangiales > Streptosporangiaceae > Actinomadura_C. Next base: position 247,576 of record NZ_JABVEB010000001.1, on the reverse strand, counting down.
GTCCCGCCGCCGCCACGGCGATGTGAACGGCCTCGCTCGTCGCCACCCCGGCCGTGGCCAGCAGGCCCGCGCGCGGACCGCCTCGCATGCCGCATCCGAGAACGAACAGCATGTCGGGCCCAGGAGTGATCATCGCGATGATCGTGGTGACGGCGAAGAGCGCGAGCAGGTGCTGGTCGATCGGCATGACGCGATGATGGCACAACGGTTCGCCATTCTGATCTGAGGCGCATTCGCGATCGCCGTGCCGCTGCGGGCTCCGCCGCCGCGCTTCCGCCCCTTGGGATCAGGCCGCAGGTGGCCATCTTTCGCCGCGCACAAGGAGCGGCCCGCGAGCGTCCCACCAGGGAAAGCCCAGGGGGAAGAATGAGCCGCTCCAACACCCGTTCTCAGCAGCGGGCCGTCATCATCGGATTCCTCGTCTTCGCGAGCCTGCCGGTCATCTTCGGCCGGGCGGCCCTGCACAGCCACGACGTCGCGACCGCGTTGCGCGACCACGGGCGCACCGCGACCGCGACCGTCACCGGGTCGGAGTTCCCGTACAGGGGCAAGGACTACCTTCTCGTGAGCTTCACCACCGGCGACGGGCGGCGGATCTCCACCAGGCTGTACGACTTCTACACCTACGACAGACCGGATGTCGGCGAGAAGGTGGTCGTCCGCTACGCCCTCGAGGATCCGAAGGACTACATCCAGGACGCGCGGCAGAGCCCGGACTTCATGGACGCCCTCGTGTGGGGAACCTGCACCGCGCTCACCGGCGTCATCACCATCGCCATCATGGTCGCGGCCTGGCGGACAAGGCTCCGCGCCGGCCGAGCCGCACCTTATGCGGCCGGTCGGTAGGTCGCGATGACCACGCCACTGCTGGTCGGCCGGGCGCTCACCAGCTGGAGCTTCTTCAGCCGGGTGTCGTCGGCGAACAGCTTCTTGCGCCCCTCACCGGCGATCACGGGGTGGATCAGCAGCACCAGCTCGTCGAGCAGGTCCTGATCCAACAGAGACGCGACCAGACCAGGGCTGCCGGCGACCGAGATCCCCTTGCCCTCGCCGGCCTTGAGCTGCTTGACCGCAGCGGCCAGGTCGCCCTTGATGAGCGTGCTGTTCGCCCAGTCGTCGGCGTTGTCCAGCGTGGTCGAGGCGACGTACTTGGGCGAGTTGTTGATCCAGTTCGCGAACCCCACGTCCTCGCCGCTGGTCACGGTCGGCCAGTACCCGGCCCACTCGCTGTACGTCACCCGGCCGAGGAGCACCGTGTCGGTGGTCTCCAGCGCCGTGGTCAACACCGCGCCCATCTCCTCGTCGAACTCGAACTGCCACTTGTCCGGCGACTGGGCGACGCCGTCGAGCGAGATGAACAGAGCCGAAACAACCTTGCGCATGATGACGATCTCCTTGTTGCCGGGCCGGCGCGTCCCGTGATGTCCCAGCGAGGAACTGGGTGAGCCTGGCCTCGATGACTGCCCTCAGAGGTTAGGCGGGCACGAGAGTTCAGGTCTTGTACAGAAGCGACAGCGGCTCCGACTGATCCCGGGCGCTCAACTGCGTGGCGGTCCGCCCGACATAACGCGTCATTGACCGCGCCAAGTGCGGCTGGTCGAAGTATCCGAGCCGGTGGATCACGTCATGGGCCGGTACGCCCTCCTGAATCAGGGCCGCCGCCTGCCTGGCACGATCGATCTGCCGGATGGCACCGCGGGTGAGTCCGGTCGCCGCCAGGAAGCGCCGCTGGACGGTGCGTTCGGACACGTCCGGCGCCGCTCCACCGAGCACCGCGGCGACGATCGGGTCACAGACCAGAACACCCTCGCGCACCATCCGCCGTACGAACACCTCGGCGTTGTCGTAGCCCGGAAGGTGCCAGGCGGAGCCCTTCAGCCAGAACGATCTGCGCGTCGCGTCGGGGATCTCCGCGAAACCGTCGACGAGCCGGTTGATCGCAAGATGCGGCATCGAAGTCCCGAGCGAGAAGCTGATCCCGAAGAACGTGGCGTCCTCGGGAACCGGAGCTGGGCTCGCCGTCGTCTCCGGCCCTTGAACAGTCACGTTGACCTGACCGCACTGCTCCCAGATGACCAGATCCCAGTGCGATGACGCAATCGACATCATCCGGTCGACGCCATGGCTGCGGCTCCGCCACACCCGCTCGATGTACGGAGAGTCGGACGGTCGACTCTCGACTTCCAAGCCCATCCGAAAAGTGTGGCACGACCCGCTACCACAAACCTTCGTCACCCCGGTATGGGAAGGTGTCGCCGCGCAGGGATTCCCGGACGGCAAGGGGTTGTTCGATGAACGAGGGCGGTCGACAGGGGCTGGCCGAGATCCGATCGAAGCTGGACCTGATCAGGCGGGTCGAGGCCGAGCATCACTTCGGTGTCACCATCGAGGGGCCGCGTGAACTGGTGCCCATTCCAGAACTCCCCGAGGGCGTCACCGATGTCTTCGGCCTGTTCTACCGGCTCGGCGGAGACTTCTTCATCTTCCGGCAGCCGGGCGAGATAGCGAGCCCGGACGCCTGGGCCGGTCGCACAATCAATCCGTACTGCCCGCTGGGTTCTCCGCTCACGATCGGCCGCGAACGCCATGGCATTCCCGCCGATGCCTACGACGAGATCGAGGGCGGCAATGGAATCAGTCTGGACGCCGAGGACGGAAGCGTCTTCTTCATGGACGGGGACGACTATGTCTTCGCCTATGAGAACGCCGACGATGACGAGGAGCTCGACGTCACGGAGCTGTCATCCGACATCGTCTCGTTCTTCAACGTCCATGTCCTCGGCGGAGGATATCCCGAGCTCATCAGGGCCGTCCTCGGCCGCGACGCCGTCACGCGCCGTGACCGAAAGGGCCGGCACCGGGACAGCTGGATGAGGCTCCTCACCGAGAGCGGCCTGGTGTGACCCTTCCGCCCGTTAATGCGGATGCGATCGACACCGGCGCACGCTAATTTCTAATCAAGCCCTTCCGGTGAATTCCGGAAAGGCCTCGATTGAATAGCACCTCCCGGTGCGCAGGTGTACGGGTACTTCGAGGTTCGACTCCCCGAATGCCGAAAGGCATTTTGGATCGCCCGCAAGGGCGACCCGTCACCACCTTGATCTCGGGAGGAACCGGATGCTTCGCGGTGCCCGGTGCGCAGGCAACGGATACTTCTTGTTATCCGCGGGTCGTGGGTTCGAGTCCCACCACCGCCTTGGGGCGGTGTAGCTCAGACGGCAGAGCAGCGGACGTGTCGGACCGTCGCCGACTCCTGATCTCGGGCACCACCGCGAAGACAAGGGCTCCTCCCCACTCCAGGGAAGGAGCCTTCCACGTCATGGCGAAGTTCAACCGGGCCGGCACCCGGCCCGCGGTCTCGAGCCCGATCACGTCCGAGCGGACCCCGTCGGGGCGTACCCACGAGGGCCCCCCCCGGATTCGCGCGTGACGCCAAGTCGGAGCTGTTCCTCCTCGCGGTCGCGAACATGGTCGGCGAGGACACCTTCTACGAGAAGGCCGGCGCCCGCGACGCCCGGTTCCGCGACCTGGTCCACCAGGTCGCCGTTGCCGACGGCGAGTGGATGGCGTCGTTCCTGCCGTGGCTGCGTGGCGAGGCGAACATGCGGTCCGCGTCCGTCGTCGCCGCGCTCGAAGCCGTACGCGCTCGCACCGCGGCCGGTGTGAACGGCGGCAACCGCCGGTTGGTCGACAGCGTCCTGCAGCGCGCCGACGAGCCGGGTGAGGCGCTGGCGTACTGGATCGCCACGTACGGCCGGGCGGTGCCCAAGCCGGTCAAGCGCGGTGTCGCGGACGCGGTGCGCCGCATGTACAACGAGCGGTCCCTGCTGAAGTACGACACCGACTCGCGCGGGTTCCGCTTCGGCGACGTCATCGACCTCGTGCACCCGGTGCCCGACCCGGGCAGGTCCTGGCAGGGCGCTCTGTTCCGGCACGCCCTCGACCGGCGGCACGACCGCGGCGAGCAGATCCCCGAGGCGCTGTCGACGCTGCGGGCGCGCGCCGAGCTCATGGCGACGCCGGTGGCCGACCGCCGGGCGATCCTCACGGCACCGGGCGGCTGCGAGGTCCTCCGTCAGGCCGGCATCACCTGGGAGGCGCTGGCCGGGTGGCTCCAGGGCCCGATGGACGCCCAGGCCTGGGAGGCCGTCATCCCGTCCATGGGATACATGGCGCGCCTGCGCAATCTGCGGAACTGGGACGAGGCCGGGGTTCGCGACGAGGTCGCCGAGCAGGTCGCCGCGAAGCTCGCGGACCCGGGCGAGGTGGCGCGGTCGCGGCAGTTCCCGTTCCGGTTCTTCTCGGCCTACCTGGCGGCCCCGTCGCTTCGGTGGGGGCACGCCCTCGACCGGGCGCTGACCCATGCGACCCGGAATCTGCCCGTGGTCAAGGGCCGCACCCTCGTGCTCGTGGACACGTCCGGGTCGATGTCGGGGATGGGGGTGTCGGCACGCTCGAAGATGACGTACGCGCAGATGGCCGCCTTGTTCGGTGTGGCGCTCGCCGCGCGCGGCAACGAGGTCGACCTGGTGGGCTTCGCCGACCGTACGTTCCGTCACGACGTCCGTCGCGGCGCATCGGTGCTGCGTGAGGTCGAGCGGTTCTGCGGCCGGATCGGCGAGGTCGGGCACGGCACCCGGATCGCCGACTCGGTGAAGGCCGCCTACCGCCGCCACGACCGGGTGATCATCCTGTCCGACATGCAGACGTTCGGCAGCCACTGGGCCGGCGATGTGGGCGGCGCGGCACCGAAGAAGGTGCCGATGTACGCGTTCAACCTCGCCGGGTACTCCCGCGCCGCGATGTCGGCCGGTTCCGGCAACCGGCACGAGCTGGGAGGCATGACGGACCAGACGTTCCGCATGATCCCGCTGCTCGAGGCCGGGCGTGACGCCGACTGGCCGTGGCTGGGCTGATCAGGACGTCCGGGCGGATGTACGGGTGATGGTCATCGCTCAGGCGACGCCGTCGGCGCTCGTCGGCGACGACCCACCCGTGTATCCGTCCGCCCGAGGTCGGAACTTTCGCGACCCTCCGGCCGACGCCCGCGTCGCGGGCGAAAATCGGATGACCTGCCACTTTGGGGCTGTTAACGTCCATTAGCATGCGACCGCTCAACGCGAACGAGATACGCGGCTCCTTCGTCAACTGCTCCAAGGGCGAGGCGCAGCGGCTCTCCCTTCCCAAGGGACTGGCCGACCTTCCGTGGGCCGATCTCGACTTCCTCGGCTGGCGAGATCCGGGCGCGCCCGAACGCGGCCAGCTGGTGGCCGAGCACCATGGCCGGCTGACCGGCGTCACACTGCGGGTCCCGGCGAACGGCCCCAAGGGCGCCATGAAGACCAGTGTCTGTTCGATCTGCCTGACCCCGCACACCGCATCCGGGGTGAGCCTGCAGGTCGCGCCGAGGGTCGGCGCGGCAGGCCGGCGGGGCAACACGGTCGGCGCCTACATGTGCGCCGATCTTGCCTGCCCGCTGTACGTACGAGGCAAGAAGACCCCCGACCTGGGAGCCCGGTACCAGGAGGCGCTCACCGTGGAGGAACAGGTCACCCGGGCCCTCGGCAATCTGGAAGCGTTCCTTGACAAGGTGCTCGACGGCAGCGGCGGCTGAGCAAGGCCGGCCGGCAACGGCGCCGCTAGATCGTCTTGGTGGCGAAGAGTTCGAGGTGCGCCCCTTCTGTCCTGCGGGTCGCCGGCACGAACGGCGAGACCCGCCTCTTGCAGTCGAGAGACGAGCTGCGTCATGGCGGGCTGGGTCACGCCCGCCTTCCACTAGGGTCTGCGTCAAACTCACGACCGGCGGCCACCCGAGAGCAGGTCCGCCTCCCCAGCGGAGAAGGAGCGGCCATGGTGGCGCATGACGATCGGATCGTGTTCCCGGGAAATCCGTGGCCCGATGGTCACGCGATCGTCGAGTTCTCCTGGGGTGGCCGGCTCGATCCGGATGTCGGCCTGCGGTTCGCCTTCGAGCTGACGAGCGCCTTTTACGACGCGGACGACGGTGACGGCGTCGAGGAGGAGGACGAGGACGAGGAGCGGTCGGACTTCGAATCCAAGTTCGCCTGGAACAACTACCACCAGTGCCGTATCAGCTCCGGGATGGGCTTCGTGGCGGGCACGCCTGACGAGCCGTTGGACTTCGACGCGCTCACCGGCCGAACCTTCGTGGTGGACCGGCCGGAAGAGGTGGACGAATTCGAGGACGAGGACTTCGCGTTCCACATCTACCTGCTCGGCCACGACTCGGTCGCGGACCACCGGATTCGCTTTCCGGTGCGGCATGCCCCGCTCGAGTTCGGGTTGGAGTGGGAGGGGCGCATCGCGCTCACCTACTTCGGCGAGGAGGAGTACGAGTATCGGTTCCAGGCGCGGCTCGCTCGCACCGCGTTCACCGGATTCGAGGTGCTCGACGAGCTCGCCGACGAGGAGGCGCACCGGTTGCTGGCCGCCTGCGTCCGCGACCCGGCTCGGTTCCGCCTGTCGCACGACGGCGGCGAACGCCGCTACGTGCCGATCGGCCGGTAGACCTCCGCTCGCCGCACTCGCCTCGCCTCACCGGGGACATCCCGGGGACGAGCCGCGGGTTGGAGGAGGGCCAGTACGGCGTTATCGAGGTCGAGCCGGGTGCCGTCCCAGTCGGGGGTGACGGTGTCGGAAGTGATGTCGGCCCGGTGCAGGTCTCGGATGTCGCCGGTCACGGGCGCCGCTGCGGGGACGGCCGGAATGGGCACTCCGGCCGGGGTGGCGAAGCGCAGGTCGCCGCTCCGAGTCAGCCACATGCGGTAGCCGCCGTCGTGAACGAGCCAGTGGTGGGCGGTGCACAGCGAGGCGAGGTTGTCCAGATTCGTCGGCCCGCCATGACTCCAGTGCACGACATGGTGGGCATGGAGGTGCAGGCGTCGCCGGCAGCCGGGGAATCGGCAACGTCCCTGGTCACGGGTGCGCAGAGCGCGACGCAGGCGTACTCCGATCCGCCGCGTTCGGCGACCGGCGTCCATGACACTGCCGTCGTCGCGGTGGATGAGCGTCACGGTGAAGGCGTCACAGGCGAGCCGCCGTACGGTGTCGGGGTGCAGGGCGGGGCCGTCGTCGAGGTGGCCGCCCGGCCGGCCGGTGTCCTCGCCTGGCGTGACGTCCTTGCCGGGTGCGGCCGGGGACTCACCGGGGCCTTCGGCGGCCAGGGAGTCGGGGTCGGTGTGGACGACTTGGAAGGCCTCCGGATCGCTCGCTTCGCGTACCTTCTCGCCCAGGTAGGCACTGAAGATGGCGGTGAGAGCGTCCGGCAAGGCCAGCGGTTCGGCCTCCCCGGCGCGAGACGTTTCCGCGGAAACGTCGGGCACGTCGTGGGCCGGGGCGGGGGCGTGGTCGGAATCCGGTGCTCGGGCGGCGCGTAGAGCGGCGAGGGCGATGGCGCCCTCCTCGGGATCCAGCCGGGTGGTCAGTACGAACGATCCGTCCTCGTCGTAGTGCCAGGTGACCTTGCGGCGGGAATGGCGTTCGATGACGTCGGTGCGGGTGGCCTTGCGCAGCCCGGCGACGATCCGTTCCAGTTGGGCGGCCGTCGTCACCAGCGCGGTCTCGACCAGTTCGGCCTCGCTGTCGGAGGTGGCGACCCGGGTGAGGGCACGGACCTTCGAGTACGACAGCCGTCCCGCCGAGAACGCCTCCGTGGTCACCGGCAGCACGGCGAGGGAACGCGCCACCCGTACCTGCTCACGAGCGGTGGCGGGGCTGATGCCGCACTTCCACGACAGCCATTGGGCACAGGAGCGGATACCCCAGCCGCCCCAGCCATCCCGGCGGTCGAACTCCGCCAGGAGTAACAGGTAACGGCAGGTCGCCGCCGCGAGATGTCCCGCCAGCTCGCAGATCTCGGTCTCGAGCCGCTCCGCGGCCACGACCGTCTCGTGCTTGATCGGGCTTAGCGCCGTCATCGCCGACCACCTCTTGTTCGAACTCATGTTCGAATTCTACGTAGAGACAGGGACGGACGAGGTGACTTCGCCGAGGTCGGCACGGCCGCCCTGCCTGCGAGGGCCTGGGTCGCGTTGCCTGTCAGGTCGCCGATCGCCGTGCATTTCTCCCGACGCGATCATTCCGGGTGGCGCCACGCGTCAGGATGTGGTCGTGACGATGCACAGCGAGGATCTCCACCCCGTCGCGATTCCGGGGTACAGCGGCGGCCCCTACACCCACCACCGCGAATTCCTCGACGAGCACCTGTTCTGGCTCGGCCACCTCCATTCCTGCGCTGGGAGCGAGGAGGCCGAAGAACTTCTGTTCGGTCCGGACTACGAGGCCAGTGGAGAGTTCCACCTCCAGATGAACGACACCGCCGACTGGCCGACGTTCACCCTGGCACTCACCGCAGGCCACCGCTTCCACATCGTGTGCCGCACCTTCGAGGACGACCCCGGCACCGACTACCTCCTCCACCATCCCGACTGGGAGCAGGCGGAGCTCCTCGCAGCGGACGAGGGGCACTTCATGGGACCCGGCCTGTCGTGGCCCGAGCTGACGGCGATCGCGTTCAACGGTCAGCCGGGCGGCAGCGCGGCAGATCCCCATGCTCGCCTGCTGCTCCTGCTACCGGCGCTGGGCGACGACGACCTTCCCGACGACGCCCCAGCGATCTTGGCCCCCGCGCTGGCCGACCGCACCGCTGTGCCCGACCCCGGCCGCCTCGCGGAACTCCTTCTTGAGGGGCAGGGCGCCTGCGGCCCGGCGCACTGGACGACGTCGGACCTCGGCGTTCGCGTCAACGACGGCCACTACTCCTTTCGCAACCCGGCCAATCCGTTCGCTCCGCCGCCGCACCGGCTGGCCCAGGTCTCGGCCGCGCTCACGCCCTGACCCATCACTCGAAGCCTCTCCGCGCTACTCCTCGTCCGGGTGGCGGTAGCAGCCCGACGACAGCGCGGCACTGACGATCAACGGGGCCTCCTGGTCGCGGGGGAACGGCTTCAGCGTGTCCTCCGTGACCCGCCGGCACGCGACAGGTGATCGCAGCGCGGTCATGATCCGCCGTGATCGGGCGTTCACGGGGCCGGCGCCCGAGGAAGCACAGCAGCATCGTGACGTCATCGGCGTCGGAGCCCGCGTCGAGTTCCGGTGCGTACGCACCGTACCCCCGCAGCGGCGGGACGATGCGGGTGGCGACGATCATCAGCTGACGGGCCATCCCGGGGGACAGCGGTGATCGCTGTCCGGTGGCGACGGCGATGTCCCAGGCGTGTACGGCCGCATCGAGGGCGCACGCTCCGGCGCTGAGCCACGCGGGCATCGGGCCCTGTGGGAGCGGCGTCGGCACCTCGGGCGCATCGTCGCCGACCTTCGTCCAGGCGCGGGCGGAGATCTCCAGAGCCCGGTCGACGTAGGCCAGTGGGTCTTCGTCGATGTGGCCTGAGGGCGCGAACGGGTCCTCGGTCGGCCACGGCCCGTCCGTGATCGGCGCGGCGTAGCCGATCTGGTCGCCGGCCGCGTGCTGGAGCACCTGGGTGACCGACCAGTCCTCGCACGGCGTGGGGCGGCTCCACTCTGCCGGTGCGACGCCGATGACGGCTCCGCGCAGTGCGCGGTGGTCGCCGTCCAGCAGCGCTCTCCAGTCGGTGACCGTGTTCTCGTTCATCGTCCATCCCCTCCGCGCGGGCCCTCTTCCTGCGCACATCAGAACGGAATGCTTCGTTCTGTTTGAACTCTAGCAGAGCGGAACGATCCGTTCCAGCGTTATCATCGGCAGCATGCCGAAGCAGACCGACAGCACCTCCGCGACCGGCATGTCCGGCCGCCGCAGACAGGCCGCACGCAACGACGCGGTGATCCTGGAAGCCGCCCGCGACGTGTTCCTCGAGGATCCGAAGGCACCGATCGCCGCCGTCGCCGATCGTGCCGGAGTCGGCATCAGCGCCCTCTACCGCCGGTACGCCGGTAAGGAGGATCTGCTGCGTCGGCTGTGCCACGACGGGTTGCGTCGCTTCATCGCCGAGGCCGAGGCGGCCGCCGCCGAACCCGACGGCTGGACCGCGCTGTCCCGCTTCCTGCAACGCGTCGTCGAGGCCGATGTGCACTCACTGACCGTCCACCTGGCCGGTACGTTCACACCGACCGACGAGATGCGACAGGACGCGCAGCGCTCCGGCACGCTCACCGCGGCGCTGATCGATCGGGCCCACGCCGACGGCCGGCTCCGACCCGACGCGGTGGTCCAGGACATCGGACTCATCCTCGAGGGGTGCGCGGCGGTCCGCGTCCCTGACGCCGGCCGCACCAGGGAACTGCGCCGGCGCTACCTGGCGCTCTTGCTCGACGGCCTGGCGAGCGACGGCGACCCGCCTCTGCCCGGTCCTGCGCCACAGGCGGGCGAGCTGAGCCGGCGCTGGCGGCCTTGATTCGGAATTCCTACTATGCGCATCGCGCTCGTCGTCGCCATGGTTATGAGCGCTATAAGTGAACACGTGGCGAAAAGCAAGGAGAACGTGCGCTTAGCGTCTTATAGGACACTTGAACAGAGCGTGACCGATCCTCCGATGGTCGCGCCCGTCGTACCTCGTCTGGCCTGGCCCGATGTGCTGCGGGGCATAGCGGCGCTGACCGTGGCCCTGCACCATGTGACGTACTACTACACGCCCCACCTACGCTCTCAGGTAGGGCTCACATTGCTCAATCCGGGCACTTACGGCGTCTTGGTGTTCTTCCTCATCAGCGGCTATATCGCCCCCGCTTCCCTGGAACGGCACGGCCGAGTATGAGACTTCTGGATCGGGCGGTTCTTCCGCATCTACCCGGTCCTGCTGTTTGCGTGCGTCCCTCTTGTGCTGCCCTTAGGCCTGGGAATCGAAGGACTGCGGGGCGACCTGGAACAGCGCGACCCGTTGACCTCCATCGCGGCGGTTCTGGCCGTCGAAGCGATCTTCGTCGGCATCGCACTTCCCACCACGCTGCTGTCGCGGACTGCGGGCATCGGACCGATCGTCGTGTTCACCGTCGTTCTGCTGGTGGTGTCGATCTTCGCCGCGTCATCCGACAGGGCGCCGCTACGAGCCGCCGGCGCAATTCTCGGCGGCGTCCTCGCGATCACGTTGGTCACCGTGAACGGGAGGGTCATACCGTGGGAGGGACTGGGAATCCTCACGGTGATGTTCACCGGAACCGTCCATTCATCGCGCGGAGCGCGGCCAGATCGGCAAGCGTTCAGCGGTACTGAGCATCATTGCCGATGCGGCGTCTCGGCCGGCGCGTTGCCCGCCGTCTCGGCTCCGATGCCGTACGTCCGTGAATCACGACACCGTGCCGGGTGCCCTGTCGTTGGGTCTACCCGGGTGAGTTGGGGATTTCCAGCTTCCGTTGAGACCGACCTTGGCGAACGCGGCATTGACCTTTTTATAGATTTTGTCGTTATTTCTATAGAGTTCTCGTGTGGCCTTGAGATTGGCCGTGCGGAAACCTTCGAAGGTGTCTACTTTAGTCATGTACTTGGTCAGCGCTCGGTAGATGATTTGTTCTGCGACTTTACGGCCGATACCAATACCTTCACCTTCCACCATCTGATAATAGGCATAATTGAGAATACCGCTGTTGATGTGAGCCCCGTCATCCCCACCTTCTGATTTCAGGTATACGTAATTGTAGACATGCGCTGGGTGCCCAAAGCGCCCCGGATTCGACATATCGCGCCGCGCGCCCACACTCATATCCTCACCAATCTCCCAGTTATCGTCAATATTGCTGGCGAAGATGTCCGCGATGGACTCATCTATGGCGCCTGACTCACCCCAAGGCATACGAACAGAGGGGGGGAAATCTCCACCCAGGCCATGGGCGAATTCATGGCCGATCACATCCAGGGCCAGGAAGTCCGGGTGGATCACGATGGAATTCGCAACTCCTAGCAAGCGCGGGCTTGATTCTCTATCCTCCAGCTGGATGTTGATTCGCCCCCCCTTATTGTCGTAAGAGCGGCGCTTGAACCGATCCCAGAAATAATCCCCAACCTTCGTTGTCAGCTCAAAGGCCTTATTTACATCAGGATCTTCGGTCGGCGCATTGCCATTTGTTCGCCTGAGGTTGCTTTCCTTGGGCATGCCAGTGAATTTGTCATAGACATAGATCGGCATTTGCGGACGTGCTGATCCGCCCGCTGTTTGCGGGGCTACTCGTCCGGTCGGCATTTCCAGCTGCCATTGGGCCACGTGCCGCTCAGCGGCATGCGGACCCGATTCCTCCACGAATCCATATACTTGCCGGTCGCATGATTCCTGCATGACCCGACATATGGCCTGGGTGGCCTCGCCCGAGATCATGCCAGGCAGGCCGGAGGTCCCCAGTGCGCCGGCGACCGAGACGACGAGCACGATCACGCCGAGATACTCGACCGCGCCGGCGCCTCGGTCACCGTGTTCACGGCTTGCGTAACCGATTTCTCGTCTGAAGATCATAAAAAGATCGTGGCAGGTTCAATGAGCGATGCAGAGGGCCCTGTGGGCCCAATCGAGTCGAGGAACCTCGCGCGACCTCAACCGCCGATCTGGCTGGAAGGTGTCTTTTGAGGAAGATCAGGCTAGTCCGAGTCGGTGGCGGCCAGGAGGACAACGTTTCGGTGGTCGGGCCACAGCGCGGCGATGCCGATGTCCAGGCTCTCGTCCACCTGCATGAACCACCCGGAGTCCGCGGCGAACAGCAGCCAGGTGCATCCGGTGGCGGCTTCCTCGATGTCCGCGAACTCACCGGTCGCGTCACAGAGGGCGGCGAGCGCCTCCCATGCGGCCGCACGGCTGTAGGCGGCTCCGCGACCGTGGTGGTAGGGACCGCCCGTGAGCGACTCCACGTAAAGCAGCGCCCAGACGTCCTCGGTGCCCGCCCGCCAGGCGCGCACCTGCTCGGGCCCGGCGCCACTGAGGCAGTCGGCCGGCAGACGCACGAGTGTCGAGGCGCCGAACGCCTCCGGGGCGAGCGGGCGGTCGAGCAGGTAGCGACGCGATTCGGCTTCGCCGTCCGTTCCGATCCGGTAGTCGGGGAAGGCCTGCTGAGCCCGACGCGCGGCCGGCCACTCGACCTCGACCGCGAGCACCTCGAGGTCGGGTGGCCCGTCCGCGGCACGGGACGGGCGCGGTCGTGACTCGTACGGCGCCGAGTACCCGTCGTGTACGTACTGGGGCTCGAGCCGACGTTCGGGCGCGTACCACCGCTCCGTCTCCAGCAACCGCAACGGCAGGTGGCCCAGCGGGTGGCCCGCCCCGCGCAGCCGGGCTGCGAAGCCGACCGCCTCCGCGTTCGAGCCGAGGTCGCCGTGCCGCAACACCGCCTCGTGCAGCAGGCAGGCGGCCAGTTCGTCGTCCGGTGCCGCGGTGGCGAACAGCGGCGTCAGGCGGTCGAGCTTCTGACCGTCGCACAGCCAGGCGGCGACATCACGGTCGCCGTTGCGCAACCATGGCCCGGGCGAGTTCGGCCCGTGGTCGGCCGCCCGGTCGGCGGCGGTGGCGCGGGCCAGGTCCGCGACCCTGAGCACGGCGGCGACCGAGTCCGCGCCGCGCATGCGCGCGAGCCGCTGCAGGACCTCGCGGAACACCTTGACCATTTCGTACGTCGGCCGCCGCGTCGTCACCAGGCCGAGTAGAAGCTCCTCCACCAGATCGCAACGGCCGGAGCTCAACCACTTCAGCACCGGCCGGGGGGTGCCCGGGCGTGTCGCCCGATTGCGGAACGAGGCGAGGACCCGCTGAACGGTCTTCTCGGTCGGGGACAACCTTCGCAAAGCAGCCACCGGCCGATCCTTTCAGCTGGTGGAGGCGGAAATAGGCGACCGGTCAATCTTGTTCGCCGGTGACGACCCCAAGGAGTGACGCATGGAGACGACCATCGCGCCGGCCGAGGACTACCGGCGCGCAGAGCTGTACTTCGAGATGGCCGACTACGTCACGGCCGCCCGGATCCTGGCCGGAGTGGTCGCCGAGTACCCCCGCAACCTCTCCGTACGGCTGCTCCTCGCCCGTTCGTACTACCACTCGGCCCAACTGGGCCGAGCCGAGGCCGAACTGCGCCGGGTGCTGGAACAGGACCCGGCCGAGGCGTACGCGCACCTGCTGCTCGGCCGCACCCTGCAACGGCGCAACCGGCCGGCCGAGGCCGTACCGCACCTGCGGATGCACGCCGTCATGACCGGCGAGTCCTGACGACCACCGCTCGGATCGCCCGGCAAGCGTCGTCCGCGGTGCGAAAGTAGCGTGCGCGGCCGACGTTCCGGACCGGCCCGGTTTCGGACAGGTACGGCGTTCAGCGGCCGATGCCGTGGAGTACGGCCTTGACCAGGTCGTCGATCGCCGGCGGCGGCACGGGCGGCAACGCCGGCGCCGCGGCGCCGTGGAACAACATCGACAGCACCGTCTCATGGCAGACGCCGACGATCATCGCCGCGGCGGCGTCCACCTGGGCGTCGGAGGCGACCCGGCCCAGGTCGCGTTCCGCCCGTAGGTAGCCGATCAGCCGATCGCGCCAGTCCGTGCCGCCCTCGGCCAGTTCGGTGAACCTGGCGAGCACCTTGGGCTGGGCGATCAGCCCCGCGAGAGCCGGCAGGATCGCCTGGTGCAGCGCCAGACCGTACGCGATGTGAGCGCGCAGGTTGGCCTCGACGGTGCCGGCGCCCGGCTCGGGGAGCTCGCCCAGGCCGCGCTCGATGGTGCGGACATGCGCGCGCAGCGCGTGCGCCAGCAGCTCTTCCTTGTCGGCGAGATGGTTGTAGAGCACGCCGTCGGCGACTCCCGCCGCGCGGGCGATCCCGCGCACGGTGAGCCCGACCGTTCCCTGCTCGGAGATCATCCGTTCGGCGGTGGCGATCAGATGCTCGCGCAGGCTCCGATCACCGCCGCCGTCGCGCAGGATCGCCGCTTTTCTCGGTGACATCACTCCGCATCGTAGTGAGCGGGCTCGTCGTCAGCCGTGCCGAGGTCGAGGTCGAAGCCGTGCTTTGAGAGCTCGCTGAGGAACTCGACCGGCTCGACGACCTGGTCGATGTGCCGGACGCCCGCCGGCAGCGCGTCCAGCCGCCGGATGAGCAGCGCCGCGGTGAGGCCGGTCGCCCGGCGCTGCCGGTGACCGCTGAACGACGCCGTGAACGTGCCCGCGGTGGCGGTCACGGCGAACCCCTCGCTGCCGACGTGCACCCTCATGAGCGCCGCCAAGGCGGCGGCGCGTACGCGTGGCCTGCGCAGCAGCCGCGTGGCGCCGGTGCGGCGTGCCGCGGCCAGTAGAGCCGTCAGCGCCCGCGAGTCCAGGCACAGCCCGGTCGTGGCGCGATCGATGCCGTACGCTCCGGCCAGGGTGTACTGGTCCGAGAACGGAAAACGATGGACCGTACGCGTCCCGTACGGCGGCGGGAAGCGCATCCGCGATGACGGGCCGATGGCGGCGAACCCGTCGAGCGTCCACTCGATCGACGCCGGCCCGTACCGTTCCCCGGCGCCGAGCAGCACGCCTATCCGTACCTCGGTGCCGCCGGCCTGCTCGGCGCAGTGGCGGGCCAGCAGGTTCGTGACACCGGGCGCCAGGCCCACGCTGAGCACGGCCGTGGCGGAGCGCTGCACGGCGAGTCCGTTGAGCTGCTCGATGGCGGCGAGCAGTTCATGCGACGCCGACAGGTCGAGGTAGTGAACGCCACGCTCGAGGCAGGCCTCGGCGACCCGCACGTTGTCCTGCTCGACGCACATGAGCACGGTGTCGGCGCCGTCCACGGCCCGTTCGAGGTCGGCGTCGTCGCGCAGGTCGACCTGGAGCGGTACGGCCCCGGGGACGGTTCGCGCCTTCGCGAGATCACGCCCCGCGACCACCACCGCCCCGGGGAACCACTCCGCCAGAGCGGTGGCCGCCTCGCGTCCCACTGCCCCGTACCCGCCGAGCACGACGATCCGGTCCATCAGGCCGGCCCGGGGCGGACGGCGGTGACCAGCCATGCCGTGCCACGCAGCCAGACCCCGTCGGGCGTCTCGAACGGCCGCAGTGCGGGGGTGAGCGCGTCCCGCGCCTTGGCCGCGGCATCCGGACCGGCCTGTTCCATGTGAAACCGGATCGGTCCCCAGGCGCTGATGAACTCGGCCGCGTCCGCGACGTCCCGCCCCCAGATCTGGTCCGCCTCCACGTGCGTACAGGCGACGTCCTGGAAGCCCGCGGCGGTCAGCACGTCCTGGATGCGCGCGGGGTCGGCGAACGACGTCGGGCCGGTCCCGGCCGGTCCCGTGGGCGTGGGCAGGTACGGGACCATCGCGCCGAAGACGGCACCGAGGTCGGTGCCTTCGACGTCCTTCATGCAGACGAAGGCGAGCCGTCCACCGGGTCGCAGAGCGCCGCCGATGTTGCCGAACGCGGCGACCGGATCGGCGAAGAACATGATCCCGAATCGGCTGACGGCCACGTCGAAGCCGGCCTCCGGGAACGCGTGGACCTGGGCGTCGCCGCGTTCGAAGGTCACGTTGGAGACGTTCTCCTCATCCGCGCGGGCGCGTGCCGTGGCGAGCATGGGAGCGGACAGGTCGACCCCGTAGGCCCACCCGATGCGCGCCCGGCGGGCGGCCAGCCGGGTCAGCTGGCCGTTGCCGCAGCCGACGTCGAGCACCCGGTGCCGCTCGCCGATCTCGGCCGCGTCGAGCACAAGTTCGTTGAATCCGCTGTTCACGGCGTCATAGCGGTCGTCATGGGCGGCCCAGTGCTCGCCCTCGTACCCGTTCCACGCCTCGGCCTGCGCGGTGTTGACGATGCCCGACATCGAACCCTCCAGTGGTAGGCGAAATGAACATCTGTTCATGAACACACGTTCATCATGGACCGCGATCGACGGATCGTCAACGTCCTGCCGGTGGCTATCGCTGGAGACGGTCGCGAGCCTGGTCGATCAGAGCGGTCGCGTCGCGGGCCGCGATCTCGACCACGTCGGACCTCCCATCGGGAGTCCTGCGAATCGTCTCGGCCAGTTAGGCGCAGCGGAAAGGGACCTCTGCCGTTCAGAGGCCCCTTTCCGCGCCCGCGACACCGGTTCTACGAAACCGGCGGCGGCGTCGGATCGCCGAGCTGCGAGACGTGCACGGTGTCCTTCTCGGGCCGGGTGCCGTTCAGGAAGTAGGCGTCGAAGTAGGCGTCGACGCCGCCCGGCCGGAGGTCGCCGCGGTGCACGATGCAGTGCGTACGGTCGCCGTCCTGAACCACCAGGCGCGAGCCCTTGAGGATCTTGTGCAGCTCGAGCGCGCCCGCGTACGGCGTGGCCGCGTCCTCGGTGGACTGGAACATCAGGATGTTCTTCGGCAGGTCCTTGGTGTGGCCGACCTTGATCGGCGTACCGGCCTTGGCGTGCCAGAAGAGACAGGGGGCGTTGAACCAGACGTTGCCCCACGTCTCGAAGGGGGCTTCGTCATTGACGGCGACGGCGTCCCGGTGCCACTTCCGCCAGCTTTGCGGCCACTGTGCGTCGGTGCACTGGACGGCGTTGTACACGGCGAACTCGTTGTCGTCGCTGCCGCCGGTGGTCTGCGCCCCGAAGGTGCCGGCGAAGGCCGCCTCGTCGCCTGACTTGTACGCCGAAAGCGCGCTCGCGTACGCGTCCCAGACGGCCTGGCTGCGCCGGTAGGCGGCGTTCTGGACGGTGTCGACGAGCTCGTCCGGGCCGACCGCGGTCACCACGCCGGTCCGCGGGTCCGTGTAGGTGACCGCCTTGTCGGCCAGCGCGGCCTCGAGGTCGTAGTAGAAGTCCCGGACCTTCCCCTGCGTGTCGCCGAGGTGGTAGCGCTGGTCGTACTTGGCGATCCAGCCGAAGTAGTACTCGATGTTCTTGTCGAACGCGCGGTCCTGGGCGAGCTGGGCGTCGTACCAGACGTTCCCGGGGCCGACGTTGCCGTCGAGGACCATGCGGCCGACGTTCTTCGGGAAGACGGTGGCGTAGGTCTGCCCGAGGTAGGTGCCGTACGAGGCGCCGTAGTAGTCCAGCTTCTCATCGCCCAGCGCCGCCCGGATCGTGTCCATGTCCCGCACCGAGTCGATGGTCTTGATGTGGTCGAGCAGGTTCACCTTCGCACCCGCGCCGAACTTCTCCGCGCACGCGTCGGCGTAGGCCTTGGACCGCTTCAGCCAGGCCGCGTCGGTCTCCCTCCCGCCGTCGCCGTACGCCGGGCGCGGGGCGTTGCTGTAGGTCACGTCACAGCTCAGCTTGGGCGTACTGAACCCGATGCCCCGCGGGTCGAACCCGATGACGTTGTAGGCCGCCTGCATCGGTGCCGAGTTCTGGGCGAAGACCTGCGGGCCGAACAGGGCGCCCCCGCCGCCCGGACCCCCGGGATTGACGACGATGTCGCCCTTGGCCTTGCCCTCGCCCGTGTGCGGGGTGCGGGTCAGCTGCAAAGTGATCTTCTGGCCGTAGGGGCGGGCGTGGTCCAGCGGAACCCGCAGCTCGGCGCACTGGATCCTCGTCGATACCGGGGTCGCGCCGAGGCCGTCGTAGGCCTTCGCTCCCGTGACGATGTCCGCCTGACAGGGATGCCAGGCGAGCTTCGCCGGCTGGAAGGCACGGGGTTGGTCCGAGGCCGCCGACGCGCTCGTGGCGCCGTGGAGACCGAGCCCGGCCAGCAGACCGGCTGTCGCGGCGGCAACGGCAAGCTTCTTCACAAACCCCCCAGACAGGCTGAAAAGCCTTAATTCGTGCGAACAGTGAATCAGGGGAGATTTTGGACGTTAGACGATGCCCAGCGGAAGGTTTCTCACCTTAACTTTGCCGAAGCTTGACGCACCGTGATCGAGTCGCGACGACGCGGAGGCCGATCGCAGGGTCGGCCGGCGGCGGCCGTCCGGGCCGGGCCTGCTGCAGGCGTATGGCGTCAGGCGTCGGGGACGGCGTGGAGTGCGGCGTCGGCAGGCCCGACGGCGAACCGGGTGAACCGGACGCGCAGTCCCTCCCGCTGCGGTGAGCAGCAGAACGGGCCGGCGAACGCAGCGGCCTCCGGCGCGAGCGGAGCCAACCGCACCATGCGCCAGGGCCGGTCCTCGCATCGCGCCCTGATCGTCACGGCATCGCCGGAGCGGCTGGCTCGTACAGTGACCTCGCGCCCCGCGTACTCCGGCACGGGAGCGAGCGACCAGTCGGACCGACCGCGGGTGACCACGGCGCCCAGGTGCGGCACGCCGTCGGTCATCTCGACGCCGGCCTTGATCCAGGTCTGCGCGTCCACACGGACCATGACCCCGGCCTGGTCGTACAACTCGTCGAACGAGGCGAGGAAGCTCACCTCGACGGCCGATCCGTCGGGGAGCCCCGTCAGCAGAGCGTGCCCGTCATCGCGTACGAAGCCATAGCTCGTCGTGCGCCAGAAATCGGTCCTGTCCCGGGTGGTCACCACCAGATCGTCGCCATCCGGCTCGACGGCGAGTGGCGGGTTGAGCCAGGTCGCCTCGCTCCAGCCGACCGCGCGCCGCCCATCCATGTGCATCGGTTCCCCTCGGACGAGAGTGCCAGGGGCGCTTTTCAACGCCCGGACAGCAGCGCGGTCACGGCGTCGATCACGATCTGGCGGCGGTGGTCGCGGCCGTGCCCGCTCACCAGCGCGGCGAACTCCGGCGTCAGCGTGGTCCACATCGAGGCGATGGCGAGGACGAGCGCGAGGAGGTCCTCGGCGGCGAAGCGGGTGGGGAGACGCCCCTCCTTCTGCGCCGTGGCGATGGCGGCGACCTTGTCGCGGTTGCTCGACACGATCGTCTCCAGCGGCTCCTGGGTGCCGGCGCGCTCGAGGCGGTACCAGGTCGCGAGCCGCGGCACCTGCGGATGATCCTCGAAGCCGTCGAACAACCGCGCGGCGTAGCCGGGCAGGTCGGCCGGGTCGATCGGCGTCTCGCGGACGGTCTGTACGACGAGGGCGTTGAACACCGCGTCGAACAGCGCGTCCTTGCTGCCGAAGTAGTGGTAGATCTGCGCCTTGTTCGACTTCGCGGCGGCAGCGATCCTGTCGACCCGCGCCCCGGCGATCCCGAAGGCGGCGAACTCGGCGGTCGCCGCGTCGAGAAGACGCCGCTTGGTCACCTCTGCGTCCCCGGCCATGAGAACACCGTATCGGCTAACCGGTTAGTTGACAGCACGGAGCAGAGAATGCTTTGCTTCAACTAACCGTTTAGTCGCACGGCCGGAGCACACCGCCCCGTCCCGATCGACATCTCCAGTGGAAGGTCCCCACATCATGACCAGAGTTTTCCTGCTCACCGGATCGTCGCGTGGTCTCGGCCGTCAGATCGCCGAGGCGGCACTGGCGGACGGCCATCGGCTCCTCGCCACGGCCCGTGACCCGAGATCGCTCGCCGACCTGACGCAGCGGTACGGCGACCGGGTGCGCACGGTGGCGCTGGACGTCACCGATCCGGCCGCCGCCGAAGCGGCCGTGCGCACCGCGGTCGAGGCGTTCGGACGCCTTGACGTGGTGGTGAACAACGCCGGCTACGCCGATCTCGCCTCGGTCGAGGACATCACCGCCGAGGCCTTCCGTGCCCAGATCGACACGAACCTGCTCGGCGTCGTCAACGTGACCAAGGCGGCCCTGCCGGTACTGCGCGAGCAGGGGTCCGGGCACATCATCCAGATCTCCTCCGTCGGCGACCGGGTGACCACCGCGGGCCTGTCGGCCTACCAGGCCGCGAAGTGGGGCGTCGCCGGATTCTCCGAAGCCCTCGCCCAGGAGGTGGCCCCGCTCGGGATCAAGGTCACCGTGCTGGAGCCCGGCGGCATGCGCACCGACTGGGCCGGTTCGTCGATGTCGATTCCGCCGATCAGCGAGCCGTACCAGCAGACCGTGGGCGCCATGGCCCGGCTCAGGGACGGCGGCGCCGGCAACGCCGCCGGCGATCCCGCCAAGGTCGCCCAGGTGGTGCTCAAGGTCGTCGAGCTGGACCGACCGCCGGTGCGGCTGCTGCTGGGCAGCGACGCCGTCCGCTACGCCGCCGCCGTGGAGCAGGCCCGCGCCGACGCCGACGCCCAGTGGCGCGAGCTCAGCCTGTCGACCGACCACGACTCCGCCACCGCCGCCGAACTGGACCCGCTCGGAGAGCTCTGAGGCGCGGTGGGGGCTAACGCCCACCCCGATCTGGGGGTGTCCCTCGATGCCGTCAGGGCCGCCGGCAGGCAGCATTGCAAGTGAGAGGGGGCGGCGGCCCCCGGAGGGAAGAAGCCACCTGATGTCGACCACGATGAGAGTTCCGGATCTGGCGGACGTGCTGTTCGCCTGCGACCTGCAGCCATCCGCCGACCCCACGCCGGATCAGGTGCGCCAGGCCATCCACGACCGGCTCGGCGCCTGCTCCGGATCGCACGAGTTCTGCGCGGCGTATGTGGCGCAGGAGGCCGGCGACCATCCCGAGACGTACACGGATCGGATGCACTGGGCCCTGGACGCGGTGACCCGCGCCTACGCCGACTATCGACTCGCCGCCTGAGCACGCGCCTCTGAGCACGCGCATCGGCGGGGGTTGCACAATTCTCTGTGCACAGCATATTGTGCATCTATGAGCTCGCCCATGCCGCAGGAGATCAACGATCTCGAAGTGCTGAAGTCGCTCACCCATCCACGGCGCCAGAAGATCATCGAGGAGCTGGCGCTGCACGGCCCGGCCACCTCGGCCACCCTCGCCCGCGCCCTGGCGCTCAACACCGGGGCGACCAGCTACCACCTTCGAGAACTGGCCAAGCACGGGTTTGTCGAGGAGATGCCCGAGAAGGCACACGGCCGGGAGCGATGGTGGCGCGCGGTGCGCGGCGACCGCCGCTTCCCGCCGTACAGCCGCCAGAGCCCGGAGATGCGGGCCGTGCTCGACGAGATGAACAGCATGTCGTTCGAGGCCGACTTCGAGCAGTTCGCCCGCTTTCAGCTTCAGCGGGAGCAGATGGGCGAGTGGGCCGACGCGGTGCCGTACTCCCGCTCGGTCCTGCACCTCACGCTGGACGAGCTCCGCGCGTTCTTCGAGGAGTACATCAAGCTCGTGAACCGCTTCAAGCGGGACGGCGCGGAGATTCCAGGCGACGCCCGCCCGGTGTCAGCCCGCTTCCTGGCCTTCCCCGCTCCGGACGACACCGCCAAGGCCGACGACGCCGACGTGGGTGCCGAGCCCGAGTGAGATGAGCCTGGTCCGCCGAGTGGCCGCTCGGCGGACCAGGAGTGGAGAGCACGCACGACGCCCGTGAGGGCTTCTCACCGAAACGCACTTCCCAGGGAAAGGAGAGCAGCTCATGCTGCTCAAGCACAAGGGCGCCGCCGGCGCGCCGACAGCGAGCGCCGACGCGGTGAGCCTGGCTTCGGTGCGCAAGGTGTACGGGAGGGGAGCCGCCGCCGTCACCGCACTGCACGACGTGACGATCGGCATCCCGCGCGGCACCTTCACCGCCATCATGGGCCCGTCGGGCTCCGGAAAGTCGACGTTCCTGCACTGCGCGGCCGGCCTGGACACACCGACCTCCGGCACCGTGCTGCTGGGCGGCACCGATCTGACCGGCATGAACGAGGTGCGGCTGACCGAGCTGCGGCGCAGCCGCGTCGGTTTCGTCTTCCAGGCGTTCAACCTGGTGTCCTCGCTCGACGTCACGCAGAACATCACGCTGCCGCTGCGGCTGTCGGGAACCCGGATCGACCGCACGTGGGTGGCGGAGATCCTGGCCCGCGTCGGCCTGACCGACCGCGCCCATCACCGGCCGGCGCAACTGTCCGGCGGGCAGCAGCAGCGGGTCGCGATCGCCCGCGCGCTCGTCACCCGCCCTGAGGTGATCTTCGGTGACGAGCCGACCGGCGCGCTCGACACCGTCACCGGACGCGAGGTGCTCACGCTGCTGCGGGAGGCCGTGGACGACACCGGCCAGACCGTCGTGATGGTCACCCACGACCCGGTCGCGGCCGGCCATGCCGACACCGTGCTGTTGCTGGCCGACGGGCGGATCGCCGAATCCATGTCCCGGCCGACCGCCGACCGGGTCGCCGAGCGCATGGCCACGCTGGGAGGGCGGGCCTGATGCTGTCGCTCGCCTGGAACACGCTGCGCACCCGCAAGGGTGCCTTCGCCGGCGCGTTCGTCGCCCTCATGTGCGCGGCCGCGCTGATCACCGCCTGTGGCGTGCTGCTGGAGACCGGCCTGCGCGGCGGCATCCCGGCGCAGCGGTACGCCGGGGCGCCGATCCTGATCGGCGCCGACCAGCAGGTCCACTGGACCGAGCACAAGAAGGACAAGGTCAAGACCAAGTCCAAGCCGCTCACCGAGCGCGCCTGGCTGCCCGCCGACCTCGCGGAGCGGCTCAAGGCACTGCCCGGCGTCGAGAAGGTCGTCCCCGAGGTGACCTTCCCGGCGCGGACCGAGCGCGGGCCGGCGCAGGGGCACGCCTGGGACTCCGCGGCGCTCACGCCCTTCACGCTCGCGGCCGGCCGGGCACCGCGCAGCGGCGGCGAAGTCGTCGTGGACGCCCGCGCCGGGCTAAGGCCGGGCGAGACCGTCACGGTGCCGGCCACCGCCGAGGCGAAGACGTACACGGTCGTCGGTGTCACCGCACAGGCACTGCCCCGCGAGGGCAGCCTGTTCTTCTCCGGTGAGGAGGCGCGGCGGCTGGCCGGGCGGCCAGGGCGGGTCTCCGCGATCGGCGTCTTCCCGGCCTCGGCCGAGAAGGCCGTGCGCGAGGCGCTGCGCGGCACGCCCGCCAAGGTCTACACCGGGGACGCACGCGGGCCGCTGGAGTTCATCGACGCGTCGAAGGCGCGGGTGACACTGGTCAGCATGGGCGGCGCGCTCGGCGGCACCTCGCTGCTCGTGGCGATCCTCGTCGTGGTCGGCACGTTCGCGCTGTCGATCGAACAGCGGCGGCGTGAGCTTGCGCTGATGCGCGCGGTGGCCGCCACACCGAGGCAGGTCCGGCAACTGATCGGCCGGGAGGCGCTGCTCATCGGGGTGGCCGCGGGCCTGCTCGGCGCGGTCGCGGGTCTGGGGCTGGCACGGGTGCTGCGCTCGCTCTTCGTGGACTACGGCGTGATACCGCAGAACCTCGACCTGGTGCTGAGCCCGTTCCCGATGGCGGCCGGCCTGGGGGCCACCCTGCTCGCCGGCTGGGCGGCCGCCCGCCTGTCCGCACGCCGCACCGCGCGGATCCGGCCCGCCGAGGCCCTCGCCGAGGCGGCGATCGAACGGCGCAGGCCGCCGTGGGCGCGCACGCTCATCGGGCTGGTGGTGCTGGCCGGGCACATCACGCTGCTGGTCGTGCTCCACGGGCTCGACACCGAGGCCGCCGCAACCCCGGTGACGTTCCTGTCCGTCGTCCTCGCCGCGTTCGCGGTCGCGCTGCTCGGCCCGGTCATCGCGCGCGTCGCCCTGACGCTGCTGGCCGCTCCGCTACGGCTGTCGAGGGTCAGCGGGCATCTTGCCGCCGCCAACACCACCGCGAACACCCGTCGGCTGGCCTCGGTCATCACCCCGCTCACCCTCGCGATCGGCATGGCCTGCACGATCCTGTTCGTGCCGGCCACGGTCGGCGACGCGGCGACCCGGCAGTCGGGCGACGGCGCGAAGGCCGAGAACGTGCTGGCCGGCCGGGTGCCGCACGCCGCCACCCAGGCCGTACGCGGCCTGCCCGGCGTGCGCGCCGTCACCGAGATCATGCCGACGACGATCCGCGCCGGGCGCGGCAAGTACACCGCCCAGGGCGTCACGCCCGAGGGCCTGACGCAGACGATCGACCCCGGCGTCCGCAGCGGATCGCTCGACCGGCTGGCCGAGGGCACCATGGCGGTCAGCGCCACCGCCGCCGGGCACATGCACGCCGGCCTCGGCGACGAGATGCGCCTCACGCTCGGCGACGGCACCCCGGTCCGCGCCCGCATCGCCGCGATCTACGACCGTGGCCTGGGCTTCGGCGACGTGCTGCTGCCGTACAGCTCCATCGCCTCGCACGTCGACGACCCGCTGCCCCCGCAGGTGCTCGTGGCCGGCGGCACGGCGGAGGCGCTGCGGAAGGCGGTGGGAGGACACCCCGGCGTCCAGGTGCTCTCCTCCGTGCAGGCGCAGGCGCTCCGCGAGGCACGGCAGGACAGCAGCAGTGAGGTCAACCTCGTCGTCATGGGCCTGATCATCGCGTTCACGGCGATCGCCATCGTCAACACGCTCGCCATGGCCACCGCCGAGCGGACTCGCGAGTTCGCGCTGCTGCGGCTGATCGGCACCACTCGGCGGCAGATCCTGCGCATGCTGCGCCTGGAAACCCTCGTCGTGGCCCTCATCGGCATCGCCCTCGGCACGGTCATCGCGTACGTCACGCTGTCGGCGTACGGCGCCGGGATGACCGGGTCGGCGCGGCCGGCCTTTCCGCCGCTCATCTATCTGGCCGTCATCGCAGCCGGAGCCGTACTGGCGCTGCTCGCCACGGCCGTGCCCGGCCGGCTGGCACTGACCGCCGACCCGGCCGAGGCGATCGGTGCTCGCGAGAGCTGACCGCTCCTCGACCGGAGGTCGTGCAGGCCGGAAGATGAGCGGCACACGGGGTGTTTCGTGTGAAACCACCGGCCGTGAACGACCACCGGCATGAGCCAGAGGTGAGGACGCATGACCGATCAGCACACGACAACGGATCCGGCCGAGGCGCCGCCCGGCAGCGTGGACGACGCGGCACTGCTCGAACTCACCGAGGCCTACCACGAGCGGACCACCCGGTTCACCGGCGTACGCGCGCTGGACGGTCACCAGATGAAGGTGTACGTCATCGAGGCCCCCGGGCGCGAGGCGGGGCCGGAGCTCGAGAAGGCCGCGCTCGACCTGGCCGCCGACCGGTTGCGGTCGGATCGCAGATTCGGTGCGCTGGGGCTCGGCTGCCTCATCGTGCACCTGGGCGAGGACGGTGACTACGTGCTCGTCCACAGCTGGGTGGAGGGCTACATGTCGAGACTGTCGGTCTTCACGGGCCCGGCCGACCGGCCCGGCTCGCTGCGGCCGGCTCAGGTGGGTCTGGCACCGTCCGTCTGGGAGGCCGCGGTACTCGCCCAAGAGCGTGATGCGTACGTGCGCAACGTCCTGACCGGCCGCGGCCCGCTTGCCGAGCGCCTCCGGGCGTGGCGAGAGGACGTCCTGCCGAAGATCTCTTAGTGGAGAGCGACGACCACCTCGACGGATCCGACGTGAAGCGGCGATCGCCGCGGCCGCGCCGCACCGTTTGCGCGCAACGGTGCGGCGTCGTCTCGCCGGGATCCGGGATCCGGGGTGCGGCCAGGGTCACTGATCGAGGGAGAAGGTGCCGTACTCCGGCCGGCCCGCCGGCTGGTAGACGTGGATCACGACTCCGGTACCGGTGGTCTTGGTGTCGACCAGCCGTAGAGCGCTGGGCGTGCCACCGGGCTCGAAGAGACGCATGCCGTCGCCCAAGACCACCGGGTAGATCCACAGGCGGTACTCGTCGATGAGGTCGTGTTCCATCAGGGTGCGGGCGAGGGCGCCGCTGCCGTGGATCTGGAGTTCGTTGCCGGGCTGCTCCTTCAGCTTGGCGACCTCTTCGGCGACGTTCGCCGAGATGAGCGTCGAGTTGTTCCACTCGACCTTGTCCAGGGTGGTCGAGGCGACGTACTTCGGCAGGCTGTTGAGCCGGGACGCCACCGGGTCGTTCTCGTCGGTTACGCGCGGCCAATGAGCCGCGAAGATCTCGTAGGTCCGTCGCCCGAGCACGAAGCCGTCCGCCGCGGCGAACCACTCGCCGACGAGCCTCCCCTGGTCGTCGTCGTAGTAGGGGACCAGCCAGCCGCCCTTGTCGAACCCGTCCCTCGGGTCCTCTTCGGGCCCTCCCGGTCCCTGCATGACGCCGTCCACGGACAGGAAGGTGGTCATCGTGAGCTTCATGGGTCGCTCCGTCTCTATGTCTGAGTTCGGTGCTGATCGTCTTGCTGCCTCCTCAAGGTCTCACCGACGTATTTATTTGTCAAGACTCTTCAAATTGTCGGTTGCTCCGGACGCACACGCAAGATCACGATTTGCCCAGTGAGGACCAGCGGCTCTTCGTCTTCACACCGGCACCGGACACCCTCGACGGCGAACGCCTGGAACGACTGCGCGCGCTTGCGCGCGAGCAGCTCACCTCGGTCGCCCGCCGCTGAGTGGTGCTGACGGCCGCATCGAGGTGGGGTTTGCCCCACCTTCAGGTGAGGTGCTAGGGCCAGAGCAAATTCGTCCCTTGGTTGACACGCTTGTCACACGGTTTCCAAGCGATATGACCGCAGCTGAGGAGCGACTGTGACGACGACGGTGAGGCATGCGAGGACCCGCGCGGATCGGCCCGGCGGTCCGCGCACCGCGCACCGCGACGCCTACCAGAGACACCGGACGGGCGTCGTCGCCGGACAGCCGGGCCACCGCGGCGGTGTCGCGCTCGAAGAGCGGCCGAGGCTCGTCGGCGAGCGGCCGGCGGCCGGCGAATCCCTTCGCGGCGAGGTCGCTCCCGGACTCGCAGCCGCAGCGGAAGTCGCCGTCATCTCAGCCGACGCCCCGGCCGCGCGGCCCGCACTGCTCACGCGTCGCCGCCTCTGGCGCCTGCTGCTCACCGTGGCCGCTCCCGGCGTCCTCGTCATCTGGGCGATCATGAACGCCGAGACACTGGGCCACGGCATCGGGCTGTTGTTCGCGGGCGATCCTTACTGGCTCGCCGCGGCCGGCCTGGCGACCGCGATGAGCTGGGTCGCCTCGGCGGTCGCACAGCAGGGCTCGGTGCCCGCGCGGCTGCCCTTCGGCCCGTTGGTCGCCACCCAGCTCGCCGGGACGTTCGCCAACCAGTTCAGCCCGGCCGGCGTGGGCGCCGGCGCGGTCAACGCCCGCTTCCTCGTGCGGAAGGCCGTCGCCATGCCGGCCGCGTTGACGGCCGTCGCGGTGAACGTCGCCGCCGGCGTGGTCGTCCATGTGGTCGCACTCGTGCTGGTGCTGGCCGCCTTCCCCGGCACCCTGCCCCCGCTGACCGTCCCGTCCATCGCCCGGTCGGGCGTCGCGCTCACGGTCGGTGCCGTCGTGGTGGTGACCGCGGTCGCCATCGCGTTGGGCCTGCCCGGCGTACGCCGACGCGTGCGCCACGCCTGCGACGTCGCGCTCAGCACCGGCCGCGACGGGATGCGCGAGCTGTCGCGCCGGCCCGAGCGGCTCGCCCAGTTGTTCCTCGGCTCGCTGGCGGTGACGGCATGCCACGTGCTGGTGTTGTACTCCGTACTGCACGCCCTGGGGTCCGGCATCGCGCTTCCCGCGGTCGCGAGCGCGTACCTGCTGGCCACCAGCGCGGCGGCGTTCCTGCCCAGCCCCAACGGGGCTGGGGGGCTCGAGGCGGCGTTCGGCATCACCCTCATCGGGCTGGGAGTGCCGGGGGCCATCACCGTGGCGGCCGTCCTCGGCTACCGGCTGATGACCCTGTGGCTGCCGCTCGCTCCGGCCGCGCTCACCTTCACGGTGCTCATCCGCCGCAACACTCTGTGAACGGCATCCGGCGGGACGGAAATCCGATGGATACCGACCGCCGGTTCCCCGTTGAATAGCAGCGCAATTGAACAGCGCAGTTGGATGTCAGGTCCGTCCACAGCAGTGAGGAACGCCCCATGCAGACCGTGCCGCACGACCCGGCTGAGGGCGTCTACGCCACCGGTGACGACTACATACACGCTCTGGAGGTGCGGGGCGCCGGGCGGTTGCTGTTCGTCGCCGGCACCATGGGGCTGGATCCGGGCGGGGTGCCAGGGAGCACGCTCGAAGAGCAGCTCGAACTCATCTGGTCGAACCTGCGGGCCATCCTCGCCTCGGCCGACCTCACCGTCGACCACGTCGTACGCGTCACCAGCTATCTGCGTGACGTCTCATACGCCGAGGCGAACGCGAGGGCGCGCGTGGCGGCCCTCGGCGGCCGGGCCGTCCCGACCACGGCCATCGTCGCCGAGACGCTGGTCAGCGACTGGATGGTCGAGATCGAGATCATCGCCGCGGCGTGAGGCCGGAAATCCCCCTTGGTTTTCCACAGGCCTGTGGACGACCGGCGTGGATGGTCCGTGCCGGCTCGCATCGACGTCGATCAATGCTCGGCCGGTATACCGACTGCGCATCGCCCGCCCGCCGGGACTTGGCCGATCCGACTCCCGACGGCGAGTTATCCACAGGCCTGTGGGCAAACTGGATCGGCGGGAGGGCGCGGATCAGCGGAGCAGGGCGAACTGCCGAGACTGCGCGACCAGCGCTCCATCGGAGTCCCAGATTTCGAAATCCTCCTCGTGGTAACCGTCGATCAGATGGCGGGTGGCCATCCGGCAGGCGAGCCATCCGGGCGCGGGATGAGCGCGCAAGTGCACCGTCAGCTGGAGGGTGGCCGACCCGGACGCCCCCAACTCCATCACGGCGGGTGAGACGGCGTCGACCAGCATGGCCAGCGCGACGAGGTCGGTGTCGCGCCGCTCCTTGAACCGCATCCAGAGCTCTGAGCGCGGATCGCCGGTCGGCTCGCCCCGCAGCCAGCCCGGTTTCTCCACGGTCCGGTACTCCACCCGGTCGGCGATCGTGATCCCCGGTATCGCGCCGCCGCCGAGAGGGTCGACGGCGTCCTGGGGCGGCGGCAGCGCGGGCGGCCGGTTGAGGATCAGAGTCGGTCCGTCGGCCAGGCGGAGATCGGAGAACGACGCCACGGCGCGCACCACCTCGGCATCCCCCTGCACCAGCCGCGCCTCGCCGGTCGCGACCCGCCTGCCGGACCGCAGGAGCTCCGTACGGACCTCCGCGGGGCCGGGTGCCGCCGGGCGCATGAAGGTGGCGGACACGACCACGGGATCGGGAAAGGGCATCGCGAACCGCAGCGCCCGAAGGCAGACCGCGAGGACATATCCGCCATTGGGCGCACCGGTCAGCGCGGTCCACCGCTCGGTCAGCGTGGCCGCGAACCGGCCGTCGCCGGCGGGCGTCACCTCGGTGTCGGCGTCGAAGGGATGAGCGGCGGTCATGGGCGTCGACCTCTCCGGCTGGCTGCGTCGTCGCGAGCTCCAAGGTTCGCGGCACCGCCTGCGCCCGGTCCATTACCCGTGCGGTAACCGCCGCGCGGGCACGGCGCCGACAGCGGAACAACCGGGGGCCCGCCGAGGTTCTGAGCTGCGGAACCTCAAAGAGGAGGAGGCCGGTATGGGCGACTACGGAAGGCCACTGGAGTTCGGTTATTTCCTGGTGCCGAACGCGAGCGATCCGCTCCTCGACACCGCGCGGACGGCCGATCGGCTGGGCCTCGACCTGGTCGGCGTGCAGGACCATCCCTACCAGCGGCGCTATGTCGACACCTGGACGCTGCTCAGCATGATCGCGGCGACCACCGAGCGGATCCGCGTCTTCCCCGATGTCGTGAGCCTCCCGCTACGGCCGCCCGCCGTTCTCGCCAAGGCGGCGGCCAGCCTCGACGTC
This sequence comes from Actinomadura sp. HBU206391, assembly GCF_014323665.1. Lineage (GTDB taxonomy): Bacteria > Actinomycetota > Actinomycetes > Streptosporangiales > Streptosporangiaceae > Actinomadura_C. The sequence goes on along the minus strand of NZ_JABVEB010000001.1, from coordinate 217,159 downwards.
CTCAGCGGCGGCCGTGCCGAGCTCGGGCTGGGCGCGGGGGCGTTCTGGGACGCGATCGAGGCGTACGGCGGGCCGCGTCGCAGCCCGAAGGAGGCCATCGACGCGCTGGAGGAGGCGGTCACGGTCATCCGCAAGGTGTGGAGCGGCGAGCGCGGCCTGCGCTTCGACGGCGAGCACTACCGGCTCAAGGGCGCCCACGCGGGACCGGTGCCCGCGCACCGGATGGAGATCTGGCTCGGTGTCGGCGGGCCCCGCGCGCTGGCCCTGGCCGGGCGGGCCGCCGACGGCTGGCTGCCCTCGGCGACCTGGGCGACGCCGGACCGGCTGCCGGAGCTGCATGCGCGCATCGATGCCGCCGCGACCGACGCCGGGCGCAAGCCCTCCGACATCCGCCGGCTCTACAACGTCAACGGCGCGATCACCGTCGGGCCGTCCGAGGGCTTCCTCAACGGGCCGGTCGAGCAGTGGACCGACGAGCTCACCGACCTGGCCGTCGGCTCGGGCATGGACACGTTCATCCTGTGGCCCGAAGGCGACCAGGACACCCAGATGCGGCGTTTCGCCGAGGAGGTCGTCCCGGCCGTACGGGAGCGGGTCGCCGAGGAGCGCGGCTGACGCGGATCCGACCTGCCGAGTTCTCCACAACCTGTGGACAGTGGCGGCCAGAGTTCGCGAGATGGCGGGTCAGCCGGTTTCAGGGCTGCGGATGAACACGGTACGGCGTCGCTCGAGGCCGCGCCGCCCGTGGGGCAACGGACGCCCGAAGCGCTGACGGCGGCCTGCCGAGGTCAAGGTCGTTGACAGGTCGACGATCAGTTACCCACCGTGTTTTCCACAGTCTGTGGACAGTGACCGCATCCGGTCGATCGCCATCGGGCTCGTTCACCGGTCGCGTCAGCGGAGCAGCGCGCGGCTGATGATCATGCGCTGCACCTCGCTGGTGCCCTCGTAGATCGTGGTGATCCGTGCGTCACGATAGAGCCGTTCGGCCTCGACGCCGCGGATGAAACCGCTGCCCCCGAGGATCTGCACGGCGCGCGAGGTGGTGCGGATGCTGGCCTCGGAGGCGAAGAGCTTGGCCATCGAGCAGACCGAGCCCGCGTCGACGCCCCGGTCGAGCAGGTCGGCGCCGTGCTCGATCAGCTGGCGAGCGGCCGCGTGGTCGGTCGCCATGTCGGCGAGGCTGAAGGCGACCGCCTGGAACTGCGCGATCGGCTTGCCGAACTGCTGCCGCGAGAGGGCGTGTTCGCGTGCGGTGTCGAGTGCCGCCCTGCAGATGCCGTTGGCCAGTGCCGCGATGCCGAGCCGGCCCTTCTCCAGCACCGACATGACGGCGCCGAACCCCTCGCCCTCGCCGCCGAGCAATGCGTCGGCGGGCAGCCGTACGTCCGTGAAGACGAAGCCGCCGACCTGCGAGGCGCGCTGGCCCATCTTCTTCTCGTGGTAGGCCTGCCGGACGCCCGGAAGAGAGCTGTCGACGAGGAACATCGACATGCCGCCGCGCTTGCGCCTGGCCGGGTCGGTCACCGCCAGCACCATCGCGAAGTCGGCCACCGGCGCGTTGTGGATGAAGATCTTCTCGCCGTTGAGCACCCAGCCGTCCCCGTCGCGGCGCGCGTTGGTGGACAGGGCGCCGAGGTCCGAGCCGGCCTGCGGCTCGGTGAGGGCGTACGCGCAGCGTTCGGTGCCGGCGAGCAGCCCGGGCAGGTACGTCTTCTTCTGCTTCGGCGTGCCGAACCCGGCCAGCAGCGAGGCCACCAGTTCGACCAGCCCGCACTGGTCGGCGACGCTCGCGTACCCGTAGGCGAGCTCCTCCATCACGGTGACGTAGTCGGCCACGCTGCCGCCAGAGCCGCCGTCGGCCTCCGGCACGGTGATGCCGAACAGGCCGAGTTCGCCCATCCGCGCGTAGATCTCGGCGGGGAAGCGCTCGGTGGCGTCGAGGTCCTCGGCGGCCGGGCGCACCGCGGCCGCCACGAACGAACGGACCATGTCGGTCAGGCCGTCGGTGGTCGTCATCTGGTCGGTTCTCCATCCGCGATCGCATCGATGAGCTTGAGCACGTGGGTGGCGGCGAGGCACACCACGTCGTCCTGGTTGACCACCAGCACCGAGGAGTAGACCTTGCGCTCGTCGGCGTCGATCCGCTCGGTGGTGTAGCGGACGGTGACGGTGTCGCCGAAGTAGACGGGTGCGGTGAAACGCACCCGGTCGTAGCCGTAGGACACCGCGTGCTCGGCGGCCCGTTCCAGCGCCCGCGTCGAGGCGGTCGACGTGTAGCCGAGGACCAGGACGCCGTGTGCGATCCGGCGCCCGTACGGCGTGCCGGCCATGTACCGCGCGTCCACGTGGTTGGGCGCGAGGTCGCCGGTCACGCCGGCGAACAGGTACACGTCGCTCTCCGAGACGGTCTTGCTGAAGGTGACGACGTCACCCACGGTGAATCCCACGATGTGGCTCCTCAGGACAGGGCGTAGCCGCGGTTCAGGGCGTAGCCGCCGTTCATGACAGGGCGTAGCCGCCGTCGACGGCCAGGATCTGGCCCGTCACGTAGGCGGCGGCGTCGGACAGCAGGAACAGGCTCGGGCCGACCATCTCCTCGGGGTCGGCCGGCCGGCCGAGCGGGATGCGCTCGCGGATCCGGGCGGCCCGCTCCTCGTCGGCCAGCAGGGACCCGGTCATGGCGGTCAGCACGTAGCCGGGCGCGATGCCGTTCAGCCGGATGCGGTGCTCGCCGAGCTCGACGGCCAGGCCGCGGATGAGATGGGAGAGCGCCGCCTTGGTCGCCCCGTACGGCACGATGCCGGCGACCGCGCGGTCGGCCGACATGGACGAGACCGCCAGCACCGATCCTCCGCCGCGCCGCCGCAGATGGGGCACCGCCGCGCGGATCATCCGGTAGGGACCGCTGAGGTTGACGTCGGCGAGCCGCTGCCAGTCGTCCTCGGTGATGCCGGACCCGGTGGTGCGCACCTGCACTCCGGCGGCGAGGACGAGGAGGTCGACGTCGCCGATCCGGCTCAGGGCGGCCTCGGGCAGGCCGGGGTCGCGCACGTCGCCGACGATGGTGTGGCCGCCGATCCGGTCGGCCGCCGCCCGCACCGTGTCGTCGCGGTCCAGCGACCACACGGTCGCGCCCGAAGCGGCCAGCCCGGCCGCGATGGCGCCGCCTATCCCGCCGGCCGCCCCGGTCACCAGGGCGGTGCGGCCGGTGAAGTCGAACCGCGCCGGCCGGCCCGCCACGGCCCTCTGCGGCGCGTGCTCACGTGCACCCGGATCAGCCATCGGCCGCCTCCCGCCGGCCGGTGAAACCCGCCACGCCGTGCTCGTACTCGGGCGTGAACATGGTCTGTTCGATCATGACCTCGAGCGCCGCCCGTACGGCCGGCAGCCCGTGCTCGATCAGCTCCCGGTTGGCGAACCGCTTGGTGTGCCCGACCGCGGCGCGGGCGCCGTTGGCGACACCGCGCGCGACCTCGGCGGTGGCCTCGGCCAGCTCGGCGTCGTCCACCACGTGGGTGACGAGCCCGGCGGCACGGGCCTGCTCGGCGGTGAGCGGCTCGGTGGTCAGCGCGAGCACCTGGGCGAGCCGGCGCTGCCCGAGCGAGGGAGCCGCACCGGCGAAGACCGTGGGCCAAACCCCGACGCGCACCTCGGGCAGCCGGAACGTCGCCGACCGCGCCGCCACCGCCAGGTCGCAGAACTGGATCAGTTCCACCCCGCCACCGATCGCCATGCCGCCCACCTCGGCGATGATCGGCAACGGGCTGGTGGCCATAGCGGCGAACGCGGGAAGCATCGTGTCGAGGAAGTACGCGCGGGCCTGCGCCCGAGTGCGGCACTCGGCCATCGCGGTGAGGTCGTTCCCCGCGCAGAAGGCCCGGCCCTCGGCGCGCAGCACGATGACGCGGACGCCCTCATCGTCCTCGGCCTTGCGGACGGCCGCGTGCAGGGCCCGCCACTCCGGCGCGTTCATCGCGTTGAGCTTGTCCGGCCGACCGAGGGTCAGGGTCAGCAGGTGCCCGTCGCGTACGGTTCTCATCGCACCTCCCCGAGCAGCGCACGGTCGTCGACGTCGACCCACCGGCCTGCGGCGGCCGAGGCGTAGAGGGCTGCGATCACTCGCTGGGTCGAGAGCGCCGACCGTCCGCCGGCGAGCGGTTCCCGGCCCGTGGCGAAGGCGTCCAGCGCGTCGTCGAGGACGGTCTGGTGCCAGCCGGCCGGCATCAGCGACGGGTCGGCGGCGGTCGCGCTCCCGGGCTCGGTGGCCAAGGTCTCGGCCGGGGAGCCGTCCGCCCGGCACAGGACGAGCTCGCCGCCGGTGAGCACAGCGGTGCCCGCGCCACCGGAGACCGTGATCTGCTCGTCCCGGCCGGGGGGAGCGGCGGTCGTGGCATGCAGGGTGGCGATCCCGCCGTCGCCGTGGTCGAGCAGGGCGCCGAGCGTGTCCTCGGCCTCCAGCCGGTGCAGGTCGGACGTGGTCGCGTGCGCCATCACCCGGCGCGGCGGGCCCACGCTCCAGAGGTAGAGGTCGAGGACGTGCACCGCCTGGGTGATGAGCACGCCGCCGCCGTCGCGGGCGTAGGTGCCCCGGCCCGGCTCGTCGTAGTAGCTCTGCGGCCGCCACCACTGGACGTTGACGCTGCCGCCGGTGAGAGTGCCGAGGCCGCCTCCGGCGACCAGGTCGCGCAGCCGCCGGCCGGCCGCCTTGGCCCGGTGCTGGAAGCAGACCGCCAGGCCGATGCCCGCTCGCTCGGCGGTGCGCACCAGCTCGTCGGCGCGGGCGAGGTCGACGTCTAGTGGCTTTTCCACCAGCACGTCGATCCCGCGTTCCGCCACCGCCCGGACGAGTTCGAGATGGGTGCTGGGCGGTGAGAGGACGAGCGCCAGATCGACGCCGTCGGCCAGGGCGGTCTCGGGCGGCCAGCACCGGCGTGCTCCGGGGAACCGGCCGCGCACCCGCGCCGCGCGCTGCTCATCACGGGTCGCCACGGTGACGACCTCGCAGCCGGCGTGCTCGAGGGCGACAAGGTGCGGGCCTGCGGCGAGCCCGGCGCCGAGCACCGCGACCCGGCGGCTCATCGCGGGCCTCCGGCGAGCAGTTCGCTGGAGCCGACCAGCTCCGACCGGGTCATGAGGATCTTGAGGTGGTCCGCCGGACGCTCGGTGAGGGCGGTGAACGCCTCTTGGACGTCCGCCAGCCCGTACACGCCGGTGCGCAGCGGCCGCGGGTCGACCCGGCCGCCCGCGATCAGCTCCACGGCGGCGCGGAAGTCGGCACGGCTGTAGTTCCGGCAGGCGATCATCGACAGCTCGCGGGCGTAGAACCGCTCGTAGGGCAGCTCCAGCCGATGGCCGGGCTTGGCCGCGCCGATCGCGATATAGCGGCCGCCGCCGGCGAGCACCTCGGCCGCGACCCCGGCGGTCGCCGACTGGGCGACAGTGTCGTAGACCAGATCGACACGGCCGGCCTGAGCCTCGGTCCACGCCACCAGCTCGTCCCCCGAGGCGACGGTGAAATCGTGGAAGCCGAGCTCGGCGAGCACGCTCGCGCGGCTCGGATGCAGGTCCGCGAACAGGATGCGGCCGACGCCCATGGCGCGGGCGACCATCGCGGTGGACATGCCGATCGTGCCCGATCCGATCACCAGGGCGGTGTCGCCGTCCCTTACGCCTCCGCGGGCGACCACATGGCAGCCGACGGCGACCGGCTCGATGAGGGCTCCGTGCTCGGGCCCGACATCCTCCGGCAGCGGCACGCACTGTTCGGCGTCGACCACGAAGCGGTCGGCGAAGCAGCCGTCGGGCAGGGACAGGCCCATCACCGCGATGTCGGCGCACTGGTTGGTGCGGCCGGCCGCGCAGGCCCGGCACCGCCCGCACGACACCGTCGGGTACACGACCACGTGGTCGCCTTCGCTCAGACCGCTGCCGCCGGGGGCGACGACGACCCGGGCGACGCATTCATGGCCGGGGACGGTGGGGTAGCGGGCGATGGCGTTGGTGCCCCGCACCAGCGACAGGTCGCCGCCGCAGATCCCGGCCGAGTGCAGTTCGAGCAGCACCCGGCCCTCGCCGGGCTCAGGCGCCGGCGCCTCCACCACTTCGACCCGGCCCGGCCCGGTGACCCTCACCTGTCGCATGCCTCGTCCCTTCCTCGTCGGTCGGTCGCCGATTCGTCGCGGTCGCCGATCAGGGCCGGCGCCGTCATGCCCGGAACACCTCCGCCGGCATCGGCCGCGGATTCCTGATCAGCGGCCTGAACCCCATGTGCGGGAGGATGTCGCGCTCGATGTCGACGCCGCAGGCCACCTCGGTGAGCTCCACGCCCTCGGTCGTGAGCCGGAACACCGCGCGCTCGGTCACGAAGAGCGCCTCACGCCCCTCCCGCAGCGCGAACTGCCCCGAGTAGGTGATCTGCTCCACCGCCTCGACGAACTTCGGCACCTCGCCCTCCGCGGTGATCGTGATCCCGCCGTCGTGGACGTCCACCAGCAGTCCCTTGGCGGTGAAGGTTCCGCAGAAGACGGCCTTGCGCGCGTACTGCGAGATGTCGATGAACCCGCCGGGGCCGATCACCCGGCCGCCGAACTGCGAGACGTTGACCGAGCCCCACGCGTCCACCTGCGCCAGCCCGAGACAGCAGACGTCGAGCATTCCCATGCCGAACAGGTCGAACTGCGTCGTGGACGGCACCCGCGCGGAGGCGCCGCGCGACATGCCGAACAGGTCGCCCGACGCGGGGACGCCGTCGAACAGGCCCTGCTCGATCGCGATCGTGGTGCCCTTCAGCCTGCCCTGCTCGGCGAGAACGTCGATGACGTGCGCGGACATCCCGAAGCCGACGTTGAGCACGGCCTGGTCGGGCACCTCCATGGCCGCGCGGCGGGCCACCGCGGCGCGCACCGGGTCGGCCAGGTCGACCGGGAAAGAGGTGTCGTCGGCGGGCCCCGACAGCGCCGGATCGTGCTCGGCGGCGTAGGTCTGCCACTGGTCCGGGCACACGGTGACCACGTCGACGAGTTCGCCGGGAACGACGACGTCACGAGGATCGAGCGGCGTCTCGCTGATCCGCTTGACCTGTGCCAGCACCGTGCCTCCCGACGCCCTGGCGGCCTGCGCCACCGCGCCGACGTCGAGCAGTGCCGCCTCGTCGGCGCAGCCGATGTTGCCGTGCCGGTCGGCCTCGGTGCCGCGGATGAGCGCGACGTCGACCGGGAACGGCCGGTAGCGCAGGTATTCGTCGCCGTCGAAGCCGGTGAGTTCGACGATCTCCTCGCGCGCCGCGCGATTGACCCGGCCGCCGCCGTTCCTCGGGTCCACGAAGGTGTGCAGCCCGGTTCGCGTGATCAGGCCGGGTCGCCGTGCCCCGATCTCGCGCAGCAGCAGGCTGATGGCGCCGGACGGCAGGGCGTACGCCTCGATCAGGTCTTCGGCGGCGAGCTTCATCATCCGTGGCGACCAGGTCCAGTGGCCGCCGATCACCCGTTTGACCATGCCCTCGTGCGCGAACGCGTTCGTTCCGAGCCGGTCACGGTCGCCGAGGCCGAGCGCGTGCACGAGCGTGGTGCCGTGCGGGCTGCCGGTGCTGAGGAATCTGCGCTCGACGGCCGCGAGCAGCGAGCCCGGCTCCAGAACGCCTCCGCCGGAACCGGTCAGCGCGACGGTCGCGCCGTCGGGAATGCCCGCCACCGCCTCGTCGGCGGAGACGAACCGTGGTCCAGATCCCATCTTCGCTCCTAACGCTTGTAACCGGTTACATAACTACGCCGCCGCACCCGCTGTCAACATCGGGAGGCGATCCTCCGGTACGGCCGGGGACGCTCGTGGGGATCAGCCGAGGTCGGCGGTGATCCTCGGAGCAGCGGTGGAACGGCGCAGCACCGGTTCGGAGGCGATCACCGTGCGCGACCCTGCGCGGTGCCCTTCCAGCAGGCCCCGCATCGCCAGCCATGCGGCCGACGCGGCCTCCTCCTGAGAGGTTCGCACCGTGGTGAGCGAGGGCGACATGTACCGCCCGAACGGGATGTCGTCGTAACCGGTGACGGACATGTTCTCGGGTACCCGTACGCCTCGCTCGTTCAGTGCCGCCATCAGCCCGATGGCGCTGAGGTCGTTGTGCGCCACCACCGCCGTACAGCCTGTGCCGATCACCTCGTCGGCCACCCGGTGCCCGTCCTCGACCGTGGCGCCGGTCGCCACCTCGCTGACCTGTAGCCCGCGCCTGCGGAAGCCGCGCAGCGCCCGCCAGCGCTCCTGCTCCTGCCACGACCGGGCCGGGCCGTGCAGGTAGGTCACGTGCTCGTGGCCGAGATCGACCAGATGCTGCACCAGGGCGCGCATGGCGCCGTGCGCGTCCATCACCACGCTCGACACGACGGGATCGTCGATCTTCCGGTCCACGACGACGACCGGCCGGCCCTGGCCGAGGAGCTCCCGCAGCACGCCGGGCGTGCAGCGGGGGCCGCACATGATCAAGCCGTCGGCGCGCTGCAGCAGGCTGATGCCGAGTTCGCGCTCGGCGGGCAGCGACTCGTCGGAGTCGGCCACGAGGACCTGGAAGCCGTCCCGCCCGGCGTCGTGCAGCACCTGCTTGATGAGCGCGTAGAAGTGCGGGTTGGCGAGGTTCGGGACGAGGATGCCGATGATGTGGCTGCGGCCGCTGGCCAGGCTGCGCGCGACCACGTGCGGGGTGTAGCCGAGCTGCGCGGCGGTGTCGAGCACCCGCCGGGTGAGCTCGGCCGACACGCCCGCCGACCCGGCGAACACCCTCGACACCGTGGCGACCGAGACCTTCGCCCGGCCTGCCACGTCGCGGATGGTGGGCCGCCCGCCTTCGACACCGTCTCGCCGCTGCCCGCGCACCCGACTCCTCCGCCCGCCTGCCCTCTCCTGTCCGACCGTAGCGGACGGAAGGTCGTCATTCGCCGTACATGCTGGGGATCCACTCGGCGAAGCCCGGGACGTACGCGAGCAGGATCATGGTGATGAACATGATGGCGATGAACGGCGCCATCGGGCGGATGAGCTTGACCATGCTCACATCGGCGATGCCGCTGACGATGAAACAGGCGGTGCCGAGCGGCGGGGTGACCAGCGAGATGCCGATGATCGCGAGGGCGAGCACGGAGAAGTGCAGTGGGCTCATGCCCGCCTCTTGGGCCAGCGGCAGGAACAGCGGCACCAGCACGATCAGGGCGGGCATCCCGTCCAGCAGCGCACCGATGATCCAGAAGACCACGATGAGCACCAGGACGAACAGCAGGTAGTCGCCGGTGAACCCGGAGGCCCATTCCGCCAGCGCCACCTCGACCCGGTCGTAGGCGAGCATGTAGGCGAGGATCTGCGCGACCCCCACCAGCGCGAGGACCACGCCACTGGTCCGGCCGACCCGCACCAGCATCCGGCCCCACTCGCGCGCCGGGACGGTGCGGTAGGCGAGCGCCAGCAGCGCGGAATAGAGCACCGCGACCGCGGCCGCCTCCGTGGCGGTGAAGGCGCCGCTGAAGATGCCCCCGAGGATCACCAGCGGTGCGATGAGCGGTGGAATGGCCTGGACGAACGTACGGCCGATCTCGCGCGCGCTCAGCCGCACCCCTTCGACCGGCGGCTCGACGAACTTCGCGTAGAAGAGGATCACGATCACCTTGCTGAGCCCGACGACGAGCGCGGGGAGCAGCGCGGCGAGGAACAGCTTGGTCACCGACAGGTTGGCGATCGTCCCGAGCACAATGATCGTGATGGACGGCGGGATGAGCACGCCGGTGCCCGACGAGGCCGCCACGATGGCCGACGACCACTCCTTGCGGTAGCCGGCCTTCTCCATCGGCGGCAGCATCGTCGAGCCGATGGCCGCCGCGTCGGCGTTGACCGAACCCGAGAGCCCCGAGAACACCATCGTCGAGCCGACGACGCTGACGCCCAGACCGCCGGGCAGCCACGCGACGCACGAGTTGACGAACGCGACCAGCCGGTCCGCGGCGCCGGAACGGTGCAGGATCTCACCGGTCAGGATGAACAGCGGGATGGCCAGGAGCGTGAACGACTCCATGCCCGAGAACATGGCCTGGGCGACGTTCTGGACCGGCAGCCCGGCGACGAGGGCGTCGATCAGGCCGGTCGCGCCCATGGCGGCGGCGATCGCCGCACCACCCAGAACGAACACGGCCAGTACGACCAGCATGACGATCACAGCGTGCCCTCCACGGTCTCGATGAGACGGCCGGTGCGCTCGCCGGCCCGGTCGGAGGTCAGCGTCAAGGCCTGCCCCGCCACGTGGAGCAGTGCGAGGCCCGAGCCCACCGGCACTGCGGCGAACACCGCCCACCGCGGGATGCCCGCGGCCGATACCGTGCCGAACTCGCTGATCACCATCTGGGCGCCGCCGTAGGTGAGGGCGCCGAGGAAGAAGGCGAAGACGACCAGTTGCACGAGCCGCACCACGTACAGGACGCGGCCGGACAGCCGGTCCTCCACCACCGAAAGGGCGACGTGCCCGCGCTCGCGCGCCGCGACGGCGAAGCCGAGGAACGCCGACCAGATGAGGCACATGGTCGCGCCCTCGGTCGACCAAGACAGCGGGTCGCCCAGCAACAGGCGCGAGGCGATCTGCAGCAGGACCACCACGGCGATGCCGCACAGCGCCACCGCGAGCGCGACGTTCTCGATCCTGGCGAGCGGCGACGGCCGGTCGGGGGACTCCTGCACGGCGCTCACCTCCAATCCGTCAGGTCGAGCAGCGTGCCGAACGTCGAGCGGTGCCTGGCGTAGACACCGGCCACCGCCTTCTTGAACGCTGCGGTGTCCGCTTCGTTGAGGTGCGAGCCGGCCTGCCGGGCCGCGCCGAGGTACTGCTCGTCGGACCGCAGCCACAGCTCCCGCTCCTTGTTCTGGGCCTCCCGGCCCGCCTGGAGGATCGCGTCCTGGTCCGCGGCGCTCTGCGCGCGAAACCACCGGTCGCTGACCAGCAGTGGATCGACCGAGAAGAAATGGCGCGTGTACGAGTAGTACTTCGCGACCTCGTTGTGGTGCTGCTGCACGTAGAAGGTGAGCGAGTTCTCGGCCGCGTCGACCACGCCCTGCTGGAGGGCGGAGTAGATCTGGGCGGTGTCCAGTGGCGTGGCCTGCGCGCCCAGGGTGTTGAACGTGTCGATCATTATCTGGTTCGACTGCACGCGCATCTTCAGGCCGCGCAGGTCGGCCGGTTCGTGGAGGGCGCGCTTGGTGTTGTAGATGTTGCGCTCGCCCGAGTCGAACCAGCCGAGCACCCTGAGGCCGTGCCCTTCGAGGATCGCGGCGAGCCGGCGGCCGAGCGGCCCGTCCTGTGCCGCGTACAGGCGCTGCCTGGTGTCGAAGGCGTACGGAAGCGCGAAAACGCCGAGCCGCCGGTCGTACACCTCCAGGTTGGCCACGCTCGTCTTCGCGACCTCCAGGGTCGCGTTGCGTAGCTGTTCGTTCATCCGGTCGTGGCTGCCCAGCACGGCGTTGGGGTAGACGTGCCCGGTCAGCCGGCCGTCGGACAACGCCGTGAGCCGCTGGAGGAAGTAGTGCTCGGCGACCACCTCGGGGTTGTGGGCGTCCACGGTGTCACCGACCCTGAGCACCTTGCCCTGGGCCGCTCGTACGGCCGCCACCGCGGGCGCCGACACGGCCCCGAGGCCCACCAGCCCCACCGCGAGAAAGTTGCGCCTGCCGAGCGACCGCGCTCGGGGGGGACCTTTGTCTGGGGGCGAGTTGGCCATGGCGGAACCTCCCACGTCAGGGACTTGCGTAGGCTGCGCGAATCAGATGTAACCGGTTACTTGGTCGCCCTTCTTAACGTGTTATTCACATCACCGTCAAGACCTCGGGCCCGATTCGCGCCCGCCGGAGCCCGGTGGACGGACGTCAGCAGAGCATGGTCGAGAGGCCGCGGGCCGGGTCTACCGCGGCGGGCGGCCGGAAGTGTCCGGCCCGTGGTGGCGCCGGACCGAGGGCCGGCGCGACCGCACGTCGGGCAGCCGCCGAGGATCGTGCCCGTGATGACAGTGCCCGGCGAGGAAGTACGTCACCTGGTGGGGCACGAAACCGGCGGCGTAGATGGCGGACTTGTCGTAGACGACGTGGTCCCAGACGAACGCTCCAGGAGCCGGTTCGGCTTCGGCCGGATCCGGTCCCGGCAGGTCTCCACCGTCCTCGGCCCACGCGGCGAAGACGTACTCGTCCTGTTCTCCCGTCCGCACCACGCAGACCAGCGGGCCGACCTCGACCGCACACCTCAGCAGCGCGCGAAGGACGCGTCGGAGCGCGCCATCATGATCCGGATCGGTCTCGCGCACCGTGCCGCCCGGCAGGGTCCGGTACTCGGCCCCGTCCGGGTGCCGATGGCGCACGGCAAGCACTCGCCAGTCGGACGTCATGAGGACGGCGGCCACCCGGTCCGGCACGATCGGCTCCTCAGAGATGGCGGTGCAGGAACTCCGCGGTCGCCTCCACCGCCTCGGTGACGTACGGCTCCACATCGTAGAGGTCGACATGCTCGCCGGCGTCCAACCATACGAGCTCTTTCGCGCCCGCGGCCCGCTCGTGCAGTTCCACCGCGAGCTCCGGGCTGCAGTAGGCGTCGACCTTGCCATGGACGACGAGCAACGGGGTCGCGCCGAGCAACGCCGCGGCGCCGAGCGCGTCGAAGGTCATCAGCGAGTGCAGCGATCCCCTCGTCACCTGGTCGTCCCAGTGCGGCGACGCGGACCGTCCGGTGCCGTAGTAGGAGTACGGCTCGTCACCGCCCATCGCCGCCTCACCGCCGCCAGGCGCCACGACCGGCAGGTACTCGTCGTAGCGGTCGATGAAACCGCGCAGCGCGGAGCGGTAGGCGTCGGCGCCGATTCGTTCGACGAACCAGGCCGGGCTGTTGTACGCCCCCGCGATCCCCGCCACCGCCTTGACCCGCGGGTCCGAGGCGGCGGCGCGCACCGCGTACCCGCCCCCGAGGCAGATGCCGACCAGGCCGATCCGGTGCGGATCGATCTCGGCGCGATCGGCGAGCAGTCCGACCGCCGATCGCAGATCGGTCAGCTTGCCCTGGCTGTCCTCATGCCCGCGCCGGCCTCCGCTCTCGCCGAAACCACGGTGGTCGAAGGCCAGGGTCGCGATGCCCGCCCGGGCGAGCCGCTCCGCGTACAGCCCGGTGACCTGTTCCTTCACGCCCGTGAACGGGCCGGTCAGCACGACGGCGGGCACCGGGCCGGCGCGGTCCGGCAACCTCAGCTCTCCGACCAGGCCGACCCCGTCGGCGTCGCTGAAGCCATCGCCGTCGAAGTCGACGCGCTCGGTGGTGACGGCGCTGTGTTGCCCGGTGCTGTGTTGCCCGGTGCTGGGTTGATCGGTGCTGGGTTGATCGGTGCTGGGTTGATCGGTGCTGGGTTGATCGGTGCTGGGTTGATCGGCACTGGATCGGTGGGCGGACATCGCTGCTCCTGTCGTGGAGGGAGTGGTCGGGCCGATGCGGCAAGCGGTCATACGACGCTGGGCTCGGCCACGAGTTCGGCGGCGAGTTCGGCCGCGACCGCGTCGGCGCCGAGTTCGACCAACCAGGCCAAGGGCGCTCCGGGTGAGAAGCGCGTCATGGTGGCGCTCAAGTGCCGCTTCTGCTCTTCGGTGAGGCTTGGCGCGCCGGCCGCGAGGCGGCGTACGGTCTCGCGGTACATGAGGAGGTAGCGCCGCTGCTCGGCGAGCAGTCCGATGTCGCCCGGCACCCCGTGACCGGGATAGAGCGGGACGCCGTCCAGCTCGGCCGTCAGCCGGTCCAAGGTGCGGAGCCAGGCGCCGGAGTGGCCGTCGGCCGTGTAGGAGTGGAGGTCGCCGAACGCCAGATCGCCGATGAAGGCGAGGCGCCGCTCATCCGATTCGACCAGCAGGTACGAGTCCGCGTCGCTCTCACCGGCCCCGAGATCGTGCACCCGCACCCGAAGGCCCCCGACCTCGACGATCTCGCCATCGGCGAGCAGGTGGTCGGGCACGCGGTAGCGGTCCGGCCACTCCTCACCGTAGACGGGCTGCCACTGCTCGCGCTTGGGCACCGCGAGCTTCGCGATCGTCTCGGCGACCTCGGCGGTGGCGTAGACCGGCACGTCGTCGTCGACCACGTACGGCAGGCCGTTGAAATGGTCGGGGTGAGGGTGCGTCACGAAGGCCGCGAGCAGTGGTTTGCGCAGCGCGGCCAGCCGGGCGGCCAGAGCCCTGGCGTCCGACACCAGCAGGTTGGCGTCGACCAGCAGCACGCCGTCGTCGGTCTCGAGCAGATGGCTGTTCACCAGGATGCCGGACTCGGCGGCGGTGTAGGTATGAATTCTGAGCGGGCTCATGAGCAGGCGTCCTTCCGATTACCGTTGATCGAGACGCTAGGGCGATCCACGGGCACCGGCCAGAAGGCACTTTCCGGTGCCCATGCCCGCGGCGGCCGACACGGCAGGGAGGTCTGGATGGCACTGGTGATTCCCGACGTGCTGGAGGCGAGCTGCGCGACCCGGCAGGCGCTGGAGCGGTTCGCCGCCAAATGGCGGATCTTGGTGATCTACGCGCTGCTCGCCGGGCCCCAGCGGCATGCGCAACTGCGCCGCAGGCTCCCGGGCGTCACCCAGAAGGTGCTGACCGAGACGCTGCGCGGCATGGAGGCCGATGGCCTGGTCGAACGCCGGGTCATCAAGGACACCGCACCGCAGCATGTGGAGTACGCGCTGACCGCGCTCGGCAAGACACTGCAGGAACCGCTCGCCGCGATCTGCGACTGGGCACTGGCCCAGGACGATCGGCCCTGACAGGCGCCCAACTCAGGCGGCCGGTTCAGTCGGCCGGTTCAGTCGGCCGTTGACGGAGCCGTCAGCCGGACCTCTTCCGCGTCGAGCCGCGCCTGCACGCGGAGCAGGACGGCGTCGCCGATGCGCCGGTCGTCGCGCAACCGGATGACGGCGGCCCGCTTGATCGACAGCAGCTCGGCGCGCAGCGCCGTGTGCGGCTCGGGCTCCAGCGAGCCCGAGAGGTGGTGGTCGCGCTCATGCCGGGCCGCTTCGCTCTCTCGCGACTCGGCGGCGGTGAGCAGCTCCAGCCGGCGCTCGTAGTCCTCCCGGACCTCATTGATCGCCGCCTCGGGCACGTCCAGGCGCTCCGCGATCTCGGTGAGCCTGGCGAGACCGGCCTCGGTCGCGGCCCGTTCGGCGAGCAGCTGTTCCGCGCGCATGTGGTCGTCGTCGGGCATGCGCGCCCAGCGCAGGACCGCGGGAAGGGTCAGGCCCTGCAGCAGCAGCGTCGTCAGGATCACTCCGAAGGTCACCACGATCAGGGCGTCCCGGTCCGGGAACTCCGTGCCGTCCATGACGGTGACCGGAATCGCGAGCGCCGCGGCCAGTGAGACCCCGCCGCGAAACCCCGACCAGGCGAGCGGCATGCGGTGCCGCGCGCTCATGCGGCGCTCGCGCTGGGCCGGGCGCCGGTCGATCGCGCGGATGACGTACGGAACGGTGTAGAACCAGGCCACTCTGCTGCCGATGACGGCGGCGGCGACCGCCAGAGCGGTGATGACCGTGGTGAACAGCGAGCCGTGCGGGAGGTTCTCGACCGCCCCGCGCAGCTGGAGACCGACCAGGATGAACAGCGCTCCGTTGAGCAGGAACGTGGTGAGGTCCCAGAACGCGTACGCCTGTACGCGGGTGCGTGCGGGAATGCGGGCCGGACCGGCCTGGGTGAGCGCGAGGCCGCACACCACGACCGCCAGCACGCCCGAGGCGTGGATCTCCTCGGCCAGCAGGAAGGCCAGGAACGGGGTGAGCACGCTGATCCCGTTCTCGAGTACGACGTCGTCCATGAATCTACGGGTCCGCAGCGTGACCCACGCGACCACCAGGCCGATCACCGCACCGCCGCCGTAGGACACGGAGAAGTCGCCTGCCGCGCTGAGCCAGCTGAACTCCTCCTCGCCGGTCGCCACCGCGGTCGCGATGCCGAAGACGACCAGGGCGGTTCCGTCGTTGACGAGGCTCTCCGCGCGCAGGATCGTGAGCTGCCTGTGGGGGAGCCCGTGGTGGAGCCGCCTGATCACGGCGCCGACGGCGCTCGCGTCGGTGGGCGCCACCACGGCTCCGAGCACGAACGCGACCGGCCAGCTCAGCCCGAGGGCGTGCCCGACCACGGCGACCGCTCCGGCCGTCACGAACACCAGCACCACCGAGGACAGGAGGACCGTGCGCAGGTCGGCCCGAATCTCCCGCAGCGAGGTGGTCAGCGCCTCCCAGTACAGCAGGGCGGGCAGGAACAGCAGGATCACGACCTCGGGCGCCAGTTTCACGTCGCGCAGAGCAGGAACGAAGCCGAGGCCCACACCGGCGACCAGCAGGACGACCGGTGCGGCGACCCGCAACCGGCGGGCGAGCACGGTCGCCGCCAGGACGCTCACTCCCAGCAGGACCAGCACCTGCAGCGTGTGGGGGTCGTACACGTGGTCGTCTCCTCATCGCCGCGACACGGCTGCACGGTCGCCACGACCCTCACCGCTGTTCGGGCGGTGTGATCCCCGACCTGGAGCCGGATAAACGGCTGGTCGTCACCGTTCGTCCCGGAGGTCGGAAGCCTCGGGTGGGTGATGCCGCACCTTCGCCAGGGCTCCCGGCCGGTCCACGCCCTCGACCGCGAGACAGATCCCGAACACGCGGTCGAAGCCCGTCCAGCCGTTGATCCGGCCTCGGTTGTTGCTGATCTGCACTCTGCGTCTGGCCGGGTCGAGAGCGGAGACCAGATGCAGGTAGACGCTCCCGGCGACTCTGGCGAGGACGATGTCGCCGACCTCGATTCTCGTGGGGTCGACGGGGGCGACGGTGACCAGTTCGCGGCTCCCGATCAACGGGACCATCGAGGAACCCGTGGGGCGGAACTCCACAGTGTCCCCATCGGCGATCCTGGCGGCGAAAGCGTCCATCTTTCCCATCGACCAACAGCATGCGGGATCACTGAAACCGCCGTCCATCGATTTTGGCGATGCGGAACGTGAACTCGAGCGAGCGCCATTCGCCGTCGAGGCGGCGGCCGCCGGGCGCCGGCCCGTTCCGCGAGGCGAACTCGACCACCAGCCGGTCCTTGACCCCGAACACGGTGTCGGAGTCCAGGTACGCACCGCCGTCGACGAACAGCTGGGTGACCAGCCGCTGGTGGCCCGGCGCCATGATCATAAAATGGAGGTGCGGTGCTCGGTACGGGTGCCGCCCGACCGCTTCGAGCATCCGGCCGACCGGGCCGTCACCCGGAATCGGATACTCCGACGGCAGGATCGACCAGAACGTCAGGCGCCCATCGGCATCGGTGCGCAGCCGGGCGCGCAGCACCGGGCCGTCCAGGTCGGGGAGTTGGACGTCGTAATAGCCGTCCTCGTTGGACTGCCAGACGTCGACCACGGCGCCGGGGACGGGGTCGCCGTCAAGGTCGGTGATCCTGATGTCCACCCACAGCGGCGTACCTGGCAGGCCGCCGGATATGTCGGCACCGTGCTCGACCTCGGGCGGCCCCGGCACGTAAAAAGGGCCGAGAACCGCCGACGGCGTCGTGGCGGGCGTGCGGGAATTGGTCAGCAGGTCGACCATGCTCGACACGCCCAGGACGTCGGACAACAGGACGAACTCCTGGCGCGTGTCGCTGCAGAGCTGCCCGGTGCGGGTGAGGAAGTCGATGGCGTGGCGCCATTCCTCCTCGGTGACGTCGTTGGCCGTGACGAACTGGTGCAGGTGCCGTACCAGATCGGTCAGCAGTCGTCCGGTCCGCGGGTCCGGAGCCCGGTCGAAGCTGGCGACGACCTGCTCGGTGAGCCGGTCGAGCTCTGATGCGATCGGCATGCCCGTGGCAGGCGTACCGGCGGTCGTCGTACCGGAGGGCTGCGTCCGCGCGGCGGGGCGACGTCCTTCCCATGCGTCGCGCAGCAGGTCCGCGATCCCCTCGGTGGTCGGCTCGCGGGGGTTCGGGTACGAGGTCGCGGTGGCCAGCTCGGCCGCACGGGGCAGGTCGGCCTCCGCCATCCCCAGCGCGCGCAGCGTGGTCGGCCCGTTCAGACCGGCGATCAGGTCGAACATCCCGCGCGGTGCGTCGGCGACTCCGAGGGCGTCGGCGATACGCCGCATGACGTCGGGCGTGGCGGGCGCGTTGTAGGCCATGGCGTGCGGCAGCACCACGGTGTGCGTCTCGGCATGCGGCAGGTCGAACGCGCCCCCGAGCGTGTGGCACAACTTGTGGTGCAGCCCCATGCCGACCGTGCCGAGGCAGGTGCCGGACAACCATGCCGCCTGCAGGGCGTCGGCGCGTGCTTCGAGGTCGGACGGGTTCGCGGCGATCCTGGGAAGGGCGCGGGCCATCCGGCCGATGGCGTCCAGGGCCATCTCGTCGGTGAGCGGATCGGCCTGGGGCGAGTACAACGCCTCTACGGCGTGCGCGAGCGCGTTGACGCCGCTGGTCACCGACATCGCGACGGGCAGTCCGACGGTGAAGGCGACGTCGTAGATGACGGTCTCGGGTCGCACCGAGGGCGACGACTGCGTGGTCTTCCGGCCGCCCACCGTCTCGCCGAGGATGGGGGTGACCTCAGAGCCCGCGTAGGTGGTGGGCAGGATGACCTGCGGAAGGTCGGTGCGCAGCGCCAGCGCCTTGGCCAGCCCGGTGGTCGAGCCGCCTCCGACGGCGACCAGGCAGTCCACCGAGTGCTCGACGGCGACGTTCAGCGCCCGTTCGGTCACCTCGGAGGGCGTGTGCATCGCCGCGCCGTCGAACTCGGCCACAGCGACCGGCCCGAGCGCCTCACGTACCTGTTCGGCCGCTTTCGCCAGCGGTGGGCTGGTCAGCAGCAGGGCGCGCGAACCGCCCAGTCGTAGGACCTCGTCGCGAACCCGCCCGGCGGTGCCGGCTCCGAACACCACCCTGGCAGGGTGCGACGTGTACACGAAAGTCCGCATCCGATCCGCCTGTCATGTCGTCCAGAACACAGAGTCGTCCAGGCAAGTATCAGCCCGTTCGGCATGGGCGGACGGTGTGGGGTAAGCGAAGCCCAGGGCGGGGCCGGGGGAGTTCTGTGGCGGCGTACACATTCGCCGGTCGCGCTGCGTACTACCGTCGTAAGCAAAACGCCGACCATGGCGGCGAGGGGTTGAAGTGGCGACCTTTCCAGGCGAAGCGAGATTCGGCGGCGATGCAGTCGCCCGCGACAAAATCGTCCACCTCAACAGCGGACCGTACAGCGCGCCCGAGCCTCCCCGGCAGCTTCCACTGGACATTCACGGATTCTCCGGACGGGGCGAGACCCTGGCCAAGCTGGACAGGCTGGTCGAGGAGAACCAGCGAGCGCTGTCCCCGCTGATCATCGCGATCACCGGGATGCCGGGGATCGGCAAGACCGCCCTGGCCGTGCACTGGGCTCATCTGATGGCCGACCACTTCCCGGACGGCCACATCTTCATCGACCTGCGCGGCTACTCCGACCGGGTCGCTCTCTCTCCGCGCGAGGCGTTGGGTCAGGCTCTCCGCGCGCTCAACGTCCCGGCCCGGCGGATTCCCGTGGATGAGGACGAGCTCGCCAGCCTCTACCGGTCGCAGCTGGCCAAGAAGCGGATCCTCATCCTGCTCGATGACGCCGTGGGGGCCGAGCAGGTGCATCCCCTGCTGCCGGGGAGCTCGTCGTGTGTGGTCGTGGTGACCGCGCGCGACGACCTCGCCGGGCTGGTCGCCCGCGATCACGCTCGCACGGTGCCACTGGACCTGCTCCCCGCCGGAGAGGCGCTCGAACTCGTTCGCACGGTGGCCGGGCAGGAACGCACGGACGCCGAACCCGAGGCCGCGACGCAGCTCGTGCGGATGTGCGCCCGGCTGCCGCTCGCGCTGAGCGTGGCCGCGGCCAACCTGGCGACACGTCCGCAGCAGTCGGTCGCGGAGGCGGTCGAGGTCCTGAGCAAGGGCGACCGGCTGTCGAACCTCGCAGTGGGACGGGGCCTCGACAAGGCCGTCGGAGCCGCCTTCGACCTGTCGTACCGCGGACTGGAGCCGGAGCTGCAGTCGACGTTCCGGCTCTTGGGGCTGGTCGAGGGCCCCAGCTTCACCCGGCAGTCCACGAGCGCGCTGCTCGCCGTGACCCCGGAGGCAGCGCAGCGAACACTCGGCCGGCTCGAGGCCGCGAACCTGGTTCAGGCCATCGCCTCCGACCGGTACCAGCTGCACGACCTGCTCAGGGAGTACGCACGTGGGCGCGCAGAGGAGGAGGACGACAGTCTCGTGCGCGAGTCGGCCCTGCAGCGCCTGGCCACGTGGTACCTCACCAGAGCGCAGCAGGCCGGGCGCTTTCTCGACCGGTATCGGCGCACCATCGGCCATGAGCTGGCGGCCCCGCCCGTGGACGTGGACCCCACCGAACGGGCGCGTCACCTGGAATGGTTCACCGCGGAGTACCGCAACCTGATCGAGGTCGTCCGTCAGACCTCGAGGCTCGGGTGGGAACAGCTCACCTGGGAGCTCGCGGACGCGGTGTACGACTTCTTCGAATTGCGCCGGTACAGCCACGAGAACATCGCCGTCCACCGGCTGGGCCTGGACGCCGCCGAACGACAGAACCACCTCCCATCTCAGTTCTTCATGCGCCATCACCTGGCGGTGGCCTACCGCGAGCTGGGCCAGGCGCGGGAGGCCTTCGCCGAGGCCGAGCGGGCCCACCGCCTCAGCCGGCAGATTCGCGATCGCTACGGAGAGGGGGTCGCGCTCGACAACATCGCCCGAATCCACCTGGTCCTCAGCGAGTATCGGAATGCCCTCGCGGTCAGCGGCATGGCACTGACCATCCGCCGTGAGATCGGGGATCGGCACGGTGAGGCGACGACGCTCGACACGACCGCCCGCGGCCATCAAGGACTGAGTGACTACCAACGGGCGTTCGACCGGGCCGCCGAGGCGCTTGTCATCCGCCGCGACATCGGGGACGTCCGGGGCGAGGCGGAGACGCTCTACAGCATCGCCCGCATCTACAACGGCTGGGGGCGTGCGTCCTTGGCCCTGGAGTCCGCCGACCAGGCACTGGCCATCCGCCGGGAGATCGGGGATCGGCACGGCGAAGGGGAGACCCTCGCTTTCATGGGCTATCTGCACATGTGGCTGGGCCGGCATCTGCAGGCCCGGAACTACGTCGAGAACGCCCTGCGCCTCCGCCAGGCCATCGCCGACCGGCAGGGCGAAGGCCAGGTCCTCGTCTATCTGTCCACCATCCTGCGGCGCCTCGGCGACATGGACGAGGCCGTACGTGCTGGTCTGGAGGCTCTCGACATCCTCCAGGAGCTGGGCGACCGCCACGGAGAGGCCGAGGCGCTGAACAGCCTCAGTCGCAGCTACCGTCGCAAAGGGGCCTACGAACGGGCGCACGAGGACGCACAACGATCGCTGGAGATCAGCCGTTCGATCGGTGACCGTTTCGGCGAGGCGACCGCGCTGAACGCTCTGGCCCTGATCGCCCGCTCCCGCCACCAGGTGGGTGCCGCTCGAAAGATCGCCGCGCGGTCCTTCCGGCTCCGCCGGCAGATCGGGGACCGGCGAGGCGAGGCGAACTCCCTCGACCTGCTGTGCAAGGTCTATCAACGGATCGGGCTCTTGCCGAAGGCCCACCGCACCGGGATGCTGGCGTGCAGCATCGGGGCCGAGGTCGAGGACGGTTACGGCAGGATGGTGACCCTGCGGGTTCTCGCCGAGATCGCCCATGCGATGGGCGACCACGACCAAGCGGTGAAGCACATCCGGGACGCCATGGACCTGGAGAAGGAACTCGACGTCACCGGCCGCCGGAGCCGGACGCTGCGGCTGTACGGAGTGATCCTCATGGAACTCGGCAGCGAACAGGACGCGGCCGAGGCGTTCGCCGAGGCCCATCGCCTCGAGCCGGCCTCTGGCCTGGATGAAGATTAAGGGATCTTTGCTGGAATCCGACCCCGACCACGGTCTTCACTGTGGTCTCATTGACCCCACCAGCCGCTAATGACACAAAGTCACCCGTGCATCAACAGCTCTTCGACGCTGCTCGAAATCCGGCGGCTCGACAACGTCCGCCAACAGAGCCGCCAGTCGAGGGACGGGTACCCGCCACCACGGATGGACCTTGACCGACCTCTCCTGGCGTGACGTTCTCGCGACGCACTATCACCATGCGGCGCCTGAATTCCTGCATATCAAGAGATCCTACAGCCTCCATTTCATCTACCGCTTCAGCGGCAAAAAGTACGTACTGTCGAAGGTTCGCAAGGATCCCCGGCGGATTCCCTTTCACTTCCAGTTCGACATCACCGAGCTGCTGAGCCTGCGCAGCGAGACGGTCAGGCGCGCGGAACCGCCCGTCACCCCCTCATCGGGCCCATGGGTGGACATCGGCTCGCACCACTGGTTCGTCAGGCCGTACATCGAGCACGACCCCGCACCCGATTGGCGGAAGCCACTCCTGATCAGGGCCGCCGCGCACCACCTGGCGCGGATCCATGAGATCGCCGAATCGTCTCCGAATCCTCTCGGCGAGGTTCAGGACGGCCTCGCTCCGTACCATTGGCCGATCTGTACCGTGCTCGCCGAGCAGAACGCCTTCGCCGCCGACATGATCCTTCGAGGGCGTCCGCGCAGAGATGTGGCCACGGTCCGCCGGAATCTGGAGACGCTGGGCCGGCAGGCCGCCGAGGTCGAGCTGGGGCTCACCGGGATCACCCACCAGGACTTTCGCCCCGGGAACATCCTCGTGCGGGGTGGCGCCGTCACGGGGATCATCGACTGGGACC
This sequence comes from Actinomadura sp. HBU206391, assembly GCF_014323665.1. Classification (GTDB taxonomy): domain Bacteria; phylum Actinomycetota; class Actinomycetes; order Streptosporangiales; family Streptosporangiaceae; genus Actinomadura_C. The sequence goes on along the minus strand of NZ_JABVEB010000001.1, from coordinate 194,363 downwards.
TGGCCCATGAGGACCGTTACCTGTACGACGCGGCGCTCGGCGCCCTCCACCTCGGGTGCCACCAAGCCGGGAGCGACCATCTGTCCGCCGCCCAGCTGTTCATGGACGTCTATCTGGACAGATTCGACGTCAAGGCCGGCGCCGAGGCCGTGCCCTGGATGTTCCGCTTCATCACCACGCGGAATCTCGCGGTGGGCAGGTCACCGGGCAAGTGGCGCGGGCTGCTGCGCGAGGTCGAGGCGCGTTGGCCGCGGACCGGCACGCATCGGGTGTCACGCCCTCGCGAGTTAGTCAGTGCCGATACTGGTTCTTGTTCCCCATGACCAGATCTCCCCGGACATCGACGGTACCGCTGAGTTGCGCACCCGTGCTCGGGCCGGGTGAGGTCGGCGCGATCGCCTGCGAAACCGGTGAACGACCCCGTAGCGGGCGGGCGCCGTGGGCGAGGTACATCCACGCCGTCGTCTCGGTCTCCTTCACCCGAACCTCGACCTGCCGGTAGGCACTGGACCGACCCACCTCCCGACCGTGCTTGACGACGCTGTCGTACACGAACTGCGACACGATGAAGCCGAGGTCCGCGCCGGTGTCCGCCAACTCGGCTTTGAAGTCTCGCGCGTCCAACATCCGGGCGGCCTGAATGATCACCTCTCCGGAGACCCCCTCGGGGTCCGGCATCACGGGGCCGACATCGAGCGCGACCCTGAGCTGGATGCGGACACGGTCGTCGGCCTCACGGTTGTACGCGTCAAGCCGGACGCCGATGTGCGACAGCAGCGGATCCGCCAGAGACGAGGTCGGTATCGAAGGCGGGACGACCATGAGCGTGCCGTCGCCGCGGTCCTCCCGGTAGATCCGTGCCCAAGGCAGCTCCGAGTCCTCGAAGGCGCCCCGCACGGTCTCGTACATCGCGCGCCGGACGGTACGGCGGTCCTCGTCGGTGCGAATGTGGTCGCTGAAGGCCGCGACGTCCGTGTAGAGGATCGAACAGTTCTGGCCGGCCCACGCGGCATGGGAGGCGCCCACGCCCTCCATCTGTGGCGATCCGCCGCCGATTCTGCCGAGCGCGGCGGCGTCGAGAATGGTGAGGCTGTAAGGCAGGCTGGATGCGATGCCGTTCCGCTCCCAGGACGACAGGATGCGCTCGACCTCGCTCCCCGGCGCGTCCACCCAGTCCGCCAGTTCCTGCCGGCTGATAGGTAGCGTGAACCGCCCGCCCGGCTCCGTGCGCGGCAGGGCGATGTCCGCGACATGCCTGGCGATCAACTCCTCGACCGAGGTGTCGCTTCCGGCCGGTGACCCTCTGGGGCTCTCGGTGAGGCGTCCGTAGATCTGCCGTTCGAGCAGGGCGAGCACTCGATCGTGCTCATCGAGAAAGCCCGCGAAGGTTTCGGCGGGCACCAGAAGTGCGTCGACGGTGTCGAGCGCCACGACGGTGGCCGATCGCGAACGGATCAGCAGCGCCGCTCGCTCGCCGACCAGATCTCCGGGGCCGCGCAGAGCGATGATCCGTTCTCTGGAGTCCCTCGTCAGGGAGACCTTCGTCCAACCCGAAAGGATCACGATGACCTGCGTCGCGGGCTCCGCCTCAGAGCAGAGGACCGTACCGGCGTGCAGGGTGGCGCGTTCGGCAGAGGCGATGAGCGCCCGCTGTTCCATCGCGGTGAGGGACGGCCAGAAAGGCACCCCCGGTGACGTCCGGCCGACCGATTCGGAGTACATCTTCGCCCCCTTCACCCAATGCTTCGCACTGGTCATCGCCCGGGCATGCCGCCTTACGTCTCTGCCTACAGCAGACCGAGGTCAGCCACTGCGTCACACGACTCATCTGCGAACCCGTTGAGGACGGTGGCCCTCAGCCGTGATCATGCAGTCGTTCGCAGAACGGCCAGCGCATCCCCGCGAATAACTGCATGATCACGGCGGGGAGTGCCGGGCGGTGCCGGGTGAACTTCTGATGGCCGCCCGAACAGGAGAGCCATGTCAAAGGCCCCCACCGGTGATCCGGTGGGGGCTTTGAGGTGTGTGGGCCTAGGAGGACTTGAACCTCCGGCCTCATCCTTATCAGGGATGCGCTCTAACCGACTGAGCTATAGGCCCGGGTGCCGCCGCCGTACCTGGCGACGAGATGGGAGATTACCCCATCGCGTCGGGCAACGGAAATCGAATTACCCGCTGCGCAGCCAGGATACCCGCCCGGCCTACTCGGCCTCCTTCAACGTCACCTCGATGCCGCCCACGAGGTCGGCGGTCATGTTGTAGATCATGGCGCCGACCGTGGACAGAGCCGTGATGAGGAAGACGTTCAGCGCCCCAACCAGAGACGCGTAGCCGAAGACACGGGCGAAGGAGAACCAGCTCGCCGCGTTCAGACCGCCCTCCTTGGCGCCCTGGTCCCGGGTCAGCTCGGTGACGGTCGAGGTGATCGCGTCGAAGACGCCCAGAACCGAGAGGATCATGTAGAGCACGCCGACCGCGACCAGCAGGACGACGAAGCCGACCAGCGACATCACGAAGCTGAACTTCATCACCGACCACGGTTCCAGCCGGGAGAGCTGGAGGTGGGCCTTGCGTGGCGCCTTGCCGCCGGTGGGCTTGGTGGGCTTGGAGCCCTTGCTTCCCTTGGCCGCCGCCTTCGCGGCCTTGTTGGCCTTGTTGGCCAGGCCGGCCAGGCGCACCTTCGGGCTCGCTCCGGAGGGTGGGGGGACTGGAGCGGTCCCGACGCCCGCATCGTCGCGTGGGTCGTACGACATCGACGACGAGGTGCCGAAGGCTCCCCGCTCCGCCGACGGATCGGCGGCGTCCGGTGCCGGGTTCCACAGTGGGCTGCCGCCACCTGGCCTCTGGCCGGTGCCGCCGGCGCTCCCCGCACCGCCGGCGCCACCGGTGCCGGTTCTGGCGCCAGGGGGTGTCGCGGGTGCGGGCACGGCGCCCCTGGACGGCGACCCGCTTCCCGAGTACGGCCGGTCGCCCTGGGACGGGCTCGCGGCCGAGGAGGACTTCTCAACGATCGACGGCGACGCTGACGGCCTCGGTGCGGTCGGCTTGGGCGCCGGGTCGGCGGAGGACGACGACGGGGGGCTGGACGACGCCGGAGTGCTCGGGGACGTTGAAGTGCTCGATGACGCCGGGGTCTTTCGGAACGGGGTGCTTCGAGACTGGGTGATGCCCGGCGACGCGGCCGTGCCCTCCGAGCTCGATGCGGCGCCCGCCGCCGACGCACCGGAGTTCGACGTCCCCGAGGAACCCGAGGAGCCCGCGGTCGAACCCGAGGACGAGTTCGAAGTCGAACCCGAGGACGGGCTCGAGGACGAACCGGCGTCGGGCGAGGTGCTCGACGCGCCGGACTCGAGCTTCTGTTCATCGGTCACCGGACCCCCCGGGGCGTGCGTTCCGTTGGCGGACGCGTCGTCGCCGGGAGTGCCGGCCGCAGGGCGTTCCGACGCCGGGACCTTGGGCTCGGGGGGCGGGACCTTGACGGTCGCCTCGTCCCGGGCCGAATTGGCCGCGGTGGTCTTCCTGGGCTTGCGACCGCTCGCCCCCCCGGCACCGGACTTCGACGTGCCACGACCTGCTCGGCCTTTACCCTGGTTGGGCTGGGCACTCACGCGTCCTCCTCGGCTGACGGGCCGAAGACTTCCTGAGGTCGGGGCGAATTACTCACCCTCGGTGTCCTCGACGGTCTCCGTGTCCTCTATCGACTCAACGTTCCTCGCGATGGCGACGATGCTGTCCCCGTCGGCGAGGTTCATGAGACGTACTCCCATGGTCTGTCGTCCGGACTGCTTGATCTCGGCAGCGGTGGTTCTGATGACGCCGCCGTTGGAGGTCATGGCAAATACCTCATCATCCAGACGAACCATGAGTGCCCCTACCAACCTGCCGCGGGTTTGCACGATCTTAGCGGTCAGAACACCCTTACCCCCACGGCCCTGCAGCGGGTACTGGTCGACCGGCGTCCGCTTCGCGTACCCGCCCTCGGTGGCGACGAGCACGTCCTCTTCGCCGCCGTTGTGCACGACGTGCATGTCGAGCATCTCGTGACCGTCGTCGAAGCGCATGCCGATGACACCGCTCGTGGCACGGCCCATCGGCCGCAGTGACTCGTCGGAGGCCCGGAAGCGGATCGCCTGGGCGCCGGTGCTCACCATCAGCAGGTCGTCTTCGGGACCGACCAGCCGGGCGGCGATCACCTCGTCGTCCTCGGTCAGGTTGATCGCGATGATGCCGCCGGAGCGGGGCGAGTCGAAGTCCTGCAGCGCCGTCTTCTTGACCCGGCCGTGCTTGGTGGCGAGCACGAGGTACGGCGCCACGGTGTAGTCCCGCAGGTCGAGCACTTCAGCGATGTGCTCGTCGGGCTGGAAGGCCAGCAGGTTGGCCACGTGCTGGCCACGTGCGTCGCGGCCGCTGTCCGGCAGCTCGTAGGCCTTGGCCCGGTAGACCCGGCCCTTGTTCGTGAAGAACAGGATCCAGTGGTGCGTGGTCGTCACGAAGAACTGGTCGACGATGTCGTCCTGCTTCAGCTGCGCGCCGCGTACGCCCTTGCCGCCACGCCGCTGGGCCCGGTAGTGGTCGGTCCGGGTGCGCTTGGCGTATCCGCCGCGGGTGATGGTGACGACGATGTCCTCTTCGGCGATGAGGTCCTCCATGGACACGTCACCGTCGAAGGGGATGATCTGGGTGCGGCGCTCGTCGCCGAACTTCTCGACGATGGCCGCCAGCTCGTCACCGACGATCTGCCGCTGCCGCTCGGGAGAGGACAGGATGTCGTTGTACTCGGCGATCTCGGCCATCAGCTTGTCGTACTCATCGGTGATCGCCTGCCGCTCGAGGGCGGCCAGCTTGCGCAGCTGCATGTCGAGGATGGCCTGCGCCTGCACCTCGTCGATCTCCAGCAGGTTCATCAGGCCCTGCTGCGCGGCGGAGGCGGACTCCGACGCCCGAATCAGCGCGATGACCTCTTCGATGCGGTCGAGCGCCTTGAGCAGCGCGCGCAGGATGTGCGCCCGCTCTTCGGCCTTGCGGAGCAGGAACCTCGTCCGGCGGACGATGACGTCGATCTGGTGGGTCACCCAGTAGCGCACGAACTGGTCCAGCCGCAGCGTGCGCGGCACGCCGTCGACCAGCGCGAGCATGTTGGCGCCGAAGGTCTCCTGCAGCTGGGTGTGCTTGTAGAGGTTGTTGAGCACCACCTTGGCCACCGCGTCGCGCTTGAGCACGATGACCAGACGCTGCCCGGTGCGGCCGGACGTCTCGTCCTTGACGTCGGCGATGCCGGTGATCTTTCCTTCCTTCACCTGCTCCGCGATCTTGAGAGCAAGGTTGTCCGGGTTGACCTGGTACGGCAGCTCGGTGACGACCAGGCAGGTCCGGCCCTGGATCTCCTCGACCTCGACGACGGCGCGCATCGTGATCAGGCCGCGGCCGGTGCGGTAGGCCTCCTCGATGCCCCGCCGCCCGACGATCAGGCCCTTGGTCGGGAAGTCGGGCCCCTTGACCCGCTCGATCAGAGCGTCGAGCAGCACCTCGTCGGAGGCCGCGTAGTTGTCCAGGAACCACCGCACGCCCTCCGCGACCTCGCGCAGGTTGTGCGGTGGGATGTTGGTCGCCATGCCGACCGCGATGCCGGCCGCGCCGTTCACCAGCAGGTTCGGGAAGCGGGACGGCAGGACGTCGGGCTCCTGGCTGCGGCCGTCATAGTTCGGCGAGAAGTCGACGGTCTCCTTCTCGATGTCGCGCAGCATCTCCATGGCGAGCGGCGCCAGGCGGCACTCGGTGTAGCGCATCGCCGCGGCCGGGTCGTTGCCCGGTGAGCCGAAGTTGCCGTTTCCGTCGACCAAGGGATAGCGCAGCGACCACGGCTGCGCCAGTCGCACCAGGGTGTCGTAGATCGCCGAGTCGCCGTGCGGGTGGTAGTTGCCCATGACGTCGCCGACGACGCGGGCGCACTTGAAGTAGCCGCGGTCGGGTCGGTAGCCGCCGTCGTACATCGCGTAGAGCACCCGGCGGTGCACCGGCTTGAGCCCGTCGCGGACCTCGGGCAGCGCCCGCGAGACGATGACCGACATCGCGTAGTCGAGGTAGCTGCGCTGCATCTCGACCTGGATGTCGACCGGTTCGATCCGGTCGTGCGGAACGCCGCCCTCGGTGGTCACTTCGGTCACGTGGAGAACCTCTTCTTAATAGCGTGAAAAAGTCGTGCGATCGCGCCTGCCCGAGCCGCGACTAGACGTCCAGGAAACGGACGTCCTTGGCGTTGCGCTGGATGAAGGACCGTCTGGCCTCGACGTCCTCGCCCATCAGAACGCTGAACAGCTCGTCCGCCTGCGCGGCGTCGTCGAGCGTGACCTGGAGCAGCACCCGGTGGGCGGGGTCCATCGTGGTGTCCCACAGCTCGGCGGGGTTCATCTCGCCGAGACCCTTGAACCGCTGCACCTGGTCGCGCGGGCGCGGGTCGCGCTTGCCTTGGGCCATGCCCGCTTCGATGACCGCGTCGCGCTCCCGGTCGGAGTAGGCGTAGGTGGCCTCCTGGCCGCGCGCGTCCCACTTGATCTTGTAGAGCGGCGGCTGGGCCAGGAACACGTGGCCGGCCTCGACCAGCGGCTTCATGAAGCGGAACAGCAGGGTGAGCAGGAGCGTACGGATGTGCTGGCCGTCGACGTCCGCGTCCGCCATCAGGATGATCTTGTGATACCGGAGCTTGGAGATGTCGAACTCGTCGTGGATGCCGGTGCCCAGAGCGGTGATCATCGCCTGGACCTCGTTGTTCTTGAGGACCCGGTCGATGCGGGCCTTCTCCACGTTGAGGATCTTGCCGCGGATCGGCAGGATCGCCTGGTACTGCGGATCGCGGCCGCCCTTGGCCGAGCCGCCCGCCGAGTCGCCCTCGACGACGTAGATCTCCGACTTGGCCGGATCGGTCGACTGGCAGTCCGACAGCTTGCCGGGCAGCGACGTCGACTCGAGCAGGCTCTTGCGGCGGGTCAGGTCGCGGGCCTGCCGGGCGGCGATGCGCGCCCGAGCGGCCTGCAGCGACTTGGTGATGATCTCTTTGGCCTCGCCGGGGTTGCGGTCGAACCAGTCGCGCACGTGCTCGTTGCACACCTTCTGCACGAACGACTTGGCCTCGGTGTTGCCGAGCTTGGTCTTGGTCTGGCCCTCGAACTGCGGGTCGGCGAGCTTGATCGAGATGATCGCGGTCAGGCCCTCGCGGACGTCCTCACCGGAGAGACGATCGTCGCGGCCCTCCTTCAGCAGCTTCTGACCGAACGCGTAGGTGTTGACGATGTTCGTCAGCGCGGAGCGGAAGCCCTCTTCGTGGGTGCCGCCCTCAGCCGTGTTGATCGTGTTGGCGAAGGTGTGGACCGACTCGGAGTACGAGGAGTTCCACTGCATGGCGACCTCGAGCGACATGCCCTTGACCTCGTCCGAGAACGCGACCACCGAGTTGTGAACGGCGTCCTTGGAGGCGTTGATGTGCCGGACGAAGTCCTCGATGCCGCCCTCGTAGTGGTAGGTCACCGTTCGCGCTTCACCGTTGGCGTGGCCGGGCCGTTCGTCCTGGAACTTGATCGACAGGCCGCGGTTGAGGAAGGCCATCTCCTGGAGCCGGCGCGAGAGCGTCTCGAAGTTCCACTCGATGGTCTCGAAGATCGTGTCGTCGGGCCAGAAGCTGACCTGGGTACCGGTCTCCTCGGTGGGCTCGCCCTTGGCGATCGGAGCCGTGGGATGACTGCCCTCGTACTTCTGCCGCCACACGTGCCCGTCCGTGCGCACCTCGACCTCGAGGCGGGTCGACAGCGCGTTGACCACCGAGACGCCGACGCCGTGCAGGCCGCCGGAGACCGCGTAGGACTTGCCGTCGAACTTGCCCCCCGCGTGGAGGGTGGTGAGCACGACCTCGACGGCCGGGCGCTCCTCGCCCGGCACCAGGCCGACGGGGATGCCGCGGCCGTTGTCGCGGACGCGCACCCCGCCGTCCGCGAGCAGTGTGACCTCGATGCTGTCCGCGTGCCCGGCCAGCGCCTCGTCCACGGAGTTGTCCACAACCTCGTACACGAGGTGGTGAAGCCCCCGCTCACCGGTCGAGCCGATGTACATGCCCGGGCGCTTGCGCACCGCTTCCAAGCCTTCAAGGACAGTGATCGAGCGAGCGTCGTACGCCAAAGGAGGTCCTCCTGCCAGGGACACCCGCCGTTCGAGCGTGCCCCGTAACACACGTAAGGGCGGCCACCCCTTCGGGCCGCCCACAACGGCGCAGTGTCCTAAGTCAGAAACATTCTATCTGGTGAGCGACCCAAAAGTGGCACTGACGGGCGCTGAAGTCGCGTGTGGCGGCCGAACTGGGCAAGATTGACATCCCCCTACTCGTCCCCGGGGCTCCTCGGCCGTGTGTGGCGCTCACCGCGAAACTCGGGAGTAGCCGTACGAACAGGTTAGCGAACGCGCCAGGCGCCCCGCCGTCGAGGAGCCGACGCCGGTCCGGTGACCTTGACCCGGCGTACAGTGCCGTCGCCGAGCTCCTCGTTCAGCCTGCGCACCAGCGTGGCGGCGAGCAGTCGGAGCTGGGTGGCCCAGGCCGTGGAGTCGGCGGCCACGACGAGCTCGCCGTCCTCGAACCGCTCCGGCCTGGTGTGCTCGGCCAGCTCCGGTCCGACGATCCCGCGCCAGTTGCCGAACACCCCGCCGACGGCGGCCCGCTGCTCCCAGCCGCGCTCGGCCAGCAGGTCGCGGATCGCCGCGCCGAACGCCCGCGGGTCGCCGCCGCGGCCGGGCTCGCGCACCGGTCTCGGGGCCTTCCTCCGCTGCGATCCCGGCACGGACCCGCGCTTTCGGGCGTCGGCCTTCGCCTGCGCCAGCGCCTCACGCGCCATACTGATCGCCGAGTTCGCGGCCTCGCTCCGCTGTGTCGGATTGCGCTCGCTCCGCTCGCGCGGCTCCTCGGACACAGGTTCATCGGGCACGGGTCACATCTCCGTCCGCAACGTCGTACGCGGCTCCGCTCAGCTCACTCGGCACGTCCGCCGGAACCGCCGCGGTCACCAGGACCTGTTCGGCGGGGGCGACGAGCTCGGCGAGCCGGCTGCGCCGGCCCGTGTCGAGCTCGGCGAAGACGTCGTCCAAGATCAGCACCGGGTCGTCACCCTCGGCCCTCAGCAGCTCGAAGGCCGCCAGCCGGAGCGAGAGCGCCAACGACCAGGACTCGCCATGGCTCGCGTATCCCCGCGCGGGAAGATCACCGAGCCGCAGGTGCAGCTCGTCGCGGTGCGGGCCGACCAGGCTGACGCCACGCTCGAGCTCGGCGCGCCTCGACTCGGCGAGCGCCGCCTCGGTCGCCGCGACCAATGATCCACGGTCTGTGGACAACTCGCCGTCGCCGTCCCCACCCCCGTGGACAGAGCTGCGGTAGACCAGCTCGGTGGCGCCTGTGGGGGCGAGGGAGTCGTAGGCCTTCGCGACCAGCGGGCGCAGCGCCGCGACCAGCTCGAGACGGCCGCCCAGCAGCTCGGCGCCCGCCCGTGCCAGATGGGAGTCCCACACGTCGAGGGTGGCCAGCATCTCGGCGCCGGGCGCCCGCCGGTGCGCCGCAGCGGACCGGAGCAGCGCGTTGCGCTGCTTGAGCACCCGGTCGTAGTCGGAGCGCACCCCCGCGAACCGGGGCGCGCGTACGGTCAGCAGCTCGTCGAGGAACCGGCGCCGCTCACCCGGATCGCCCTTCACCAGGGCGAGGTCCTCGGGCGCGAACAGCACCGTCCGCAAGATCCCCAGGATCTCCCGCGGCCTGGGGACGGGGGAGCGGTTGAGCCGGGCGCGATTGGCCCGGCCCGGGTTGACCTCGATCTCGATCAGTGCCTGCCGGTCATCGCGCACGACTCCCGCCCGGACGATCGCCCGCGGCGCCCCGTGACGCACAAGCGGCGCGTCGGTGGCCGCCCGGTGGCTGCTCTGCGTGGCGATGTAGCCGATCGCCTCGACCAGGTTGGTCTTGCCCTGCCCGTTGGGGCCGACGAACGCGCTGACGCCCGGGTCCAGCGGGAGCTCCGCGGACGCGTACGACCGGAAGTCCTGGAGGGCGAGGTGGGCGACGTGCACGGGATCGAGGGTAGGGCCTTCACGCCGCCTCGGCAGCCAAGGGAGAACACCCCCGTCCATCCCCAGTCTGTGGACGATTCTCCACAGACCTGTGGACGGGGGCGGTGCATGTGGTACCGCCGGGGTCAGGCCACCGGCTCGACCGGGTGCCCCCCGAACTCCTTGCGCAATGCGGCGATGACCTTCATGGCCGGCGAGTCGTCCTGCCGGGAGGCGAAGCGGGCGAACAGCGCCGCGCTGATCGCCGGCATCGGGACGGCGTGATCCACGGCCGCCTGCACGGTCCACCGGCCCTCGCCGGAATCGTCGGCACGGCCGCGGAGGCGCTCGAGGTTCGGGTCCTCTTCCAGCGCCCGGTTGAGCAGCTCCAGCAGCCACGACTGGATGACGGTGCCCTCCTGCCAGCTGCGGAAGGTCTCGGGCACGTTGTGCACGACGTCGCTGGCCTTGAGCAGCTCATAGCCCTCGGCGAAGGCCTGCATCATGCCGTACTCGATGCCGTTGTGGACCATCTTGGCGAAGTGGCCGGCACCGGCCGGACCGCTGTGGACGAAGCCGTACTCGCCCTCCGGCTTGAGGGTGTTGAAGATCGGCATGAGCCGCTTCACATGCTCGTCCTCCCCGCCGACCATGAGCGCGTAGCCGTTCTGCAGGCCCCACACGCCGCCGCTGACCCCGACGTCCACGAAGCCGATCCCCTTGACGGCGAGATCCTCGCTGTGGCGCCGGTCGTCGAGGTAGTGGGAGTTGCCGCCGTCGATGATGACGTCCCCGGGCTCGAGGATTTCCCCAAGGCTGTGGACGGTCTGCCGCGTGGGCTCTCCGGCGGGGACCATCACCCACACCGCGCGGGGCTTGGCCAGCCTCTGCGCGAGCTCCTCCATGGAATCGACATCGCTGATCTTCGGGTCACGGTCATAACCGATCACTGTGTGCCCGCCGCGGCGAAGCCGTTCGGCCATGTTGCCGCCCATGCGGCCGAGGCCGATCATCCCCAGCTCCATGTTCGGATCACCCCTCATATGTGTTTTCAAGCGCCTGGTGAGGCTGGTTTCCCGTCGATGATCGGGTACTAACCCGAGAGCCGCACCGGCATGATCAGGTAGCGGTAGTTGGGGTTGGCGCCCGCCTCCGGGGGCTTGCCCGTGAGCACCGCCGGCTTGGTGGGCGTCGTGAAGGACAGCCTCGCCGTGTCAGAGCCGATCGCCGACAGCCCGTCGAGGAGGAAGCCGGGGTTGAACGCGATGTTGATGTCCTCGCCCTCCAGCGTCGCCTCCAGGGCCTCCACGGCCTGAGCCTCGTCGCCGGTGCCGGCCTCGAGGACCACCTCGCCCTGGCTGAACGACAGGCGTACGGGGGTGTTGCGCTCGGCCACCAGCGAGACGCGCTTGACCGCCTCGATGAACGCTCCGGTCTGGATCTCGGCCAGCCCGGCGTACTCGCTGGGCAGCAGCGACCGGTACTTCACGAAATCGCCGTCGAGGAGCCGGGAGGTCGTCCGCCGTCCGCCGCCAGAGAAACCGATCATCCCCTCACCGGGGCCGCCCGAGCCGGCGAGGGCGATCGCCACCTCGGCGCCCGAGGTCAGCGACTTGGCGGTGTCGGCAAGGGTCTTGGCGGGCACCAGGGCCACCGCGGAGAAGTCCGGGCGTTCCGGCTTCCAGTGCATCTCCCGTACGGCCAGCCGGTAGCGGTCGGTGGAGGCGAGGGTGACGGTCTCGCCCTCGATCTCCACACGCACACCGGTCAGCATGGGGATGGTGTCATCGCGGCCGGCCGCGATCGCCACCTGTCCCACGGCGGCCGCGAACTCGTCGCTGCCCACCGATCCCGCCGCCGGCGGCATCTCCGGCAGGCTCGGGTAGTCCTCCACAGGCATCGTCAGCAGGGTGAACTTCGCGCTTCCACAGGTGAGCATCACCTTGGCACCGTCGGTCGTCACCTCGACGGGGTGCGGCGGCAGGCTGCGGCAGATCTCGGAGAGGAGGCGTCCGGACACCAGCGCGGTGCCGGGGTCCTCCACATCGATGTCCGTGGCGACCTGAGCGGACACCTCGTAGTCGAACGCCGACAGCTTCAGCCTGTCTCCCGCCTCGATGTGCATGCCGGCGAGCACGGGGACCGGAGGCCTGACCGGCAGCGTGCGTGCGGTCCAGGCGACGGCGTCGGCGAGGGCGTCTCGATCTATGCGGAACTTCACGTGGACCCGCCTCCTGCTGGGTTTGGACTCAGGGTGTGGTGGAAGAGATCTATGAGGCGCTCGGGACGCTTGATCCCCAGGCCCTTAGATGGTTCTAGATTTTTTCTTGTAGAGATAGAAAGAGCAGTAACAGTCATAGGGGCCGTGGACAGTGTGGACAGAGGTCGTTTCCGCAGCTCAGACCCCGAATTTCTATCCACTGCCAGTGTGCATGCCGGGTGGACGGCGAGGCCCCGCCTGAGGATGAACAGATTGTTCCCACCGGTTGTCCGCACGCTGTCCCCTGGTTGTCCACGCCTTGTCCGCAGGTTGTCCCCCGCGGATTCACCGAGGCCGGCGACACGCCGCGAACACGCCTGTGCTCGTCCCCACGGCGTCCCCAGTCCATCCACGAATTGTCCTCAAGTTGTCCGCAGCTTGTCCCCCGGGTCGTCCACACGGATCCACAGAGTTTTCCCCAGCCTGTGAAAGTCGAGTGAAAGTCGCCGAACTCAGCGGTTGCGGGCCTGCTGCTTGATCCGGTTGGTCAACTCGGTGACCTGGTTGTAAATGGACCGACGCTCCGCCATCAGTGAGCGGATCTTGCGTTCGGCGTGCATGACCGTGGTGTGGTCACGGCCGCCGAACTGCTGTCCGATCTTGGGCAGCGACATTTCGGTCAGCTCCCGGCACAGATACATGGCGATCTGCCGAGCGGTGACGAGTACCCGGGACCGTGACGGCCCGCACAGGTCCTCGATCGCGATCCCGAAATAGGTCGCCGTCTGCGCCATGATCGTCGCAGACGTGATCTCCGGGCCGGTGGCGTCGGGGATCAGATCCTTCAGCACGATCTCGGCCAGCTGCATGTCCACCGACTGGCGGTTCAGGCTGGCGAAGGCGGTGACCCGGATGAGGGCACCCTCGAGCTCGCGGATATTGGTGGAGATCTTCGACGCGATGAACTCCAGCACGTCGCGGGGCGCCGCGAGTCCCTCCTGTGCCGCCTTCTTGCTCAGGATCGCGATACGGGTCTCGAGCTCGGGCGGCTGAACATCGGTGATCAGTCCCCACTCGAACCTGTTGCGCAGCCGATCCTCGAGCGTCACCAGTTGTTTAGGTGGCCGATCACTGGAGATCACGATCTGCTTGTTCGCGTTGTGCAGGGTGTTGAACGTGTGGAAGAACTCCTCCTGCGTCTGCTCCTTGTTCTCGAGGAACTGGATGTCGTCGACGAGGAGGATGTCCACATCCCGGTATCGGCGGCGGAACCCGTCCGCCTTGCCGTCCCGGATGGCGTTGATGAAGTCGTTGGTGAACTCCTCGGAGCTCACATAACGCACGCGCGCCCCATTGAAGAGGCTCTGCGCGTAGTGACCGACCGCGTGCAGCAGGTGCGTTTTGCCCAGGCCCGATTCCCCGTACACGAAGAGCGGGTTGTAGGCCTTCGCGGGAGCCTCCGCCACCGCCACCGCGGCGGCGTGCGCGAACCGGTTGGACGAGCCGATGACGAAGGTCTCGAAGGTGTACTTCGGATTCAGCCGCGCCTGCTCGGGCCGCGGTTGGGGCTCGGCCCCCGCCTTGTTCCGCGGCGAGCGCGGCTCGGGCACGGAGGCCCGGCGGGGCGGCTGCCAGGGTGCGGCGGGATCGGACTCGGCCCGGTCCGCCGAGGGCCCGAGCGAGAAGGGATCCCGCTCACTCTGCGGGTAGTCGGACCGGTTGTAGTCCGACCGCCTGCGATCGGGCTGCGCGTAGTCGGACTGCGGATAGTCGGACTGGGGGTACTCCGACTGCGGGTACTCCGACTGGGGATAGTCCGACTGCGGGTACTCGGACTGCGGGTACTCCGACTGCGGGAAATCCGATCGCGGGCGATCCGACCGCGATCGGTCGGGCTGTTCGAAAGAGTCGGAGGACTGGCGCGGGGCGCCGCCGTTGCCGAGGGATCCGCCGAGCGTGTGCCCGGTGATGTGCGACCGACCATGACCGCCGCCCTGCTGCGGCCCGTTCTGCGCACCGTCCGCCGGCCCGGGCGGGCCCGGATATCCGCCGGGCTGGCCGGTGCCGTACGCCGGAGTGTGGGTCGGCGGGGTGTGGATCGTCTCTCTCGGCTGACCTTCTTGGAACGAGGGAGGATACGGAGGCTCGTGGCCGCGGCCGTCGGGAGCGGGATATCCACCAGGCGGCTGCTGGTTGGGGACGGGGTTGTGGATAAAACCCTGCTGCGGCTGGTTCTCGTAACCGGACGGCTCGGCGGTCGGCGCGGACCGCGGCTGATCAGGCTGTACGGTCACCGCGATCCTGATCTCCCGGCCCAGCTCCCGGGAGAGCTCCCGGGTGATCAGGGCACGCATCCGGACCTCGAACGCCTCTTTGGCGAATTCGTTCGGCGCCGCGAGCAGCGCGGTGTCCTCTACCAGGGCCAACGGGCGGGTAAGGGGCAGCCAGGCGCGGTAGTTCGGCGGCAGCTCGCCGGCGGAGAGGGCTTCGAGTGTCCGTGCCCACGCTGAAGCGAGGTCCTGACCGTCCATGCGCAAGCTCCCCTCCTGTCACATCCGAGATGCGGAGTGACCTACTCTCTCACGCGTCGTCCACAGAGTTGTCCACACGTTGTGCACGGTCACCGAGCGGGTGTGATACTCCGCGAGATGGACGGGTCTAGACCGGGGAAAGGTCCGCATGGCGCCGGGTGCCCCGCCAGATGCCGGCAGCGTCTGCCGGCAACGCTTCCCGGCAACGCTCCGTCCGGGTGACGGTAGTCCCTCCTCTACGACGCGTGCAAGACGCGACGGGGCGCCCTGTCCGACCCGCCTCCAAGGGTACGGACGCCGCGTCCGCGCTGCCCCCGTTTGACCGGACGGGCGGATAACCCGTAACGTTCTACGGTCGAGTCGCATCGATGTGGTGTCGCATGCCCAAAGGCATGGGCCCTCGCTGCGGGGGACCCCACGCGCCCCGTGATGCGGCGTCATCCATACCCTGAACCTGACCGCAGCCCTGGAGTCTCGAGTGAGCAAGCGTACATTTCAGCCGAACAACCGTCGCCGCCACAAGAAGCACGGCTTCCGGCTGCGCATGCGCACCCGGGCCGGCCGGGCCATTCTCGGCTCGCGGCGCCGCAAGGGCCGCGACCGCGTCGCGGTCTGATCGATCTCCGAGCGGGCTGATGCTGACCATGTCTGAACCGGGAAGCGCCCGCGAGCACGGCGACCCGGCGCGACGACGCGGCATACGGCCGTGGACCGCCCGCCGGGTGCCGCGCGGAGTGCGACGTGGAGCATAGCCATGCTGCCGTCCGGGCAACGGATGCGGCAGCGGGCCGAATTCACCCTGGCCGTCAGGCGCGGACGCCGCGCCGGACGGCCGAACATCGTCACCCACCTGCTACGCAGAGATGAGATCGATGCCGAGCCCCTGGCCGGTTTCATCGTCGCCCGCACCGTCGGGAACGCGGTCGTACGCAATAAAGTGCGGCGCCGCCTGCGCCATCTGGTCGCGGACCGCGTCGCACGGCTTCCGCGAGGTAGCCTGCTTGTGGTGCGCGCGAACCCCAAGGCCGCGTCCGCGGGCCATGACGACCTGGCCGCAGATCTCGACTCGGCCCTCGACCGCCTGCTGCGCGATCAGTCCCCAGGCAGGGGTGGCGGGGTCCGGACTGACAAGGGGCGGACATGACAGTGCGGAAGCCGACGCCCGTGGCGCGGGTGCTCATGCTCTTCGTCGCCGCCTACCGCCGCTTCCTGAGCCCCCTGCTCGGTCAGCAGTGCCGGTTCCATCCGACCTGCAGCGCCTACTCCCTGGAGGCGCTCCAGGTGCACGGGGCAGCGCGAGGCACTTGGCTCACCGTGCTGAGGATCGGCCGCTGTCATCCGTTCCATCCAGGGGGGCACGACCCGGTGCCACCGCCGAAGGGCGCTGTGGCACCGTACGAAGACCTTCAGCCGCGCGGAGAGCGGCACCGCCTCATAGAGCACAAGGAGCTGACCGGTGACTCTTGATCCGCTGTACCGGGCCGTGGCCTGGGTGATCGTTCAGATTCACACCGGTCTCAGCTACGTCTTCGATGCCAACAGCGGCTGGGCATGGGGTGGCTCGATCATCCTGCTCACCGTTCTCATGCGACTTCTGATCTTCCCGCTGTTCGTGAAGCAGATTCACTCCACGCGGAAGATGCAGGAGCTGAACCCCCAGGTTCAGGCCCTGCGCAAGAAGTACAAGAACGACAAGCAGCGCATGAACCAAGAGGTCATGACGCTGTACAAGGAGGCGGGGGCCAACCCGCTGTCCGGCTGCCTCCCCCTGCTGGTCCAGATGCCGATCTTCATCGGACTGTTCCGGGTGCTCAACGGCGTCGCCACCGCCAAGGAGGGCAACGGCAGCCACGGCATCTCCCCCGCCCTGGTGCACAGCGCGCAGCACGCCGACATCTTCGGCGCCTCGATCTCCACGAAGTTCCTCGACGCGTGGAGCGCCGGGACGATCAGCGGCATCGTCGTCTGCGGGATCGCGGTGCTGATCAGCTCCACCACCACGTACTTCAGCGTCAAGGCGAGCATGAGCCGGCAGCCGGTCATGGACGACAACAACCCGATGGCGTCGGCCCAGAAGATGATGGTCTACCTGGCGCCGATCTTCGGTCTGTTCGGCCTCGGCTTCCCGCTGGGCGTGCTGATGTACTGGGTGACCTCGAACTCGTGGACGCTGGCGCAGACGCACTACATCCACAAGAAGTACCCGATCACGACGAACGGCGCCGCCCAGGGGGCCGCCGCCAAGAACGGCGCCAAGCCCGGTACCACCAAGACCGCGCCCGCACCGGCCGGTGGGCTGAAGGGCAGGCTCAAGAAGGAGCCGCCCGCGCCGGCTCCCGAGCCGGAGGCCAAGCCCAAGGTGATCCGTCAGCAGCCGGTGAAGAAGCCGCGCAGCAAGCGCAGTGGATCCCCCAAGCGCTAGATTTCTACCAGCTAGGCGAGGAGGAGGACGCGTGAGCCAGGCCGATACCGAGGTCAACGTGCAGGACTTGGAGCAGGAAGGCGAGATCGCCGCCGACTACGTCGAGGGCCTGCTCGACATCGGTGACTTCGATGGTGACATCGACATGGACGTCGAAGGCGAGCGTGCCATGGTCGCGGTCGTGGGCGCGTCTCTCGACGAGCTCGTCGGCAGGCGCGGTGAGGTGCTCGAAGCACTCCAGGAGCTGACCCGTCTCGCGGTGCACCGCAAGACCGGGAACCGCACCCGGCTGATGCTGGACATCGGCGGCTACCGGGAGCGTCGCCGGGCCGAGTTGACCAAGCTCGGCGAGGACGTGGCGGCCGAGGTCACGCGCACCGGCGAGCCGAAGCCGCTGGCCGCGATGACGCCGTTCGAGCGCAAGATCGTGCACGATGCCATCGCGGCCGCGGGTCTGCGCAGCGAGTCCGAGGGCGAGGAGCCGACCCGGTACGTCGTCGTCTTCCCGCAATAACGTTCACTGCAGTACGCGTTCTCCACGGCTGCGGCCCCGCCTGAAGCGGGACCGCGGCCGTTCGCGTTTCACGACCTGAGATCGCGTCGGCTGAAGGTCTGCCGCGGCGCGGCCGTCTCGGGCTGCTCCTGCGTCGGAGCGGGCCGCGGCGGCACCGGCCGCGTCGACTGCGGCGGCACCTGTTGTGGCGCCTGTGCCGGCTGCGGCGGCACGGGCTGAGCCGGCTCGGTGCGCGGACGCGTCTCCTGGACGGGGGTCTCGACGACACGCCGCTCGACCACGGTCTCTTCGACCGGCTGGTCGACATGCACATGCGGCTGCTCGATATGAACGTGCGGCGTCGGCTCCTCGGGCCGCACGACGTAGAGCGGATCCTCGTCGACCATCCCGGCCAGCCGAGCGCGCTGCCGAGGACGCGTGTACATCAGCGTGAAGGCGAGGTTGGCCAAGCCCACCAGGATGAGGATCCAGCCGATCATATGGATGTCGATTCCGGATAGATCGAAGCGAACGGCAAAGGCGAGGATCGCGCCGATCGCAACGAATGCCAGGCTTACTCCGAGACCCATTGTGGTGGTCCCTCCTTCTGAGCACAGTTCGCTGCCGGGTGGTACGAGGACTCGCCCGCGCCGGCGGACCGTCCCGCTCTCGCGTTGTCGATACCCGGTGGACGTACGGGAAACATGCGTCGGCACTCAGTGAGTGCGCGGCCCGTCCGGTCTATGGGACGATTCGTTCAGTGGGAGTTTCACTACCGGCGCCGCCGGAGGCCCGCGTGGTCTTCGGTGACGCGCTGCCTGCCGCGGAGCGATACGCGGATTTTCTGGCCGAGGCCGGCGTTCAGCGCGGGCTGATCGGCCCCCGTGAGGTCGACCGTCTCTGGGATCGCCATCTGATCAACTGTGCGGTGCTCGCCGAGGTGATTCCCGAGCGGGCGAGTGTCGTCGACATCGGTTCCGGAGCGGGGTTGCCCGGCATCGTGCTGGCGATCGTACGCCGCGATCTCTCGATCACCCTGCTGGAGCCACTGCTCCGCCGGACGACTTTTCTCTCCGAGTGCGTCACGATGCTGGGCCTCGACAACGTCGAGGTACGGCGCGGCCGCGCAGAGGAGGTCACCAAGGACTTCGCCGCGGATGTGGTGACCGCCAGAGCGGTGGCGCCGCTCGACCGGCTGGCCCGCTGGGCACTGCCGCTTCTGCGGCCCGGTGGAGAGCTTCTCGCGCTGAAGGGCGAACGTGCGGGAGCGGAACTGAAGGAAGCCGGACCAGTTCTGGAGGATTTCGGTATCCGTACGGCCGAGCTGCTACAGGTGGGCCACGGTAAGGTCGATCCGCCGACAACGATTGTGCGTGTGGTCGCCGAACGCGCCCCCCGGCGGGCCGCTGCGTCGAAGCGGTCAAAGCGGCGGAAAGGTTTGAAATGAACACGGCACCAGGATTGGGCTGGCCTGACCATGCCGGCGACGAGATGAGCGACGACGTGTCGGGCCTTGGGTGGCCGGGCGAACTCGCCACGGAGGCTGAACCGCAGCCGGGGACCTCGCCGGCCAGGTCACGCGGCAAGAGCGCCTCGAAGAGCTCGGTGAAGCCGGCCGGTACGGCGTCAGAACCGTCCGACGGCCCGCCGCCTGGACATGCCGGGTGGGGGAACACGTCGTCCGGGACCGCCGAGACCGGCTATGTGCCGACGAACGGCCGCGGCGGAAAAGCATCGGCACCACGTCGAGGGCCGAACCAGGGGGAGTCGCAGCTTGTGCGCGAGGCACTGAAGAACGCCACTGTTTCACGGGAAACATTGCCCGAGGAGGCGCCGGCCGCGACCGTCGCCGCGGCCGCGCTGAAGGCGATGGCCAAGAGGGGCGACGGCGACTGGCCGCGCCCTGACCATTGTCGGGTCATCACGATCGCCAACCAGAAGGGCGGTGTGGGCAAGACCACGAGCTCGGTCAATCTCGCGGCCTCCCTCGCGATGCACGGCGCCCAGGTGCTCGTCATCGACCTGGACCCTCAGGGCAACGCCTCGACCGCCTTCGGTGTCGAGCACCACGCCGACGTCCCCTCCGTCTACGACGTGCTCATCGAGGACGCGCCGCTCAGCGACATCGTCGTGGCCGCCCCCGAGCTGCCCAACCTCTACTGCGCCCCGGCCACGCTGAATCTCGCGGGCGCCGAGATCGAACTGGTCTCGAAGGTCGCACGCGAGTCGCGATTGCGGCGGGCGCTCGACGCCTACGACAAGGGCAGGTTCGACTACGTCCTCATCGACTGTCCGCCCTCACTCGGGTTGCTCACCGTGAACGCGCTCGTCGGGGGCGACGAACTGCTCATTCCGATCCAGTGTGAGTACTACGCGCTCGAGGGGCTGGGGCAGTTGCTCCGGACCGTCGACCTGGTGAAGGCTCATCTGAATCCGCAGCTCCAGGTCTCCACGATCCTGCTGACGATGTACGACGCTCGGACCCGCCTCGCCGCCCAGGTGGCTGAGGACGTCCGCACCCACTTCGGCGAGGTCGTCCTCAACACGGTGATCCCCCGCAGCGTCCGGGTGTCGGAGGCACCGAGCTACGGGCAGTCGGTCATGACCTACGATCCCGGTTCGAGCGGTGCGCTGGCCTACAACGAGGCCGCAGCGGAAATGGCCCAACAGCGCATCGGCCGACCGTCGTGACCGACCCGGTCAACGCTGGGTTGTCGATACCGAACAGCACTGCGAGGGGCGCCTCAAAAGGCGCCCCGAGCCGCCGCGCGGAGCGCGGCAGATCAACAGGAGGTGTGGTGAGTCAGCAGCGACGGGGACTCGGTAAGGGCCTGGGAGCTCTCATTCCCACGGGGCCGGTGCCGGGGAGTGAGCCGGTGGGCGGCTCTCCCGAGTCCGCGCCTCTGGCGGAGGTGAACGGGGCGCGATTCGCCGAGCTTCCGGTGACGTCGATCGGCCCGAACTCGCGGCAACCGCGGCAGCAGTTCGATGAGGAGGCGCTCGAGGAGCTGGCCGCCTCGATCGGGATCGTCGGCCTTCTACAGCCGGTGGTCGTGCGAGAGGTCGGCCCGGAACGCTATGAGCTCATCATGGGCGAGCGGCGCTGGCGGGCGTCCCAGGTGGCCGGTCTGGAGAGCATTCCCGCGATCGTCCGGGAGACCAGCGACACTGACATGTTGCGGGACGCCCTCATGGAGAACCTCCACAGGCAACAGCTGAACGCTCTGGAGGAGGCGGCCGCCTATCAGCAGTTGCTGGACGACTTCGGCGCGACTCATGAGCAGCTGGCCACACGCGTCGGGCGTTCGCGTCCGCACATCTCCAACACCCTCCGCCTGCTGAACCTGCCGCCGGCCGTGCAGCGGCGGGTCGCCGCGGGCGTTCTCAGCGCCGGTCATGCGCGGGCTCTGCTGGCACTCGACAGCACGGAGGCTCAGGAACATCTCGCCCATCGGGTCGTGGCCGAGGGGCTGTCCGTACGAGCGGTCGAGGAGATCATCGCGACCCGCGACGCCGAGCCGAAGACGTCGACTCCCCGCAAGGTGGGCATTCGGAGGCCGGTGCAACCCGTACTTCGGGAGCTGGCCGACCGGCTCTCGGACCGGTACGAGACGAAGGTCTCGGTCGACCAAGGTAAGCGCAAGGGAAAGATTGTGGTCGAGTTCGCCTCCATCGACGACCTCGAGCGCATCATCAAGGTCATGGCACCGGACGCTGCCGGCTTTACCGCCCTCGAAGAAGACTGATCGGTTCTGCCGGAAAAGGCCCGGAAGCCGCTACCGGCTTCCGGGTCTTTCTTTGCCCGCAGAGGGGGAGTCGGCGGCTCAGGCATGGCGCGATGTTGGGTCGGGTCACGGTTCCACGTGAAACATCGCTTGACCCGCACGAGGCGCGAGTGGCCGGTGGACGTGCCGGACTCTCCGATACGATGCCCCTGGATCTGATCGGTAATCGGGAATTCCGTGAAGGCGGTCTGTACCAGAAGGGTGCCTGCTGGTGTCGCGTCGTCTCGTCAGCGTCACGTTGGACAATCTCGATGATCTCCCGCGTCGTTGTCGACGCTGCGTCTTCTGGGAGCTCGACCCCGTCAACGGGGAACGGGCCATGGAGGCCGGCGATCCGGCGCTGGAGAAGGAGGCCTGGGTTTCCTCGACTCTGCTGGAGTGGGGGAGCTGCGGGAAGATCGTCTATGTGGACGGTGCACCGGCCGGTTTCGTGCTCTACGCGCCGCCGCTCTACGTACCGCGCTCGGTGGCCTTCCCGACCAGCCCCGTCAGCGCGGACGCCGTGCTGCTGATGACCGCGCACGTGCTGCCCGAGTTCGCCGGCGGCGGGCTCGGCCGGATGCTCGTACAGGGCGTCGCCAAGGATCTGACCCGGCGTGGAGTGAAGGCGATCGAGGCCTTCGGCGACCTCAAGGGCGAGGCGGGCAGCTGCATGGTCCCCGCCGACTATCTGCTCTCGGTCGGCTTCAAGACCGTCCGGCCGCATCATCGGTTCCCGCGGCTCCGCCTCGAGCTCAAGTCGGTCCTCTCGTGGCGTGAGGACGTCGAGGTGGCCCTGGAGCGCCTTCTCGGCTCGATGACCCCAGAAGGCGCACTCCGTCCCGCCTGAGCGGCTCTCAGCCCTCTGAACGCGTACGGCCCCGCACCGGGTGGGGTGCGGAGCCGTCATCGCCGTAGCGTGAGATGTCGCGTCGGCCGGTCGGCCGGTCGTCAGATGAACTCTGCGAGTTCCCGGAGCATGGCAGCCTTGGGCTTCGCTCCCATGATCTGCTTTACGACCTCGCCGCCGGAGTAGACGTTCATGGTCGGGATCTGCATGATGCCGTACCTGGCCGGCACCTGAGGGTTCTCGTCGATGTTCAGCTTCACGATACTGATCTTGTCGCCGTGTTCCTTGGCGATCTCTTCGAGGACCGGAGCGACCATACGGCACGGGGCGCACCACTCCGCCCAGAAGTCGACCAGGACCGGCTTGTCGTTCTTGAGGACCTCGGTCTCGAAGTCGGCATCGTTCACGGATTTCATGGCGAGGGTGTCTCCTTCACTCGTCGGCGGTCGTTGGCGTCGACGTCAGACGTTCTGGTGGGTCAGCTTCGCGAGGTCTTCGTCCTGGAGCCAGTGCTCGGCGTCGAGGGCGGCCGCGCATCCGCTGCCGGCGGCCGTGACGGCCTGACGGTAGATGTGGTCGACCACGTCGCCGCTGGCGAAGACGCCCGGGATCTTCGTCCGGGTGGTGGGCGACTCGACGGTCAGGTAGCCCTCGTCATCGGTGTCGAGCACATCGACGAACAGCTCGCTGCGCGGCTCGTGCCCGATGGCGATGAACAGGCCGGTGATCTCGAGAGTGCTCTCGTCTCCGGTGACGGTGTCGCGCAGCTTGATTCCGCTCACCCGGTCGTCGCCGACGATGTCCACGACCTCGCTGTTCCAGGCGAACTTGATCTTCTCGTTGGCCATCGCGCGGTCCTGCATGATCTTGCTGGCGCGTAGCGAGTCACGGCGGTGGACCACGGTCACCGACCGGGCGAACCGGCTCAGGAAGATGGCCTCCTCCATGGCGGAGTCGCCACCGCCGACCACCGCGATGTCATGGTCGCGGAAGAAGAACCCGTCGCACGTCGCACACCAGGAGACGCCGCGGCCCGAGAGCTGCTTCTCCTTCGGCAGGCCCAGCTCTCGGTACTTCGAGCCGGTCGCGATGATCACGGCCTTCGTCAGGTAGACCTCGTCACCGACCTTCACGACCTTGGGCGACGCGGTGAGGTCGACCTCGGTCGCGTCATCGGTGATGAACTCGGTGCCGAAGCGCTCCGCCTGCTTGCGCAGGTTGTCCATGAAGTCCGGGCCGAGGATGCCGTCAGGAAAGCCCGGGAAGTTCTCGACGTCGGTGGTGTTCATCAGGGCCCCGCCGGCGGTCACCGAGCCCTCGATCAGGAGAGGCTTGAGATCGCCCCGCGCGGCGTAGATGGCCGCCGTGTAACCGGCCGGGCCCGAGCCGATAATGATCACATTGCGAACGTCGTTCACTCCTGCGCCTTCCTATGGATCGGGACCGGATGCTTCACATCCCATGCCGCCAGTTGCGACAACCGATCCTATGGCGCGGAGATTCCCTGGGGCGGTAACGGCGCCCTTCAGCGTGAAGCGCGGGTGCGCATGAGGACGTCCGATGCCTTCGTGGAGCATTTTGAGCCGACGACCCAGACGTCCAGGTCCGACCGGTTCTGAGTCGGCAGCACGATGACGGTGGCGGGCTCGCCGTCGTAGTCGGCGACGTCGACCAGCAGCGGTTGCCTGCCGCCGGCGATCCGGTCGACGCAGGCGGACAGCTGCTCGGTCGGCTGTGTCACCGGCAGATCGCCGCGGCGCAGCATGTCGGTGATCTGGGAGCCGACGGTGGTGTCGCGGTAGTCGGTGCCGGTCCGGGTGACCCGGTATTTCGCGGAACTCAGTGGCGCCGTCTTCGGAGCCACGCTCGCGACGCCGGGAGCCTCGGGCGACGACGTGCCCTCCGACCGGTCCGTACGCTCCTGATGAACCGGGACCCGGGCGTTGACGTCCGACGGCGTCGAGGGCGAGTCCATCGCCGTGCGGCCTACCGCCACCGCGCCACCGACCACGACGATCGCGGCTGCGGCGGCCGACAGCATCCGCAGATGCATTCGTCCACGCCGGGCCTGCAGGCTCGCCACAGTGGCCGTCGACACCGATTCGGCCGCGATGGCGGCATCGATGCGAGCGGCCAGCTTCGCCGGCATGGGCGGCACGGGACTCTCCGCCAGCAACCGGGACACGTCGGCCAACTCGGCGGAGCGTTCGCGACACTCGTCGCAGTCCGCCAGGTGCTCGGTGGCGGAGGCGGCGTGGTCGTCATCGAGTATGCCCTCGGCCAGGTCGGCCAGGGTCTCGTAGTCAAGGTGAGCCTCGTGGTCAAGGCGAGCCTCGTGGTCAGGGTGAGCAGAGTTCACTTGGGATTGCCACCTCCTTCCTCCGCAGATTCGACGTTCGTGGCGAGCCGTCGGTTCCTGAGATGGAGAAGATGTGGTGCGAGGCGAGCGCGACCACGAGCGCAGCGGCTCTTGATCGTTCCAGCGGGCACCTCGAGGACCTTCGCGGCGTCGTCTACCGGGTACCCCATCATGTCTACCAGGATCAGCGCCGCCCGCTGCTCGAAGGGCAGCTGCTGGAGCGCCGCCGTCACGTCGAGGGCGAGCTCGTGCGCCGAGGTCGGGTCGACGCTCTTGGGCGCCACCGAGTCGAGTGCCGCGTCGTCTCCCATCGACACCGCGGGCCGCAGGGTCTTGCGGCGCAGCCGGTCGAGACAGGCGTTGACGACGATCCGGTGCAGCCAGGTCGTGACGGCGGCGTCGCCGCGGAACCGGCCCGCAGCCCGGAAGGCCGACAGGAACGCGTCCTGCAGCGCGTCGGCCGCCTCTTCGGGGTCGCCGAGCGTCCGCAGAGCCACCGCCCACATCCGATCCCGGTGGCGATGCACCAGCTCGGCGAACGCATGGGGGTCACCTGCGGCGTGCCGGGAGAGCAGCTCCTTGTCCGGCACGACCTCGGCCTGCCTGCCCCCCACGAAGGTCATCAGCCGGTCCAGCCGAAGACGTCTACGTCGCTGATCTGTGCCTTGAGCCCGCTGGGCAACTTGGTGAACCAGAGCAGGACGTACTGGCCTTCGGCCGGCTGCGTGGGCTTGAGCGTGACCGTGCCGGAGGAGCTCGATCGGTCGACCATCTTGAGCGATGCGAGCTCGGGCGCGGATCCCACCCGTAGCTGCAGAGTTCCGCCGCCACCGCCCGGGAGGGTCGCGCGGACGTTATCGATCTTCACTGGGCGCCCCATGTCGAGCATTACGCCGAGACCGCCCTTGAGCCTGCCGAAGTCGGCGGAGGCGTACGTCTGGGTGCGCCAGGCGCTCGAGGGGCTGCTGTCGACGGCCTCCTGGCCGGTCGACTGCGCGGTCGGGTCGGGATGGTCGGGCTGCGTGGGGTCGAATCCGGACGCGCGGGCGATCTGCAGTTTGCCCGGAGCCGGCGGCGCGGAGGTCGCCGGGGGGCTGGTGGTCGCCGTCGAACCCTGACCGCCGTCGCCCATCGTGGTGATCTTCCAGGCGCCGATGCCGACGACGATGGTCGCGACGGCCGCGGCCACCGCGATGAGCGGCCGGTTGACCGGCGGCCGCACGGGAGCGGGGCGCGTGAACTCGTTCGGCGTGCCCCGGCCGGCCGAGCCGTGCCCGGTAGAGCCGTGCCCGGTAGAGCCGTGCGCGGTCGGGGTGGCCCGGGTGGCCCCGGGTCTGGCGGGCTGGGCGGCCGGTCGCCTCGGCCCGCTCCGCGACGAGCCCGCCTGGGGAGCGGGCCGAGGCGAGGGCGGCTGCCGGCGGGCGGGGTCGGGGACCGTCTGCGTCGGTGAGCCGGATGCCTGCCGGGGCGGTGGGGTGCGCGGCGGAGCCGGTCGGGGCACCGCCGGGGTCGGGTGCGTGCCGAGCCCGGCGAAGAGCGGCAGCGGTGTGCGGGGCACTCCGCGCAGCGCCTTGGCCAGGGCGGCGGGAGTGGTCAACGGCTCCTGATCAGGGGCCGGATCGATGTCGAGTGTGCGGCGCACGATGGTGTCGAGCCCCTGCGGAACCCCGGCGTGCAGGGTGCGCGGCGCCGGGAGCCGCCCGTCGGCCGTGGCGGCGACGGGCAGGTCGCCCTCGTCGGCCACCACCGAGTGGGCCGTGAGCGCCAGGTAGAGCATGCGGCCGAGGCCCTGCGCGTCGACCAGCGCCGGGGCCTCGGAGGCGACCCCGTCCAGCGCCGCCTCTACGCCGAGGCCCAGCAGCTTCACCGTGCCGCCGGTGGTCCACAGCAGGTCGCGCGGGGTGAGTTTGAGGTGGGCGAGACCGGCGGCGTGTGCGGCGGCGATGGCCTCGGCGGCCTCGCACAGCAGCGTCGCGGCACGGCCGGGCTCCAGCGGTCCGCGTGAGGCGACCATGGCGTGCAGCGTCTCGCCGCTGACCCACTCGCTCACGACGTACGCGAGCTCGTCACTGTCGTCGGCGTCGAAGACCTGCGTCAGTCGCGGATCGGTCAGCCGACTCGCCGCGCGGGCGGCGGTCACGACCGCGTTGATGTGCGGAAAGTCGGGCGCGAAGGTCCGGACGGCCACGGCTCGGGCCAGGATCTCGTCGATCGCCTTCCACAATGTCGAGCCGCCGGCTTCGCTGACTCGAGTTTCGAGTCGATAGCGACCGGCGAGGCGGGTCCCAGGTTCGATCACGGACGTGCTCAAGGCGTCATCCTGCGCAGGTGGTCGCGTCCCATTCTCAGTGGCGTGGCAGCTTGCGCCTCCGACCCTCCTTTTTGCGTTCCCGCGGGGGTTGCCCGGCGAGCCAAGGTCACCAACATGGTAATGGCTTGCCCTGTCACTTAACTCAGCTTCTCCCCGCGCCTGCCGCGTCCTTGCCCGAATTGTTGTGACTTACATCGCTTGCAGCTAGATCTAACCGCGTCCCCGCCCCAGACGGCCAGCCAGTGTACCGAGAAGTGTCTGAACCTCGCCGACTCTGAGCAGGCGGGCGAAGATCAGGTAGAGCGCCCCGCCGCCGGCCGTGCCGATCGCGAGCACGGCGAGCGCTGGGAGGGTCGTCGAGGTGCCGGTCCAGGCATCTGCGATCTTGTGAACGGCGAACGCGAATCCGATGAGCGGCCAGACGGCGATGAGCAGCTTGAGATGCCCGCTGATGATCCGCCGTCCGTCCATGCCGCCGAGCCGCCAGCGCAGCACGGCCCAGCAGACCACCGTGCCCACGATGTTGGCCACGGCGAATCCCGCCGCGATGCCGATCACGATATGCCGGGTCGGCAGGAGGTGGTACATCGTGAACGCCATCGCGATGTTCGTCGAGACCGTGATCAGGCTGATGAACGCGGGCGTCCGGGTGTCGCGGAAGGCGTAGAAGACCCGGAGCATCAGCTGGTACGTGGAGAACGGCAGCAGGGCGATGGCCAGCGCCTGCATGACGTGGGCGATCACCAGCGCGTCCGCATGGGTTGCGTTGCCGTGCGCGAAGAGCACCGTCGCGATCTCGGGGCCGAGCACGAACATGAGCGCGGCGGCCGGCAGCATGATGACCGACGACAGCCGCAGTCCCGAGGAGAAGTCGTCACGGACCAGCTGCCGGTTCCCCTCGGCGGCGTGCTCGCTCATCCGCGGCAGCAGCGCCGTGATCACCGAGACCGCCACGATCGCGTACGGCAGCTGGAACAGCTGGTAGGCGTTGAAGTACGGGGTGTATCCGAACCCCTCGCCGATGCCCTCCTCCTGCCCCTGCACGCCCGCGCTGTTGAGCAGGTTGGTCGTCACCATGAAGCCGATCTGCGTGGCGACCACGTACAAGAGGGTCCAGCCGGCCATCCGGCCCGCCTCGCCGAGCTCACCGCGCTGGAAGTCGAAGCGCGGCCGCCACCGGAACCCGGCGGCGCGCAGCGACGGCCAGAGGGCGATGGTCTGCAGGATGATGCCGCCGGTGGTGCCGAGGGCCAGCAGGTTGACCTGGGAGTTCGTGATGCTCGACGGGTCGAGCCTGCCCGAGGTGGTCAGCACGAACAGGATCCCGACGGCGATGACCACGAGGTTGTTGAGCACGGGCGCCCACATCGGAGCCCCGAAGCGATCACGCGTGTTGAGGATCGCGCCGGCGAAGGCCCCCACGCCGTAGAAGAAGATCTGCGGCAGGAAGAACCACGCGAACAGGATCGCCAGTTCTCGCTGATCGCCCTTGAAACCGCTGCCGAGAAGGTTGATCAGGACGGGCGCCAGCAGCGTGGCGATGATCGTGAGGCCGCCGAGGAAGAAGACCGCGAGGGTGAACAGCCGCTGTTCGAACTGGCGTCCGTACTCGGGGTCCCGTTCCCGCGCCCGTACGATCAGCGGCACGATGACGCTGGTCAGGATGCCGCCGAGCAGCAGGTCGTAGACCAGGTTGGGGATCGTGTTGGCGGTGTTATAGGCGTTGGCGAGCAGTCCCGTCCCGAGGGCCGCGACGATCACGGCCGTCCGGATGAAGCCGGTCACCCGGGAGGCGATCGTGCCGAGCGCCATGACCATGCCGGAGCGCACCAGGCTCGAGGACCTTCTGCGCGGCTTGGCCGGCGGCTCCTCCCGCGGCCGGCCGTGACCCACCGAGGGCTCAGCCTCCGGCGTGCCCCCCGGGCTCTGCACCATCGGACTCCTCCGCTCCGTTACGCCGCCTGGCCCGCAGCACGCGAACCGCGACGCCGATGAAGAGTACGGCAAGCGCGCCCCCCGTGATACGGAGAGCCATCCGCCCATAGCCTGTCGTGTGAACAGTAATGGAGGCGGCCTCGCCCAACTTCCGCTTCTGCTTCGGTGCGCGCAGTTCGAGGACGAGGTTCGTGTATCCGTTGGCGTTGGCCTCGACCGGCATCGCCACGGTTTCCTTCTTCCGCGGGCTGATCTTCAGCTGCCACTCGCGGGACGCCCCGGCCCTGGTGCCGCCGCCGATCTCCAGCCGCCCCGGGTTCTCCGAGGTCACCCGGAGCACCACGTTGACGGTGCCCTCCGTCAGGTCGTTGGCCACGGTGATGGGGATGAAGCCGGAGTTGCCGGCCAGCCCGATGTTCTTGGTCACGAGATGGACATCGTCGATCGTGTTGTCAATGGCGGCGCCGACCGTCTGCCGGAAGGCGCGGGCCCGGCGGTCACGCCCGCGCCAGTAGCTCGACTCCATCCTCAGCACGGACCGTTCGTAGGTGATCGCGTCGGGCGTCCGGTCGAAGATGCCGGAGAAGCGGATCGCTCGCGTCGCGATCTCGCGGACGTTCTTGAGGTAGGGGCCGCCCAGCTCGTTCTCCTCGTATCCGACGGGATACCCCGTGAACGTACGGTGCGTGGGGGAATCCTTCTCGATGGCGCTGAGCGGCACCTCCTTGAGCCACTGCGCCCTGGCGGTGTAGTCCAGCAGTTTTTCGGCGAACCTCGGTTTCGGATTCCAGCGCCGCTGCGGGGCGATGACGAGTGTGCGCGGCTGATTGGGCAGCTCCGCGGTGATCATCGCGGTCTCGGCCAGAAACCTCTGCTCGGCCAGCAGCGCCGCGCCCGGCGACTGGGTGTCGCCGCTGACGATGTTGCTGATCGTGGCGTCGTAGACGAGGGTCCTCTTGGTGCCGTGCGCGGTCTGCAGCCTCGTGGTCGCGTCGGCGGTGTAGCCCTGAGGGGCCGTGCTCAGCAGGACGTCACTGCTCATCAGGAAGGTCCCGGTGCCGTTCGCCGCCATGGCGTCGAGCGACTGCTGGCCCGCCACCCCGTTGACCGGCCAGCCGATCTTCGTCGTGGGCGGCCGCCCCAGGACGTCGGTGGCGACCGTCATGTTGGTGTAGGCCGACTTCAGATGCCCGCTCATCCGCTGGCGGACGAGCGCGACGGTGTCCGGATCCGCGTAGGGCGTGGCGAAATAGGGCTCGCCGCTCGCCTTCACCGCGGCCAGCCAGTTCTCCGCGACCTTGCTCTTGGGTCTCTTGGTGGCCTTGGTGTCCTTGGCGCTCTTGACCGTGTAGCCCTTGCTCATCTCCCGCGCGTCGTCGAGCAGTGCGGGGTCGATGGCCCAGGTGATCGGGGTGCGAGGCCTCCTGGCCTGTCCGCCGGCCTGCCCGGCGATCTGGGCGAGACCGCCGAGACGTCCTGTGGGCGACAGTTCGGTCTCGAGGTGGTCGTCGGTGAACGTCGTGCCGGTGGTGCGGTGTGGCTGGTCCATCATCGGCCAGACCCACGCCACCTCGGTCGGCTTCGGTTGGAAGGCCTTGCCGCTCGGCATGAACGTCAGGAAGGTGGGCTGGGTGGCGACGGACTGCGTCGTGGCGTTCAGGACCTCCACGGCGATGGGATAGACGCCGAAGGCGGTCATTCGGAGATCCCGCGCCGTGGTGTCGAGCCGCCACTTGACCTGCCGGCCCGGCGCGGCCGGTCCGCTCAGCTGCACGGCCGGCGCGGCCGAGACGAGGGCCGGGGCGTTGGGCGCGGCGTACTGCGCCAGTTCCGTACGGCCGTTCATGGGCTGGCTCCGCCAGCGCAGCCGGACCGATACACCGGTCATCTGCTGGCTCGTCTGGTTCTGTACGTAACCGGTGATGGTGATCTTCGAGCCCGGCCGCACCGTCTTCGGGGTGATCGTCTGCAGGACGACGGCCACCGGGGCCCTGCCGCGCGAGTGCCGGGTCGCGGGTTCGCGCACCCCTTGTGCGGGGCCGGTTCGCGATGCGACCGCCTGGAGCGGGACGGCCGACGAGGGAGCCCGCGCGGCGGCGCTCGCGGGACCGACGGGAACGGCGGAGAGCAGCACTATGAGCATGGCCACGGTTCCGCGGGTTCCCGCCTGAAGGACTCGCATTCTCACGCCGTGCCCGCCAGCGGGCCAGGGGCGGTGGTTCGCCGCATCACCTGCCCGATGGTAGTGCCGCCCGCCCTTCCGTCGGACGTTCCTCGATCACCTTGTGGCCCGGCGAGACCGCCGGGACCGGAGAGGCGGGGCCATCGCGGGCGTGATGACAGGGCGAAGATCGACGGGCTCGGCGCCACTGGCGGCAAGAAGATCGAACGTCCTGATGCCGAGTGCGGTCCACGGCTCCCCTGTGGCGGTGTAGACGACATCGTCATCTCGCAGTCGGTCGGTGAGCCGGCGGTCGACGAGCACGGTCATCGACTCGGGCAGCATGAGCGGGCAGACGAGTTCGGCGGCGAACTCGGTGACGGTATTGATCAGGTCGGCTCGGGCCGGCCGGACCGTGCGGGCTCCGAGGGCTTGGCGCACCGCCTCGGTGCCGACAGTGCTGCCCGCCGAGACGATCACTGCGGCGAGGTAGCCTGTCGTCCGTCGTTCACTCCCGGTGAACGCGTAAACACGAGTCGCCAGGCAGCGGTGGGCGGGCAGGCCCGCTCCGGGCAGCTCGTCGGCGTTCGCGACGGCATGCGGAAGCCGTACGATCTCGTGCAGCGTCTCGCGTTCGAGCAGCATGCGGTGAATGGCCAGAGCGTCCTTCATCGTCTGCCTCCGTGGTCTCCAACGTGGGCAAATCCTTTTGTCAGCGACCCAGCAAGGACCTACGCTCGATGCCCGTGCCGAACGACGACCTGACCCCGGAGCAGCAGAAGGCGATCGCCGAGCTGCTGCGTCGCGTTGCCCCCGTCGCCGATGAACTCGGCCATCGGTTCGCGGCCGCCGGCCATGAGCTGGCGCTGGTCGGCGGACCGGTACGCGATGCTCTCCTGCGCAGAACCGGCAATGATCTCGATCTCACGACCGACGCCCGGCCTGAACGGATTCTCGAGATTGTGGACGGATGGGCTGACGCGGTCTGGACGATCGGGATCGAGTTCGGCACCGTCGGTCTACGCAAGGGGAACTATCAAGTCGAGATTACGACTTATCGCAGCGAATCGTACGATCCAAAGTCCCGCAAACCGGAAGTTTTGTACGGAACTTCGCTAGATGCGGATCTGGCCAGGCGAGATTTCGCGGTGAACGCCATGGCCGCCAGGCTGCCGGGGCACGGCTTCGTCGATCTCTTCGGCGGGCTGTCGGATCTTCGGCGGAAAAGGCTGCGCACCCCGGGCCGCCCGCAGGACTCCTTCAGCGATGATCCACTGCGGATGATGCGCGCGGCGCGGTTCGCCTCCCAGCTCGGATTCACGGTCGACCCCGCCGTGGTCGACGCGATGCGCGACATGTCCGGACGAATCGAGATCGTCTCGGCTGAGCGGGTCCGTGACGAGTTCTCCAAGCTGCTGTGCGGATCCGATCCGCGGCACGGCCTCTCCCTGCTGGTCGAGACCGGGCTCGCCGCCCACATGCTCCCCGAGTTGCCGAAGCTGCGGCTCGAGATCGATGAGCATCACCGGCACAAGGACGTGTACGAGCACTCGCTCATCGTGCTCGAACAGGCGATCGCCCAGGAGGAGGACGGCCCCGACCTGGTACTGCGACTGGCCGCGCTGCTGCACGACATCGGCAAGCCCAAGACGAGGTCGTTCGAGGACGGCGGCCGGGTCACCTTCCACCACCACGAGGTGGTGGGCGCACAGATGACCAAGGCCCGCCTGACGGCGCTGCGCTACCCCAAGGACGTCATCTCGGACGTGTCGCGGCTGGTCGAGCTACACCTGCGCTTCCATGGCTACGGGACGGGCGAGTGGACCGACTCGGCCGTCCGCCGCTACGTGCGCGACGCCGGGCACCTGCTGTCGCGGCTGCACAAGCTGACGCGGGCCGACTGCACCACCAGGAACAGGCGCAAGGCGGCCAACCTGGCGCGGACCTACGACGAGCTGGAGCACCGGATCGCCCGGCTGGCCGCCGAGGAGGAGCTGTCCAAGATCCGCCCGGAGCTGGACGGCAACGAGATCCAGACCGTTCTCGGCATCAAGCCGGGCCCGGACGTCGGCAAGGCCTACCGGTTCCTGCTCGACCTGCGTCTCGACCAGGGCCCCATGGGCAAGGACGCGGCCACCGCCGAGCTGCTCCGCTGGGCCCGCGAGCAGGGCATCGCCCTGCCCACGTGACGGATGGACGGCACTAGGAGGGCCATGGAGGCCGAGGAGATCGAGCGGCTGCTCGCCGTCGATCGGGAACACGTGTGGCACCCGTACGCCCCGATGCCGGCCACCGCACCCGCCCACCCGGTGGTGTCGGCGGAGGGCGTACGGCTCACGCTGGCCGACGGGCGGGAGCTCATCGACGGGATGTCGTCGTGGTGGGCGGCGATCCACGGCTACAACCATCCGGTGCTGAACGAGGCGCTGACCGACCAGCTGGGCCGGATGGCCCATGTGATGTTCGGCGGGCTCACGCACCCGCCGGCGCTGCGGCTGGCCGAGCTGCTCCTGAAGGTCACGCCGGAGCCGCTCACCAAGGTCTTCTTCGCCGACTCGGGGTCGGTCGCGGTCGAGGTCGCGATCAAGATGGCCCTGCAGTTCTGGCGGTCACAGGGCAGGCCGGAACGGCACCGGCTGTTCACCGTCCGCGGCGGCTACCACGGTGACACGTTCGGCGACATGGCCGTCTGCGATCCGGTGAACGGCATGCACCATCTGTTCTCCGATGTGCTGCCCTCACACGTGTTCGCGCCGCCGCCGCCCCTGTGGCAGACCGGCTCGGGCGACGGGCCGGATCCGGCGTATCTCGACGAACTGGCCGCGATGGTCGCCGCACACGCGCACGAACTGGCCGCGATCATCGTTGAGCCCGTGGTGCAGGGCGCCGGCGGAATGCGCTTCTACCATCCCGGTCACCTCGCGGCGCTGCGCGCGCTCGCCGACGAGCACGACCTGCTCTTCATCGCCGACGAGATCGCCACGGGCTTCGGCCGGTCCGGCCCGTGGTGGGGCTGTGATCACGCGGACGTGGTTCCCGACATCATGTGCGTCGGGAAGGCGTTGACCGGCGGTTACCTGACCATGGCGGCGACGCTCTGCACTGACCGGGTGGCCGACGGCATCTCCTCCGGTGACGCCGGGGCCCTGATGCACGGGCCCACGTACATGGCCAACCCGCTGGCCGCCGCGGTGGCGTGCGCGTCGATCGAACTGCTGCTCTCGCGCCGCTGGCGTGACGAGGTCACGGCGATCTCGCGCGGGCTGTCGGCGGGGCTCGAGCCGGCCCGCGGGCTGCCGGGTGTCGCCGACGTGCGCGTACTCGGCGCGATCGGCGTCATTGAGACCACCCGGCCGGTGGACGTGCAGGCCGTACAGAAGATCGTCATGGACCGCGGCGTCTGGGTGCGCCCCTTCCGCGACCTCATCTACACCATGCCGCCGTACATCTGCTCGCCGGACGAGATCGGTCGGATCACCGGCGCCATGGTGGCCGCCGTCCGCGCGATCTGACCCCACGCCGGCTCACGCCGGGTTCAGGCGCCTCCGTCGCCCCGTTCACCGTGTTCGGCGATGCGGCGTTCGGTGGTGCCGTCGTCGGCGGTGAGGGGGGCAGGTGAGCGGGCCGCGAGCCGGTAGGCGACGGCGGCGCAGGCGTAGACCGCGATGACGACGCCGAGCACGGCGTGGGACTTGCCGGTGGAGGGTACCGTCGCCGCGGCGACCGCGGCGGCCGCGACGAAGGTGGCGTTGAAGAGCATGTCGTAGACGGCGAACACCCGCCCGCGGTAGGCGTCCTCGATGGTCTCCTGGACGATCACGTCCACGCTGAGCTTCACTCCTTGGGACACGAGTCCCAGCGCGAAACCGCCGACGAGGAACGGGATCTCGCGGAACGGCAGCCCCAGAGCAGTCTCGATCACCGCGGCGAAGAGCAGCAGCGAGGCGATCCAGCCGTTCTTGCCGATCAGCCGGACGGCCCAGGGGGTGATGACCGCGCCGGCCAGGAAGCCCGCTCCGGAGGCCCCGAGGAACAGCGCGAAGCGGTCGAGGCCGGTGTCCGCGCTTGTGCTGAAGTAGTTCCGGAACAGCAGAGCCGCCATGATCATCGTGATGCCGTACAGGAAACGGTGCAGCGAGATGGCGGCGAGGGCCAGGGCGGCCGGGCGGCGCCGCCAGATGTGCCCGGCTCCGTCCGCCAGGCCGTGCACCACGTTGCCGAGCGCCTCCCTGGTCTGTGGGAGCGCCCGGTCCAGGTCGGGGCCGAGCTGATCCCGGCGCAACGTCCTGGCCACCAGTCCGGCCAGGAGATAGAGCCCCGACGTGCACAGGAGGATCATCGCGGTGCCGGACTGCTCGCCGCCGAGCACCTTGCGCAGCAGGTAACCGAGGCCGGCCCCGGCGAAGGCGATGATCGTTCCCGAGGTCACCGACAGCGAGTTGGCCATGACGAGCAGCTCACGGCCGACGACATGGGGCAGAGCCGCCGAGAGGGCGGAGAGGAAGAAGCGGTTGACGCCGATCACGAGCAGCGCCGCCAGAAAGAAAGGCGCGCCGTCCTGGCCGGCGACGAGCAGGCCGGCCACCCCGACGACCAGCGCGGCGCGGACGATCGGTGCCCAGACCAGGATCTGCCGGCGGGACCAGCGGTCGATGAAGACGCCCGCGAAGGGGCCGACCAGTGAATAGGGCAGCAGGAGCACCGCGAAGGCGGCGGCGGCCTTGCCGGCCGTGGTCTGTTTCTCCGGCGAGAAGAACACGTAGCTCGCCAGGGCGATCTGGAAGACGCCGTCGGTCAGCTGGGAGGTCAGCCGGGTCGCGTACAGGCGGCGGAAGTCCCGGCCCCGCAGCACCGATCCCAGGTCGCCGGTGTTCACATGATCAGCCTACGTCCGGTCATGGCAACGCCCCGGCGGTGACATCGCACCGTCGGGGCGTTCCCGTGTTCGTCGTGCTCGGCGTTGCCGTGTCGCGTTCGCGACCGCCGGGGCGGATCAGCGCTCGATGTCGCCGCGGATGAAGGCCTCCACGGCGTCACGTGCCTGGTCGTCGTTGTACTGCTCGGGCGGCGACTTCATGAAGTACGAGCTGGCCGACAGGATCGGGCCGCCGATGCCGCGGTCCTTGGCGATCTTGGCGGCGCGCACGGCGTCGATGATGACGCCGGCCGAGTTGGGGGAGTCCCAGACCTCGAGCTTGTACTCCAGGTTCAGCGGCGTGTCGCCGAACGAGCGGCCCTCGAGCCGAACGTAGGCCCACTTGCGGTCGTCGAGCCACGGCACGTGGTCGGACGGACCGATGTGCACGTCGGCCTTGGCCATCTCGTGCGGGATCTGCGACGTCACCGACTGGGTCTTGGAGATCTTCTTGGACTGGAGGCGCTTGCGCTCCAGCATGTTCATGAAGTCCATGTTCCCGCCGAAGTTGAGCTGGTACGTGCGCAGCAGCTCGACGCCGCGGTCCTCGAACAGTTTGGCCATGACGCGGTGCGTGATGGTCGCGCCGACCTGCGATTTGATGTCGTCGCCGACGATCGGAACGCCCGCCTTGGTGAACTTCTCAGCCCATTCCGGGTCGCTCGCGATGAACACCGGCAGCGCGTTGACGAACGCCACGTCGGCGTCGATCGCGCACTGGGCGTAGAAGCGGGCGGCCTCCTCGGAGCCCACCGGCAGGTAGGAGACCAGGACGTCCGCCCTGGTGTCCTTCAGCGTCTGCACGATGTCGACCGGCTGTGCGTCCGACTCCTGGATGATTTCGCGATAGAACTCGCCGAGGCCGTCGAACGTGTGGCCGCGCTGGACGTTGACGCCGGTCGGCGGCACGTCGCAGATCTTAATGGTGTTGTTCTCACTCGCCGTGATGGCATGCGCCAGGTCCTGTCCGACCTTCTTCGCGTCCACGTCGAAGGCGGCGACGAACTCGACGTCGCCCACGTGGTAGTCGCCGAATTGGACGTGCATGAGACCGGGCACTCGCGTCGCCGGGTCAGCGTCCTTGTAGTACTCGACGCCCTGGACGAGCGAAGCGGCGCAGTTGCCCACTCCGACGATGGCTACGCGCACCGAACCCATCCGGTTGCTCCTTCTCTTGTGGCGGGGGACGGACGATTTGCTCCGCGATCAGCGGAGACCGTCCTCGGTCTTGTCCTTGCTGTTCTCTGTCGCCGCCTGCGCACGCTCACGGCCGATGAGCTCGTTGAGCCATCGGACCTCGCGCTCGACGGACTCGAGCCCATGGTTCTGCAGCTCGAGGGTGTAGCTGTCAACTCGTTCCCGGGTCCGCGCGAGCGCGGCCCGTACGCTCTCCAGCCGCTCTTCCAGCCGGCTGCGCCGGCCTTCGAGGATGCGGAGGCGTACATCGGCGTGAGTGTGCGAGAAGAAGGCGAAGTGAACGCCGAAGCTCTCGTCCTCCCACGCTGCCGGACCGGCCTCGGTGAGCAGCTCCTCGAGCCGCTCCTTGCCCTCGGCGGTCAGCTTGTAGACGATCTTGGACCGGCGGCTCTGCAGAGCCAGGGGAACGTTCAGCGGTTCCTCCGGCCGATCCTCGACGATCAGTCCTTTGCCGAGGAGCAGCTTGAGGCACGGATAGAGAGATCCGTACGAGAACGCGCGGAACATGCCCAGCAGGGTGTTGAGCCGCTTGCGCAGCTCGTACCCGTGCATGGGGGATTCGTGCAGCAGTCCGAGCACGGCGAGTTCCAGCACGCCCGCGCCCTTTCTACTGCTCATGTCCCGACCACCGATCAGTGTGCTGGATGTGTCGCTTGGATGTATCGACTCAATGTATCGAGCCGATACATCGAGAAGATACGTACTGTCGGGCCCGCTCGCAAGTCCCCATGTCGGCGGGGCCGAGGGGCGCGTGCCCCGGGGGCGCAGACTGTGATCTTCCCCTCGTTATCGGCCGGGTCGTACGCTGCTGATGTGTGGTCCCGGCGACTGGTTGTGGATTACGGGCTCGCCCGGCGCGCCGCCCTGGCGGAGCTGCACGGCGGGCACCTCACCATGGCCGACGCCTGTGACGCCCACCCCTACCTGCTCCGCGCGGCCAAGTACCATGGCGAGCCGACCGACGAGCTGTGCCCCGTCTGCCGCAGGGAGAGGTTGACCCATGTCACGTACGTGTACGGCGACGAGCTCGGCCGCTACGCGGGCCGGATCAAGGCCACTGACGAGCTCGCCCAGATGGCCCAGGAATATGGTGAATTCCGGGTCTATGTGGTCGAAGTGTGTCAAAGTTGCGCCTGGAACCACTTGACGGTGTCGTACGTACTGGGTCATGGGGAGCATCCCGCCGCCAGCGGCGATGAGCCTCGATGACAGGCGAAGACCAGACGCTGCAGGGCGGTCCGCGCTCACTCGCCTGCGCAGTACTGTCGTACGACGCACCATGGACGTACCCCAGTTGAACGAGGTCGCGTGAGTTACCCAAGCCAATACGGGCCAGGGACAGGGCCAGATGGGCCGGGCAGACCAGGATCCCGGCCGAATCCCCCTCGTCCCGGCCGACCGAACGTGCCCGGCGGTGGATCTCGTCTGCCGTCAACCCCAGGAGGGCAGACCCCAGGCGGCCCCGGCAGCCCCGGCGGACGTGGCGGCCCCGGTGGCCGCGGCGGAGGTCCGGGCGGTGCCCGCGGTGGTGCCCCCGTCGGTTCCCGCAGTGGTGGCCTGGGTCCTCGAAGCGGCTCCGGCGGCCCCGGTGGCCGCGGTCCCGGCGGCCCGGGTGGGCCCGGTGGCCGCGGACGCGGACCGGGCGGACCAGGCGGCCCCGGAGGCGGACGTCGTAAGAAGCCCGCCGACGACCCGGAGAAGAAGACCGGCTGGCGACGCTACGTCCCCTCGTGGAAGATCGTCCTCGGCGTGTGCGGCCTGGGCCTCCTCGGCATGTTCACCCTCGTCGGGGTCGCCTACGCGATGACGCCCGTCCCCAAGGCGGGGAACGAGGACGCCACCAAGCAGGCCGCGATCTTCTACTACGCCGACGGCAAGTCCGAGATCGCCCGGATGGGTCGCAACCGGGAACTCATCACGATCGACAAAGTCCCCATGCACGTGCAGGAAGCCGTGATCGCCGCGGAGAACCGGAGCTTCCGCTCCGACCGGGGCTTCTCGCCGACCGGCATCGCCCGCGCGGCCTGGGTCAACGTGACCGGCGGATCGACCCAGGGCGGGTCGACGATCACCCAGCAGCTCGCCAAGAACTACTACCTCACCGACGAGCGGTCGATCAGCCGGAAGTTCAAGGAACTGTTCATCTCCGTCAAGCTCGGCGAGCAGAAGACGAAGCCGGAGATCCTGCAGGACTACCTGAACACCATCTACTTCGGCCGCAACGCCTATGGCATTCAGGCCGCGTCGAGGGCGTTCTTCAACGGCAGGCCAGTCGACAAGCTCCGCGAGGACGAGGGCGCGCTGCTCGCCGCGATCATCCAGCAGCCCGGGCGCTTCGATCCGCGCAGCGCCGACAAGGAGGCCAGGGCCGAGACGCTGGTTCGTTACCAGTACGTGCTCGAGGGCATGGTCAAGACCAACGCGCTCACCCAGGCCAAGGCCGACCAGTATAAGAAGCGCCTGCCGCTCACCAGTCCGATCAACAAGGGCCAGACCTTCGCCGGTCAGAAGGGCTACATGATCGAGCGGGCCAAGATCGAGCTCGGACGGCAGGGCATCACCGAGAAGCAGATCATCGACGAGGGCCTGCGGATCACCACCACCTTCGACAAGAGGAAGATGGAGGCGGCCAGGGTCGCGGTCGAGAAGGCGGTGCCCGAGGCGGCGCCGAACAAGCTGCCGAGCAAGCACATCCAGCTCGGGCTGGTCTCGGTCAACTCCGCGAGCGGTGAGGTCGTCGCCTTCTACGGGGGGCACGACTACCTCAAGGACCAGTTCGACAACGTCTGGCAGGGCTCGGCCCAGGCCGGTTCCGCGATGAAGCCCTACGTGCTGGCGACCGCGCTGAAGGACGGCTACAGCCTCAAGACCCTGGTCGAGGGAAAGTCGCCGACCACTTTCGACGGCTCGGGGAACGTCGTTCCCAACGGCACCCCCGGTGGCCTCCGGATACCCAACAGCCACGCCGGCGGCACCGTGACCGATCTCGTCCATGCGACGCAGAGCTCGGTCAACACCGCCTTCGTGCAGCTGGCGCTCAAGGTCGGCCTGCCCGAGGTGATCAAGACGGCCGAGGACGCCGGCATCGCCAGCGACCTGCTCAAGCCGTACAAGGGCCAGGCCGGTCTTGCGCTCGGCATCAACGACGTGCGTCCGATCGAGCAGGCGGCCGGCTACGCCCCATTCGCCAACGGCGGCACCTACCACCAGCCGCACGTCATCAGGAAGGTCACCCGCACCGACGGGAGCGTCTACCGCAAGCTCAGCTGGGAGAAGCACAAGGTCTTCGACCAGGCCGTCGCCGCGGACGCCACCCACGCCATGCGGGCGGTCGTGCAGCGCGGCACGGGCACCGCCGCGGCGCTGCCCGACCGGCCGGTGGCCGGCAAGACGGGCACCACGGACAAGAACGTCGCCGCCTGGTTCGTTGGATACGTCCCTCAGGTCTCGACCGCGGTGACGATGTACAACGACAAGAAGAAGACTCTCTTCCTGCAGGGGCTCGGGGAGGTCGAGGGTGGTCTGGTGCCGGCCAGGATCTGGCACGCCTACATGGCCGAGGCGACCAAGGGCATGAGCCCGGCCCAGTTCCCGCCGCCCGTATTCGGCGGCACGAACCAGAAGTTCGCCACGCCGCCGGCGACGCCCACGCCGACGCCCACGCCGGAGGACGACGACCGCGACTGCAGCCGGCCGCGCGACCAGTTCAAGCCCAGGTGCCGTGACCAGCAGTCGCCGCCGCCGACGCAGGGGCCGATTCCCGGCCAGCCGTGCAACGAGTTCAACATGCCGCTCGGCTGCGACCCCAACACGCCTCCGCAGAATCCTCCGCCCGACTGGTGGTGCCAGCGGCATCAGGGCGATCCGCGTTGCAAGGATCCCAACGACGGCAGGCCCAACACGCAAACACAGTCACGTTCGCAGACGCTCGCACGGATCAAGGATTAGTGTGCGTCCATGTCGCAGTCCTCGTCCGAATCGGGCGTGATCGCGGGGTCCGGTGGTGCCACCGGTGACGGTGGCCCCGGGCCCCGCGGCTCGAACAGGGAACGCGGCCCGAACAGGGAGCGAGGACCGGCTCGGGGCCTCGGCAGGTTCGCGCCGGTCCTGGTCGGCGGCACGGTGCTCGTCTGCGTGCTGGGCTATGTCCAGAAGCTGCCGTGCCGCTCCGTGGGGTTCGACTTCGCCAAGACCGTCACCCACGCCTGTTACACCGACGTCTACCCGCTGTACTTCAACCGGGGTCTGTCCGACGGCAAGATCCCGTACTTCGACAAGATCCCTGAGCCGGTCGAGTATCCGGTACTGACTGGCTGGTTCATGCACCTGGTCAACGTCCTGGTGCGCGCGCTGTTCGACACCGAACAGGGGATGGCGTTCTACGACGTCACCGCACTGCTCCTCGGGGTGTTCGCGGTGGTCGCGGTGCTCGCGACTGCGTACGCCGCGGGACGCAGGAACACCCGGGCCGGTCTGATGGTGGCCCTGTCACCCGGACTGCTGCTCGCCGCGTACATCAACTGGGACCTGCTCGCCGTCGCCCTCTGCGCCCTGGGCGTCGCCGCGTGGTCGCGGCAGCGGCACATTACCGCGGGTGTGCTGATCGGCCTCGCCATCGCGGCGAAGTTCTATCCGGTCGTGCTGCTGTGGCCCTTCGTGCTGCTGTGCCTGCGCGCGGGCCGGCACCGCGAGCTGCTCCGCCTCCTGGCCGGCGCCGCCGGGGCATGGCTGGTCGTGAACGTCCCGGTGATGCTGTTCGCCACGGACGGCTGGCTGCGGTTCTACGGGTTCAGCAAGGAGCGCGGCGTCGACTGGGGCTCGGTCTTCTTCTACCTCGTCGACCACGGCCTGCCGGCCGCGCGCGATGTCGGCCACCTCAACCTGATGGGGCAGGGCGCGTTCGCCGTCCTCTGCGTGGCCATCGGCGTCCTCGCCTTCGCGGCCCCGCGCAGGCCGCGGCTGCCGCAGCTGCTCTTCCTGGTGCTGGCGGCGTTCATGCTCACGAACAAGGTGTGGTCGCCGCAGTACGTCCTGTGGCTGCTGCCACTGGTCGCCCTGGCCAGGCCGCGCCTGCCCGCCTACCTGATCTGGCAGGCCGGGGAGTTCGTCTACTTCCTGGCGATCTGGTGGTACCTGCTCTCGGT
Organism: Actinomadura sp. HBU206391; assembly: GCF_014323665.1. Classification (GTDB taxonomy): domain Bacteria; phylum Actinomycetota; class Actinomycetes; order Streptosporangiales; family Streptosporangiaceae; genus Actinomadura_C. Next base: position 152,010 of record NZ_JABVEB010000001.1, on the reverse strand, counting down.
GACCCAGCAGGTCGAGGGAGCCGATCTCGGTACGACGCTGTCCGCGCTCTCGCGCTTCGAGGTTCCGGGCGACGGCATCAGCGTGAACGTCTACTACATCGGGCTGTTCGCGAGATTCCTCACCGTGCTGCTGCTGGTGGTCCTCATCTTGATCGACATCCTGCGTCCCGAGCACGACTCGGTACGGGGAGCCGACGGCGACGACGACCCCGCGGGCGGCGTGCTCGACGGAGCCCCCGACCGGCTCAGCCTGCGCACGATCCGCGGCGGGCTCGGCCGGTCGCGGCTGCAGCCTGCCGGTTAGCCGAGCGGATCCGTGATCCTGAACTCGCGTGACCGTACGGCCCTGGGCACGTGGCTGCTGTCCAGGGCCGGCATGGTGCTCATCGCCATCGTCGCCGGCCGGACGCTGGTCCGCGGAGATCTACAGGAGCCGTTCCTCGACCGGTGGACGCAGTGGGACGTCGACCACCTCATCGAGATCGCGCGGTACGGCTACGGCGGGGATCCGGCACAACCCCCTGACGCCGGCCTGCCCGGCTTCTTCCCCGGCTTCCCGCTCGTCGTGCGCGCGACCCACCTCATCGTGCCGGACTGGCGGCTGGCGGCTCTCCTCGTCTCCTTCGCGGCGGGCGCCGTGGCGATGGTGGCGCTCGCCCGGCTGGGCGACCAGGAGTTCGGGGCCGGCACCGGGCAGCGCGCCGTCATCGCGCTGCTGCTCTGCCCGGTGGCGCTGTTCCTGCTCGCCGGATACTCCGAGGCGCTGTTCCTGGCCTTCGCGCTGCCCGCCTGGCTGCTGGCCCGCCAGGGCCGGTGGGCGCCCGCCGCGTTGTGCGGCTTCGCCGCCGCGGGCGTGCGCATCACCGGCGTCTTCCTGGCCCTGGCGCTCGTCGTGGAGTTCCTGACCGGCGAGCGGCGGCAGTGGCGGCAGGCCCCCTGGCTGATCGTGCCGTTCCTCGCGCCGGCGGCGTACTGGGCCTACCTCTGGCACTGGACCGGGAGGTTCAACGCCTGGCAGATCGCCCAGGAGAAGGGCTGGGGCCGCGACACGGTATGGCCGTGGCAGGCGTGGGAGACCACGTGGAACGCGGCCTTCCACGCCGACAACCAGTTCACCCACGCGTTCCGGGTCGAGCTGGCCGCGGCGGTGATCGGGGTCGTGCTCACCCTGTGGCTGCTCGCCAAGAGGCGCTGGGCCGAGTCGAGCTATGTCGGCCTGCAGCTCGTCGCGCTCATGACCTCGGCGTTCTATCTCTCGATCGGCCGGTCGACCCTGGTGTGGTGGCCGCTGTGGCTGGCGCTCGGCGTGCTCGGCGTACGCCGGCCATGGGCGTACGTCGCGCTGCTCGCGCTCTCGGTGCCGCTACTGGTCGTCCAGGTGGTCCTCTACACCTCGGGCTCCTGGGCGGGCTGACGGCCGGGGGCATGGACGCTCAGCTGGTCACGGCGCCCGAGTTCGGTGAGATCCTCCGGGCTCAGCCGGAGCCCGGCCGAGCCGACGTTCTCCTCCAGATGCGCGAGCGTGGAAGTGCCGGGAATGGCGAGCATGGCCGGTGACCGGGCGAGCAGCCAGGCCAGCATGGTCTGGGCGACCGTGACGCGGTGACGCTCGGCCACCCGGTTGATCCGGTCGTCGTCCGGCAGCCCGAATCCGCCCAGCGGGAAGAACGGCACATAGGCGATGTTCTGCCGTGCGCAGATCTCCAGCAGCTCCACGTCCTCCTGGACCGTGACGCTGAACCGATTCTGCACGGCCGCCACCGGCGCGATCTGTTGGGCCTCGGCGAGCTGCTCGGCGCTCATGTTGCTGACGCCGAGGTGGCGGACGAGCCCCTCGTCGCGCAGCGCGGCGAGGGCCGAGAAACGCTCGCCGATCCGGTCGCCGGTCGGCCCGTCGATGCCGCCGACGCGCAGATAGACCAGGTCGAGCCGGTCGAGGCCGAGCTCGGTGAGATTGCCCTCCACTGCGGCGCGCAGCTCGGACGGGCCGGCCTCCGACAGCCGGCCCTCGGACCCCCGCTGGGGCCCGACCTTGGTGGCGATCACCAGCTGGTCCGGATATGGGTGCAGCGCCGAACGGATCAGCTCGTTGGCGGAGAGGTCGCCATGGGCATAGAACGAGGCGGTGTCGATGTGGTCGACCCCGAGCTCGACCGCCCGGCGCAGCACGGCGAGCGCGGTGTCGCGGTCACCCGCCGGCCCGTTCCAGCCGCGCGCCGGAAGCCGCATCGCCCCGAAACCCATGCGGGAGACCCGCAGGTCGCCACCCAGCATCCAGTGCCCGGACGCGGTGGCCGTGATGTGATCTGTCGTCATGCCCACAACTCTGCTGCGGGGCCGCATCCTGAGCGAGCCGGTGGCAGCAAGCTGCCATCTCGACCGGGCGCCGACCTTGGCGGCGCCGCTCTGTGCGCCGGACGGAGACGGTTTGACCTGGGTCTACGGCGGTCGCACACTGGATCGCGATGAACGTCGATCCGCATCGGAACGTGACGCTGCACGGTGAGCGGGAGCTCATGGAGCACGCCGGGCACCTGCTCACCGGCGCGCGCGAGGAGTTCGTCTGCGCCGCCGCCGACCTCCGTACGTGGGCGATGCCCGGCAGCCGGGAGCGGATCGTCGCGGCGCGGCGAGCGTCGCCGGGGGCCGCCGTGCACAAGCTGTTCAGCCCACGGGTCCTCGATGACGAGGAGTCCGAGCGGCACCTCGTCGAGGTGGCCGGGCGAGGGGTCCGGGTGCGGATCTGCGCGGCCGCTCTGGCACATGAGACGATCATCATCGACCGGCGGATCGCGATCCTCGCGGGGCCACCGGTGCGCGGCGTACGGGACTACACCGTCGTGCGTTCGCCGGATGTGCTCAACGGGGTGATCTCGCTGTTCTGGGCCACGTGGCAGGCGGCCACTGATCTGGCCGACTTCCGCCGGGCCGGTCGGTTCGCGCTCGACGAGCAGGATCGCCGGATCCTGCGGTCGCTCGGCGAGGGGCTCAAGGACGAGGCGGCGGCTCGCCGGCTCGGGCTCTCCCTGCGGACCTACCGCCGTAGAGTGGCCGAGCTCATGACCGAGCTCGGCGCGAGTTCCCGCTTCCAGGCCGGTGCCCGAGCTCGTGAGCTCGGGCTGGACGCGTAGCCGGCGGACGGGTTCCGGGCGGGCGGTTCCGTGTGGACGGTTTCCGGGCGCCGGGAGCGCCACCACGGGGAAGAATGGCAGGCGGCTTCCCGCACCGCGGACCAGTACCGGATCTTCAGATCATCGAGAGGACAGCATGAGTGAGCTCGGCGGCATCGAGGCGTTGCTGACCGGGGCGGCCAAGCCGGGTGTCTACAGGTGGGCGGTTCCCGGCGCCACCCGCCGCGGAGACGTGGCCGACGCGGCGCGCGAGGCCGGTCGGCGGCTGTTCTGGCTGGCCGGGCAGAGCGTGACCGACGCCGGCGAGTTCCTCGATCTGTGCGCCGAGGGCTTTACCTTCCCCGACTGGTTCGATCATGACTGGGACGCCCTCGGCGACTGCCTGACCGATCTCACCTGGGCGTCCGCCGCCACCGGGTTCCTCGTGGTCTACGCGGGATGGCAGGCGCTGTCGCAGGAGGACCCCGCCGCGTTCGGCACCGCGATCGAGATCTTCGAATCGGCCGTCGACCTGTGGCGCGACAGCGACACCCCGATGACCGTGCTCCTGCCAGGGGAGGGCGACGACCCGGTGGCGGCCGGATTGCCCCTGCTCGGCGCGTGACGGGCGCCCGCGGCGGGCGGCGCCTTGCCCGAATCCCTCAGAGGTTGTCGCGGAGCCAGGCGATGTCGGCGGCCTGACCCTCCGCCGGGGTCTCGACCACGACCGGGGCGCCGGCCGCCCGTACGACCGTGAGGATCAGTTCCGGGTCGATCTCGCCGTCGCCGAGGTTGGCGTGCCGGTCGGCGCCGGAGCCGAAGGAGTCGCGGCTGTCGTTGCAGTGGACCAGGTCGATCCGCCCGGTGATGGACTTGATCCGGTCGACCGCGTCGATCAGTTCCTCGCCGGCCGCGTGCGCGTGGCAGGTGTCGAGGCAGAAGCCGACCTGCCGGTCGAGATCGGCGAGCCCGTCGAGCGCGTCCCACAGCCGGGCGATCCGCTCGAACTTGCGTGCCATGGCGTTGCCGCCACCGGCCGTGTTCTCGATGTAGATCGGGATCGGGCAGTCGTCCAGCCGCTCGAAGACCTTCCGCCAGTTGTCGTAACCGATCTGCGGGTCGTCGTCCTTGAGCAGGTGACCGCCGTGCACGATCAGCGCCTTGGCGCCGACCGAGGCGGCCGCCTCTAGGTGCTGGGAGAGCAGCTTGCGGCTCGGGATGCGGATCCGGTTGTTCGAGGTCGCCACGTTGAGGACGTACGGGGCGTGGATGTAGACGTCCACGCCGGCCTCTCGGACGGCGGCCGCTCCCTCGGGCACGACCGGTTTCTTCCAGCCCTGCGGGTCGCCGAGGAAGAACTGCGCGACCTCCGCCTTGCGGGCGTTCGCGGAATCGAGCGGGTTGGTCTGGTCGACGTGGGCACCGATGCGCATGTCCGCAAGCCTACGGGTTCGTCACGATCGTCAGGGCGTGAAGCCGCCGTGGGCCAGGGAGAGCCCGAGGCCGACGAAGGCGGCGATCAGCCCGACGATGTTGAGCCAGCGTTCGCCGATCGTTGCGGAGACCATCTGGGAGTACAGCGCGAGCGGGAGGCCGATCAGACCCGCGATCGCGCCGAAGACGTGCGCGTGCACGATCAGGCCCAGGACCAGCGCGGTCACCCCCACGGCGAACGCGGTCACCGCGAGCGAATTCTCTCTGGGATGCCGGTCGCCGTCGTTGTTCAACGTGACGTGCGGTCGGCCGGGGAGCGCCAGTGGCATCATGCCACCCCCTCGTGACGTGCGAGAACTCCTCCTTCAGAGGGTGGTCCCCGGCATGGTTTCAGTCAACCCGCCGGTTTGTCGGCCCCTCGCGGTAGTGTCGAACACAGCTTCGATGGGGACGGAGGTGGACCGTGATGGAAACGCACGATCTGGAGGCGATCGGCGACGCCGAGCTGGTGGAGGAGCTGTCGTTGCTGACCACCCAGACGGCTCGCATGCGGTCTCGCATGGTGGACATCATCAGCGAGCTCGACCGGCGCAGGAGTCTCGCTACGAGCTCGCACCCTGGAAACTCTTGGTAACCTGGGTCGGTCCCGTGTGGCAGGGCGAACAAATCCGGTCATGCCCGCGGTGAGACGCAAGAGCCCTCCTGTCACGGAGAGACCGTGACCGCATCAGTCCAGAGGAGGTAGGGACACAGCATGCGTCGCTACGAACTCATGGTGATCCTCGACGCATCCGTCGAGGAGCGCGCCGTAACCCCGTCGCTCGACCAGTTCCTTGGGGTCGTCAAGACCGACGGTGGAAGTGTGGAAAAGGTCGACGTCTGGGGCCGCCGGCGCCTGGCGTACGACATCCAGAAGAAGTCCGAAGGCATCTACGCGGTCATCGACCTGACGGCCGAGCCTGCCACGGTCAAGGAACTCGACCGGCAGCTCAACCTCAACGAGACGATCCTGCGTACGAAGGTCATCCGTCCCGAGGCCCACTGAGCCACCAAGGCCACTGAGTCAAGATCAGCCGGAGCGAGTCCATGGCAGCAGGCGATACTCAGATCACGATCGTCGGCAACCTCGTCGAGGATCCGAATCTGCGCTTCACCCCCAGCGGTCAGGCCGTCGCGAGCTTCCGCGTGGCGTCCACCCCCCGCTTCCTCGACAAGCAGACCAACGAGTGGAAGGACGGCGAGAGCCTCTTCCTGACCTGCAACGTCTGGCGGCAGGCGGCGGAGAACTGCGCCGAGAGCCTCCAGCGGGGCATGCGCGTCATCGTTTCCGGCCGGCTCAAGCAGCGGTCGTACGAGACTCGCGAGGGTGAGAAGCGCACCGTCTACGAGATCGAGGCCGACGAGGTCGGCCCGTCGCTCAAGAACGCCACCGCCAAGGTCAACAAGACCCAGCGGCAGGGTGGCGGGGGCGGCGGCTTCGGCGGCGGCGGCGGCGGGGGCTACTCCGGCGGTGGCGGCGGTGGTGGCGGCTACGGCGGCGGTCCCGGCGGCGGCGGCCCCGGCGGCGGCGGCCCCGGCGGCGGCAGCGCTCCGCCCGACGACCCCTGGGCCACCGGTGGTGGCGGAGGCGGAGGCGGCGGCGGCTTCTCCGACGATCCGCCGTTCTAACGCGATCAGATCAGCGCGTCCGCGTGCACGTGCCCCATACAACGCGGACATGACAGCGCCCACCAGGGGCACACAGTCCAGTTTCAGTGTCATCCCCGTGTGAACGGGGCTCTCCTCAAAGGAGCACCACGATGGCCAAGCCACCTCCTCGTAAACCGAAGAAGAAGGTTTGCCTGTTCTGCCAGGAGAAGATCTCCTACGTCGACTACAAGGACACCGCGCTGCTGCGTAAGTTCATCTCCGACCGGGGCAAGATCCGCGCCCGTCGGGTGACGGGCAACTGCACTCAGCACCAGCGCGACGTCGCGACCGCGATCAAGAACGCTCGTGAGATGGCGCTGCTGCCGTACACGAGCACCGCGCGCTGAGAGGGGACGGGATCATGAAGCTCATTCTCACTCAGCAGGTGACCGGTCTCGGCGAGCCCGGCGACGTGGTCGAGGTCAAGGACGGCTACGGCCGTAACTACCTCGTACCTCGTGGTTTCGCCATGAAGTGGACCACTGGCGCGGAGAAGCAGATCGAACTGATCAGAAGGGCCCGGTCGGCCCGCGAGATCGCGAGTCTCGATCACGCCAAGGAGATCGCGGCCCGGCTCAAGTCGCTCACTGTGCGCCTGCCCACGCGGGCGGGTGACAGCGGCCGGCTGTTCGGCTCGGTTACCGCCGCCGACATCGCCGTGGCCGTCAGGGACTCGGGTGGCCCCGACCTTGACAAGCGTCGTATCGAGGTGGGTAACCCGATCAAGACGATCGGCGCGCACCAGGTGTCGGTGCGGTTGCACCCCGAGGTCAGCGCCACGATCGAACTTCAGGTGATCGGTAACTGATCTGACAAAGCTGTAAACAAGGCCGGACCTGTACGGGTCCGGCCTTGTTTTACGTGAAACGGCTTTTGTGCCGGTTTGGTTTGGCAGTCCTCGCCATGGCTCGATCAAGAGCCTCTTGATACCCATGGGTAACCATCTCGGATGCCACGAGAGGACCCCGCCATGTCCGATGCCCTGTCTCCGACACCGCCTCCCGAGCCTGCCGAACCACTGCTCACCGGCCCGCTGCTCACCGGCCCTGGCCTCGCGGGCCGGCCCAGCCGCCGCCGGCTGCTCGGCGGCGCCGTCACGCTCGGAGGAGCGGCCGTGCTGGCCGCCGCCACTAGTCTCGGTTCGAGCGCGTCCGCCGCGACCCGGCCCTACATCTCCACGCGTGCCCAATGGCAGGCCCGCGCGCCCCGCAGCACCGCGACGATCCTGAGCCGCGTGCCCGACCACATCGTGGTCCACCACACCGCGACGGCGAACTCGACCGACTATTCCGTGAACCACGCGTACGCGCTGTCCAGGTCGATTCAGAACTTCCACATGGACGGCAACGGCTGGGCAGACGTCGGACAGCAGTTCACGATCAGCCGGGGCGGCTATCTGATGGAGGGCCGCAACCGTACGATCTACGCGCTCGACACCCGCACCCATGTGGTCGGCGCGCAGTGCGCGGGGCACAACGAGCACACGGTGGGCATCGAATGCGAGGGTCTCTACACGTCCACCGGCCCGCCCACCGCGCTGTGGAACACACTGGTGCGCTTGTGCGCCTACCTCTGTGACCTGTACGGAATCGCCCCGTCCTCCGGCATCGTCGGGCACCGGAACTATGTCGCGACGGCCTGCCCGGGCGACACCTTCTACGGCATGCTGCCGAGGCTGCGCCAGGACGTCGCCGCCGCGATGGGCCTGGTGGGGGCGGCCGGCGCCGCGCATCCGCTGCCCGACCTGGGCCGCGGCCTGCGCGGGCCGCGGCGCGCCTTCGACCACGGCCCCGCTCTGGCGGCGGGAGAACGCGGGTAGCCGAGACGTGACGGCGACGTGGAACGCGGCGGCGGTCCCGCCGGGCCGCCAACTCCTTGGTGACCAGGTCCTTGGGTGACCGGCTCCCTGACGATCCGATCCCTGAGCATCGGATCCTTGGTGATCGCTTCCTTGGTGACCAGGTCCTCTCCCGCTACGGTCGGTAATCGGGTTCCGTAGCGGGGGAGGAGCGTGGGGAGTTGCCGGGTGATGAACTGCCGGACCGCGGATCGCTCGTGGACGGACCGCAGGTGCAGGGCCCGCCGGTGCGGGCGGGTGACGAGCCGGGGAGCGGGCCGTCGCCGCACGGGTCACCGGAGGGCGGGGTGTCGCGCCGCGGGCTGCTCGGCGGAGCGATCGGGGTCGGCCTGGCCGGGGGGACGGTCGGCGCGGCCCTGGTCTACGGCGGGCCCGTGGCGGCGGCCGCCGCGGACGGAGAGTCTCCGCTCATCCACCCGCGTCGGGCGTGGCGGGCGAGACGGCCCAAGGACCGGGCGCAAGTCCTGCGCGGTGCTCCCGACCGCATCGTCGTGCATCACACCGCGACGCCCAACACCGGCGACTACTCGCTGGCGCACGCCTACCGGCTGTCGCGGGCGATTCAGCGCTTCCACATGGGCGGCCGGGGCTGGTCCGACATCGGTGAGCAGCTGACCATCAGCCGGGGCGGCCACATCATGGAGGGCCGCAATCGCAGTCTGCGGGCGATCCTCGCCGGTCGGCACGCGGTCGGCGCGCAGACGCTGAACCACAACAGCCACACGATCGGCATCGAGAACGAGGGCAACTACATGCGGGCCCCGGTGCCGGTCGCGCTGTGGTCCTCGCTGGTCCGGGTGTGCGGATGGCTGTGCACGGTCTACGGCCTGGATCCGTACCGGGCGATCGTGGGTCACCGTGACTTCAACGCGACCAGTTGCCCGGGCGATGTGCTGTACGCCCGGTTGCCGGAGTTGCGCCGTCAGGCCGCCGCGCTGCTGGGTGGTCCCGGGCCGATGGTGCCGGGACCGAAGACCACGCCGGGCACGGGAGACATGGGTGATACCGGTAATTCTGGCGATGCCGGCAATGAGGATGACTTCGACTTCGGGGACTACGAGTCCGGTCCGGTGTAGAGGGTGCGGCGGCGGGCGATCTCTGGATCGATCCCCTCGACCAGCGACCAGATGCCCGCCACCCGCTCGGCCCAGGCCTCCGGCGGCAGCCCGGTCAGTCCGTCCAAGGCAAGATCGTCGATCGCCTTCGTCAGCCGGGCCAGGCGCTCCCCGTGTGTTGAACACATGTTCGAATTCTAGCGGATCAGTGCGTCGTTCGAGTGTGTTCTCGAATGATCCGTCACCGCCGTACCGCGCCTGTGACGAGCCACGCGTCGCTGCGGGCCCGTAGTCCCAGAGCGGCGAACCGGGCGGCCATCCACACCCCGATCGCGACCCAGAGTGCGACCAGGCCGCCACCGCGCAGGTGGACCAGGGCCGCGGCCGGCAGGAACGCCGCCATCGTGAGCACGCCGGCGATGGCCAGGTAGCGCATGTCGCCGGCGCCGATCAGCACACCGTCGAGCACGAACACCACTCCCGCGATCGGCTGCAGCAGCGCGATGACGATCAGTGTGCTGAGCAGGAGGTGCCGTACGGCCGGGTCCTGGGTGAACAGGGCGGGCAGCCACGGGCGCACGGCCAGCACCACGAGCGCGAACAGCACTCCGCAGGCGATTCCCCACTGCACCATGCGCTGGGTCGCCGCCCGGGCCCCGGCCACGTCGGCGCCGCCGAGTTGGCGGCCGGTGATCGCCTGACCGGCGATGGCGATGGCGTCGAGTGCGAACGCGAGGAGTGTCCACACCTGGAATCCGACCTGGTAGGCGGCGATCTCGGCGTCGCCCATGTGGGTGGCGACGACGGTGCCGGCGATGAGCACGACCCGCAGGCTCAGCGTTCGGATCAGCAGGTTGACGCCGGCCGTGGCGGAGGCGCGCAGGCCTCTGGCGTCAGGACGCAGCGGGGCGCCGTGCCTGCGTGCCCCGCGCAGCACGGTCGCGATGTAGACGCCTCCGCCCGCGGTCTGGGCGATCACCGTGCCCCAGGCCGATCCCGCGATGCCCCAGCCGAGGACGAGCACGAAGAGCGCGTTGAGCGCGAGGTTGAGACCGAACATGCCGATGGCCACGCGCAGTGGCGTCTTGGTGTCCTGCAGTCCACGGAGGACGCCGGTGCCGGCGAGCACGACCAGCATCCCCGGGATGCCGAAGAGGCTCACCCTGAGGAAGGTCTCGGCCTGCGGCGCCACCTCGGCGGACGCGCCGAAGGCGTCGATGATCCAGGGACTCAGCGGCCAGCCCACCGCGATCAACACCAGGCCGATGCCCACGGCGAGCCAGATGCCGTCGATGCCCTGCCGGACGGCCTCGCGGACATGGCCCGCGCCCACCTGCCGCGCCACGGCGGCGGTGGTCCCGTACGCCAGGAACACGCAGACGTTGACGAGGGTGCCGAGGACCTGTCCCGCCACGCCCAGGCCGCCCAGCGGCGCCGTGCCGAGATGACCGACGATGGCGGTGTCGGCGAGGAGGAAGAGCGGCTCGGCCACCAGCGCGCCGAACGCCGGGACGGCCAGCCGCAGGATCTCCCGATCGTGAGGGTGCCGCAGCACTGAGGGAAGCGCCATATCGACGGCAGAGTACCAGTCTTGTAATGACTCAACTAAGACTGACACATTACGCTCCCGTGGAGCGGTGGATGTCGTGGTTTCTTTCGCACACAGGCGGTGGACGATCTTCTCCCAGCTCACGGCGGTGATCGGGGCCGCCATGACCTGGTTGTCCCCAGAGTTCTCCACAGGTCGTGCACAACGGTCTCGGCGTGTTTGCACAGCGGCTCCACAACACCCTCCACAGATCGTTTTGCCGGGGCGCGTGATGAGCCGGAGAATGTCAGACCCGGGCGGTAAACCTGAGGTGCTCGTGCTCCAGGTGGCGATTGCGACGAGGGGGTGCCCGATGAGCGTTACCGAGATTCCGCCCCATGAGCGGGAATTCGAACGCACCCCGCCACACGACCTCACGGCCGAGCAGTGCGTGCTCGGCGGCATGCTGCTCTCGCAGGACGCGATCGCCGACGTGGTCGAGACGCTGCGCACGCAGGACTTCTACCGGCCCGCGCACCAGCTCATCTACGACGCGGTCCTCGATCTGTACGGCCGCGGCGAGCCCGCCGACGCCGTCACCATCTCCAACACCCTCACCAAGAACGGCCAGATCGCCCGCGTGGGCGGGGCGCCCTATCTGCACACGCTCATCTCATCGGTGCCGACGGCCGCCAACGCCGGCTACTACGCCAAGATCGTTCAGGAACGGGCGGTCCTGCGCAAGCTGGTCGAGGTGGGCACGCGCATCACCCAGCGCGGCTACGCGGCCGACGGGGCCGACGCCGACGCGATCCTCGACTGGGCCGAGGCCGAGGTCCTCTCCATCGCCGAGAAGCGGACCGGTGAGGACTATGTGCCGCTGAGCGAGATCATGCCCGGCGCGCTCGACGAGATCGAGGCCATCGGCAGCCGCGGCGGCCAGATGGTCGGAGTCCCCACCGGCTTCCAGGATCTCGACGCGCTCACCAACGGCCTGCACCCCGGTCAGATGATCATCGTGGCCGCGCGACCGGCCATGGGCAAGGCGCTCGCGCTGAACACGCCGTTGCCGACGCCGGACGGCTGGACCACCATGGGCCAGGTTCAGGTCGGCGACCGGCTCCTCGCCGCCGACGGTTCGCCGACGAGGGTGGTCGGCGCGACCGAGGTGATGGCCGGCCGGCCGTGCTACGAGATCACGTTCGAGGACGGCAGCGCCGTCATAGCCGACGCCGAGCATCAGTGGCTCACCGATACGCACGCGTCCCGAAGGGCGGCCCGGGCGGCGGCCGCTCCCGAACGCGGTGGCCGCCGGCGCGTGTTCGCTTCGGTGAAGACCACCCGCCAGATCGCAGCGACGATCCGGCATCCCACCGGCGACCGGCGCCTGAACCATTCGGTGGTGAACACCCGGCAGCTCGAACTCCCCGAGCGCGATCTCGTGCTCGCGCCGTACGCGCTCGGAGCGTGGCTGGGCGGCGGGCACACCGCCGCGGCCCGCATCACCACCGCCGAGCCGGAGATCCTCGTCCGTATCGAGGCAGCGGGGGTCCAGCCGGTCCCGGTCATGGGATCGACGTACGCGCTCCAGCTTCCCTGCCCCAAGGGCACCCGCGGCCACGGCACGGTTCAGGCGATCCTGCGAAAGCTCGGCGTGCTGGACGAGCGGCGCGTCCCGGCCGCCTATCTGCGCGCGTCCGCGGCGCAGCGCCGTGCACTGCTGGCCGGCCTGCTCGACGTCGGCGGCACGGTGGCGAGGGGCGGCCGGGTCCGGTTGGGCGTGACGGGGCGCGGGCTCGCCGAGGACGTCCACGAACTCGTCAACAGCCTCGGCTACCGGTGTTCCCTTCGTGCGGATCGGGTCAGTGGCCGCGCCACGTCGCCCGGCGGTTTCACCCTGGCCTTCTCGACCTCGGACGAGGTCTTCATGCTCGAGCGCAAGAAGCTGGCGCACAAGGAGAGCGGCTCGGTCGCGCACGCACGTGCGGGGTCGCGCACCATCACGTCGGTGCGTCCGGTGCGGAGCGTGCCGGTGCGGTGCGTCCAGATCGATCATCCGGACCATCTGTACCTCGCCACCCGATCGATGATCCCCACCCACAACTCGACACTCGCCCTCGACTTCGCCAGGGCGGCGTCGATCAAGCACGGCCTCACCTCGGCCTTCTTCAGCCTGGAGATGAGCCGCAACGAGATCACCATGCGGCTGCTGTCGGCCGAGGCCCGGATCGCCCTGCACGCGATGCGGTCGGGCACGATGCAGGACGAGGACTGGACCCGGCTGGCCCGGCGCATGAGCGAGGTGGCCGAGGCACCGCTGTTCATCGACGACTCCCCGAACATGTCGATGATGGAGATCCGGGCCAAGTGCCGCCGGCTCAAGCAGCGGCACGACCTCCGGCTCGTCGTGGTCGACTACCTGCAGCTCATGTCATCGGGTAAGCGCGCCGAGAGCCGCCAGGTGGAGGTCTCGGAGTTCTCCCGGTCGCTCAAGCTGCTGGCCAAGGAGCTCCAGGTCCCGGTCATCGCCCTGTCCCAGCTCAACCGTGGTCCCGAGCAGCGCACGGACAAGAAGCCGATGGTGTCCGATTTGCGCGAATCGGGATCGCTGGAGCAGGACGCGGACGTCGTGGTGCTTTTGCACCGTGAGGACGCGTACGAGAAGGAATCGCCTCGGGCAGGCGAGGCGGACCTGATCGTGGCCAAGCACCGTAACGGCCCCACCGCCACCGTCACCGTCGCCTTCCAGGGGCACTACAGCCGCTTCGTCGACATGGCCCAGTAAGACGTCGACATTGTAGGTTCCGCGGCTCGGTGAACAGTTGCAACCGCACGGGCCCGTTGGGAGTCGTGATCACGTGGCGGGGAAAGGGTTGGACGGGATGGTGCTCGGGCTTGTAGCTTGCCGTTGACCGTGACACCGCCCGAGGAGGTGAGACCCATGAACGCTGTATCGATGTGGGTGCTCCCCCTTCCGTCACGGTCGGGCGATTTGACGTAGGTGTCGCCGGGAGCGCCTCGCCGACAAGGCACTCCCGAAAGGCAACACCTATGCACTCTCAGCAGGTCACCGCCGAGCCGCCGTCGAACGACAGGGTCGAGCGTGACTCCACGGTGGGCGACGTCCCCGGAGTTCTCTGGTCGCCGGCCTCCGGCGCCGATCGCGCGCCCCTCGTCTTCGATGTGATCATTGCCGGGTGCGGGCCGACCGGTGCGATGCTGGCCGCCGAACTGCGGCTGCACGATGTGCGGGTACTCGTTCTGGAGAAGGAAACCGAGCCCGTGTCGTTCGTCCGCATAGTCGGTCTGCATATTCGCAGTCTCGAACTGATGGCAATGCGCGGACTGCTGGATCGCATTCTCGAACGCGGAAGACAGCGTCCGGTCGGCGGTATCTTCGCCGCCATCACCAAACCCGCGCCCGAGGGCCTGGATTCCGCGTACGCCTATCTGCTGGGCATCCCGCAGCCGGTCATCGAACATCTGCTCGAAGAACATGCGATCGAACTGGGCGCGCAGGTCCGGCGCGGTTGTGCGGTCGCCGGTTTCGAGCAGGACGACGAGGGCGTGACCGTCGAGCTGTCCGACGGGGAACAGCTGCGTTCGCGCTACCTCATCGGCTGTGACGGCGCGCGCAGTACGGTGCGCAAACTGCTCGGCGTCGGCTTCCCCGGCGAGCCCTCACGGACCGACACGCTCATGGGCGAGATGAAAGTGGGTGTGCCGCAGGAGGAGATCGCCGCCAAGGTGACCGAAATCAGCGAGACCTATCAGCGATTCTGGCTCAGGCCCTTCGGCGAAGGGGTCTATAGCGTCGTAGTCTTCTCCGCGGGAGTCAGCGACCGCGCGGAACCGCCCACCCTCGAAGATTTCAAACAACAGTTGCGCACCATCGCCGGAACCGATTTCGGCGTGCACTCCCCGCGCTGGTTGTCCCGCTTCGGGGATGCCACCCGGCTGGCCGAGCGTTATCGCGTCGGGCGGGTGCTACTGGCCGGCGATGCGGCGCACATCCATCCACCCGCCGGCGGTCAAGGCCTCAACCTGGGCGTTCAGGACGCATTCAACCTCGGCTGGAAACTGGCCGCGCAGATCCGCGGCTGGGCGCCGGAAACACTGCTGGACACCTACCAGGCCGAACGTCATCCGGTCGCCGAGGACGTGCTGGACAACACCCGCGCCCAGATGGAACTGATGTCCACCGAACCGGGCCCACAGGCCGTGCGCAGGCTGCTCACCGAACTGATGGACTTCGACGAGGTGAACCGCCATCTGATCGAGAAGATCACCGCGATCGGCATCCGCTACGACTTCGGCGAAGGCCCCGACCTGCTCGGCCGCCGCCTGCGCGACATCGACGTGAAACAGGGCCACCTCTACAGTCTGCTGCATCGCGGCCGCGGTCTGCTGCTGGACCGCACCGAACGCCTGACCGTCGGCGGCTGGTCGGACCGGGTCGATCACCTCGCGGATCCCACTGCGGTACTGGATGTTCCGTGCGTCCTGCTACGCCCCGACGGCCACGTCGCCTGGATCGGCGACGATCAGCAGGACCTGGACGACCACCTCTCCCGCTGGTTCGGCAAGCCCGCCAACTGATCTCGCCTGAGCAACCGAAAGTGAATGCGAACACGCCCGGCTCGGGTCGAGATCATGGCGGGGGCTGGTTCATGTCGTGGGCGTTCTCGTCGGACATCCACCGCCCGCCGGCATGGGCGGCCATGCCGGCGTCCGTAGCCAGTCGCGCTGTCCGGGTCTCGGCCAGGGCCCCGGCGAGGTAGCCGTACAACACGGCGTTGAACGCCTGCGCGTACACCGTCTGTCCTGCGGCTCTCATTCCTCGCCGGGTCGGGTCAGCCGGTGTGCGGCCAGTAGCGACGTCCATGCCAGGACGAGCGCGATCGCGACGGCGAAGGCGACATTGGCCACCCGGGCGCCCTGCAGCGCGAAGATCGAGATCCAGGTCGCCAGGAAGAGCCCGCCGCTCACCCTGCTGAAGGCGGCCCAGCCGCGGCGGCCGGCCGCGGCGAACCGCCGGGCGAACACGAAGCACGCGGCGATCAACGCCAAGAACGCGATCCCGGCGACGAGGAAGTGCACGGCTCCGTGCCAACTGATGCTCGTGGGCGGACCGGTCGGCGTCCCCGGCGGGAAGCCGTCGGAGGGGTCGGCGGAGAAGACGGCCGCGGCGACCATCCCGGCGCCGAAGACGCCGATCAGCCGCGGTCCCCAGATGCCGCCCCGGCCCGCCGCCGGACCGAGCACCCGGTGCAGCCCAATCGCGCACGCCACGAACAGCAGGCCGCTGACCGCGAAGTTGGCGATCTGGATCCATCCCTGGTCGCCGTTGCTCAGCATGCTGGCCGGGTGGCGGCTGATGTCGTACCCGTCCCGGGTGAGCATCTGCAGGACGACCACGACGATATAGAGCGGGCCGGCGACGATGCCGCAGGTCAGCAGCGTCCTCGTCGGACCCACGGCCGCACCCGGCGCCCTACCGTCCCCTGTGGTGATGACGTTCTCGGTCATCGGTCTGCGCCTCTCATGGGTCCTCTGTGGTCTCGGGGGCGAAGTGCTGCACTCCGAAGGCGATGGCCGCGGCGATGTCGTCGTCGCTGGTTCCCCAGGCGGCCTGGATGACGGGTCCCCAGGCGTGGCAGCTTTGGGTGGCGAATTCCTTTGCCTCGGCGGTGTCCTCCCAGGTGGCGGGGTCGAACTCGGTGCCGCGTAGGAACAGGTCGAGGCCGAGCAGCGTGAGGTCCCAGCCGCCGCCGACTCCGATCGTGCCGCCGGGCCCGTAGGTTCGCACCAGCTCGTCGAGGATCTCGGCGGGCGTGGCGTGCTCGAGCTCCAGGACGGTGTCGCCGTCATCGCCGGGCGCGAGGCGGACTTCGAGCTCGGTGACCATGCCTTCCCCGAGGACCCAGGTCACCTTGATCAGGCGGGGCTCTTCGCAGCGCAGGATCTCTCCGCCGGCGTTGCCCTTCAGCTGGAACGTGCCGCCGGGCCTCAGGTCGCCGTCGATCGGGGCCAGCCATCGGCTGATCCGGTCGGGTTCGGTGCACGCGCTCCACACATCCTCGATCGGGGCGTCATAGGTGCGGCGCAGCAGCAGCGACCGTCCTTCGCCGGTGGCGACCGCGTGGTCGCCGATCTCCCGGTGCGTGGCGTTGATCTGGTTGACGATGTCGATCACTTGTCTTCCTCGCTCTTCGTAGACGGTTGCCTGCCCGCAGACCGCGGCCCGGCAGTGTTCTCGCGTTGCTTGCGGCGTCGGCGCTTGCCGCGCACGAGTTCGGTGCCCAACGCGTCCAGGCGCCGGATCCAGAACCGGCGGAAGCGTTCCAGCCAGATGTCGACCTCCCGTAGTGGTGCCGAGTCGACGGAGTACAGGCGCCGGGCGCCGTCCGCGCGGACGGTCGCGAACCCGGACTCCCGCAGCACCCGCAGGTGCTGCGATACCGCCGGCTGCGAGATCCCGAACTCTGCCCGGATGCCCTCGCTGACCGCGCCTGCGGTCAGTTCGCCGTCGGCGAGCAACTCCAAGATCCGGCGTCTGACCGGGTCGCCGAGAACGTCGAAGGCCTGCACGGCAATGAGGATGTCATTTGCAGCTTATATAAGTCAAGAGTGAATACCGCGTGCAGGCAAGGCCAACCGAGAGCCGAGGCCACGTCCACGAACCGATCGTCATCGCATGACGCCGGCGATGACCGTGGTCACGACCCTGTGGACGGCTCCGGCCTCCGGCGGGGTGCCCTTCCGGTCGGCGAACAGCAGGTGCCCGGCCCCGATCAGCGTGGGAGCGAGCGTGTCGACGTCGGCGTCGGCCGCGATGCGGCCCAGTTCGCGCTCGGCGGTGAGGTAGGAGGCGATCATGGCCGTGGCCTCCGTCAGGACCGGAACGCCGGTCGGCCTGGACCGGCGCAGCCGGGCGCGCAGGTCATCCCGGAAGGTGATGAGGGCGACGATGGCCACGGCGACCGACCCGAACAGGGCCGTCAGTGCGCCGGTGAGGTTGCCGGCGACGGTGCCGGTCCCGGCGGACTCGCGCAGGGAGGCGGCCTGGTGGTCGATCCGGGCGATGCGGTCCAGCACGAGCTCGGCGAGAAAGGCGTCGAAGTCGGCGAAGTGCCGGTGCAAAACGCCCTTGGCGCAGCCCGCCTCCGTGGTGACCGCCCGGCTGGTCAGCGCATTCGGCCCGTCCCGGAGCAGTACGCGCTCTGCGGCGTCGAACAGTTGCTCACGCGCGTCGCGGATGGCCACCCCTGTCGGCACCGTGCATCTCCGTCCCTCATGTGGTCGTCGCTCTCTCGGCTCTCGGGGTCCTGCCCGGGTCGACGAGTGGGCGCATGCCCATTTATAGTGGGCGCATGCCCACTATACCGCCGGAGCGAGCGCCTCTTACCGAACCAGAGCCTCATCGACACCGGGAGGTGGCGGAGTCGTTCGGCGTGGACGCCGAACGCTACGACCGGACCCGGCCCCGCTATCCCGATGCCATGGTGGACCGGATCGTCGCCGCCATTCCCGGGCCCGACGTGGTCGACGTCGGCTGCGGTACCGGCATAGCGGCCCGGCAGTTCCAGGCGGCCGGCTGCAAGGTACTCGGAGTCGAGCCCGACGCGCGGATGGCCGACTGGGCGCGACGGCACGGGCTCGAGGTCGAGGTCGCGACGTTCGAAGCCTGGGACCCCGCCGACCGAGCGTTTGACGCGGTCGTCGCCGGCCAGACCTGGCACTGGGTGGACCCGATCGCGGGAGCGGCCAAGGCGGCCGAGGCGCTGCGGCCCGGCGGCACGCTCGCAGTGTTCTGGAACGTGAGCCAACCGCCGCCCGACGTGGCAGAG
Source organism: Actinomadura sp. HBU206391 (assembly GCF_014323665.1). GTDB lineage: Bacteria > Actinomycetota > Actinomycetes > Streptosporangiales > Streptosporangiaceae > Actinomadura_C. Next base: position 133,486 of record NZ_JABVEB010000001.1, on the reverse strand, counting down.
GCCTTCGCCGCGGTCTACCGCCGGCTGATGCCGGACTCGCTCGCCGCCAGATGGGCCGGGTCCGGCTCGGACGGGTACGCGCTGCTGCGCACCAAGGCGGCCGACGGGATACGGCAGGCGGGCGCGTTCGGCGAGCCGGAGCACTGGCGATTCGACTGGGAGCGGTCCTACACCCGGGACGAGTGGCTGGACCAGCTGCCGACCACCGGCGGCCACACCCGGCTCCCGCCGGCCGGGCTGCAGTCGGTGCTGGCGGGCATCGGGGCCGCGATCGACGCGTTCGGGGGCGAGTTCACGTTGCGTTACACCGCCGTCGTGGTCGCCGCGGCGCGAACCGGCGCCGTCGAGCCGAGGGTTTCGGGACCTACCCGGGCGGGTCGGTGATGCGGTAGCCGACACTCGGTCTGGTGATGATGACGGGTGGGCCGCCGAGTTTGCGGCGCAGGCGGCCGATGGTCACCGTGACGGTGTTGGTGAACGGGTCGGCGTGCTCGTCCCAGACCTGTTCGAGCAGGTCCTCGGCGCTGAGGAAGGCGGGGGCGGCGCGCAGGAGTGCTTCGAGGACCCCGAACTCCTTGACCGAGAGGTCCAGCCGGCGTCCGTCCCGGGTGACGGTGTGCCGCAGGGCGTCGAGCTCGATCCCCGCCGCGCGCAGGACGCGGGCCCGCGCCGAGGGCCGGCGGCGGGCGAGGGAGCGGACGCGCAGCACGAGTTCGGGGAAATGGAACGGCTTGGCGAGGTAGTCGTCGGCTCCGAGGCCCAGGCCGCTGACCCGGTCTTCGGGAGAGCCGGCCGCGGTCAGCATCAAGACCATGACCCGGTCGTCGCGATCGGTGATCATCTGGCAGAGGGTGTCGCCGTGGATTCCCGGCAGGTCACGGTCGAGCACGACCACGTCGTAGGAGTTGGCGTCGAGCTTGGCCGCGGCCTCGAGCCCGTCGTGAGCGGCGTCGACGGCCATGCCCTGGTCGCGCAGGCCCTCGACCAGGACGGCCGCGAGCGACCGCGCGTCCTCGACGACGAGCACTCTCACGCCTGGGCACCTGCCCGCCCGGGGCCGGCCACCGGGTGGGCCGCCAGGGGCAGCGAGATGCCGACCAGCAGGCCGCCTTCGGGTCGGGCACGCAGGTCGAGGGTGCCGCCGTGCGCCGTGGCGATGGCCGCCACGATCGACAGCCCGAGCCCTGCCCCGTCGCCTGCGTTGGTCCGGTCGGCGCCGAGCCGGCGGAAGGGCTGGGCCAGCTGCGCGACCTGCCGCTGGTCGAGAACCTGCCCGCCGGTCTCGACGACCAGGCTCGCGGTCGCGCCCTCGGTACCGGCGGCGACGCGGATCCAGCCGCCGTCGTGGTTGTGGCCGATCGCGTTGTCGATCACGTTGTCGACCATCCGACCCAGGAGCGTCCGGCTGCCCCGCACCAGCGCGCCGTCGTGGCGGATGGCGTCGTGCACGGTCAGGTCCCTGGCGCCGATGTCGGCGGCCCGGGAGGCCAGTGCCGCGGACACGACGCTGCCGAGCGAGAGTGTCGCGGGTTCGGGGAGGGCGCCGTGTTGCGTGCGGGCGAGCATGAGGAAGCCGTCCAGGAGCCGATCGACCTGGTCGAGTTCGGTTCGCAGCCGGTCGGCCAGGGCGATGGTCTGGGGCGGTACGGGCTCCGGTTTGGCCACGGCGACGTCCAGTGACGCGCGCATGGTGGTCAGCGGGGTGCGCAGTTCGTGGGAGGCGTTGGCGACGAAGCGGCGTTGAGCGGTGAAGGCGCCCTCGAGCCGTTCCAGCAGTCCGTCGATGGTGTCGGCGAGATCCTTCACCTCGTCGGCGGGGCCGGGTACGGCCAGCCGTTCGTGCAGGTTGTCGGCGGAGATCCGCCGCGTGGCCGTGGTCATCATCCGCAGCGGGCGCAGCACCCGGCCCGCGACGATCCGGCCCAGCACGACCGACACCACGGCCATGACGGCGAGCGCCACCACCGATCCGAGCAGGAGCTGACGCGATTGGGCCGTCTGTTGCCGGGACAGCTGCTCCTGCAGCCGGGCGATGTGCTCCTGGGCGGCCGCGAGCGACGACTGCGGGCGCGGAGGGTTTTGGAAGGGCGCGCTCCGGGAGGAGCTCATCGATCCGGAGGTCACGAGGTACGCGATGGTCAGCAGCCCGGCGCCGGACAGCAGGAACAAGGCGCCGTACAGGGCGGTGAAGCGCTGCCGTACAGTGCGGCGCGGCAGCGCCGGACGTCGCGGAATCCCCATCAGTCCTCTCCCGTTCCGTGCTGACCCCCAGGATGCCGCCCCGGACCTAACAACGACATTACGGTCTCCGTTCGGCCCACGTTATGGCGGTATCCGTACAACCGAACGCATGGAAGCAACCATCGAAGTCAACGGCCTGCGCAAACGTTTCGGGCCGACCGTGGCACTGGACGGGATGTCGTTCTCGGTGCAGCCGGGGCACGTCACCGGCTTTGTCGGCCCCAACGGGGCGGGCAAGTCCACCACGATGCGGGTGATCCTCGGCCTGGACGCGGCCGATGAGGGCAGCGCGCTGATCGGCGGGCGGCCGTACCAGAGCCTGCGTTGCCCGCTGAGCCACGTCGGGGCCCTGCTGGACGCCGCGGCGCTGCAGCCGAGCCGCTCCGCCCGCAACCACCTGCTGTGGCTGGCGCATTCCCAGGGGCTGACCACCGAGCGGGTCGATGAGGTGATCGAGCAGGCCGGTCTGCGGCAGGCGGCCCGGCGGAAGGCGGGCGGCTATTCGCTGGGCATGCGGCAGCGGCTCGGAATCGCCGCCGCACTGCTCGGCGACCCGCCAGTGATCATTCTGGACGAGCCGTTCAACGGCCTGGACCCCGAAGGCATCGTGTGGATGCGCGCCTTCCTCATCGAGCTGGCCGGGCAGGGCCGCGCCGTACTGGTGTCCAGCCATCTGATGAGTGAGCTGCAGGACACCGCCGCCCATCTGGTGGTGGTGGGCCGCGGCAAGGTCATCGCCGACGCCGGCGTGGCGGAGCTGCTCGCCGCGGTGTCGGGCGACCGGGTGACGCTCCGTACCACGGCGCCGTCGGAGGCGGCGAGGGTGCTGGAGCACGCGGGGGCCACCGTCGCCGCCCTCGGCGACGACACGCTGACGCTGTCCGGGCTGGCGGCGGAGAGAGTGGTGGCGCTCCTCGGTGCGAGGGCGGTGCCGTTCTTCGAGGTGGCGGCCCACCGCGCGACGCTCGAGGAGGCCTACCTGGAGCTCACCCGGGACGCGGCCGAATTCCGCGCCGTCACAGGACAGGAGGCGTCGCGATGAGCACCACGATTCCCGACCGCTCGGACCTGCGGGCCGGGCGCGGTGGCATGGCGCGCCTGCTGCACGCGGAATGGACCAAATTCCGGACGGTCCGCGGCTGGGTGATCGCCATGGTGGTCGCGGCGCTGCTCACCGTGCTGCTCGGGCTGCTCACCGCGGCAGGCAGTCACACGTCATGCCCCGAAGGTCCCTGCCCCACCCCGCCGGTGGGGCCGGGCGGCGAAGCGGTGAACGACAGGTTCTACTTCGTGCACCAGCCACTGGCCGGAGACGGAAGCATCACCGCCCGCCTGACCTCAATGACCGGCATCATCACCTATCCTCCGCCGAACCACGACCAGCTCGTTCCCGGCCTGGTGCCGTGGGCGAAGGCCGGGATCATCATCAAGCAGAGCACCGAACCGGGCTCGGCCTACGCGGCGGTGATGCTCACCGGCGAGCACGGGGTGCGGATGCAGCACGATTTCACGCACGACACGGCCGGCCGACCGGGCGGTGTCTCGGCGGCATCCCCGCGATGGCTGCGGCTGACCCGCTCCGGTGACACGCTCACCGGCTACGAGTCGACCGACGGCAAGCAGTGGACCAAGGTCGGCACGGCTCGCCTGGCCGGGCTGCCGGCGACGGTGCGGGTGGGGCTCTTCGCCAACTCGCCCGGCGATCTGACGGTGGAGCGGGTCGGGCTCGGTGGGAGCAGAGGACAAATGCGCTTCACCCAGACCACGGCGGTCTTCGACCAGGTCACCCTGCAGGGCAAGGCGGCCGGCGGTGCGTGGAGCCGCGTCGAGGTAGGGGACAGCCCAGAAATGACCGATTGGGAGCGTTTCCATCGCCCGAACGGGCTCGAGCAGTCCGGCGGCACGCTCACCGTGACCGGGACCGGCGACATCGGACCACTCGGGGCCGAGGACGGTCAGGCCATCGAGCGCACTCTCGGCGGCGTCTTCACCGGGCTGATCGTGGTGATCGTCGTGGCGGTGCTGTTCGTCACCGCCGAATACCGACGGGGCCTGATCCGTACCACGCTGCTCGCCGACCCGCGGCGAGGCCGGGTGCTGGCGGCGAAGGCGATGGTGATGGGCACGGTCACCTTCGTCGCAGGGCTGGCCGCCGCCGGCGTCGCGGTCCCGGTGTGCACGCGGATCCTGCGCTCCAACGGCAACTATGTCCTCCCCGTCACCCCCCTCACCGAGCTGCGGGTAGTGGTCGGCACCGCGGCGCTGCTCGCCGTCGCCGCCGTCTTCGCCCTCGCGCTCGGCGCCTTGTTCCGGCGCAGTGCGATGGCGGTCATCACCGCCGTCGTGGTGATCGTCCTCCCCTACATGCTCGCGACCATCTCCGTTCTGCCCGAGGGCGCGGCGCAGTGGTTGCTGCGGCTGACCCCGGCCGCCGGCTTCGCGATCCAGCAGAGCATTCCGGAATACCCGCAGGTGATCAGCCATTACGCGCCGCAGATGGGCTACTACCCGCTGGCGCCGTGGGCCGGCTTCGCCGTGCTCTGTGGCTACACCGCGCTCGCTCTCGGCTCGGCCGTCCTCCTGCTGCGCCGGAGGGACGCATGAGACCGGAACTGCACGCGGAATGGACGAAAGTGCGCACCGTGACAGGCGCCGCCTGGCTGCTGCTCGCCCTCGTCGCGCTGACCGCCGCCGTGAGCGCCGCGGCGGCCGCGACCGCGACCTGCACGTCGGCACGCTGCAACTACGATGCCGTCAAGCTCAGCCTCATGGGCATCCAGGTGAGCCAGGCGATCGTCGCCATCTTGGCCGTACTGGCGATCAGCGGTGAGTACAGCACCGGCATGATCCGCACGACCCTCACCGCGATGCCGCGCCGGGCCACCGTGCTGGCCGCCAAGGCCGCCGTCCTGATCGGCCTCACAATGGCCGCGGGGATCATCGCCGTGCTCGCGTCCGTGCTGGCGGGGCGGCTCATCCTGCCCGGCAACGGTTTCACCCTCGCGCACGGCTACCCTCCTCTGTCACTGGCCGACGGGCCGACGCTGCGCGCGGCCGCAGGCTCGGTCCTCTACCTCGTCCTGATCGCCCTGCTCAGCCTCGGCATCGCCGCCGCAGTACGGGACTCCGCCGCGGCCATCGGTGCCGTGCTCGGCGTGCTCTACCTCTTCCCGATCATCGGCAGCATGATCCGCGATCCGGACTGGCAGCGGCTGCTGTGGAGGATCTCGCCCATGAACGCCGGGCTCACCATTCAGGCCACCATCGATCTCACCGACCTGCCCCTCGACCCATGGGCGGGCCTCGGCGTACTCACCGCCTGGGCCGCGGCGGCACTTCTCACCGGCGGGCTGCTGCTCCGGCTGCGCGATGCGTGAGGGGCACGTGGCCGACGGAGCGCGAGATCAGGTGCCGTAGGGACGGGCCGCCCGCGCCTCGCGCAGCGCGTGCGCCCACCACGCCAGTTGGTCGAGAAGGACACCGGCCGCCGCGTTCACGGCCTCGGGGTCGCGAGGGTCGCCCTTCTCGTCGAAGTTGACCCGTGAGTTGTGGAAGCTCACCGTCTCGCGGACCGTGACCGTGTGGAGCTCGGCGAAGACGGCTCGAAGCTGTTCGACCGACCGCAGGCCGCCGGACAGCCCGCCGTACGACACAAAGCCGACCGGTTTGGCGTGCCACTCCCGGTTCACCGAGTCGATGGCGAGCTTCAACTCTCCCGGATAGCCGTGGTTGTACTCCGGTGTGACGACGACGAAGGCGTCCGTGGCGCCGACGCGGGAGGTGAAGTCGGCACTCGGTATCTCGGTGTGGAGCAGGTCGACGACATCGACCTTCATGTCGCCGCGCTGCTCGGCCCGGCCGACGAACCAGTCGGCGACGGTCGGGCCGAACCGGCCCTTCCGGACGCTGCCGATCAACACCGCGAGCTGGAACGGTTCTTCGGACATGACGGGATCCCTTCTGAACGGATGCTGATTCCTTGACCACGAATGCCTGTGACCTTGCGACAAGCCTGCGTCCGCCGCACGGGCCACGTCCGTGTCCTGATCAGGACGAACGCTAGAACCTCAAGCAATATCGAGGTCAACCACCACGTGATGAAGGCCGGTCAGGTGGTGAGAAACGGCGATAGGTGGGCATCGGTTGTGGACCATCGCCTCGGCGGCGACTCGGCGCGTGAACCCGCACCACCATGAGCAGCCACCGCCGCGGGGCCGCATCGAACGGAGGCGTGTTCGTTGAACAGCACCGGTTTCACCGTCGGCACCGGCCGGAGGAAGGGGCCCCTCACCCTGCACAGCCTGGCCGAGCTGCGGGAACGGCGCAGCTCCAAGTGGCGGGCGCATCCACCGGACGTGCTTCCGATGTGGGTGGCGGAGATGGACACACCGCTCGCCGAACCGGTGACGGAGGCGCTGTCCGAGGCCGTCCGTCGTGGCGACACCGGATACGCGTTCGCCGGGGGGCTGCCGGAGGCGTTCGCCGCGTTCGCCGGCCGGCGCTACGGATGGTCGCCGGATCCGGCCGGCATCCGGCTGGTGCCGGACGTGATGGCGGGCATCGTCGAGGCTCTCCAGCTGGTGACCGAGCCCGGCGCCCGGGTCGTCGTGAACACCCCCGCATATCCGCCGTTCTTCTACTGGCTGCCGCGCATCGGCCGCCGGATCGTCGAGAGCCCGCTCGCACTCGGTCCGTCCGGTCACGGGCTCGACCTCGCCCGGCTCGAACGCGACTTCGCCGCCGGCGCCGACGCGTACCTGCTGTGCAGCCCGCACAACCCGACCGGCGTCGTGTTCGACCGCGCCGAACTGCTGGCGGTCGCGGAACTCGCGGACCGTTACGGGGTACGGGTCGTGGTCGACGAGATCCACGCGCCGCTGACCTATCCAAAGGCACGTCATGTGCCGTTCGGGTCGCTGGACGGGGCCGCGTTCACCAGCGGTGAGCCGTGGCTGGACGAGGTCATGGCGGGCCTGGACGGCAACCGGCGCCCGCTCGGCGGTCTGCTCGCCGAACACCTGCCCGAGATCGGTTATTCGCCGCCCGCGGCCACCTATCTCGCCTGGCTGGACTGCCGCCGGCTCCTGTTCGGCGAGGATCCGACCGGGATCTTCCTGCGATGGGGCAGGGTCGCCCTGTCCAGCGGCCCCGACTTCGGAGCCCCCGGTCACGGATTCGCCCGGCTGAACTTCGCCACCGCACCCGAGCGGGTCACCGAGGCGGTCGAGCGAATGGCCTCGTGCCGCGATGCGGGCGCCGTCTCGGGCCCGGATCTAGCGAGACCCACGGCCGGGCGCCGCGCCGGCACCCGGCCATGGGCGGATCCGCCGCACGCGGTCAGCAGTTGGTCGGCGCGCCGCGGCCGGCCAGCCGGTCGGACAGCCAGCCGCCCGCCGGGATCGCACCGAGGACCGCCGTGCCCACGTGGTCGGCGGGGTAGACGTTCCACTGCACCGAGACGCCGCGCGAGCAGTAGGCGCGGCGAAGCGTGCCGGCCTGTGCGATGGGGATCGTCACGTCCAGAAGGCCGTGGTAGAGCAGCATCGGCACGTGGGGGGTCGCGCCGCCGAGCCTGCTCTCGGCCAGCCGGGCCTGCCACGCGGGCAGCCTCAGCACGTCCGGCACGGTCGTGAACTCGTTCATCCGGCGATCGGCCAGCTTGCTCTGGATCTCCGAGAGGCAGTCGTCACGGATGTCGGCGAACAGCGCACGGCCCTCAGGGGTCAGGAGCTCCTGGAAGGGCAGCTCCGGATAGGCCGCGTCGAAACCGATGCCGGCCATGGCGACGTAGCCGAACTCCGGACCGCCGTCGAGGTTCGCCGCCACCGCGTTCAGGTCGGCCGGCGTTCCGCCTGCGGCGATGCCCTTGATCGGCAGTTCGGGGGCGTAGTCGCCGCGGAGCTGAGCGGCCCACCCGACGGCGCCTCCGCCCTGCGAGTAGCCGCTGACGGCCATCGGGGCCGACGCGCTGAGCCCGGCGCCCGGCAGCCGGGTGGCGGCGCGCATGACGTCGAGGACCGCGTGCCCCGCCGAGGGCCCGACCATGTACGTGTGGTCGCCTGGCGTTCCCAAGGCCTCGTAGTCGGTCACCGCGACCGCCCAGCCGCGGGCCAGCAGCACCGAGATCAGTGAGGCCTCGGTGTCGGTGCCGGCGTCGATCTCCCGGGACGGCGCGCACTGGTCACCCAGGCCGTGTGAACCCGGTGCGTATCCGATGATCGGGCGTGGTCCGCCGTAGGGCAGGACCGGAACGATGACCGCACCGGAAACGGCGATCCGCTGCCCGGTGGCCGAGGTGGACAGATAGAGCACCCGCCACGCCCGGGCGAGCGCCGGAATGGTCGCCTTGTAGTTCATGCGCTCGGACCGGATCACGTCACCGGAATTGCCCGAGGGCAGGGGCGAGGGCGGGGTGTAGAAGTCGGCGGCGGTGGCGGCACGGTGCGGAATCGCCATGCTGAACACGACGATCAACGCGACCAGAATCGCCGGGGCGCGCCCGAGACGGACGCGTGCGCTCATGGTCGGCTCCTCGGGGAGGGGGTGGGAGAACTGACTCTGGAGCGGCCGCTAGGCGGATTGTTACCCTCGAGTAGAGAAGCGGTCAATAGACATGCGAGTACTTTTCACGTTCACTTCTGACCCTGGAATTCCGTCCGCGCGATCAGGTCTTGTCGGCAATGGCGGCAGGGGCTAACGTCCAGCCATGGGTGTCCTCCACCGGCCGCGCGTCGCCTGGGAAGGCGGACGCATCTTCGCCGCAGCGGCGAACGCCGACGCTTACTACTGGCTCAGCGAGATGGTGGGGGAGCACCTCGGCGTCATCTTCCAGCTCAAGCTGGCCGAGACGCGCATACGCCTCCAAGCCGAGGACGTGACGTATGCGGAGGCCGGAGCCTGGCGGGCGCGCCTGGACGAACTGCTCGAGGACCGCCCTGAGCTGACGCCGCTCCTGCACCAGCTGGTCACCGAGACCGCCGACCGGATGCCCCGCTGACGAGGGCCCGGCCGGTCAGGTGCGCGGGGAGCGCTTGCACGGTCCAGGTCTCAGCTCTTGCCGCGATCGGTCGCGTACGTGTGCCGCAGGGCGGGTGCCGAGTCGGCGGTCTGCTGGGAGCCCACCATCCACACCGTGCGGGGCGCCGCCGAGGCCGAGCCGAGCCACACGGCCGCCTCGCCCAGCGGTGGGGGAGAGCCGGCCCGGCTCCAGTTCCGGCCGTCGAAGTGGGCGAGCTCGCCCCTCGCCCCGGCCACCCAGACGTCCGACGGCGCGAGCGCGCTGACGGTGTTCGCCGACGTGAGCAGCGGGGTGTCCATGCGCCGCCATGACCGGCCGTTCCAGCACAGCACGCCGCCGCCGTCCACCGCCCAGGCGTCGGAGGGGGTCAGCGCGGCCACGTCGGTGAGCGGCCGCGACCCGGCCGGGCTCCGCACCCGGCTCCAGACTCGGCCGTCGTAGTGCAGGATCAGTGGACTCCGGCCCGCCGCGCCCACCGCCCACACGTCCCGTGGCGAGGTCGCCGCGACGGCGAGCAGGCGGCCCCTGCTGATCGGCGGCGTCGTGGCGCGGGCCCAGCCGCCCGGGGTCCAGTGGAGCGCGACGGGGGTGAGGTCTTCGTCGCCTGGGCGGAACCCGTGACCGACCGCCCATGCCTCGGCGGCCGAGAGCATGGTGACGTCGGTCAGGACATGCCCGCGGCCGAGCTCGACGGCGTTCCATCGGGCGCCGTCCCAGTGCTGGACCAGGGGGATGTTCTCGCCGGCCAGCCGATCGAAGGCACCCCCGACGGCGATGGCGGCCGCCCGGGCGGCGACGTCCACGCCGAGCAGCCCCGCGCCGACGGCACCGGGCGGCCGTTCGGCCGGCGCGGCGGTCCAATGCGTGCCGTCCCAGTGCGCGACCACCGGATGGTCCTGAGCCTGCCCGACCGCCCACGCCTCGGACGGCGACAACGCCGTCACGTCGTTCAGCAGGTACTGCGGCTCGGAGACGTCGGCCGGCACCGCCGTCCAGGCGGCCGCTCCGTCGCCCAGCAGCATCGTGGCGCCCCGCACCCGGGTAGGCCTGAGGGGGGCTCTGCTCTGGCTCACCGTCCGTGGCCCTCCCGATGGTCGGATGCCCGTGCGTGACGTGGAGGCCGTGACGGGCGGGTGTCGCGGCGCCCTCACCGGTCAACGATTGCGAATGCGGCGGCGGTTCCTGAAAAGGCACCTCACGTGCGGTGTCGCGTCAGAGGTCCAGGACGGCGAGGAAGAAGCGGCACACCTCGTCGTGCTCGTTGCCGTACGAGTGCGGCCGGTCTCCGGCGAACACCACCGCCGTGCCCGTCCCGATCACATGCCGTTTGCCGTCGACGGTGAGAGTCAAAGTTCCTCGCTCGACGTAGGCGATCTCACGGGTACCCGGGATGTGCGCGTCACTCTCATGGGGTTCGCCGGGTTGTATCTCCCATTCCCAGAGTTCCACCGACGGGCGCGGATCGCTGCCGGCGAGCAGCGTTCCCCTTCCGCCCGAGGGGCCGCGCCACAGGACGACGTGCCGGTCCGCGGGAAAGACCCGCACCGGAGGCTCCTCCTCGACCTGCACCAGCCGGGTCAGCGGCACGCCGAGCGCGTCGGCGATGCGGACCAGCGTGCCCAGGTTGGGATTGCCCCGCCCCTGCTCGAGTGCGACGAGGACGCCCTTGCTCACCCCGGCGCGGCCGGCCAGCTGGTCGAGGCTCCACGCGTGCTCGGAGCGCAGCGCGCGTACGGTCCTCGCCACCGCCTCGCCGACCGGTTCCGACTCCTTCATCGCACCTCCTGGTCCGCCGCCCCGGCGGCGGCCTGGAGCGGTCGCCTCGCCGTCGGCTCACCCGGCTGCGACAACAGTAGGGCCAACCGGGCCGGGCCGACTGGCGATGAATCGGCCGCTCGGTCGTTATAATGCACTCTGCATTACATTATGATGACCGACGGCAGAAGGACTGTCATGGCAGAGGGAGCGTCAGCGTGCTAGAGAAGATCGCGGTTGATGGCGCCGTGTGGAGCCTTCGGCCGGATTTCGCGGCTCTGCTCATGACCGCCGAGGGGTTGAGCAACGGGCCGAGCGACCCGGTCTCGGCAGGCTGGCTGCACACCGCCGCGGACGGCGCCGCGGACGCGGCCGCCCATCCGCACGTGACGGCCTGGCAGGAGGCCTACCGAGGGTTCGGGGCCAAGCCGAAGCGGACTCGGCCCTCCGTCGACGCGTTGCTGCGGCGGGTTGAATCGCTGCCTGCGATCAACCGGGTCGTGGACGCTTACAACGCCGTCAGCGTCGAGTACGTCCTGCCGGTGGGGGGCGAGGATCTCGACGGCTACCGCGGCGCGGCCCGGCTGGTGCGGGCCGGTGGCGACGAGGCGTTCGAGACGGTGGCCGGAGGGGAGCCCGTGGTCGAGCACCCCGAGCCGGGCGAGGTCGTCTGGCGCGACGACGAGGGAGTCACCTGCCGCCGCTGGAACTGGCGCCAGTGCACCCGTACCCGCATCACCGAATCGACCAAGAACGCGCTGTTCATCTTCGAGCGGTTGGAGCCGTACGCCCTCGGCACACTCCGTGCGGCGGCCGACGACCTCGCCACCCGGCTGCGCGTGATCGCGCCCGACGTCCAGATCGAGAGCCGGCTCGTCGGTCCCCTGGGCACCTGATGGTGACGCTGCTCGGCATCGGCGCGGCGCTCGGCTACGGAGTCGCCGACTTCCTCGGCGGCGCCGCTTCACGGCGTTCGAGTGCGCTGAGGGTCCTGCTGCTGAGCATGCCGGTGGGCCTGGTGCTGCTGCTCGCCGCCGCCGTCCTCACCACGGGAGCGCCGCCGAGCGACGGCATGGCCTGGGGGTTCGCGGGAGGCCTGGCCGGCGGCACCGGCATCCTCACCTTCTACCGCGCGCTCGCCCAGGGTCCGATGAGCGTCGTGGCGCCGGTCTCCGCACTCGCGGCCGCGATCCTGCCCGTCGCGGCCGGCGCCTTGAGCGGCGAACGGCTCGAGGGCACCGTCCTCGCCGGGGTCGTCCTCTGCGTGGCGGCCGTCGCTCTGGTGAGCATGGAGGACGGCGGCAGAACCGAAGAGGGTGCTTCCCGCCGGACGCTGCTGGACAGCGGTCCGTTCATGGCCGCCGTATCCGGCTTCGCCTTCGGCGGCTTCTTCATCATGCTGAACGAGGCAGGTGACGACGGCGGGCTGTGGCCGCTCGTCGCCTCACGGACGAGCGGATTCGCTCTGCTCCTGGTCACCGCTCTGATCGCGGGTGGGCCGAAGGGCGCGAGCCTGTCCGGGACCGCGACCCTGGTCCTCGTGGCGTTCTCGGGCGTGCTCGACGCCGCCGGTAACGCGCTGTACTTCCTGGCCGCCCAGCAGGGGATGCTCAGCCTCGCCGCCGTGCTGACCTCGCTCTATCCCGCGGTGACCGTGCTGCTCGCCCGGGTGGTCTACAGCGAGCGGCTTCGGGTGATCCAGCGGGCCGGGCTGGCGGTGGCGGTCGCCGGTGTCGCCCTCGTCACCCTCGGCTGAGGCGGTCGCCCTCGGCCGAATGGGCGACCGGTCCGGGGGCCCGGCCCGGGAGGGACCTTGTCCCGCACGGTCCGCGCCCCCGATTCCTCGCGTCATCCGGCCGATCGGCTGCCTGATCGGCGCTTCGAAACGGCCGGGGACGCGCAGCGGGCCGTGCGCGAAGCCAAGGTCCCTCCGACGAGCGGGGCATCCCCCCGGACCTATGTTAGGCCAACCGGATGAACGCTTCGTCCCAGCGTAGGGCGGTTGTGGGTGGCCGAGCGGAGCTCTTCGCCGCCACTCGTCCGGGGCCGCCCCGGTGCCTCCCGAGCGGGCGGTACGCGCGGGGCGGAGGCCGGCGCGCGAATGCTCCTACAGCCCGACCACGTGAGAGGCGACGTGCTGCGCTCGTGAGATCGGACGCAGCCCGGCGGCCTCCAGGGCCCGACGGTAGGCACCGGTGGCTCCGGCGGTGTCGCCGGCGGATTCGTACAGATCGCCGAGCTCGCGGTACAGGTGCGCGGTCGGCCTACTGGGAGTGATCCGGTCGAGTTCGGTGGTCGCGGTGCGCAGCACGGATGTGGCGGCGCCGCGGTCGGCCTGGGCCAATCGAGCCTGGGCGAGGACCAGCCGGGCCCGCACCGTCTCGAGCGCCCGCGTCCTGTCCACGAGTTCGAGCGGGGAGTCGCCGACGAGGTTGGTGAGCGCCTCTTCGGCCGTGTGCACGGCCCGGGCCGGCTCACCGAGCAGCACCAGCGCCCGGGCCGTCTCGATCGCGCACTGGGTGGCCTCGGCTCCCTGCAGTACGGGCGCGGACGCGCGCAAGAGGCCCAGTGCCTCCTGTGCGGCGTCCCATCCGGCCGCGCCGATGCCGTACGGCGCGGTGCCGCGCAGCAGCGCCCGGGCCCCGGCCATCTGGAGCCGGGCGTGGGCCTGCAGCCGCTCTCCCTCGACGTGCGCCGCCAGTGCCTGCTCGGCGAAGTAGAGCGCGTCGCCGACGGCGCTCTCGTCGAGGGCCTTGGCACTGGCCCGCTGGTAGGCGAGCGAGATCGGCACGCCGCCGGTCTCGGCGTCGACCAGGACGCTCCGGCCGAGTCCGTGCGCGCGGTCCGGCTCGGACCGGTCCACATAGGCCAGCAGCAGCACGCGGCTGACTTCGGTGTGCTCCTGCCCGACGGTGAGTTCGAGTTCGTGCAGCCGGGCGAGCGCCCGCTCGCCCAGCGCGATGGCCTGTCCCAGGTCGCCGGCGGCGTGATAGCAGCGGGCCAGCGAGATCACGGGCGGCAGCCAGCTCGATCGGCCCGGGTCTCGTTCCGCCTGCTCGCGCAGCGACTCGAGGGCTCCGATGGCATCGTCGTAGCGATCCATCGCCTCGAGTGCGCGCGCGCGTCCCCGCAGGGAGCGGGCCGTCAGCTCGGGGTCGTCGGTGTGTTCGATCACCTCGTCGAAACCCGCCAGCGCCACGGCCGGCCGGCCGGCCAGCAGCGCGAGATCGGCGTGGCGCTCACGCACCTCGAGGTGGGCGCGCTGTTCCGGCGCGATTCCCTCCGAGAGGTACTCGGCCGTGCAGCCGAGGCGTTCGGCGAGCAGCCGGAGCACCGCCGGCGTGGGGGTGCGTTTGCCGGACTCGATCAATGAGATGTAACTGTCAGAAAGGTCATGCCCGGCAAGCTGCGCCTGTGACAGGCGCCTTGTCAGACGCAGGTCGCGGACTCGCTCACCGACATTGCCAAGACCCGGCATGTGAACTCACTTAACGGAAGTAATCAGGCGGTACTGGTTCCGACATGATTGCATGCTGAGACACAGCTCACATCGAGAGTAACCCAAGCATTGCAGACAAAGTTATGCAGTTCTCGTCGTATCGGCCGGATCGCCTTGAACCGGATGTGGGCGTCTTCGTCAATCATCAGAGGGGTTCTTGTTGGGGAAGATCATTTCGCAGACTTCGAGGTAGAGCTGCTCGGGATAGGGCAGGTAGTCCACGGTACGCAGCGCCTGCTCCTGCCCCGCGGACTCGAGGACGAACTCGCCGTAGCCGAGGATGCGCCCGGTGATGGAACGCTGGAAGCCCATGTCCGTCACCTTGGTCAGCGGCATCATCGCCACTTTGCGGGTGATCAGGCCGGTGGTGAGGATCATGCGCTGGTTGGTGATGACGAAGTAATCGACCGACCATTCGGCGACCTTCCAGACGAACCATGCGAGCAGGATCAACCAGGCCCACCAGATCCAGCTGACCGCGGAACCCGCGGTGCCGGCCATGGTGTTGCTGAGGAATCCCGCGATGATCAGCCCGCCGAGCACCAGCGCGACCGGCTGCATGAGCACCGCCGGGTGGCGCCGCACGGTGATGACCTGATTCTCATGCGGAAGGAGGTAGCGGTTGACGGACGCCGGGGCGGAGTCGCCGGGCGTCACGAGCCTCATGAGGTGGGCGTGTGGACGAGGGCGGGCAGGGCGCCGGCCGCTGAGGCGAGGCCGTCGGCGCCGGACTCAACGTCGGGGGCCGTCCACACGGATGATTCGAGCGGGTGGCACAGCGTGATCGCCGTGGCCACCCAGGGGATGTAATCCTTGGCGGGCACGACTGCCTCCCGAAACGTGCTGACCCACAGACCCAGCTCCGTTTCTACACTAGCGGCAACGCCCGGTAAAGCAGGTCAAGGCGTGTTGTCCAAGGTGATCTGGCGTCGTCGCTCCGCGGCCACCGTGGCCAGGATCCGCAAATGCTTGCGCGCGATGCTCTCGACGAGCTCCGGGGTGGCCGAGCCGGTCACGTCCTCGGAGCTGTGCCGGGCCGCCGCGACGCAGCGAGACACCAGCGCCGGCGGGTGGACGCCGGTGAACTCCTCGATGAGGCTCGCGGTCACCTGTTCGTAACCGGGTAGTTCGCTTCCCGCTGGGTGGGCCATGACGCTCCTCGAACATCGCTCACGCGCCCCTGGTCGGCGCCCTCCGTCAGACCCCCGATGGTCACGGCGGCGGAGGGAACGACCGTAGCCGTTCCGTAGCGGTTCATTACCCTCGGTAGTCCAGCGATCAACCCATGCCGGATTAAAGGGATCCCCAGCGAGCCTGCGGTCAGACCACCCCGTACAGCCGGTCTCCGGCGTCGCCCAGACCGGGCACGATGAATCCCTGCTCGTTCAGGTGCGAGTCGATCGCCGCGGTGACGACCCGGATGGGCGCGGCGGCGTCGGTGAACGCGTCCTCCAGGAACCTCAACCCTTCGGGCGCCGCGAGCAGGCACAGCGCGGTGACGTCACGCGCCCCCCGTTCGAGCAGCAATCGGATGGCCGCCGCGAGCGTGCCGCCGGTGGCCAGCATGGGGTCGAGGACATAGCACTGCCGGCCGGACAGGTCGTCGGGCAGCCGCGTGGCGTACGTCTGGGCCTGGAGGCTCCCCTCGTCGCGGATCATGCCGAGGAAGCCGACCTCGGCGGTCGGCAGCAACCTCGTCATGCCGTCGAGCATGCCGAGCCCGGCCCGCAGGATGGGCACCACGACGGGGGCGGGCCGCGCGAGCCGCACGCCCTCGGTGGACTGAAGCGGGGTGTCCACGCTCGTGTCGACGACACGAACGTCGCGCGTCGCCTCGTACGCCAGCAGCGTGACCAGCTCGTCCGCGAGCCGGCGGAAGGTGGGCGAGTCGGTTCGCACGTCACGTAGCGTGGTCAGTTTGTGCGCGACAAGCGGGTGCGCGACCGCCAGGATTTTCATGTGAGCAAAGGTACCCAGCCGTCTCTTGCTGTGCCGAATGGATGCCGTTGGGCTGGGAAGGAAGTGGCGCATGACCGCTGAACGTCCCGAAGAACCGAGTCCCGAGGAGGTCCGGGAGCGGCTCCAACGCCGCGCGATCTTCCTGCGCGAGCTTGCCGAGGCCCGGGAGCTCCGGCGGAGGGTCGCCCCCCGCCGATCTCGCCGTGCCGCCATCCGCGCGACGCTTCGCATGCGTACGTTCCGGATCATCTGACCGAGGGCACCGCGAGTTTCGGGGTGGAGCGCGCGTCCGCACGCCGCATCTGCGACCATTCCCAGGCAGGTACCGCGGCGGTGGGGTGACGATGACGGACGTAAGCATGACTGACTTCGCTGTTGTGGTTTTCCGGGAGGACGACAGCTGGGAGACAGAGCTGCTCCCGGTCGCCCTCACCGGTGATCTGGCGGGGTTCGTGCACGCTCTGCGGCAGCAGCCCGGCATCGGCGGCACGATCGGGCTGGCGGCGGTCGGCGATGACTTCTTCGTCGCGATCCGCGTGCTGGGCGACGACGTCATGGTGTTCCTCTCCGACGTGACCGCGTCGGTCGAGTGGGGACTGGCCCGGCAGGTCCTCGATTACCTCGACATTCCGGTGCCCGAGGACGAGGAACTCGATCAGGTGCTGCCCGTGGGGGACATGTCGATCTTCGCGGACCTGGGTCTGGACGAGATGGAGCTCGGCGCGCTCTCCGGTGATCTCGACCTCTATCCTGACGAGATGCTGCTGAGCATCGCCGGCCGTCTCGGCTTCGGCCACCCGTTCGAGCGCGCGATCGACAGCATCGGCTGATCCCGCCCCGTGGGCGGGGCCCGATGTGCCGTGAATCCCTTGACCGCATCGTTGACACGGATGCTTCGCGGTCGTCACTAGGTCACAATGAGAGACATGCCGTACTTCGCTGCCGTCTTCGCCCGCACCGAGCAGGGTTGGCTGGGCACCGAGACCGAACTGGCCGAGGCAGAGGGCATAGACGACGTCGCCGACGTGATGCGCGAGGTCGCGATGGAGACGACCGGCGACCCCGTCCTGCTGCTCCTCGAAGAGGACGACCAGTGGTTCGCCGTCATCCGCATGGACGACCAGGATGAGCCGCGCGTCTTCGTGTCCGACTCGGCCGCCGGTCTGACCAGCGACCTCGCGGGCCTGCTCAGCCAGTCGGTCGGAGAGACACCACTCGACGGCGACGCGAGCGGTGACGCCGACCTGCTCGACGATCTGGGCGTCGACGCCAAGCGGCTGCTCGAGCTCAGCGAGCGGGCGCTGCCCGGCGACGCGCTGCTGACCGTCGCCGAGCAGACCGGATTCGCCGAGGAGTTCGACCGCCTCCGTGACTGAGCCGACCGACCCCGGCGGGCTCGCCGAGCCGACGGAGTTCGACGAGGTCATGCGGCTGGCGCTGGCCGAGGCCCGGCGGGCGGGCGAGGCCGGGGAGGTCCCGGTGGGCGCCGTGGTCGTGAACGCCGCAGGGGAGATCGTCGGCACCGGTCACAACGAGCGGGAACGCACGGCCGATCCCACCGGTCACGCCGAGATGGTCGCGCTTCGCCGGGCCGCCGCCCGGCTGGACGCGTGGCGGCTCGAGGGCTGCACGCTGGTCGTCACACTGGAGCCCTGCACCATGTGCGCCGGCGCGGCCGTGCTCGCCCGGGTCGACCGGGTCGTGTACGGCGCCGTCGACCCCAAGGCCGGCGCGGTCGGATCTCTCTGGGACGTCGTACGGGACCGCCGGCTCAACCATCGGCCCGAGGTGATCGCCGAGGTGCTCGCACCGGAGTGCGGAGCTCTGCTCACCGAGTTCTTCGCGCGCCGCAGAGTCGGGTAGGCTTCCCCGCGGTGGAGTCGCCTAGTGGCCGAGGGCGCACGCCTCGAAAGCGTGTGATGGGGCAACTCATCCGTGGGTTCAAATCCCACCTCCACCGCCGAGCCGACCAACGAGCACGCTGAAGCCCGTTCCCCCCGCGGAGCGGGCTTCGTCGTTTTCCGGACCCGGCCGTGCCCTTGTTGGCGCCGGGCTCGCCGGGGATGATCCGGTCATGTCGCAGGATTCCAAGGACGACCCTCCCGGCTTCGCCCCGCCGTCCGAGCCGCTGCCCGACCCTGGTCCGGCCGCCGAGCCTCAGCCGCCACCATACGGACGGCCTTACGGGACGCCGGGACCGGTGCCCGGCAGCTCGCCGGGCGCCCATGGGGCGCCGCCGCCCTATCAGCCGTACCCCCAAGCCCCTCCTTACCTCCATGCGCCGCCACCGGCCGACCCGACCCTCGCCGAGTGGTGGCAGCGGCTGGTCGCCCGGATCGTCGACACCGTCATCATCGGCCTGGTGGTCTTGCCGCTGTGGATCTGGCTCTATGTCTGGTACTTCGGACTTCCGTACCCCGAGACCGCCGCAGGCGAGCCCGACCTGGAAGCGGCGCTGAGGCAGGAACTGGCGTTCTTCGGCCTCAGCCTGCTGATCGGCCTGGTACAGGCGGTGATCACGTTCTTTTACGACTGGCTCCAGCAGGGGAGATCGGGGCAGACCGTCGGCAAGCGCGTCATGAAGACCAGGGTCGTCGCGCTGCCCGACCGCGCTCCTCTGACCGGGGGCACCGCCGCCAAGCGCGCCGGGGCCTATGCCGTCGCGGGGCAGATCCCCGTACTGGGTCTGCTGGATGTGCTGTGGCATCTCTGGGACAGGCCGCACCGCCAGTGCCTGCACGACAAGTTCGCCGGCACGGTGGTCGTCAAGATCACGCCCGGCCAGGGCGCCGTGCCCGGGCCGTGGGACGGGCGGTAGGCCGCAGGGGGCGCGTGAACACGGGGGAGGAGAGGCGCGGCGCCGGCACGTCGGCCGGAGGCCGCCCGCTCACTGGGCGTCGAGGTCCAGCACCCGGGCATGCAGCACGAGCCGCTGGTGGAGTGCGGCGCGCAGAGCGCGGTGCAGCCCGTCCTCCAGGTACAGCTCGCCGTGCCACTGCACGACGTGCGGGAAGAGGTCCCCGTAGAACGTCGAGTCCCTGGCGAGCAGCGAGTGCAGGTCGAGCTCCCGCTTCGTGGTGATCAGCTGGTCCAGGCGGACCTGGCGCGGGGGGATCTTCGCCCAGTCCCGAGACTCGAGTCTGTGCTCGGGATAAGGGCGCCCTTCGCCTACCGACTTAAAGATCACGCAGTGGAGTCTACGTGGCTCGGCGAGATCGGGCCGACCAGAGGAACAGGAATGGTCGCCCCGGCCCCGGTCGGTGGCATCGGCCTCAGTCGATCAGTCCGAGTCGCCGTAGCGTCTCCTTGTCCCACGGCAGACCGTCGGTGTCGGTGAACAGGGCGTGATAGACGCGGACGTCATCCGGACCGGTGAGCTTGAGGGCCACGGGGGTTTCGAGCTCCTCTCGGCCGAGCGGCCGGAGGCCGGAATCGGTAAGCCGGCTCAGCAACCAACGCTCATGGTCGGAGAGGTCGTCGGTGGAGGGGGTAAGAATCTCGTCCCATGCCTGGCCGACCCGGGCCAGCAGCGCGTACGGCCCGACCATGGAGATCGACATCGCCCATGTACGGTTGTCGCTGGAAACGAGATAATTGAAAGCGAGGTCGTCGTTCTCGTCGGTGTCCTCGGTGACTTTGAAGTTCTTGGCGATCGACTCGACGAGGGCATCGTAAGGGCGTTCCTCCAAGGCCCTGCGGACGAAGAAGAATTTCGGATCCGATAGTGACCCGTAGGTCTGCTCGATTCTCCGTAGAATCTCATCCATTGATTTCACCTGTTAAGTCTTTGGATGTCCGTGGATCATGCCCTTGTCGTCCATGTGCACACGGACCTTCGTCTGAGGCTTGCCGTCGACCGTATGGCCGGTAGTGTACCCAAAGTCAAGATCTCGTTGTCTGGGGTTGCGCGGGTTGGTCGTTCCGCGCGACCACGCCTCATAGGTGTGTTCGTTCGCATATCTCTCGTCCCCGTTCCAGGCCGATCCTTGTTGACCGCGCCTTTTCCGGGCTTCGAATTCAGGGGTTCCCGGGACATGTTCGCGTTGTTTGGCGCCTTTGATCCCGACGGGATGTGCGGGAATCCCACCGTGATGCGGCAGCGCGTCGGACGGCTTCGCGCCCTGGCCATGCCTCTGCATCCACCGGAGAAAACTCTCGGCGGCCTTGAACGGACCTTTGGCCCCACTGCCGCCGGCGGATCTCGGCGGATGCCATTTAACCATTGAGAATTACCTCGGCCAGGTCGACGAGCTTGTCAAGGGGCTACGGTCCCGGAGTCGGACCGGGGGTGATTCACATCGGGGAACGCTCGGCGTTCGGAGAACTCCTCGGCGGTGAGACCCATCATGATCAGGTCGTGATGGCGACCGGCGAAGTACTCGTGATCGCGTAGTCGTCCCTCCTCGACGAAGCCGAGCTTGGTGTGGAGCGCGATCGAGGCCTCGTTGAAGGCGTGGATCCCGACTTCGCACTTGTGGTAGCGGCGCTCGCCGAACATGAAGGTGAGCAGGATCGAAATGGCCTCACTGGCGTATCCGGAGCGCTGATGGCGGTGGCCGATCACAATGCCATAGCTGAAGTGCCCCGCTCTGGGGTCGGCGTCGCCGGTGTTCAGCGTGCCGACCATGACCTCGTCCCGCAGAGCCACGATCGCCAGCCGGAAGCTGTCGCCGTCCGGTGGTCGGGCCGCCTCTTCCAGGGTCCATCGCCGGTACCCCTCGTCCGACCGCGGCGGATGCAGCATGTCCCCGCTGCGCTTGTCGACCGAATGCTCGTCGAATTCCTTGAAGGCTTGCCAGTCCTCGGGCTCGACTCCTCGCAGCCGAACCCGTTCACCAGTCCAGACTGAGGTCATGCAGGCGACTGAAGCAGACCGATCACATTGACGGCAACCGGTCGGCCGAGAGTGCACTGGGCCGGGGAACGCATCGGGTCGAGCGCCGCCACGGCCGAGCGTCACCAGGGCGAGGGGCGCAGATAGCCTCGGTCCCATGAGCTGGCTGCCCGATGGTTTCGCCCACCCCGTCCACGTTCCACTGCCCGGCGGCGCACATCACCTGCGGCCGATCAGGGAGGCCGATACCGAGCTCGACCACCCGGCCGTGATGGGCTCCCGCGAGCGGTTGTGGGGCATCTTCGGTCCGGCCTGGGGCTGGCCGAAGGAGACGATGACCTACGAGGAGGACCGTGTGGACCTCCTCCGGCACGAGAAGGAGATAGCCGCCCACCAGTCCTTCAACTACGCGCTGTTCGACGCGACGGAGACCGCCATCCTCGGCTGCGTCTACATCGACCCGCCCGAGCGGGTCGGCGCGGACGGCGAGATCTCCTGGTGGGTGGTGGACGAACTGCTCGGCAGCGCGGTGGAGCGCGCGCTGGACGCGCTGGTGCCGCAGTGGATCGCCGCCGACTGGCCGTTCCGGCGGCCCCGCTACCTGGGCCGTGACATCTCCTGGCGGGACTGGCTTGCCCTTCCGCGCTCCGAACCTGAACGGGCTCGCGGATGAGACTGGAAGATCAACGAAGGCCGGTGTCCCAGGACACCGGCCTTCACGTTGTGCCTGCTCAGGGCTGGCGGAGGATAGGAGATTCGAACTCCTGAGGCGTTGCCACCAACACGCTTTCCAAGCGTGCGCCCTAGGCCACTAGGCGAATCCTCCGCCGCTGAGCTTACCGGTTCGCGGGCAGTGGCCGTACCCCCACGACGGCGCTGAGGGGGAGGGGTCCGTAGATGTGCGGGAAGACGTCGTCGCCCACGGCCTCATGCCGTACGGGCGCGGTGATCCGCTCGGTGTCGATCTCCAGCAGTACGAGGTCGTCGAGGTCGGCGTAGAAGGCGCGCTGGACCGCCTCGACCTGCGTCTCATCGCTGGAGCAGTGGATGAATCCCTCCTGCTGGAGGGTCCGTCCGCGGGTCGACATCTCGTACGGCCCCCCGGCCGCGGACGCCGCGTCCCAGTCGGCCCGCCGGGCGATGTGGAAGATCTCCATGGGGCTTGAGCCTATGGACTCTGCGGAGCTGGCGGAACTCACGTCGCGGATGCCATAGACTCGGCTGAGACCCCTCGCACGGCGTCCATCCTGTGAACCTCCCCAGGGCCGGAAGGCAGCAAGGATAAGCAGGCTCTGACGGGTGTGCGGGGGGTCCCCTGTTTCTGACCAGGACGGACCCCCATGAGTCTGGCTCTGTACCGAAAGTACCGGCCAGCGACGTTCGCCGAGCTCAAGGGACAAGAACACGTCGCCGAGCCGCTCCAGCAGGCGCTGCGCAACGGTCGTGTCAATCACGCATATCTGTTCAGCGGGCCGCGCGGCTGCGGCAAGACCTCCAGCGCCCGCATCCTGGCCCGATCGCTCAACTGTGAGCGGGGCCCGACTCCGGACCCGTGTGGCGAGTGCGACTCCTGTGTCGCTCTGGGGCCCGCCGGTTCGGGGCACATCGACGTCATCGAGATCGACGCCGCCTCCCACGGCGGTGTGGACGATGCCCGTGACCTTCGCGAGCGCGCCTTCTTCGCGCCGGTGGCCGCGCGCTTCAAGATCTACATCATCGACGAAGCGCACATGGTCACCCGCGAGGGCTTCAACGCGCTGCTGAAGCTCGTCGAGGAGCCGCCGCCGCACCTGAAGTTCATCTTCGCGACCACCGAGCCCGAGAAGGTGATCGGGACGATCCGGTCCCGAACCCACCACTACCCGTTCCGGCTGATGCCGCCGGGGGTGCTGCGGGATCTGCTCGAGGAGATCCTTCGGTCCGAGAAGGTGGAGTTCGAGGCCGCGGCGCTGCCTCTGGTGGTCCGGGCCGGGGCCGGTTCGGCGCGCGACTCGCTGTCGATCCTCGACCAGCTGCTCGCCGGGTCCGACGAGGCCGGCATCACCTACGCGCGCGCCGTGTCGCTGCTCGGATACACCGACTCGGCCCTGCTGGACGAGGTCGTGGACGCGTTCGTAGCCCGGGACGGAGCCGCGGTCTTCGCCGCCGTCGACCGAGTGATCGAGAGCGGCCAGGACCCGCGCAGGTTCGCCGCCGATCTCCTCGAGCGAGTACGCGATCTCGTGGTGCTGGCGAACGTGCCGGACGCCGGCGCCACAGGGCTCCTGGACATGCCCCAGGACGAACTCGAACGGATGCGCGACCAGGTCGCCGGCATGGGGCAGGGAGAGCTGACCCGGGCCGCCGACCTGCTGCACACCGGCCTGACCGAGATGCGCGGGGCGACGTCTCCGCGGCTGCTGCTCGAACTGATCTGCGCCCGGATCCTGCTGCCCGGGGCCTACGACGACGAGGTCTCGGTGTTCGCCCGGCTCGACCGGCTCGAACGACGCTTCGCCATGGGCGGCGGCGAGGCCCCCGTGCGACCACCGGCCCGGCCGGCGCAACCGGCCCCAGCACCAGCGCGACCTGCACCCGCGCAACCCCCGCCCACCCAGGGGGGCGACCCCACTTCCATTGTCCAGCGCGGCGCCGTCCCCGCGGAGGCCGAACGGCGTTCTGTGGATAACTCGCCGGCGCCCGCCGCTGCCCGTGACGGCGGCGACGCGGCCCCCCGGACGCGATCGCAGGACCCCGCTCCGCCGCCACGGGCGGCCGAGCCCGCCCCCGCTCCGCAAGCCGCCCGGCCACCGGCGCAGCCGACTCCCCAGGCCGCTCCGCCCCCGGCCGCCGCGCCCGCAGCGGCCGGAGGTCTGGACATCGGAGCCGTCCATCGCTCCTGGGGGGACATCCTCGAAGCGGTCAAGCAGCGGAGCAAGGTCGCCTGGATCATGCTCGACGGCACGCAGCCCGCGTCGGTCGAGCAGAACGTGCTGACCGTCGCCTTCGCCGAGGAGGGCAAGCGCAAGGGCTTCGCGGTCGGCGGCAAGGACGTCGTCTTCCGTGCGGTCCTCAAGGAGTACCTCGGCGTCGACTGGCGGGTCGAGACGGTGCTCGCCGATCCCCGTACGGTGCGTCCCATGGGCGGCGACTCCAGGCCCAGCGGCCCCACCGGTCCTCCCGGGCCTCCCGCCGGCACCGTCCGGTCCGCCGGGGCCTCGCAGCCGCCATCGGCCGCGAGGCCGAACACGGCGACGGCGGCACGGGATCGACCCGCGGAACCACCGCCACCGCCACCGCCTGACGGTCCTGCGCCGATGGACGAGAGCGACGAGGTCGATCCCGACGGTGACGCGGACGCGAGCACCGATACCGAGTTCAGCGGCATGGCGCTCATCCAGCGTGAGCTCGGCGGGCAGATCATCAGAGAGATCGACAACACCTGACCGGCCACCCTCGACGGTGGTCGGTTCTCAACCGATTCGCTCCCTTTCGGGAAGCGGCGCCGCCGCCTCCCGAGGGGAGGGCCCACGTACCGCATCGATGCCGGAACCCGTAGTCTCGGGAAGACGGACACTCAAAGGAGAGCACCGTGGAACCCGGTGGTGAGCTCAACTTCCAACATGTGCTGGAGCAGGCGCAGCGCATGAACCAGCAACTACTCAGCGCTCAGCAGGAGCTCGCGGAGACGGAGGTGGAAGGCACGGCGGGCGGTGGCCTGGTCAAAGTGACGGTGAACGGCACTGGCGAGATCATGGAGCTGGTCATCGACCCCAAGGCCATCGATCCCGGTGAGCCCCAGGAGACGGCTGAGACGCTGGCTGACCTGATCCTCGCCGCGATCCGCGATGCCGGACGCGCCGCTCAGGAGATCCAGGAAGAGAAGATGGGGCCGCTCACCGAGGGCCTTGGCGGAGCCGGCTTCCCCGGTCTGCCCGGGTTCTGATCCATGTACGAGGGCGTCGTCCAGAACCTCATCGACGAGTTGGGCAGGCTGCCCGGCGTCGGTCCCAAGAGTGCGCAGCGGATCGCCTTCCACCTGCTCGCCGCCGATCCGGCCGACGTCACCCGGCTGAGCGAGGCGCTCATAGAGGTGAAGGACAAGGTCCGGTTCTGCCGCACGTGCGGCAACGTGGCCGAGGCCGAGGAGTGCCGGATCTGCCGCGACCACCGGCGGGATCCGCACGTCATCTGTGTCGTCGAAGAGTCCAAGGACGTCGTCGCGGTCGAGAAGACGCGTGAGTTCCGCGGGCGCTACCACGTGCTCGGAGGGGCGATCAGCCCCATCGAGGGGATCGGCCCCGAGGAACTGCGCATCAGGGAGCTGATGCAGCGCCTCGCGGACGGTGAGATCACCGAACTGATCCTCGCCACCGACCCCAACCTGGAGGGAGAGGCGACGGCGACCTACCTCGCAAGGCTTGTGAAACCCATGGGCATCACTGTTACCCGCCTGGCCAGCGGCCTCCCCGTGGGAGGCGACCTCGAGTACGCAGACGAGGTCACACTGGGCCGCGCATTCGAAGGAAGGAGGCTCCTCGATGTCTAGTTTCAACACCGCAGACTTCAACACCGCAGAGGACTGGAACACCCTCGCCGAGCGGGTGGTGCGCCACGTCAGGAACTACCTCGGTGGGCTCGACGCGGTGGCGCGAGGCGAGGCGGGCACGCACACCGTGCCGCTGCTGTTGCTCGAGGTATCACAGGTGATCCTCGCCGGAGCACAGCTCGGTGCCAGCGCCGACGTGATCCTGCCGGACAACTGGGAGCCCGAGGTGGGCGAGGACCCCGACCTGGACGCCGTACGACAGGGACTCGCCGAGCGGCTGGCCCTCGTGGACGACTACACCGAGGTGTTCGACCCCTACAAGGACAACGAGTCGACGCCGTACCGGCTCTCCGACGACCTCGTGGACGTCGCCAGCGACCTGATCCACGGGCTGCGGCACTACGAGAAGGGCCGCCCCCTGGAGGCACTGTGGTGGTGGCAGTACAGCTACTTCAACCACTGGGGCAACCACGCCGGTGCCGCGCTGCGGGCGCTGCACGCGGTGGTGGCCGGTGCCAGGCTGGACGTCGAGACGGAACCCGTCGCCACTTCCTGATACGGATGTCTCATCTTGCGAGACGATCCGGCCCATGTCGTGGGTTCACGACCTGGGTAGACTCGACGGCCGGTACGCCTGACCCCGATCCGAGGAGCGCACACTCGTGGCTCTTGTCGTGCAGAAGTACGGCGGCTCTTCCGTCGCCGACGCAGACGGCGTGAAGCGGGTCGCCCAGCGCATCGTCGCCACGAAGAAGACGGGCAACGACGTGGTCGTCGTGGTCTCGGCGATGGGCGACACCACAGATGAGCTGATCGACCTGGCCGAGCAGATCAGTCCGCTTCCGCCCGGTCGGGAGCTCGACATGCTCCTGACGGCGGGCGAGCGGATCTCGATGGCGCTGCTCGCCATGGCCATCGCCAACCTGGGTCATGAGGCGCGCTCGTTCACGGGCTCCCAGGCCGGTGTGATCACCGATGGCTCGCACGGCAAGGCCCGCATCATCGACGTGACCCCCGGCCGGATCCGTAGCGCCCTGGACGAGGGCTCGATCTGCATCGTGGCCGGTTTCCAGGGTGTCTCCCAGGACTCCAAGGACATCACCACGCTCGGCCGGGGCGGCTCCGACACCACGGCCGTGGCGCTGGCCGCCGCGCTCAACGCGGACGTCTGTGAGATCTACTCCGACGTCGACGGGATCTTCACCGCCGATCCGCGGATCGTCCCGTCCGCGCGGCGCATCCCGCAGATCTCCTTCGAGGAGATGCTCGAGATGGCCGCCTGCGGGGCCAAGATCCTGCACCTGCGCTGCGTGGAGTACGCGCGGCGCTACAACATGCCGATCCACGTCCGCTCCTCGTTCAGCCAGCGGGTGGGCACCTGGGTCAGGGACAGCATCGAGGCCAGTGAGGCCGAGGGGGACGAGATGGAGCAAGCGATCATCTCCGGCGTGGCACACGACCGGAGCGAGGCGAAGATCACCGTCGTCGGGGTACCCGACAAGGTC
Organism: Actinomadura sp. HBU206391; assembly: GCF_014323665.1. GTDB lineage: Bacteria > Actinomycetota > Actinomycetes > Streptosporangiales > Streptosporangiaceae > Actinomadura_C. The sequence continues at coordinate 106,147 of NZ_JABVEB010000001.1, read as the reverse complement.
GGCGAGGCCGCCACGATCTTCGCGGTGCTGTCCGACGCCGAGATCAACCTCGACATGATCGTGCAGAACGTGTCGGCCGCCGCCACCGGGCGTACGGACATCTCCTTCACGCTGCCGCGCACCGACGGCCAGGCGGCGATGACCGCGCTCAACAAGGTCAAGGAGCGGATCGGCTTCGAGTCGCTGCGATACGACGACCGCATCGGCAAGGTGTCGCTCATCGGCGCCGGCATGCGCTCGCACCCTGGCGTGACCGCGCGGCTGTTCGGCGCGATCGCCAACGCCGGCGTGAACATCGAGATGATCTCCACCTCGGAGATCCGGATCTCGGTCATCGTCGACCAGGACGACATCGACGCCGCGGTGCAGAGTGCGCACGCCGCCTTCGACCTCGACGCCGACCAGGTCGAGGCGGTCATCTACGGAGGCACCGGGCGATGAGCGCCTACCCCGGCGCCCGAGCCGGCCGGCCCACCCTGGCCGTCGTCGGCGCGACCGGCGCCGTCGGCTCCGTGATGCTCCGGATCCTGTCCACCCGCGAGGACGTGTACGGCGAGATCCGTCTGGTGGCCTCGCCCCGGTCGGCCGGCCGCAAGCTGTCGGTACGCGGCGAAGAGGTCGAGGTCGTCGCGCTCGCCCCCGAGGTGTTCGACGGCGTCGACGTGGCGATGTTCGACGTGCCCGACGCGGTGTCGGCCGAGTGGGCTCCCATCGCGGCCGAGCGGGGCGCGATCGTGGTGGACAACTCAGGCGCCTTCCGGATGGCCGAGGACGTCCCGCTCGTCGTGCCCGAGGTCAACCCGGAGCAGGTGCGCAACCGGCCCAGGGGCATCATCGCCAACCCCAACTGCACGACGCTGTCGATGATCGTCGCGATCGGTGTACTGCACGAGATGTACGGGCTGCGCGAGCTCGTCGTCGCGTCCTACCAGGCCGCCTCGGGTGCGGGCCAGGAGGGCGTCGACACCCTGTACGACCAGCTGGAGCGGGTCGCCGGCAAGCGCGGGCTCGGCGAGCGCGCCGGTGACATCCGCGGCGTGGTCGGCGACCTCGGCCCCTTCCCGGCACCGCTGGCACTCAATGTCGTGCCGTGGGCGGGTTCGCTCAAGGAGGACGGCTGGAGCTCGGAGGAGCTCAAGGTCCGCAACGAGTCCCGGAAGATCCTCGGCCTGCCCGACCTGCGGGTGTCCGCGACGTGCGTGCGCGTCCCCGTGGTGACCACGCACTCCCTCGCCGTCCATGCGGTCTTCGATCGCGATGTCGACCAGCGGGAGGCCCAGGCCGTCCTCGCCGGGGCGCCAGGCGTGGTCCTCGTCGACCATCCGGAGGACTTCGAGTTCCCGACCCCGGCCGACGTCGTCGGCACCGACCCGACCTGGGTGGGCAGGGTGCGCCGTTCACTCGACGACCCGAGAGCGCTCGACCTGTTCCTGTGCGGCGACAACCTGCGCAAGGGCGCCGCGCTCAACACCGCCCAGATCGCCGAACTGGTGGCGACGGAGCTCACCTGACGACGTTGAGCTGAAGCGGCGACGCGCGGCCCGGGGTGATCCCCGGGCCGCGTTTTCTTTGCGCCGGCGGCTCGACGAATCCGCTCAACGAATCGCCCGGCGAATCGGCTCAACGAATCGGTCCGCTCGCCACGTTCAAGGGGGAGAGACGACCGAGCCGAGAGATGAGGATTCCGGTGGGCTTCGAGGAGTTCCTCACCGCGCGGCTTCCCGCGCTGCTGCGTTTCGCCACCGCCCTGGTCGGTGATCCCCACCGGGCCGAAGACGTCGTCCAGGACGTGCTGATCCGGGCGCAAGGCCGCTGGCGGCGCATCAGCGCGATGGACGCCCCCGAGGCGTACCTGAAGCGCATGATCATCAATGAGTACCTGTCGTGGCGGCGGCGCCGTTCGTCCCAAGAGGTCCCGGCGGCCGAGGGGCTGCTGGACGCGGCGATCGAGCCCGAGGACGACCCCGCGCGCCGGTACGAGCAGCGCGACGCCCTATGGTCCGGCATGGCCGTGCTGCCGCCTCGGCAGCGTGCCGTGCTCGCCCTCCGCTATTACGAGGGCATGTCCACCGCCGAGATCGCCGACATCCTCGGCTGTTCCGAGACGACCGTGCGTTCCCACGCCTCTCGTGCGCTGGCCGAGCTCAGGCTGGATTCCGGTGGGGACCTGGAGTTGCAAGGTGACACCGCCAAGGGAGAGCTCCGATGACGACCGACGAACTGATCCGCCAGGCGTTCGAGCGGCAGGCGCGGCAGGCTCCCGACCCCGGCCAGGTGCTCGCCCGCTTCCGGGTCAGGGCGCACCGCGCCCGGCGGCGGCGTGCGATGACGCGGGGCGCTGCGGCCGCGGTGGCCGCCGCCGTGGGCGTGTCCGCCGTCCTGCTGGGGCAGGACGCGCTGACCGAGCGGCCGGAGCCGATTCCGCACCAGGTCCAGGCGGGTCCGCCGCCGGCGCCGGTCCCCTTGCTCTACCGCCCGGCGTGGATGCCGCGTGGGCTGACGGAGGTAGCGCGCTGGATCGGCGTGGGCGTGCGGGAGTCGGAACGGGAACGTGTCTGGGCGAGCGCCGCGGGCGGCGACTCGGCCCCCATGGTCTCGGTCCGCGTCGAGGGCCGTACGCAAGGCGGTCACGACGACACCTTCCAGTCGCTGCGGCGGCTGGCGGACGCGGCGGAGGTGACGGTGAAGGGACACCGGGCCCTGCGTCGGCAGGACGGCGCGATGTGCGTGGTGGCATGGCGGCCCACGGCCGAGCGGGTCCTGTCCGTGACGACGCGGAATCTTCCCGGCTCGTGTGGCGACGCCGTACGGACGGCACGCTCGGTGGTCCGGGACGAGGAGGCGACGGTGGTGCCGCCGTTGCGGGCCGGCTGGCTGCCGGCGCCGTACTCCACCGGCCGTGTCCTCGTGAGCCGGGCCGGCTCCGGCTGCCGGGCCGAACTGATCGCGTTCAGCGCGCTGCGCTCGTTCAGTATCGAGGTAGGCCGGGGTTCGCTTCCCGCGCGGGGCAGGTCGCTTCAGATCGGCGGGCGCTCGGCCCGCGTCTACCCGCTGGCGCCGCCCTCCGCAGACGCGCAGCCCGGCACGGCCATCGCCGTGGACCTCGGCGCGGGCCGGTTGCTGGTCGTCGCCGACTCTGAGGGCGGTCCGGCGCTGACCGAGCCGCAGCTCGGCCGGATCGCTGCGGGCGTGAGCGTCGGTGCCTTGGACGATGCCTGCTCCTGGCCGGACCGGTAATGGCGGGCGGGCGCCGCCGGGCGGGGCCGTCGCCACCGACGGGACCGGCGGGTGTTCCGGCGTCATGGCGTGTGGCCCTGGCCCGTGACGGCGCGCCACTACCCTCATAGGGTGACCGAGCCGAAGGCCGCCAAGTCCGAGCAGACCCGCATGCTGATCGTCGAGACGGCACTCCGGCTGTTCCGCGAGCGTGGTTACGAAGCGACCACGATGCGGGGCATCGCCAAGGAGGCGGGCGTCTCGGTCGGCAACGCCTATTACTACTTCGGCTCCAAGGAAGAGCTGATCCAGGCGTACTACGACGAACTGCAGAAGGAGCACAACGTCGCATGCCGGGCGGTGCTCGACCGGGAGAGCGATTTCGCGCCACGGCTGCTCGGCGTGCTCAAGGCCAGGATCGACACGATGGTGCCCTACCACGCCTTCGCCGGAAAGTTCTTCAAGTTCGCCGCCGAGCCGACCAGCCCGCTCAACCCGTTCAGCGCCGAGTCCGGTCCGTCCCGCCAGGGCGCCATCGCCATCTACCGCGAGGTCGTCGACGGGTCCGATCTGAAGATCGATTCCGGCTTCCGTGAGGAGCTGCCGGAGCTGTTGTGGCTCTACTCGATGGGGATCGTCCTGTACTGGGTGCATGACAGTTCACCGGGCTGCCGCAAGACCTACCTCCTGGTCGAGCGTACGGTTCCGCTGGTCAAGCGCATGGTGTCGATGTCGCGGCTGCCGGGTTTCCGCTCCGTCACCCGCGACCTCGTCGGCGTCATCCGCGACGTCCGCGCCTAGGGACCGGTTCGGCAGCCGGATCACCGATCGAGGCGACCTCCCGGTTCGACCGACCGGCGGAGTCGACCGGATGCGGACAAGGCGCGAGGTTGTCGTACTCGCGGTCTGTACCGGATGGGCACGCGCCTATTGACCTGCGGTCGGTCTCGGAGGGCGGCTGAAGAACAGCGCAGCCGCCCTCCTCGCGTACCGGCTCGTACTTCCGGAGTCAGACCATGCCGAGGTGCCGGCGGGCGAAGGCCATCTCGGCGGCCATCTGCTTGATCCGCTCCTCGACCACGAGTGAGCCGTGCCCGGCGTCATAGCGGTAGACGTCGTGCGGCGCGCCGAGTTCGTCCAGTCGCTCGAGGTAGTTGTCGATCTGCCGGATGGGGCAGCGCGGGTCGTTCTCCCCGGCGAGGATCAGCACCGGGGCGCGGACCTTCTCGACGTACGTCAACGGCGACGATTCGCGGTAGCGCTCCGGCACCTCGGTGGGCGACCCTCCGAACAGGGACCGGTCGAAGGCCTGCAGGCCCTCCATCTCGTCCTCGTACGCGGCGACATAGTCGGCCACCGGTACCGCCGCCACGCCAACCGTCCAGTCGTCCGGCTGCGTGCCGAGGCCGAGCAGGGTGAGGAAGCCGCCCCACGAGCCGCCGGTCAGCACCAGCGCGGCCGGATCGGCGAGCCCGGACGAGACCGCCCAGTCCCGGACCGCCTTGATGTCCTCGAGCTCGGTCAGCCCGACGCGGCCCTCGATGGCGTCGCGCCACTGCGAGCCGTATCCGGTCGAGCCGCGGTAGTTGACCTGGACCACCGCGAAGCCGTGGTCGACCCAGGCGGCGGCGGGTGGGGAGAAGGAGTCGGTGTCCTGCGCCGTCGGGCCGCCGTGAATGTCGAAGACCGTGGGGTGGGGACCCTCGCCCGGCGGCGTGGAGACCAGGGCGTGGATGCGCCCGCCCGGACCGTCCACCCAGACGTCGGTGACCGGCACCGAGCCGGGCGGCGGCGGGCCGGGCGGAGTGAGCACCACGGCACCGGAGGTCGACTTGATGACCGGCGGCTCGGCGGCATTGGTCCAGGAGAACTCGACGGTGCCGTCGGGCCGGGCGGTGGCGCCGCCTATGACGCCGCGCGGGGTCTCGATGCGCTCCAGCGTTCCGCCGGCCAGGTCATAGCGGTAGAGCTCGTCCCGCGCCTCGTGGGAGTGCGAGATCAGCAGCGCGGAGGCGTCGGGGTACCAGTCGGCGTCGATCTCGCCGGGCAGATCGAAGGTGATCTCCCGTTCCGATCCGTCGACGGGGTTCCAGATGAGCGCCTCGGGGCGTCCGCGTCGCTCGTGCTGCACCAGCAGCCGGGGGTCGCCGGCCACGGGGGCGAAGCCGAGCCCGTAGAGCCCCTTGCCCGCGCCGTCCCACAGGTCGGCGACGGTCGTGCCGTCGGGCCGGATGACCCGCAGCGCCATGTGCCGGCTGTCGCCGTGCTCGCTGTGGTTTATCGCGAGGAGGGTCTCGTCGCGGGACAGGGCGACCAGGTGCGCGTCCTCGCGATGTTCGTAGGCGGTCTCCGGTTCCGCGCCGGGGCGGCACAGATGGATGCTGGTGCCGTGCTCGCCCGTACGGCCGATGACGGCGAGACCGCTCGGCCCGACCGCCAGGCCCGCGGGGTATGAGGCGGGTAGTTCGGGCGCGGCGACCTCGTCGGCTCCGCCCTCGAACGGCTGCCGCATCCAGACCCCGAACTCGTCGCCGTCGGTGTCGGCGAACCACCAGATCCACTGGCCGGTCACCTCGACGGCGCCTATCCAGGTGCCGTTGACGCGGTCGGTGACCTGCCGCCGGGTGCCGGTCGTACGGTCCCAGGCGTAGATCTCCCAGGTGCCGGTGACGTTGGAGCGGTAGGTGCTGCGATGCGGCGCGTCGAGAGCCCAGCCCGGCAGGCTCACCCGGGCTGCGCGAAACCGTGCCTTCCAGCGTTCCTCGTTGACCATGCGCCCAGTATCGCGCGTCAGGGCAGGCCCGGGACCTGCTCGCCGGGGATCTCCCAGGCCGGATCGGGAGTGCTCTGCGGCACCGCGGCCGGCCGGCCCGGGTTCAGAGCGCGGTGCACGGCCTGGGCGACCAGCTCGATGGTCTTGACGCCGTAGGCCATGGACGGGTTGTCGTGGCTGAGCACGACGATCAGGTAGTCGTGCTCGTCGCCGTCGAAGCCGCCGATGCTGTGCACCCGCCAGCCGTGGGTCGAGCGCGGCAGCCAGCCGTTCTTCACGTGCGCGGTGACCCCATGGGGTGCACCGGCCGGCACTCCCCATCGCTGGGAGGCGACCACGGCGTTCATCAGCGTGAGCGCGTATCTCCGGGACCGGTCGGTCAGCACGGCGTTGGTCTCGGTGAACCTGGTCAGCAGGGTCAGCTGGTCGGCTGCGGTGATCTGGGTGAGACCCCAGTGGCCGCCGGGCCCGAGCGCGGTGTGGGTCATTCCCGCGAGCCGCAGAAAGCGCTTCAGCCGGGCGCGGCCGAGCCGCTTCCACAGGGTCGAGGCCGCGTCGTTGTCCGACCTGGTGATCATCTTGCCGGCCAGCGAGATCTCGCTCGCGGTGAGCAGCCTGTCCTGTTCGATGGCGTGGCGCAGCAGGGCCCCGAGGATGGTCACCTTCACGATGCTCGCGGAGTCGTAGTGCCGTCCGGGGCTCACCCGGCACCTGATCCGCCGCCGGCGGTCGTAGACGGTGACCGAGGTCGTGCTCCAGCGTCCGCGCAGCGCGGTGCGGATGCCGGTGCCGAGCCGCTGTGCCGTCGCCGCGTCGGCCGCCGATGAGCAGACCCGTGCGGCGGCCGCCGCGGCGCCGGGCGGGGCCACGATCCCGGTCGGCAGCGAGCCGGCGACAACGGCCGCGGACACCATTCCGCTGAACCGTATGAGACCGTCATGCGTCAGAGTCACAGGCTCGGGCCGGAGCCCCATCGTCAGGTTTCCCCACGTCCTGGAGGTTGATCATGCTTAGGGTACGACGTCTGTCAGCGACCGCCGTGATCGCGGTCATCGTCGGCGCGGGGCTCACCGCGTGCGGCGGGGACCGGTGGTGCGAGCACGACGCGACGGACACGCGTGTCGCCGACAGCTTCTGCGAGAGGAACACCCCGGGCTACGAATGGGAGTCCGGCTCTGATCACAAGAAGTCGAAAAAGAAGAAGAGCACCAAGAAGGCCTCGAAGAGTCGGGCAAAGCACTAATGGTGCTGCACATGCCTTTATTGCATGACATGTAATACCAGGTCATCGGCCTTCCGGCACTGTCTCACCCGAATACCTGCGGCGGCTCACCCGAATACATGCGGCGGCGAGTGCGTCCGTTCATCATGGCATTGGGGGACGTGACCGACCGGAGGCGGCGGCGATGGTGACGGACACTTCGATGGGGGGTCGGGCGGGAAATCTTCCCGCCGAGGTGAGGAGCTTCGTAGGGCGGCGTCAGGAGCTGACCGAGGCCAGGCGCATGCTCTCGGTGTCCCGGCTGGTGACGCTGACCGGCGTGGGGGGTGTGGGCAAGACCCGCATCGCGTTGCGGGTCGCCCGCCGCTTGCACGGTGCTTTCACCGACGGTGTCTGGCTGGCCGAGCTGTCGGCGTTGCAGGACCCCGAGCTTCTCGCGCACGAGGTGTCGGAGCAGCTCAAGCTGGCCGACACCAGCACCCGCCCGCACGTCGAGGTGCTGTCCGACTACTGCGCGGACAAACGGCTGCTGCTCGTCCTGGACACCTGTGAACACCTCATCGACGAGTGCGCCGCGCTCGCCCGCACGCTGCTGCGGGCCGCGTCCGGCCTGCGCATCCTGGCCACCAGCCGGCAACCACTGAACATCCCCGGTGAGCGGACACTCGCGATCGCTCCGATGCGGGTGCCGGACTCGGGCCCCGCGGCGGCCCGCTGTGACGCCGTGGCGTTGTTCGCTGAGCGTGCGGCGGCGGTGGTGCCGGGTTTTGTGTTGTCGGCGGGTAATGGGGATGCGGTGGCGGGGTTGTGTCGTCGGTTGGATGGGATTCCGTTGGCGATCGAGTTGGCGGCGGGTCGGTTGCGGGTGTTGTCGGTGGAGCAGATCGTTGCTCGGCTTGATGATCGTTTTGGGTTGTTGTCGGGTGGGGGGCGTGCGGTTCCGGGTCGTCATCGGGGGTTGCGTACGGCGGTGGGGTGGAGTCATGAGTTGTGCGCGCCGGGGGAGCGGTTGTTGTGGGCTCGGTTGTCGGTGTTCGCCGGGGATTTCGATCTGGATGCGGTCGAGGCGGTGTGCTGTGATGAGCGGCTTGCTGCGGGTGAGGTGCTGGAGCTCGTGTCGGGGTTGGTGGAGAAGTCCATCGCCTTGCGCGAGGAGAACGCCGCCGGCGTGCGATACCGGCTGCTCGACACCATCCGGGAGTACGGGCGGGACTGGCTCGACGCGCTCGGCGAGCGGCGCACCATGCTGGCCCGCCACCGCGACCACTACCTGCGCCTGGCGCGGCGCTGTGACGAGGAGTGGTGCGGGCCTGACCAGGTGGAGTGGCGGGCGCGGCTGACGCGCGAGCATGCCAACCTCCGCGCGGCTCTCGACTTCTGCTTCGCGACGCCCGGCCAGGTGCGCGTCGGGGTCGATCTGGCCGGCACCCTCTGGGTGCTCTGGGCCGCCTGCGGGCTCGCCAGGGAGGGCAGGCACTATCTCGACCGGGCCCTCGTGCTGGATCGGAGCCCCGGGCCGGTCCGCGCAAAGGCCGTGTGGGCGTGCGGGGTGGTCGCGATAACCCAGGGTGACTTCGACGCCGCCGAGACGCTCGCCGCCGAGTGCCGGGAGCACGCGGCGGACGGCGACGTGGCCGCCGCGGCACGGGCCGCCCACGTGTCCGGGCTCGCCGCCGTCTACCGGGGAGACCTGGCGCAGGGCGCGTCGCTGAGCCGGGAGTCGGCCGAGCTCTACCGGCTCAGTGATGATCCGGGCACTGGCCCGCTCATCGTGATGGTGAACCAGGCGATGGCGCTCACGATGATGGGCGACTTCGACGGCGCCGTGACCGTACTCGAGGAACACCGGGCCGAGTGCGAGAAGCACGGTGAGCTGTGGACCCGCTCCTACAGCGACTACGTGCGCGGCCTGGCCGAGCTCGGCCGAGGACGGACCGCCTCGGCGGTGTCGTACGGCCGCGCTTCACTCGGCGTGCGACGGCAGCTCGGCGAGATCGTGGGCATCGCGGCGTCGGTGGACCTGCTCGCCTGGGCCGCGGCCGCGGACGGCGAGGCCCACCGCGCCGCCCGGCTGCTCGGCGCCGCCCACCAGGTCTGGCGCGCCATCGGGCTGCCCCAGGTCGGCTGCCCGGAACTGATCGCTGCGCGTGACCGGTCCGAGCTCGCCGCCCGCGGCATGGTCGGCGACCGTGCCTACGACGCGGCCTTCGCCGAGGGCACCGAGCTGACCTTCGACGAGGCGATCGCCTACGCCCTGGGCGAGGACGGGACGGCCGCCCGCCCGCCCGGTCCGGCCCTGCTGACCCCACGCGAACGGGAGGTCGCCGAGCTGGTTGCCGAAGGCCTGTCCAACCGCAAGATCGCTGAGCGGCTGTACGTCGCGAAACGCACCGTCGACGCGCACGTCGAGCACATCTTCGCCAAGCTCGGGTTCACCTCCCGTACTCAGATCGCCGCATGGGTGACCGGCCGGCGAACGGGCGCGGAGTGAGCCGGGGCCGCCTGGAGGTGAGGCGCGGATGACGAACGCGCCGATGACCAGTGCGCCGTCGCCCAAGGAGCCGTCGCCTAAGGACATGAGCGGCCTCGTCGGGCGGCGCCGTGAGCTCGCCGAGATCAGGCGGGCGGTCGCCGGGTCGCGGCTGGTGACGCTGACCGGTGTCGCGGGGGTGGGCAAGACCCGGCTGGCGCTGGCCGCGATGAGCGAGCTGGGCAGGTCGTTCCCGGACGGCGTCCGGTGGGTCGACCTGACCTCCGTGCAGGATCCGGCGCTGCTCGGCCATGTCGTGGCGGCGGCGCTCGGCGTGAAGGGCCGGGCGGCCCGTCCGCAGAACGAAGTGCTCCTCGACCGCCTGGCGCACCGGCGGCTGCTGCTGGTCCTGGACGCCTGTGAACATCTCGTCGACGCCTGTGCGAACCTCGCCGGGCTCCTGCTGCGCGGGTTGCCGGAACTGCGCATCCTCGCCACCAGCCGCCAGCTCCTCGGCGTCGCCGGCGAGCGCACGCTGGTCGTGCCGCCGCTGCGCGCCCCCGCGCCCGGCTGCCCGGGAGAGTCCGTCGCGGCGTACGACGCCGTGGCGTTGTTCGCTGAGCGTGCGGCGGCGGTGGTGCCGGGTTTTGTGTTGTCGGCGGGTAATGGGGATGCGGTGGCGGGGTTGTGTCGTCGGTTGGATGGGATTCCGTTGGCGATCGAGTTGGCGGCGGGTCGGTTGCGGGTGTTGTCGGTGGAGCAGATCGTTGCTCGGCTTGATGATCGTTTTGGGTTGTTGTCGGGTGGGGGGCGTGCGGTTCCGGGTCGTCATCGGGGGTTGCGTACGGCGGTGGGGTGGAGTCATGAGTTGTGCGCGCCGGGGGAGCGGTTGTTGTGGGCTCGGTTGTCGGTGTTCGCCGGGGATTTCGATCTGGATGCGGTCGAGGCGGTGTGCTGTGATGAGCGGCTTGCTGCGGGTGAGGTGCTGGAGCTCGTGTCGGGGTTGGTGGAGAAGTCCATCGCCTTGCGCGAGGAGACCCCGGACGGGCTGAGGTTCCGGCTGCTCACCACGCTACGGGAGTACGGCGAGCAGTGGCTGCGTGCGCTGGGCGAGGAGCAGGCGTTCCTGCGCAGGCACCGCGACTTCTACCTGTGGCTGGCCGCGCGGGGCGAGCGGGCGTGGTTCGGGCCCGAGCAGAGCCGGTGGCTACGGCGGTTCGATCGGGAGCACGTCAATCTGCTGGCCGCCCTGGACTTCTGCGTCGAACGGGCCGAGACCCGGGCCGGGCTGCGGCTGGCCTCGGCGCTGCGCTTCCACTGGCTCTCGCCCGGCCGGGCGGCGGTGGGACGGCGATGGCTGGAACGCGTCCTGGCCCTCCCCGGCGAGCCGACCACCGCCCGGGCCGAGGCGCTCTACGTGAGCGGCCTGCTGGCGAGCCACCAGGGCGATCCGGAGTCGGCGGCCCGGCTCTCGGGTCTCGGGCGCGAGCTCGCGGAGCGGCTCGGCGACGCGCTCGCGCTGGCACAGGCGAGGCACCGCGAGGGAGCCGTCGCCGTTGCAAGCGGGGATCCGGACGGCGGGGCGACGCTGCTCGAGGAGGCGCTGGCCCGCTACGAGGCGGTGGGCGCGGGGGACCAGGCCGACGCGGTGCTCGCCCAGATCGAGCTGGCCGCGGCCGACGACCTGCGAGGAGACCTCGAAGGCGCCGTCGAACGCTGCCTGCGCTGCCTGGTGATCTGCCGGGCACGGGGCGACGGCACCCTGCAGGGGCACGTGCTCAACCTGCTCGCCGGGGCCGAATGGAACGGCGGCGAAAGGGCGCCGGCCGCAGCCCATGCGTGCGAGGCCGTACGGCTGTGGCGAACCTCCCCCGACCCGGTCACGCTCGCCCGCGCCGTCGAGCTGCTGGCCTGGATCGCCGAGGCCGACGGCGACGCCGAACGGGCGGCGGTCCTGCTCGGCGCGTCCCACGAACTCCGGCGGGCGCACGGCGCCGACGCGATGTCGCGATCCGCCCCGCACCCGTCCCACGACGCCTGCGTGGAACGGACGCGCCAGGCACTCGGCGACACCGCCCACGAGGCCGCCTTCCAGCGCGGCGCCGGTCTGACCGTCGAGCAGGTGGTCGCCCAGGCCCTCGGGGAGACGCCGCGACCGGGTGCCACCGGGCGGCATGGCGGCCCGCCGCTGTCCCCCCGCGAGTCGCAGGTCGCCGAGCTGGTGGCCGAAGGTCTGTCCAACCGGCAGATCGCCGAACGGCTCGTCGTTGCCAAGCGCACCGTCGACGCGCACCTCGAGCACATCCTCGCCAAACTCGGGTTCTCATCCCGCACCCGGATCGCCGCGTGGGTGATCGAGCAGCGCAACGGCGGTGAGTGAACAACTGCATGATCACGGGAGAAGGGTGGCTCCCCATGGCGCGGCCGAACCGCTGGACGACCGCCTCGCCGACTTCGTCGAGCGCGGAGCGCGGATCAGAACCGGAAGACCGTCAGCCAGTCGGTGCCGCAGGGCTGATAACCCAGGGCCTTGAGACCGCGTACGACCGCTCGCATGTGCCCGGCCCCCCAGACCACCGCGACGTCGATCGGTTCGGTGTGCCGCTCCTCGTGGATCGACACCAGCGCCCGCATGAGGAGCCGGTCGCGCTGGTCGACGATCACCTCTTCCATGGCGTCGATGAGCTCCGAGGTCGAGAGTTCGGCGTCGGAGAGCTCGAGGTCGAGTTCGAGATGGCGGGCCAGGAACCTGCGGTCGGAGAACATCAGCAGGTACAGGGCGAACAGGGGGACGAGAAAATAGATCAACAGCCGGGCGCGGAGTGGAATCTCGCCCCATCGCCGGTCGAACTCCGCGGCCGTCATGTCCGGCCGGACCGACGGGACGCCCAGTGCGTCGTAGTCGACGTCCTGGACGACCAGGTCATGCCGGCGGCTGAACCGGATCCAGCGGTAGATACGAGTGATGGCGTCGGCGCGCGAGGAGTCACCGATGACGCCCTCGGTGACCACGATCTGGCACGACCGGACGCGCGCGGCGACGGCCTCGTAGAAGTGCTGCTCGCCCACATGGAGCATGGGGAACAGCACGAACCGCATGGGAGACCCGCGACGCTTCATCACGATGACTGCGGACCGTACACCGGCCAGTTCGGTCACCTCGATGAGCTGCATGACCAAGGTTCACACGCAGCGGCGGCGGCGAAGGTGTCGCTCGACACAGGTGTGAGCACTCGGCCCCGCGAAGGTCTAGGGCACGGTCGTGAGCACCGCGGCGAGCTCGCCACGCGAGGCGACACCCAGCTTCGGGTAGGCCTTGTACAGGTGATAGCCGACCGTGCGGGGGCTCAGGAACAGCTGGGCCGCGATCTCGCGGTTGGACAGGCCCCGTGCCGCCAGCCGGACGATCTGCAGCTCCTGCGGGGTCAGCCCGGCGAGCGCGCCGGGAGCCGGCTGTCGCGGCGCGGTGGTGCCGGTCGCGCCGAGCTCGGTACGGGCACGCTCGCTCCAGGGCTTCGCGCCGAGGCGTTCGAAGGCCTCCAGGGCCGTCCGCAGATGGGTGCGGGCCTCGGCCTTGCGGCGGGCTCGGCGCAGCCACTCCCCGTACAGCAGCGCGGTGCGCGCGTGGTCGAACGGCCGGCTCGCCTTCGCGTGCAGCCGCAACGCGGCCTCGAAGTGGTCGGCCGCGCGCTCGGCCGGTGCGAGCAGGGCCCGGCAGCGCAGTGTCAGGGCGTCGATCCAGGGCTGCCGGGCGTGCACGGCCCACTTCTCGAACTGGCCGAACGCCTCGGTCGCGGCGTCCGGCCCGCCGACGCGTACGGCCGCCTCGACCAGATCCGGTGTGCTGCGGATCGCGGCGATGTGGAAGCGCGCCCGTCCCTGTTCGAGCGTCGTCAGCCGGGCCAGTGCCGCCTCGGCCCGTCCCAGCCCGAGATCGAGTACGCCCAGCGCGGAGTAGACCCAGGGCACCTCCCAGCTCGGGTCGCCGGTGGTCACGCGGGCGAGCGCGTCGTCGGTGAGCCGGCGGCAGAGCGCCTCGTCGCCGTCGAAGGCGGCCAGATGGGCGAGCGGTTCGCCGAGCCGCTGAGCCCACTGCCGCTGACCGGTGTCGCGCGCGATGCCCAGGGCCTCGGTGGCGGTGGCCAGAGCGTCGCCGTGCCGTCCGATGAACTGCTGGGCCGAGGAGAGGTAGAACAGCATCTGCGGCAGCAGGCCGATCCGGCCCTGTTCGCGGGTCTCGGCGGCCAGTGCCGACGCGAGTTCGAGGGTCACCGTGTCCTGCCCCAGGATCAGCCCGATGGCGGCGACCAGGATCAGGTCCGCGGGGTCGCCCGCAGCCGCGCGGGCCACCGCGATGAGCTCGTCGGAGTCGGCCCGCGCGTCCTCGGCCGCCGCGCCGGTCACGGCCCACCCGACCGTCGGCGAGGTGGCGAGCATCAGCAGCCGGCTCATCGGCGCGAGCGGATCCGCGGCGGCGAGCGGCACCGCCGCCAGCCGTTCGAGGCTCTCGGTGAGTTCCCGCTCTCCGGTGTACCAGCCGATGTGCGCCGCCTCGATCAGCATCGAGGCCGTACGGTGCGGATCGGCGGCCGACACCAGCTCGGCGCCCTCCATCAGCAACCGATAGGCGGCGCCCAGCGAACCGGCCCAGAAGGACGCCGCCGCCCGTATCTCGGTGAGCCTGGCCCGGAGGGCCGGGTCGGTGGTCAGCCCGGCGGCCTGCTCGGCGAGCCCGGCCGCCCGGTCGAGCTCGCCCGACTCGGCGGCCGCCTCCGCGGCAAGGGCGAGCCGGCGCTCCTGCGGCCCGGTGTGCGGGGTCAGGCGGGCGGCTCTCTCGTAGGCCGAGGCCGCGGCGGAGTAGCCGCTGCGCCGCTTGGCCCGTACGGCGGTGCGTTCGAGTTCCGCGGCGACCCGCTCATCGGGGCCTGTCGCGGCGGCGGCCAGATGCCAGGCGCGACGGTCGGCGTCCGCGGGGCGGTCGAGGGTCGTGGCGAGGGCGGCGTGCGCGGCGACCCGAGTGCCGAGCGGTGAGCCGTCCACCACGGCGGCGCGCAGCAGAGGGTGGCGGAACCGGACGCCGCCGTCACCGGTCCGGACCAGTCCGGCGCGTTCGGCCACGTCGAGATCGTCCAGCGACGCGCCGGAGCGCTCCGCGGCGGCCAGGATCACACCGAGATCACCGGTGTCCTCGAGTGCCGCGACGAGCAGAAGCGCCCGCGCCGTTTCGGGCAACCGTTCGACCTGCCCCTGGAACGCCTCGCGCAGCCGATCGGTCAGCGGCAGGATACCTTGCGGCACCCCCCGCGGTTGGCCGCCGACGCGTTCGCCCACGCGGTGGCTCTCGCCGAGGGCCTTGGGCAGTTCGATGAGGCCGAGCGGGTTGCCGGCCGCCTCGGACAGCACCCGGCGGCGCACGTCGGGGCCGAGATCCTCGCCGTACTCGCCGAGCAGGCCGGCCGCCGCACGTGCGTCCAGGCCGTCCAGCCGGAGCTCGGGCAGGCCGTGTGCGGCGAAGCCACGCTCGCCGTCCCGGGCGGCGAAGACCATCACGACGCCCTCGGCGTCGAGCCGCCGGGCGGCGAACAGCAGAGCGCCGGCCGACGCCCTGTCCAGCCCCTGGGCGTCATCGATCAGGCACAGCACGGGCCGGTCCTCGGCCAGGTCGGACAGCAGCGACAGGACCGCGAGGCCGACGAGGAACCAGTCGCCCGAGTCGGCGGCGGGCACGAGCCCGAGCGCGGCCCTGAGCGCCGTCGCCTGTACGCCGGGGAGCGCGCCGACACGGTCGAGCACCGGGCGGAGCAGCAGATGCAGCGCCGCGAACGGCAGCTCGGCCTCCGACTCGACCCCCGCTCCGCGGATCACACGCAGCCCCGTGGCGACCGCCTCGGCATGGTCGAGGAGCGCCGTCTTGCCGATGCCCGCCTCGCCGCGCACCAGCAGCGCACCGCTCTTGCCCTCGCGGGCGCCGGCGAGGAGGTCCTCGATGGCGGACAGCTCCGCGTCGCGCCCGTAAAGCATGTACGGCACCGTACCTATGCCGATCGGTCACGGCGAAATCAAGTACTTAAGCGCGACGGATTCCTCCTTCTCGTGATCTACGTAGCGTTCTGAACTGCAAGAACGAACGGATCACCGAAACGGGAGAGCACTCATGAGCGACATCACCGAGCTGGTCGGCCGGTACCTGCGCACCTGGAACGAGACCGACCCGGCGGCCCGCCGCGCCGCAATCGACGAACTGTGGGCCGAGGACGGAACCTACGTCGACCCGATGGGGGTCGCCGAGGGCCGCGACGCCATCGACGCGACCATCGCGGCGGTGCAGGCACAGTTCGCCGGCCTCACGTTCAGCCTGGCCGGGGCGGTGGACGCCCACCACGACATCGCCCGGTTCACGTGGCACCTCGGGCCGGCCGGCGGCGAGGCCATCGTGGTCGGCTTCGACGTCGCGGTGATGAACGGGGACGGCCGCATCGCGAGCGTCCTCGGCTTCCTCGACAAGGTCCCGGCCTGATGCGGCCACACAGAGAGCCGGAGCTCGTATGACACTCACTGCAAGCCCGCGGCCGGCCGCGCCGCCGGCGCCGAGCGGGGCGCCCTCATGGGCCACCCTGCTGGTTCTGCTGACCGGCATCTTCATCACCACGCTCGACTTCTTCATCGTCAATGTCGCGATCCCCTCCACCCAGAGCGAGCTGGGCGCGAGCCCGTCGGCGATCCAGTTCATCGTCGCCGGTTTCGGGCTGGCGCTGGCCGCGGGCCTGATCATCGGTGGCCGGCTCGGGGACCTGTACGGGCGGCGCAGGCTGTTCGTCCTCGGCATGGGCCTGTTCACCCTCGCCTCCGCGGCGTGCGGGGCGGCGCCGACCGCCGGATTCCTGGTCGGCGCCCGGGTGGCCCAGGGGATGGCGGCCGCGCTGCTGATGCCGCAGGTGCTGGCCATCATCAACACCGTCTACACCGGCGAGCACCGGGCCAGGGCCTTTAACGCCTACGGCATGGCCATCGGCTTCGGCGGCGTCTTCGGCCAGCTCATCGGCGGTGTCCTCATCAGAGCCGACCTCGCCGGGCTCGGCTGGCGCAGCATCTTCCTGATCAATGTGCCGGTCGGGATCGTCGCGCTGGCGCTCGCCCCGAGGCTGGTGCCCGAGTCCCGTGCCGCCGGCGGGGCGCGCGTCGATCTGGCGGGCGCCGCCCTGGTCACGCTGGGCCTGACCGCGATCGTGTTCCCGCTCGTGCAGGGCCGCTATGAGGGCTGGCCGGCGTGGACGTGGCTCTGCCTGGCGGCGGCGGTGCCGTTGCTCGGAGCCTTCGCCCTCCAGCAGCGCCGCCTCGCCGGGCGAGGCGGGTCGCCGCTGATGGATCTCTCCCTGTTCACCCGGCGGGCGTTCTCGGCCGGGGTCGTCACCAGTCTCGTCTTCCAGATGACCATGGCGTCGTTCTTCCTGGTGCTCGCGCTCTATCTTCAGGACGGCCGCGGCCTGAGCGCCCTGCACTCCGGCCTGATCTTCCTGCCGCTGGGCATCGGCTACTTCGCGGCGTCGATGCGGTCGGGCCGGGTCGCGGCGCGGCTGGGCCGCCAGACCCTAACCATCGGCACGCTCGTGGTCGCGGCCGGGTACGCCCTGCTCGCCTGGACCGCCGCCTCGATCGGCGACCATGGAGCCATCGAGTGGATCATTCCGGGCCTGCTGGTCGCCGGTGCCGGAATGGGCCTCGTCATGGCCCCGCTTCCGGCGCTCGTGCTCGCCGGGGTGCAGCCACGGCACGCCGCGGCCGCCTCAGGGGTCCTCGCCACCTCGCAGCAGGCGGGCGGCGCGATCGGCGTGGCGCTCATCGGAGTGGTGTTCTACGACGCCCTGGGCGCGCACCCGGCCGGACGTGACTTCCCGCGCGCTTTCGCCCTCGGCCTCGTTCTGCTCATCGCCCTGGGCGTCGCGGTCGCCGGTCTGGTGCAGCTCTTTCCCCGCCGCGTGAACGACTGACGGGGCCGGCGGCGAGCCGGACGCCCGGGGCCCTGGTCTCGGCGCGTCCGGCCAGCGCGTCTCTTCGGTCAGTCGTCCCCTCGCCGGCTCATGGGACCCCATGACCGGCGATGAGGCGTACGCTGCCCTCCGCGAGCCGGTAGGACAGGCCCACCACTGCGCAGGACCCGTCGGCGACTCGCTGCGCGATGATGTTGGAGCGATCGACGAGCAGGTCGACGGTGTAGCCGACGTGCGCCTCGCCGGCGGCGTCCGGATTGGTGAGGCCGTCCGGCGCGGACAGGACGCTGAGCATGACCCGCTCCACCACGTCGCGCATGAAGCCGGGGGGCGTCACGCCGTTGACCATGGCCTCGCGAGTGGCGGCGACGGCACCGCAGGAGTCGTGACCGAGAACCGCGATCAGCGGTGCGCCGAGGACGTCCACGCCGTACTCGATGCTGCCGAGCACCTCCGGGCCGATCACGTGCCCGGCGGTGCGGACCACGAAGAGGTCACCCAGGCCGCGATCGAAGATGATCTCTGCGGCGACCCGGGAGTCGGCGCAGCCGAACAGCACGGCGAACGGGTGCTGTGCCGGCGCGACGGCGGTTCGGTGGTCGGTGTCCTGGTGGGGATGCAGCCGGTCGCCGACGATGAAGCGCTTGTTGCCCTCGAGGAGCATGTCCAGTGCCTGGGCCGGAGTCTTCGGCCACGTTCCACCCATAACGTGCATTGTTCCTGGTCCCGCCTATACCTCCGCTATCGCCCCCCGGCAGGCGGCGCCGGGAGGGATGCACTGATCCACAGGGCGGTGTGGCGGATGGGGCACGAGCGTGACCCTGATGATCTCCGCCGGTCTGTTCGTCCTGACCGGCGCCGCGATGTTCCATGCCGGCCGGCGCAGGCGCTGACCGGCCGGGCTCGCCGCGATGAGCGACACGTCGTCGCTGGTGACGAAGGTTTCGCGCGTCTGGGGATAGGGTCGGCCTAGCCGATGCCTCCTTGGAGATGGAAACGGATGTCGGCCGTGGCGGTCCCCGTCCTCACAGAGGTTCGGGGACCGCCGTCGTCTTCGGTGACGCGTCCGGTCAGGTGGTCTCGGCCTTCCTGCTCACGTACGCGAACGGCCCGCGCACCCCGGCGCTGAAACGCTCGGCCGCCTCGAGCGCCAGTTTGAGCCGCTTCTTCGGAGCCATGCGGGATCGCGCGGTCGCGTACAGGGCACCGAGGGCGAGTTCCTCGCCGCAGCCGATGGCCGCGTATCCGTCGGCCGCTTCGCCGACCTGGTAGTCCGATTCGACACAGAACAGGCGACCGTTGACCCCGACGAGGAAGTCGCCGCCCTCCTCGCGCTCGGAGTCCTTCTTGGCCCACCCGCCCTCTTTCAGGCACTTGCGGACGGCGTCGACGAACGTGGTGGCCATGAACCTCTCGAGGTCACCCTCGGGATGTGGGGCATGGAGGGCGTAGCGCAGGAGCTGGCCCATCCGGAAGCTGGTGGTGAAGCCCATGACGTACGGGCCGTTGGTGAACACCTTGGAGTCGGCGCGAACGGTGAGGGACCACCCCGCGACTCCGGCCGAGTCGCCGCCGATGTGGACGACGCCCTCGTGAACGAGGCCGACGATCGCGGTCATGACGACGCTGGCCCGAGGGGACGGCCCGGCCACGCGCCCGGCAGGAGAAGCCGGGCCGGCCGGACGCCCATGGCCTTCTTCACGTTTCCGCCCTTCTTTCGAGCTCGGCCAGGCGCGCCTCGAGACCGGCGAGCCGTTCGAGCGTTTCCTTGAGCATCGCGTTGGTCTCGTCCTGGGCCTTCTCGAGGTGGCCGAGAACCGCCCCGGCCCGCCACTTCTTGCCACCGTCGCCGGTGTCGATCCCGTATTCCCACACGTCCTTGGCTGACACGTCGTCGTCCTCCTCCTCCGAGCGCGGCCTGCTTCACCCATGCGGACAGAGCCGCAGCAGCGGGGCGAACCGCGTTTCTCCGGCTTGCCAACATAGACCGGTGGCAGCGAGGACGGACCGGCATTCAACGGGTGTGTCGCAAGGCGCAGACCTGCGGTCAGGTCGAGGGGGCGTCACTCGTCGTGGTGGGCATCGACTCCGGGTCCGGCGTCGCGATGGGCCGGCCGAACGTGAGGGCGAGCTGCAGTTCGGGTTCGATCGCCGTTCGGTACTCGGAGTCGGGTTCCGCCCCGACGGCGTCGAGCACCGTGCTGAATGGCCCGATGACGTCATTCCCCGGGCACTCGCCGGGCCGTGGATGTCGGTGTGCATCCGTCCCCGGTCGTCGGCGAGGACGTGCCGGACCCGTGGCGGCGGCCCCGCCGTACGCCGGCCGCCGCCACCAGTGATCGCGCATCCGTTCCGGTACGCGTCACACGTCACTCCTCGGCGTGCACCGATCGCGAGACGGGTCTTCACCGACCCGGCGGCGCGGTGCCGCGCGGCCTAGTCGGGCAGCAGGTTCGTCCACTCGGCGACGACCGTCGCACTGCGGTCGCTCGGCAGCCAGGCCTGGGATCCGTCGGCGGTGACGTAGAAGTTCGTGTCGTGCACCCGCGAGGTCGCCGTGTCGACGACCAGTCTCGCCTGCTGTCCTTGATGAGAGGGGATCAGTAGTCCCTGCCCGCCCTTGACCACGCCGAGGCTCTTGACGATCGGGTACGAGGCGATCGCCCGGAAGGCGGCGGCGCGGACCTTCGGAGGGGCCGGCAGCTGCGAGACCAGGGAGATCAGCCCGTCCAACACCAATTGCCTCTGCACAGCGGCGTCCGGCCGTCCCGCGCTGGTCCTGACGTCACTGCGCTTCAGGGCGTCGGCGATCCACGCCTTCAACTCGTCGGGCTTGGTCGGCAGCTTCTGCAGCCGCGCGAAGCTCACATCGGGGCCGCCCAGCCGGAACGGCGTGGGTAGGGCGAGCTTGACCACCTTGCCCTGCGACTTCTCTCCCCTGAACCAGGTCTGGCCATCGCGCCGAGTCCAGCTCTCCGACTGGAACGGCTTGTCCGCCCTTCCGCCAGTGGACGTGGTCTTGACGTACCAGTAGGTGCCGGAACCCTCTGGCGTCCGCTCCGCCGTGGTGGCCGCCACGAGCAGGATCTGCCGGGCCGACGGCTGGGCCGTCGCGGGTGGGCTGTTGGGGGTGGCGGGGGGCGCCGTCGTACCCGAGGTGACCACGACCGCGGCCGCCGCGGCCGCTGCCGTCAGGCTGAGACCGGCCGTCAGCCAGCCGGTGCGGCGCTTGGGCACCGGGCCGCGCATCCTGTTCTGGAGCCGGTGCCGGCCGCGGTCGACCGCTTCGCGCGGCATCTCGGGTGCGTCCAGCGCGGTGGCGAGCATCTGCAGGTCATCCATTGACTGCCTCCTGATCGATTGCGTCGTGCAGCTTGGTGCGGGCACGGTTGAGCCGGGAACCCACCGTGCCCGGGGGGATGCCGAGCGCCTCGCCCACCTCGTCATAGCTGAGCTGGCCCAGGGCGACGAGCAGCACGA
This sequence comes from Actinomadura sp. HBU206391, assembly GCF_014323665.1. Classification (GTDB taxonomy): domain Bacteria; phylum Actinomycetota; class Actinomycetes; order Streptosporangiales; family Streptosporangiaceae; genus Actinomadura_C. The sequence goes on along the minus strand of NZ_JABVEB010000001.1, from coordinate 84,998 downwards.
CGTCGCGCTCGCCCTGGGACAGCGCGGCGAGGGCCTTGGCCAATTGCGGCTGCATTCGGGCGGCGGCCACCGAGGCGACGACCCGGTTCTCGTGGCTGTCGGTGGCGGGCTCGGCGCCCATGCGCGCCAGCGCCTCGTAGTGACGGGCCTCTTTGCGCCGGTGACGGGCCACCAGGATGGTGGCGATACCGAACAGCCAGGGCCGCAGGTTGCCGCGCTCGGGGTCGAACCGGTCACGCCGGTCGAACGCCACGCAGAACGTCTCTGCCGCGAGATCCTCGGCCGCCTGCGCGTCCAGCCTTCCGGCCACGTACCGGTGGATGGCCTGGATGTACCGGTCGTAGACGGTGGTGAACGATTCCGGGTCCCGCCGGAACCGGGCGGCGAGCTCGGCGTCGGTCACCTGTTCGCCCACATCGGCGGTCAAGACACTGTCTCCGTCATACAGGTTCCTTCCGTGCGAAGTGGTCAACGGTCACCCGTACTCCACCGCAGGCCCGAATCGTCTTCCATGCCGCCTGCTCTGGATCACGCCGGTGCTCGCGGCCAGGCACCACAGGACGTGATGCCGTAGTCGGATGCCCCACATCCAGCGCAGGACGGCCGAAGTCAGCAGCGGAGTTCAGGTACCAGGCCGCCGCTGATCCAGGACGGGAGGAGTCGAGCCCACAAGAAGGCTGCGCTACGGGCCGCGGCTCACATGGTGATGACGACCTTGCCGCGTGCGTTGCCTTTCTCCAGATACCGGATGGCCTCTGGGGCCTCGCTCAGCGGATACGTTCTGTCGATGACCGGCGTGACCTTGCCGGCCTCGATGAACTCCGTCAAGAACTGAAGGTCCTTCTTGCGCGCCGCCGCGAGCAGCCCACGCAGTTTCTGACCCACGAACGGTGACAGCAAGACCGCTTTGAGAGTGCGCCCCGATCCCCCCACCCATCGTCCTTCTCCTTCGCCCCCGACGATGACGAGAGTTCCTTTGGGGGTGAGGGCGCGCCGGAGATGTGACAGTGAACGCATGCCTGCGGTGTCGAGGATGAGGTCATAGCGGTGCGCGCTGTCGGCGAAGTCGTCGCGTGTGTAGTCGATGACGTCGTCCGCGCCGATCGATCGGACCAGGTCCGTCTTCGTCGTGCTGCACACGCCGGTGACGTCCGCCCCGAACGCCTTGGCCAGTTGCACCGCGAACGTCCCCACGCCCCCGGCCGCACCGATGATCAGAACCTTCTGCCCCGGCTGTATTCGTCCCTTGTCGCGGAGCCCCTGCAGCGCGGTGACGGCGGAGGTGGGTACGGCTGCGGCCTGCTCGAAGGTGAGGTTCGCCGGCTTGGGCACGGACTTGTCCTCTCTGGCACACGCGTACTCGGCGAAGGACCCGTTGCAGGTACCGAACACCTCGTCACCCGCCTGGAACTCGGTGACCTTCTCGCCGACCGCCTCAACGCGCCCCGCGACGTCCCAGCCTCGAATGCGGAACTTGGGTCTCCGCAAGCCGAAGGCCATGCGAGCGAGGTACGGCAGGCCCGTCATGAGGTGCCAGACGCTGGGATCCAGCCCGGCCGCGTGCACACGCACCAGCACTTCGTCGTCCTTGAGGGTGGGCTTGTCGATGTCCTCCAGCCTGAGGACGTCCGGTGAGCCGTACTGGTCTTGGACGATCGCCTTCATGGTGTTCTCCGTCGCGTTTCGCCCGGGGCATCGCCCGCCACTCCGCGTGCCGGTTGCCGCTCCTGGTCCGGTGTGACGACCCTCGTGTTCTGGACGAGGTCATCGCTCACCTCGCAGGGTCGCGCCGCCCGACCCGGCGGAGCAAGGGCGTGGCCATTTCCGGAAGCCGCTGGAACGAACTCTCATGGCCGGCTCCGTGCACAAGGTCCTGTGGGTCCCTGCGGGCGTGAGAGGAGCCCCTTTGGTGATCAAGGGCGGGCGAGCTGGAAAGCGCCTTACCTTCAGTTTGGTTTCCGAAAGTTTCGGTACCAGAATTAGGCATATTTCCAGCTCAGGGAAGCGACCTGTGGGCGGTCTTCGAAACATTTCGATATCCGCATTGACATGTTTCGAACGGATTCTCAGACTGATCGCCAATGCCCCGGCCGGAGGGAGAGCCCTAGTGATCACCAGCCTGGCCCGCTCCAAGGTCCGTTCGAGGGTCGTCGCGCTGGCCGTGGCGGTGACGCTCTCGGTCGCCGGCGCAGTGACGGTGGCCCCCACCGAGGCCGCTGCGGCCGCTGGAGTCGAGAACGAGGGTGCCGACTGCGCAGTGCCCGGCCTGCCCGACGCAGGATCCCTGCCCACCGACTCCAGGCTCCCCGATCCCTTCAGAAAGCTGGATGGTACGCGCATCTCCGCCAAGTCCGAGTGGCGGTGCCGACGGGAAGAGATCAAGAGGCTGGCGGAGAAATTCGTCTACGGCGAGAAGCCCGTGAAGCCGGCGAGTGTCACGGGGACGGTCTCGAGGACCGGCATCACGGTGAACGTGAGCCAGGGCGGCAGGAGCGCCGGCTTCTCGGCGAGCGTCTCACTGCCGAGTGGTTCCGGACCTTTCCCGGCCGTCGTCGTCCTGGGAGGACTTGGAGCCGACACGGCCGCCATCAGAGCGGCCGGTGCCGCCGTCATCAACTACGACCCCTACGTGGTCGGGCGAGAGGGCACGCCACGGAACAACAAACAAGGCGCGTTCTACAGCGTCTACGGCTCCTCGAGCAGCACAGGGCTGCTGCTCGCCTGGGGCTGGGGGGTGAGCCGGATCATCGACGTCATCGAGCAGTCGGACGGCAGCATCCTCAAAGCGGATGCGACCGGCGTCACGGGATGTTCGCGGTTCGGAAAGGGCGCCCTCGTGACCGGTGCGTTCGATCAGCGCATCGCTTTGACCATGCCGATCGAGTCGGGTAGCGCTGGTGTTCCCATCTTCCGCGGGATTCCGGGGGAAGGCGCCCAGAGTCTGAGCAGCGCCTACGGAGAGCAGCCGTGGCTGGGCGACGCGTTCGGCTCCTTCACGAGCAGCCCGACCAGGCTGCCGGTGGACACGCACCAGATGGTGGGCATGGTCGCGCCGCGAGGACTTTTCATCATGGACAATCCGCACATCGCCAATCTGGGTCCCAGGTCGGCGAGTGTGGCGGCCTTGGGCGGAGCGGAGGTCTACAAGGCGCTCGGCGCGGGGGACAACATCACCTACTGGTCCGACATTCAGGACGGTAACCACTGCGCCAACAGGTCTGAATGGAGGACCCCGTTGCAGCAGAACATCCAGAAGTTCCTGCTGAAGACGGGCAATGCTCCCGGCGCGATCAGGATCTCGTCCAGGGCGCTCGGCAATCTGTCCGAGTGGAGAGACTGGCAGACTCCCACCCTCACCGATTCCGGCAGCGACACCACTCCGCCGAGTACGCCGGGCACCCCGGCCGCGTCCAACGTGACCGCCACCAGTGCCACGCTCACCTGGGCCGCGTCCACCGACCAGGGCGGTTCCGGCCTGGCCGGCTACAACGTCCACCGCGAGCAGGGCGCCACCGACCCGCAACTCGGCCAGTCCACCACCAACTCGATCACCCTTACCGGGCTGACCGCGAACACCCAGTACCAGGTGTACGTGCGGGCGCGTGACGGCGCGGGCAACCTGTCCGCCGACTCGCAGCCGGTCACGTTCACCACGACCACCGGCGGCGGTGGCGACACCTCGCCGCCGACGGCCCCGGCCGGCTTGGCGGCCTCGGGCACCACCTCCACGGGCACGAACCTGAGCTGGACCGCCTCGACGGACGACAACGGCGTCGCGGGCTACGACATCCTGCGCGCGCCCGGCGCGAGCGGTGGCACGTTCACCCAGGTCGGCACCTCGGTCACGACCTCGTTCGGCGACACCGGCCTGACCCCGAGCACCACCTATCGCTACCAGGTCAGGGCGAAGGACGACGCGGGCAACACCTCGCCGGTCTCGAACACCGCGGAGGTCACCACCCAGCCCGGCACGTCCACCGGAACCTGCACGGTCGTTGCGACCGTGCAGACCCAATGGCCCACCGGGTACGTCGTCCAGCCGCTGACCATTACCAACACCGGCACCTCGACGAGGACCGGATGGGCGGTCACCTTCACGCTGCCGGCCGGGCACACGCTGACCGGCTCGTGGAACGGCGCCGTCACCGTCAGCGGGCAGACCGTGATCATCAGGAACGCCGGCCACAACGGCACGCTCGCCCCCGGAGCCAGCACCAGCGTCGGTTTCCAGGCGAGCCGCCCGAACGGCAATGCCGAGGTTCCGTCCGGATACACCTGCGCCTGACAGCCGGCGCTCCCCGGCCCACCCACACCCAGCCGGTGTGGGTGGGCCGTCCGCGTTGTCGGCCATCGCGTACAGGCGTACAGGCGTTCGACCAGGCCGCCGACCACCGTTGCCGACGCGGCATCTAGACTTGGACTATTCGTTGTCTTGGATCGTTCGCGTTTGTAAGGGTAGGTTTGGCCCATGACCGCATCCCGGATTCCGACCACCGCCGAGGAGTTGCGCGGTGTCGGCCTGCGGGTGACGGCCGCCCGCGTCGCACTGCTCGAGACCGTCCGTGCCGGTGACCACCTCGGCGTCGAGGCGATCGCCTCCGGGGTGCGCGATCGCGTGGGCCATGTCTCCCTTCAAGCCGTGTACGAGGCCCTCCATGCGCTCACCGCGGCGGGACTCGTGCGCCGCATCGAACCGGCCGGCAGCCCGGCCCGGTTCGAGGGGCGCATCGGGGACAACCACCACCACGTCGTGTGCCGGTCGTGCGGTGTCGTCGCCGATGTCGACTGCGCGGTCGGCGAGGCGCCCTGCCTGACCGCGTCCAACGATCAGGGCTTCGCGATCGACGAGGCCGAGGTCGTCTACTGGGGCCTGTGCCCCGGTTGCTCCACCGCAAAAAGTTCCTGAGCGCAAGCTCTGATCCGGAAGGATTCCCGTGTCTGAAAGCCATGACACCCGCGTCGGTGAGATGAATGAGGAGAGCGCGGGCGGATGCCCGGTCTCAGCCGGGCGCTTCAATCACCCGACCGAGGGCGGGAGCAACCGTGACTGGTGGCCGAACCAGCTCAATCTGAAGATCCTCCGGAAGCACCCCGCCGTGGCGAACCCCATGGGGGAGGACTTCGACTACGCCGCTGAGTTCAACTCCCTCGACCTCGACGCCCTGGCGAGGGACGTCGACGAGGTGCTGACGGCGTCGCAGGACTGGTGGCCCGCCGACTTCGGCCATTACGGGCCGTTCATGATCCGAATGGCGTGGCACAGCGCCGGCACGTATCGCATCGAGGACGGCCGCGGCGGCGCCGGCGCCGGCATGCAGCGCTTCGCGCCGCTCAACAGCTGGCCCGACAACGGGAACCTCGACAAGGCACGCCGCCTGCTCTGGCCGGTGAAGAAGAAGTACGGCCGCAAGATCTCGTGGGCCGACCTGATGATCTTCACGGGCAACCGCGCCCTGGAGACGATGGGCTTCAAGACCTTCGGCTTCGCCGGCGGCCGGGCCGACGTCTGGGAGCCCGACGAGGACGTCTACTGGGGTCCCGAGCGCACCTGGCTCGGCGACGAGCGGTACGCCGGTGACCGGGAGCTCGAGAACCCGCTGGCCGCCGTCCAGATGGGCCTCATCTACGTCAACCCCGAGGGCCCGAACGCCAACCCGGACCCGCTCGCCTCGGCCCGGGACATCCGCGAGACGTTCCGGCGGATGGCGATGAACGACGAGGAGACCGTCGCGCTGATCGCGGGCGGGCACACGTTCGGCAAGACCCACGGTGCGGCCGACCCGGACCAGTACGTCGGCCCCGAGCCCGAGGGCGCCCCTCTCGAGGAGCAGGGCCTCGGCTGGAAGCAGTCCTTCGGCAGCGGCAAGGGCCGGGACGCGATCACCAGCGGCCTCGAGGTCACCTGGACGGCCACACCGACGACGTGGAGCAACAGCTTCTTCGACAACCTGTTCCGCTACGAGTGGGAGCTGACCAAGAGTCCCGCCGGCGCCCACCAGTGGAAGCCGAAGGACGGGGCCGGGGCCAACACCGTCCCGGACCCCGAGACCGGTGAGCTCACGCGCACCCCGACGATGCTGACGACCGACCTCGCGCTGCGGGTGGACCCGATCTACGAGCGGATCTCCCGGCGCTTCTTCGAGAACCCCGACGAGTTCGCCGACGCGTTCGCCCGGGCGTGGTTCAAGCTGACGCACCGTGACATGGGTCCGATCCAGCGCTACCTCGGTCCGCTGGTCCCGCAGGAGACGCTGGTCTGGCAGGACCCCGTACCCGCCGTCGACCACGAGCTGGTCGGGGACGAGGACGTCGCCGCACTCAAGAGCAAGATCCTCGACTCCGGGCTGTCGATCTCCCAGCTCGTCTCCACCGCGTGGGCGTCGGCCTCGACGTTCCGCGGGAGCGACAAGCGCGGCGGGGCGAACGGGGCGCGCATCCGCCTCGAGCCCCAGCGGGAGTGGGAGGCCAACGACCCCGACACGCTGGCGCAGGTGCTGCGCACCCTGGAGGGGATCCAGGAGGCCTTCAACAGCTCCCAGACCGGTGGCAAGAAGGTCTCGCTCGCCGACCTGATCGTGCTCGGTGGCTGCGCCGCCGTCGAGCAGGCCGCCAAGAACGCCGGCCACGACGTCGCGGTCCCGTTCACCCCGGGGCGCACGGACGCGTCGCAGGAGCAGACCGACGTGGAGTCGTTCGTCGCGATCGAGCCGACCGCTGACGGGTTCCGCAACCACCTCGGAAAGGGCAACCGGCTGCCGGCCGAGTTCCTCCTGGTCGACCGCGCGAACCTGCTGACCCTGAGCGCGCCCGAGATGACCGTCCTCGTGGGCGGCCTGCGCGTCCTGGGCGCGAACTCCGGGCAGTCCCCGCTGGGCGTCTTCACCTCGACGCCCGGGTCGCTGACCAACGACTTCTTCACGAACCTGCTCGACATGGGGACGGAGTGGAAGGCGACGTCCGAGGACGCGGGGACCTTCGAGGGTCGCGACCGCGCCACGGGCGAGGTCAAGTGGACCGGTAGCCGCGTCGACCTCGTCTTCGGCTCGAACTCCGAGCTGCGCGCGGTCGCCGAGGTCTACGCGAGCGACGACGCGAAGTCGAAGTTCGTGAACGACTTCGTCGCGGCGTGGGACAAGGTGATGAACCTCGACCGGTTCGACCTCGTCTGATCGTCACGTCCAGGTCGGCCCGCACGGGCCGACCTGGACGTCCTCAGCCTGCAGGGCCGTCTGTCGCAATCCCTGCCATGACCAGCAAAAACGTCCCCGATATGCGTCAGATCCACCACCCTCATGAGATCGACGCCGAGCTGACCCGCGAGCTGGTCGACTGCTGGGTCAAGGTGACCAATGCCGGCGGAGCCGCGGGGTTCCCCTTCCCTCCCGTCACCGTCGAGGATGTCGCCCCGGTGGCCGAACAGCTCATCACCGGCCTGCACCCACAGCGCAGCCGATTGGTCGTGGCTCTGGTCGACGGCGTTCTGGCGGGCTGGCTGAACATCCGCCGCGACCCCCATCCGCTGGTCGCGCACTGGGGCACCGTCTACCACGTCCAGTCACACACCGCCTTCCGCGGCCGTGGCATCGGGTCCGCCCTCATGAACCACACCCGCCAGGTCGCCCGCGATGCGATGGGCCTGGAACAACTCCATCTGGCCGCGCGGGCCGGTGTCGGCCTGGAGGACTTCTACGGTGGTCTCGGCTGGAAAGAGATCGGCCGCTGGCCCAGCGCCCTCCGCCTCGCCCCCGGTGACGACCTAGACGAGATCCTCATGGTCCTGACACCTCTGTGACACCCGCGACCAAACCCGTTCGCACCTGCGACACGGCCGCTACACAGGCGCTGAGAAGTTGGCAACTCGGTCGGCCACCGCTACCCCAAGAAGGCGACAACTCTCAGGATGACATTCCGTAGCGGGTGGCGATCGCGGCGGCGCGGTTGCGCAGGGAGTTGCGCAACCACTGCGGGGCCAGGGCTTCCGCGTTCGTGCTGAGCTGCCACAGCGCCCATTCGGCGTGTCTCGGATCTTGGAAGGTCACCTCCAGCCGCAGCCGGCCGTCTGGGTCGGCTTCTTCGGCGCGGACGGCCAGTGCGGTGCCCACCAGGTCCTCCCGCCGCGCCGGGTTCACCCGTACCAGCACGGTGACTTGGTCGCCGCCGGTCCGGAACCGCGTGCTGCGTTCCTGCCAGGCCCGGTCCAGATCGACCCGGTCTGGTCGTTGTGCGGGTTCGGCGAGTTCCTCGGCGGCCAAGACCCGGGACAGCCGGTAGGTGCGGTCCTCGCCAGACCTCGTGGCCAGCAAATAGGCCTGGTCGCGTACGGTGACCAGGCCGATCGGGTCCACCGTGCGCCACTGCGGGGTCTGGTCCACAGCCGCGTAGTGGATGCGCAGCTTGTGTCCGGCGAACACCGCGCGCAGGACCTCGGCCACGATGGTGTCAGGCACCTCCTCAGCGACCAGCCGACGCGAGAGGAGGTCGGTCTCCGGGTCGATGAGCAATCGCTGGGCCGCGCCGGCCGCGGTGTCCCGATAGCTTTCGGGGAGCGCGTCGACCACCTTGAGCATCGCCGATGCGAGCGCCGAGCCGAGGCCGAATGCCTGCGCGCCGCGCCGCGAACCGGCGACCAGCAGGGCAAGGGCCTCGTCGTGGTTCAGTCCGGTGAGCTCGGTCCGGAAACCGGGCAACAACGCGAAACCGCCGTGCCGGCCGCGTTCGGCGTAGACCGGGACGCCGGCCGCGGACAGCGCCTCGATGTCGCGCAGCACGGTGCGGGTGGATACCTCCAGCTCGCGGGCCAGCGCCGCCGCTGACAGCCGACCGTGCTGGCGCAGCAGCAGCACCAGCGAGACCAACCGGTCGGCGCGCATACGAAAACTCTACAGAAATACACGACACAGGATGTCGTGATTTACCGCGATGCTGATCAACGCGACGAAAAGACGGCGGCTGCCTAGCCGATGGACGTACGTGATGTCGACGAATCGAATGGAGCTGATATGGCAATGGAGCGAACGACGGTAAACCCGTGGGCGTGGTCGGTGGAGATGGGGTACAACCAGGGTGAGATCGTCTCCGGGCACACCCGGACCCTGTACTGCGACCTGATGGTCGAGCTTGAGGGGACCGCCGTCGGATGATGCGGCCTCGCCGCCTCCGGCAGCCCTGCCGGTCGAACCGGTACGAGTGGTAGGCAGGTGGGTGATGTGCGGTGCTCAGGATGGTGACGATCGGCGTCTATGGCTTCGGCGGCGAGTCCTTCCTGCAACGACTGCGGCACGCGGACGTTCGTCTGCTGCTCGACGTACGCCGGCGCCGCGGTGTCCGCGGACCCGAGTACGCCTGGGCGAACTCACGTCGGCTGCAGGCGGCCCTCGCCCATGCTCGGATCGCCTACGAGCACCACCCCGAGCTCGCCCCGACCACCGAGCTACGTCGGCTCCAGTACGCCGAGGATGACCGCCAAGGGGCCGGCAAGCGCTCGCGCCGCGAACTCGCTGCCGAGTACACCCGCCGCTACACGACCGAGATCCTCGACCGCGCCAGCCTCACGCCGATCGTGTCGGAGCTGTCGAGCAGTGGGACCGCAGCGCTGCTCTGTGTCGAGCGCGACCCCGAGGCCTGCCACCGCTCGTTGATCGCCCAGCGGCTGACCGAGCAGCACCACGTCACGATCGAGCACCTGCGCCCGTTGTGACGCGTGAATTCCTAGGGTTCGCGGGCAGCGGTGATCGCCGCCGCTGCTCTGGCCGGCGTCCTGGATCACGCCCGCTCAGGGCGACGGCCGGCACTGCCCAGGTGATAGGCGGCCTTCAGGCGGCCACGTGGGGCGGAGGGCCCTGCATTGTGACGGTGCAGGGCCCTCTGTACTGCCTCAACCTTGCGTTGGGATGCCGGCCGCGTGTTACGAGCCGCTCGCCACCTCCCACGGCCACGCCGCGTCGCGCCCCCGCTCCAGGAGCGGGATCATCCCGAAGGCCGCGTCGGAGAGCCCGCCGAAGGTGTGCCGGTTGGGGGAGCCGGACGGCGTCGCGCCGTGGGTGTAGCCGCCGAAGTTCCACATGTACAGCGCCGTGCTCTGCGGGATTAGTTCGTCGATCGCGGTCGGTGCCATCCCGCCCCAGCCCTGTCCGTTGGAGGGCAGGTAGCCGGGTCGGGTCTGCTCGTCGGTGACGATGACGATCCGGTCGTGCCCGCGCAGGTGCGCCTTCACGGCCGAGGGGATGTCGGTGCCGTTCAGCCGGCGGAACCGATCGATCACCTTCAGCACCGACTCGCCGCGCCTGAACCGGATCGGGGCGTTCTCGATGCCGAATTCGACCAGGTCGGCGTCCTGGGCGCGCAGCGCGACCGCGGCGCCGAACACCGCGGCGGCGTCCGCCCACGGCATCGTCGACCGCTTGGAGAACTGTGCGTGCCACATCGACGGTGACCGGTCGACCAGCACGAGCGTCCGGCCGGGCAGCCGCGGGACGTTGTCGAGCGAGTGGTTGAGGGCCTGCTCGAGCGGCCACGCCCACCGCAGCGACGGCGCGGCGCGGTGCGCGGACAGGAACCGGAACGGCAGCATCCGAGACTTCGCGATCACTGCGCGGTCGGTGAGCTTCGCCGCGACCTGGGCGGCGACCTCATCGGACACCTCGGCCTCGTCGAAGTTCCGGAGGTTCCGCACGAGCGCGAAGATCCCCATGCTCGGGACGATCGACTCCCACACCTTCGCGTCCATGGGCCCCTGCAGCCACCCGGCGACCGCCTCCCACGTCATCCCGGCGTCCTTGAGCACGAAGGCCGCCTGGGTGCGGTCGAACAGCGCACGCCGCTCCTCCACCGGCCACGACATCAGCTCGGCCCGGTTCCCGAGCATCACGAGCGACTCCGGGATGGGGACGTCGCGGCCGTGGCGCCGGTCGATCGCGTGCTTGAACAGATCACCTTGCGGGGCCGAGGACGGCGACGGGTGGGTGAGCTCGATGACATCGCCGAACCGGTAGCCGGCGCCGGCGCTGTCGTACTTGAGCAGCGAGCGCTCGGTGTACAGGCGGCGGAGGGCATCCTCGATGCCGCGCTTGATCGGCTTGGGCACCGACCGCCCGTACTTGGACGTCCAGTACGCGAGCAGTTCGCCCGGCTCGTCGGCGCGCTGGAGCACCGACGCGATGACCCGGCGGTTCGCCGCGATCGAGTAGCCGAGGGAGTCGCCGCCCTCGACGGTGTGGTGCTTGCGCGGGAGGGGCTGTTCGCCGCCGTGCTGCAGCCGGCCGCGGACGTACTCGGCGGCGCCGACCAGCGCGGCCGACCGCATGTTCGCCTCGCTGCGCATCCACTCGAGCAGGCCGGCGGTCCAGACGGGGTCTTCGATGGCGCACCGCTGGACGAGATGGACGTACCGGTCGTCGCGCTGCCTGGCCTGCTCGTAGAAGGTCTCCTCGCCGACCATGTTGCTGATCGCGAGGAGGTAGAGCTCGCTCTTGGCGTCGCGGGCGTACCCGGGCGCTCCCTCATGGGTGCGGCCGGACGGCGTCGGCTCGGACTTCACCGGGCTCGACGTCGCGGCGCCGACACCCGCGCGGTTGAACTTGGACATGCGAAACGCTCCTTCCGTCGCACCGGGAGGAGCCTTCGGAATCGTGCCCGAGATCAAGTCGGCGACGGTGACGTAAGGGCTCTGCCTGACTGAGCTACATCCCCGCGGGGGACGACGGGATTTGAACCCGCGACCTCCCAATCACAAGGTGGAGGTGACCATTGCCTGCGCACCGGGAACGATCTGAAGTTGTATCCCCCCGAGATCAATACAGCACCGGCGTAGTTTCACACGCGCCGAAGCGCATCCACCGAAGTAGCCGGGGCCTTCGCACCGAGGGGCGCTGCGTCGAAAGTACCGCAAGACCTCCCAGAACCGCACCCTGAATACCGCTGCGCAATCGGCGATGCGCGCCAGTTGTGCGGGGAGTTGACCGGGCGTCCCCCGATGCGCGGGCGGCGATGCACCCGGGTTCACTCGTGCCTGCGCTCGACGAGTCGCTGAAGACCCGGCTGAAAAAGAAGATGGGAGACGATCCGAAGATCGTCTCCCGGAATTCTCCCGCGGAGAGGGCGTACCCTCTCCGTTCCAGGCCCCGAGAGAGGGCCTGACCTGCGTCGTGGTGGCGGGATTTGAACCCACGACCTCTCGTCCAGAAGCATTCCGGTGAGTCGGTTGAGGTTTGTCTGAGTCGATCGGGGAGCCCCTCACCTGCACCGACGCCGGGCCGAGCCCCGAGGACGTGGCCTCGCCGGGCGGGAAATCAGTGCCCGTTGAGCTCCGATATCCCAAAGGTCACCATCCCGCTCACGGATTCGGCGGCGCCGTGCTGCAAGTACTTGTGAACCTTGCCCAGCACGTTGGCGGACATCGTCCCGACCCGTAGATGCACCGGCCCGAGCGGCCCGTGCGGGCCGAGCGCCCAGGTGCCCCCGACGGCCGCCCGCATCACCTCGCCGGCGTAGGCGCCGCCGAGCACGATCAGATCGCCGTCGGTGAAGTCCTCATCGACATCGTCCGGCCCCAGGCCGTGCTCCGCACGTCTGGCCTCCAGGATCTCGTCGAGTCTCGGCAGCGACTCCACCGACCCGTCCAAGCCGTGTCGCCTGGCGAAGTTCGCGGCGTTCGCGGCCTGCAGAGCGTTGATGTCGGGTTGTCCGTCGGGCAGGTTCGGGATCCGCGGCACGCGTCCGGAGGCCTGCTGACGGGAGCCAGGGTCACCGGTCAGGACCCTGACGCCCTTGGAGCGCAGGTACTCCAGTACCCCGGCCGGTGGCTCATCGGGCCCCCACACGGTCACCGTGGAGCGCTTGCCCTCCGCCCGCCTGCTCTCGGCGTATCCGAGCACCCCGGCGATCTTGATGAGCAACTGGACGTGATACAGCGCTTCGTCCTCCACAGGCCAGCCCGCGCCCGCGATGACGTGCAATTCCTCGCCGCCTTCCGGGTCGGACGAGACGAGGTCGACGGTCTCCAGATCAGCGAGTCCCATGCTTTCTCCATTTCGGTCGGCGAGAATCGTGCCTCGGGTCGTACGGGGCGATTTCGAGCAGTGATCATATCTAGAAGTGGCTACTGCGTAGGCCCCGAGGGCGCGCCACTGCAGCAAACGGAGCGGGCGTATTCGGCCTGCCCCCGCGTTAGCAGCGCAGCAGCCGATGCCGCAGCGTGAGGCTCACCAGTGGATTGCGATGATCTCGCTATCGATAAACCTTTGGACAGTGGGCGTATTCGCGGGGCTAGAACGAAACGCACTCATATGGAAAACCGGGTCAGTCTGTAGGTCTGCTTCGACCTCAATCAACTGGCCACGACCCAACCGGTCGCAGGCGATCGCCCAAGGTCGGTCGGCTCCCCGATCGGCTCTTGACGACCGCGAAGACAGAAAAGGCCCCGGAGTGCGCCATCGTCGCCGGCCGGACGCTGGTCCGTGGAGATCTGCAGGAGCCGTTCCTCGACCGGTGGACGCAGTGGGACGCACCTCGGACGCCCGCCAGTAGTTCGACGGCACCAGCACGCCGCTCATGATTGCCGCATGGGTCAGTTGTGCTGCCTCGTCGGGCTGACCGGCAGCCAGCAGCGCCAGCGACAGGTCAAGACGCGCGGATGCGGCCCGGCGTGGACGTGGCGGACCCTCTGCCACTGATTCCAAGCGAGCGAGCACCCGTCTGGCGTACGGCTCGGCGGCCGGATCCCCGAGCCATGACAGCGTCGTTGCGGCGTAGGCATCACCTTTCCCCGGGTCGTACCGGTAGTGATGCATGGGCGGTCTGGTGCCGATGGGCAGCTGGGATGGCATCGTGTCGGACGGTCCGCACACCATCCGGATCCGACAAGGGGTCTCATGCGTAGCGACTGGACCGATCTGCCGCCCGAGGTGCTCGGCGCGATCAAGGCGCACACCGGCCCGATCCACCACGTCGAGCCCGCGCCGACCGGGAACCACGCCGACATCGCCGCCACCGTGCACGCCGTGGGCGGGCGGGTGTTCGTCAAAGCCGCCCGGAAAGTGTCGGCGGATCGGGACGGGCCGGAGGTCCGGTCCCTGCGTAACGAGGCCAGGATCAACCTGCACGTGTGCGAGTTCGCCCCCCGGCTTCTGTGGGAAGCAGAGGCCGGGGGGTGGCTCGCCCTCGGGTTCGAGCATGTGCACGGCAGGCATGCCGACTACTCACCGGGCTCGCCAGACCTCGAACTGCTGGTAAAAGTCATCGACGGCCTTCAGGCGGTGCCCTGCCCCGACGTGGTCGGCATGCGGGTCGAGCGGCGCTGGGAGACCGTCGCCGACGACGTGACACCGATGGCCGGTGACGCGCTCCTGCACACCGACGTGAACGCCACCAACCTGCTCATCACCGACGACGGCCGCGCCTACGTCGTGGACTGGGCGTTCACCTCCCGCGGAGCGGCTTGGGTGGAGTTGGGCCTCCTGATCCCCTGGCTGCTCAAGGCGGGCCATACACCGGCCGAGGCCGCGCGATGGGTCGCCCGGTTCCCCTCATGGGCCAGCGCCGACCCAGCCGACGTCGACCTGTTCTCCGACGCGTTCGCCGAGCGGTGGGCCCGGCACGCGGCCGGCAACGGTGAAGGCTGGGTTACCGAGCACGCCGAACTCACCCGCCGGTGGGCCGACTACCGCAGGAGCCTGCGGTGACCGCCTGGACCCAGGTACACCCCGCCCAGCTGGTGACCACGCCGACCGGTGCGATCGTCGACGTCGATGTGGAGATGGTCCCGCTCATGACCGAGATCTGGCGGCTCCGATTCACCACGCTCATCTGCTGCCAGGACGCCGGCGAGGCGATCCTCGGAGGTGGGACTCGTACACCGCCGGAGAAGCGCGCAGACGCAGCGGCACGCACCACCGGACGCGCACCAGCTGTACGAGCTCGACGACGGCAGCCTGTTGCGCCGCCCGCCGAAAGACAACTCCTTCAGGGACGTGGACGCTGCCGCACCGGTTCTCCGCGCTGGTGTCCGCGCACATCGCCCGTACGGCGCCGCGGGCCGTGCGCCTGCCACGGGCTGACGTACGTGTTCCGTGGGAAGGACGCCGCCGGGCCGAGGGGCGCGGGCCTTGCCGACGTCGCCCGCCGCGCCGGCGTCTCGGCCGAGACGGTGTCGAACGTCCTTAACCGGCCCGAGCGGGTGGCCGAGAGAACCCGGGTCCTGGTCGAGGACGCGATCGCTGGTCTCGGGTTCGTTCGCGGCGGCCGGGTCCACGCGGCCGTCGCTGCTCACTGGCGACGGAGCGGATTCGCGACTTGGATCTTTCAACCGGCGGCGACGGGGTGGTTCCCGCCCAAGAGCCCGCAGAAGGCCCGGCCGGTGCCGCTGCTCGCCGACCCGTTCCCCGGTGTGCCAGTCCGCGGCCGGAACGCCGCCGGCCGCGCGGAAGCGAACTGGACGCCGATCGCCCGCGGGCTAACACCCCACGGTCTGCGGCACTCCCACAAGACGCTGATGGCCGAGCTGCGTACGCCGGAGGTCCTCGGCCATGAGCGACTCGGTCACGAGCTGGAGGGGATCGGCGGCCGGTACTCACATGTGACGCAGACCATGCGGACGGAGGTGTGCGATCAGCTCCCGAGCGGTGGTTCGCGGCGCTGGACGCTCGTCTGGCGATGAATCCACGGTCTCTGATGATCGCCCTCGACGAGGTTCTGATGGCCCGTGCCCAGAAAGGAAAGTGGGACGATCCGAAGATCGTCCCACAGAATTCCCACAGGAGAACGTTTTAGTTCTCCGGGCCAAGCCCCGAAAGGGGCCTGACCTGTGTCGGGGTGGCGGGATTTGAACCCACGACCTCTTCGTCCCGAATGAATCCCAGGCTCGGGTGACCTGCGCTTCCCTGCCCGAGCAGGAGCGCGACCGGCGCAGACGCCATCAGCGGAGTTCGTCGACGTTCGTGGTTGACCGCAGAAGTAGGCGGCCTTTCAGGCGGCCCATCCGTACATCTGCTCAGATCACGTGCAGTCATACGTGTATCCAAGATTTATCCCGCGTTTGTCCTGGTCAGCGCCTCAGGGATACATGAGATACATGGGATGCATACGCCTCTGATTCAAAACGCTCGAGGATCTCTACAGCGGGGTGAGCGGTGGCGGAATTGACGTAGACCGTCCGCGGGCGCGATCTACCCGGGCATCAGACGCCGGAGGGGCTGGCCACACGCCACCAGGTGAACGTAACGGGCTATTCGACCCATGCGAGCGGCGTCCGACTGGGCAGCCACAGCGATCATGCCATACGGACGCCGACGAGCTTGACCAGGAAGCGGTCGACTTGCTCCTCCAGCGGTGGCCATGGCAGATCGGGCTGGTTGACGCGCATCGAGACGGTGCCGTGGACGGCCGCGCGCAGGTCGAACGTGACGGTTGCGGCGTCGTCGATCGGCGCGAGCCCGGCATCCATGCACCGCTGGATCGCGGCGGTGGTCCGCTCTGCCAGCTCGTTCTTGAACGACATGTCGGTGCGCCGGTTGAGCGTGCTCTCGTGCAGCACCTTGTACAGGCCCGGGTGCCGGTGGGCCCAGGTGCCGAGCAGCACGGTGCGGGCGCGCAGCAGCTGCACCGGATCGTCGGAGGCGGCCCCGGCCTCGTCGACGGCGCGCAACAGGTCGTCGTTGCAGCGCCGGATGGCGGCAAGCACCAGGGCGTCGCGGTCGGCGAAGTGGATGTAGACGGACGTCGCGGCGATACCGACCTCGCGCGCGACGGCGCGTAGCGACAGCGCCTCGTCGTCGGCCAGCTCGTCGAGCATGCGCAGGGCGGCCGTGACGATGTCCGCCCGCAGGCGTTCGCCCTGGCCCCGCGGGTTGCGGTCCCGGCTGCCGCGCCTGACCGAGGAAGTCGAGTCCATGACCGCAATTGTAGAGGAACGGCCGTTAGGCTACAGTTGTAACACAACAGTCGTTCACTTACGGAGAGGCATCACCATGGACACCACGTCCGAGCAGCTCGAGAGGAACAAACAGACCGTCCTCGCCTTCTACGAGGCTGGCCTGAACAACAAGGACTTCGCCGCCGCGTCAGCTCTTATCGGCGACCGCTACGTCCAGCACAACCCGCGGATCGCCGACGGCGTCGAGGGCTTCAAGGGGTTCGTCACGCAGATCGCCGAGGAGTTCCCCGGCCTCCGCGCCGAGGTCAAGCGGATCGTCGCCGAGGGCGACTACGTCGTCGCGCACGTCCACGGCGTGCGGGTGCCCGGCCAGACCGGTACCGCCATCGTCGACATCTTCCGGTTCGACGGCGACCGTATCGTCGAGCACTGGGACGTCATGCAGCCGATCCCTGAGCGGTCCGCGAACCCGAACGGCATGTTCTGAGGCCCGCGAAGGACATTCAAGGATCGCCATGACCACAGCCGTAGAATCCGTCGGGCCCGCGCCAGCCTCCGGATCCCCGTCCGCCTCCGCGGGCGCGACGCGCTGACGCCGCGTCGCGCCCGCCGTCTCACCCCGCCGTGCCGCCCCCGTCGATCGCGAGGGCGGCACCGGTTATGAACGCCGCCTCGTTGCTGAGGAGGAAGGCGACGAACGTCGCGACCTCGTCGGCCGAGGCTCTCGCGTTCGGTCGGGCACACGACGACGGCGACGACGGAGGCGGTCTACCTTCACGAGCTGCGTCCGGTCATCACGTAGGGGCCGAGATCATCGGCGGGGCGTTGGAAGTCGACCTAGCTTGAGTCGTTAGGCGGCCCAGCATAGAAAGAGGCCCTGTACCGGAGCGGTACAGGGCCTCTGACCTGGTCGGGGTGGCGGGATTTGAACCCACGACCTCTTCGTCCCGAAGCAATTCCGGTGAGTCGATCTAGGTCTGCCTGAGTCGATCGGGGAGCCCCTCACCTGCACCAATGCCCTGAGGGAGTCGCGGCGGGTCCGAGGGAGCTTGGAGGCATTGGCTCCCGAGATGGCTCCCGTGGCTCCCTCCCGGCGGGAGGGGAGCCCCCATGAGAAACAAGATCAACGAAGAGAACGACCCTCAGTTTCCCAATGGCAGCACGTTGCTGGTCTGGTATCCGCCCTGTGGTGCCGACGCCCACGACCGGTGCACGTGGGCATGGCTGCCCGGCTCGATCTTGCGCCAGTGCTGCCCGGATGAGTGCTACGTCGTCGTCAAGGTACTCGATTTTGCCGAGCCCGGTCCGAACGTGCCGAACGGAGACGCGCCGGAGGACCTTCTGTGTCCTGCATGCTTCCGTGACTCCAGCGAGCTTCGCCCGATCAGCGAGGAGCGTTGGATGCGCCTGCGGGAAAGCCGATGATCGATCGACTCATCCGGATCACGACGGCGGTGGCGGTGCTGACCGTCGCCGTGGTAGCCACGATCATCTCTTATCGCCACGCGTACGAACTCGTTGTCACTCACGGGGAGTCCGGTCCAACAGCCCGGCTGGTGCCCGTCACCGTGGACGGTCTCATCTGGGCCGCGTCGATGGTGATCCTCGATGCCAATCGGCGCGACCGACGTGTTCCACCGTTGGCTGGCTGGAGCCTGGGCGTCGGGATCGTGGCGACTGTCGGCGCCAACCTGGCGCACGGGATGGGCCACGGACCGATCGGTGCCCTGGTCAGCGCGTGGCCCGCTCTGGCGCTCGTCGGTTCCTACGAGTTGCTCATGATGCTGATCAGGTCCGAAGCCAGCACGATGGAATCGGCGCCAGATGAGGCTGAGAGCCATGCTCCGCCAGCGGCAGAACGCGATGCACCACTTGAGCCGTCGGAGACGCCAACTCTGGAGCAGATGGTGCGCGTGCGGCACGGAGCGGGCGAAAGTCAACGAGCCATCGCTCGTGAACTGAAGATCGACCGCCGCAAAGTCAAACGCATCATTGACCAACCCGCATGAAGTAGAGAGGTCCTACACCAAAATCTCTTGGTGGAGGGCTCTTCTCATACTGGGCGGAAGTGTCATGACGGATCCCAATACCCATCAGGGGCTGGAACAAGTCGCGCCTGAGAAATTTCTTTATGCTCGTATTCGTTGCACATCGCGAACGGCCCATTTGGGCCCATCAAGATTGGAAGCTGTGGGTCCAAGTAATCTCTGTACCACTCGGGTATTCCGGTACCAGGTTCCAGTCGTTTAACTTCCCATGAGTGCCATATCGCCGTCAGTCGGGAGATCGCTTCGGCATGCTCCCACCAGCGAGGACACCACCGGAATTCGCTGCCGAGGATACGGCGATACATGGGGATAAAGCGTTCGGTAACATATTCTTCGACGGTAGCGAAGACCGGTTGAGGGGTCTCGCTATCATCGTCAGTATCTTGCCTGTCGGGGAACTCGTCACGGTCGCGTCGCTTGGGTGGCCGACCGCTCTGGCGGCCCTCATTCCGTTCCCTGAGCGCCGCCTCGCGCATCTCCTCCCACCGCTCATCTGAGGCCACCCGGAAACTCCGATTTCGGCGTGCTGCTTCACTCCGCAGATATCGCACCAAGAACTTCGCGGTCTCGGGTTTAGCTGGCACATGCTTGCCTGCCAGCCAGTCACTCAGCGACGTGGTCGACATCGATATGGCCGGCTGCTGGACTTGCGCCCGCTTGACCACAGCCTTGTACGGCGGCGAGCCCGCCGCCTTGTACAGCTCGCGCAACGCGGTAGTGAACACCTTGGTGCTGCTGCTGTGCTCCTCAGCCACTCGCAAACGCTACCGAATCCGGACCGAACGCAACCGGAAAACATCTCCCTGAGGTCAAACCTCCAGGTCAACTACCTTGCCCGTCGTTGACCGACTGCGCGACTGATCGCCGAAAACCCTCCGGACGGCTGTCATTGACAACGACGACATCACGACTCGAGTTGAGGAGAATGCATGCTTGGCAAGCCCATGCGCCGCCGTCTCGTACACGCCTCGCTTTTCGCCCTTACTCGCGGGATCGCTTCCGCGCTCGGCGCCAGCCTCGTATCTGTAATCGCTTATTGGATCATCCACCGGTAGAACCAGAGCCGACCATCCCGGTCATCACCGCTTTGGCGGTGGTCGGCGTGGCCGCTGTCACCTCCTGCTGGCACGCCTACGAGTTGGTGCGCTCGCACGGAGAGTCGGGGACTACCGCGCGGCTGGTACCGCTCACCGGGGGATGGCCTCATCTGGGCCGCGCCGATGGTCATCCTCGACGCCAAGCGCCGAAACAACGTGTACCAGCGTTGGCAAAGTGGAGCCTCGGGGGTGGGCATGGTGGCCACGGTCGGTGCCAATGTGGCGCATGGCCTGAACCGCGGCGTTATCGGTGCCCTAGTCAATGCCTGGCCGGTCTTGGCCCTTGTTGGGTCGTTCGAGCTGCTCATGACGCTCATCCGGGCAGGCTCGGAGGGCAACGTGAAGGCGGGGTCCGACACGTTCGGTAGTCCTACGGCACCGTCTCCTGAGCCGAGCCTGCCCATTGCGCCGGTCTAGGAACCAACGCTGGAGCAACTGGTGCAGGCGCGGTACCAGGCGGGCGCCAGCCAGCGTGCCGTCGCCCGTGATTTGCAGATCGACCGACGCAAGATGAATCGGATCATCAACCCGCCTGCGTAATCAGTGAGGATCACGGCTACAGGACGGTCACGTGGCACTGGCGCCAGGACTGGTCCGGTGTGGGTGTCGCCGCCGTCCTCGTACCCGCTGGTGTTCACGCTGGTCATGCTGCTGGGCTACCTGGGCCGGCCGATCGGCAGGCCGTTCGTGGAGCATGCGGTCATCGCCGGGGCCTCGGCGCCGAAGCTGACCGCGCCGATCGTGACCCGGGCCCTGGGGTCACTGGGCATCGCCGAGGTGAACAAGGCGCTCGCCGCCGGTGGGGAGGGCATCACCTCCGTGTCCGACCCCTACCGTGACGGGCCAGGGTGGCGCCCTGACGTCGACCTGCCGTTCGGTGAGACCGCAGCCGACATCATCGGCAAGCGCGACGTGGCCGGAGACCGACCCGGACGAGCACGCCGGGCGGCTGGTCCTGTGGGTCGACGACCGGCCGCTGCGGGAGCTGCACATGCCCGCGTGGCCGCTACTGAAGGACGGCCGTGCGGACATCTTCCAGGCGTTGCCGCTCGGCGTCGACGTCCGAGGCCGCGCGGTGAACGTCACCCTGATCTTCCAAAACCTGCTGGTCGGGGCGATGCCGAGGCAGGGCAAGACGTTCAGCGTCCGGGTGCTGCTGCTCGCCGCGGCGCTGGACCCGATCGTCCAGCTCCGGGTGTTCGAGCTGAAGGGCACCGATGACCTGTCGCCGCTACGGAAGGTCTCCCACCACTACGCGTCCGGGATCATCGACCCGGCCATCGAGGCGTGCCTCCGTAGCCTGGAAGACCTCAACGGGGAGGTCGAGCGGCGCAGCGAGCTCATCAAGGAGATCGCCGCCAAGCACCCGATGGACTGTCCCGAGAACAAGGTGACGCGGAAGCTATGCGAGAACCCTCGCTACGACCTGGCGCCGATCCTGGCCGCGGTGAACGGGACGCAGAACCTGTTCGCGCATCCGGGGTTCGGCGACCGCGCCGCCGAGCTCGCCGAGCGGATCATCAAGGTCGGCCCTGCCCTGGGCATCATCCTGATCCTGGCCACGCAGAAGCCGAACTCCAAGAGCTGTCCGACCGGGGTCCGGTCGAACGTGGCGATGCGGATGGCGCTGCGGGTCGCTGACCAGGACACCAACGACATGATCTTGGGGACCTCGCAGTACAAGAACGGGGTCAGGGCCACCTCGTTCTCCCGTAAGGACCTGGGGATCGGGATGCTCCTGGGCGAGGCCGACGACGTGCAGATCGTCCGGACGTACTACCTGGACAACCCGGCCGGCGACGCCGTCACCGACCGGGCCCTTGAGCTCCGCAGCGCGGCCGGCACCCTCACCGGGGTCGCCGCCGGCGAGCTGTCTGTCATCGCCGCGGCCGAGACCCTTGTCGACCACGCGGCCGCGGTGTTCCGTCCGGGCGAGGCCTCGCTGTGGAACGAAGTCATCGTGACGCGGCTCGCCCAGGAGCACCCGAGCTGTACGCCGGGTGGAGCGCGCAGGACCTCGGCAACGCACTGGGCGCCCACGGGATCAAACGCCGGCAGCTCGAACGGGACGACAGCCAGGGGGAGCGGAAGAACAAGCGCGGCGTCGACCTGAAGACCCTGCAGGAGGCGCAGCGCAAACGCTCAGAAACGGACATCCCGGGTCGCTGGTCTGGTCGCTTGGCCAGCGGCCCTGGCCGCTAGACCTAGCAACCCTGCTAGCGGCCCTGACCAGGCAACCAGCGGACTAGCGGCCCTCACGCCATCACGCTACAACCGCCCCGGGAGGCACCTCGTGACCCCTACCGACCTCGCTGCTGGCACCACCGATACCGCTGGCGGCCGGCTCTTGGTCGTCGTGACCGTCCTCGTGTTCACCGCGGGCTACCTGCTGAGCGCGCGGCTGGGGCCGTACGGGCGGTGCCGGCGATGCGACGGCAACGGCCAGAGCCCCGGCTCGAACCGCAACCGGTGGGGGGTCTGCAAGCGGTGCAAGGGCAGCGGCCGGCGGGAACGCTTTGGCGTCCGCATCGTCCACAAACGGCGACGCTAATTTGAGAGACTGCGGCTCCCCCCATTGGCCGAACCCGGGAGTTCGCAGATGAGCAGATGCGCCAACGCTGATTGCCCGTCCCCCACCCACTCCGAGCTCACCATGTCGTACCACTGGGTACAGGTCCACGAGGTCTACCTTCAGCAGGTCGGACAAGGCGAGTCCACTGTGCAGCAGCACCGGTTCGCGGCGGTCGCATGCTCCAAGGCGTGCGCGGCCGCCGTGCTGACGGCAGCCGAGACCCCTGCAGCCCACAAGCCCACCATCTGATGCAGGAAGACGGGGACACCTCGCCCGACTGGGATGAGACCATCGCGATGGCGGAGTCTGGCTTGCCCGCCCTGGCGTTCGCCATCGTCGACGTGCTCCGCCGCGGCGCCATCGATGAGCTCTGGCGCACGGTGGATCCGCAGTTCCGCCTCGCGCTCGCCCAGATGTGGATCTGGCGCAACCGTGACGCGCTCGACGATGAACTGCGCGCCGAAGGAATCAGCCAGGACAACCTGGCGGCCGAGCTCGCCGAGGCCTCGCCCCAGCACCCGCTATGGGCCCAGTGCGCCCGCGTCACATTGCGCACGATCCTTCAGGCAGTGGGGGACCTCGACCAGGAGCTTGGGTCGCCAGCCGACCACGACCGCTCAGCGCGGGCCTCGAGCTGGTCGTCCTCGGCGCGACGAACAAGCTTCCCCTCGACGAGAACGGGATCGCCTACTTCCCGCCCGGCATGGAAGCCGAACGCCTCTCGTTCGTCATGCGGCTCGTGGACGGTCAGTGGATGCTCGCCGGCATCGGCCACCACCTGCTGATGCCGGGCTGGCCACCGACGTCTGAGGAAGTCGCTACCGGCGACGACTGAGCCGGACAGAACAACTAGCCCGCGTCTGTCCGCCACCGTCGCGGCCCCGCCGATGTGCGTGCTCGGCCGGATGCAGGCAGCCGCCTGACCGCTGTGGTCCCTACCTCCGCAAGTAGACCGCTACCCGCTCATCGACTCGGGCGGGACGCGGCACCCCTGCGGGTAACTCTCTGCGGTCACCGAGGAATCCATGACGTCCGGACAGTCCGGCAGCCCCCAGTGGGCAGGCGGATCATCCTTCGGCCAATGAGTGCACGGGCCGGTGTTGAACTGGGCCTCGCCGTGCCGCCAGCAGTCCGCCGAGTGGTCCGCCGAGTCGACCGGTTCCCGCCGAGGTCGACCACGGATCCGCCGGCGAACCCGATGATTGCCGCCGCGATGGCCACCGCGAGGAACCCGATGTACTTGGATCTCATCCGCACATGGTTGGGCAGTCGCTAGCCACAGGCCTGGGCCGTCAAGAGACTGGCCCAGGTCGGTCAGCTTGCACACCGTGGCTTGGGCGCCAGGTGCCGCCCCCTGACGTACGGGCAGGGCGTCACTATGTGTGATGTCGAGTGCCCCCACACCCATTCCCCGGAGGAGGCCGCCAAGCTCGTCGGCATCTCCGTCCACACGCTCAGGAAGCGCGCAGGGAAACGGCTCGTTCCGTCGACCAAGGTCGCCGGGCGCCTGCGGTTCTCCGACGACAACATCGCGCAGATCATCGCCGCCGGTCACCGGCCGGTCATCGCCAAACGACCGGCGAGAAGCCGCGCCCGCTCCTGAACCCCCTTCACCCCCGGAGGCGGCCGTGTACGTCAGTGCTCCGGGCCCCTGCCGTTGGTGTCCCGGCTGGCCTTGAGGCGTTCGTCGCGTTCCCGTTCGACCCTCTTGATCTGGGAGACGCTCTTGTATTTCTGGCCGGGGAGCGGCGTGATGTCGGAGGCGGGGACGTGCGTGCGGCAGGGGGTCCAGTCCTGGCCGTTCCATTCGACCCAGGCGATGTCGGCGGCCCATCGGTGTGGGCCTTCCCATTCCCATCGGAGCAGGTAGGCGATGCCGCCGGCTCTGGCGGATCGTACGAGGGGTGGGACGCGGGGCACAGTCCTGGTTGTACCGCGATGTCCCGTGTTCGAACAAGCGAGCGATACCTGACCATGTCGGCGAGCTCTCTGGCCGTACGATCCGCCGTCACCGGTTTGCCACCCGTTGACCGCTGTCGCGCCGTTGCCCACACTGACCGGATGGCGGCAAATGAGGACCGGAGGATCCATGACGGAATGGGCGAATCTGCTGATCCCGGCCGCCAGCGTCATCGCCGGCGGCCTGGTGACCGGCGGGCTGACGCTTTGGGGCCAGGCACTGGTGAACAAGGGCACGCACGCGCGGGAGCGAGAGGCGCGTCACGACGCCTTCAGGGTCCGGCAACGCGAGATCGAGCGAGATGCGCTGCTGACCCTTCAGGATGCTCTTGGTGAGCATTTCCGCATCTGGCAGCACCTGAGGGGCACTGCCGTCGAGGTTCGTCCACCTGAGTCGGTTGATCAATTTCGACTAGTCAGGCTGAAGATTCTCTCGCTTATCAGCCGGGTGCCCAATCACGTCACGGAAGCCGTGGACGCGTACTGCATGGTGGTCTATGAGGACTTGGACCCCGAAACTCCCGGGCTTGCGTTCGAGGACGTTGCTCACCTCCTTCGTACGGCACAGGATCTGGCCGGAGAAGCGCTCATGAGAGACCTCTGACACACACTGGGATCATGAGGCTCGACCCCGATGACGAGCTCACCGAGCTCCTCAACCTCGACCAGGCCGCCGCGCTCGCCCAGGTCACCCTCCGCACTCCCGAACCAGTGGATCAAGGCGGAGAAGCCGGCGCGGACGGCGGCCGAACGTGGCCGCTCGACGCACATCCAGCAGGGCCTGGAGACCTCCGACTAGGTGTTCGTCATCGCGCGTCCTCGCCCCTCACAGCTCTTGCAGCTGCCCTCGCGGGTCGCGCGCCCAGCGGTTCCCGGCAGAGTCCCGGAACTCGATGCCCGTGACGTACATCTCGTCGGAGATGTCATCGACTTGACGCCGGATCCCCTGCGGCATGTCGACGAACTCGGTGCCCTGCGGTGGGATGGCGCGAAGCTCCTCCACGCTAGATCCGCGATGAATCGGGTCCCATCCGGACGTGCCGTCAGTCCGGTCCTGCACATAGTAAAACTCCACCCGGACGTCGTAGATGGGCAGGTCCGATGCATTCCTGATGTAGGCGCCGTACCGGTCAGTGAGATATTCGGGCGTGCGGGGCCGAGGCCTATTGGGCTCCTCGAAGCTGCCGAACCATGCGGCGACTTTGTCGGCCTGGGCGCGGCGGGCATCCTCGATCTCAGCACGGCGGTCTTCTTCAGCACGCCGACGGTCCTCGGCAGCTGCGTGCCTGTCCTCGGCCGCCAGCTGCCGATCGTGCTCTGCTCGCGCGTCACGCCTGGACTCAATGCGGAACAGGAAGAAGCCGACGATGCCAGCCGCGACTGCGGCGGTGACGCCCGCCCAGGTGGGGACGTCACCCCAGTTCAATTTTGTGGAGGCGCTCAATGTCGCTTCGGTGTGGTTCACGCACGACCGTCCTCAGCTCGTCGGAGCAGCATCGCTTCGAACAACTGGTCCTGACGCTTCTGGATCGCCTGGTGCTCTGCGTACATCTCCTCGAGGACCGGGCTCTCCAGCTCTGGGGAGCGGCCGATGATCGCTCGCACCCTGCGCTCGAATTCTGGACGGTCGCCAGTCTGCTGCAGTTCGATCTCTTCCAGGATCTCGGCCGCATCCTTCCGCGCTTCGGCGAGCCGGCCGGACGTGATACCGACCGCGTGGGCCATGTGAGCGACGGTTTCGGCCGGCGCCGGGTTGCCCGTACCGCGTTCGATCTGGCTCCAGCGCTGGTGGCTGATGCCGGCCCGTTCTGCCGCTGCTGGAATGGAAAGTCGGCGGCCCTGCCGCGCGCGCCTGATGAGCCCAGACTCTGGGTGGCGGTCAGGCTTCGGTTGGCTATGGGGTTTGTGTATTTGGCGTCTTCTGCCGCATGAAGAGATTGATGCCGTCGACCATGAGTTGCGCGCGCTGTGGAGATAGCTTGCCGAATTCTCCATGAGCAGCCTCGTTTCGCTGCCCCGCCCACGCGGTGATGTCCTTCACGTCCTGGGCGGATAGGTGCCCACTTGAACGCAGCGCGCTGGAATAGCTGCTGATCCCCGGCTTCCCTGTCACGGTCACGCCGGTCTCAGCGACCTTCGACCGGAGGAACTCCTCGAGCGCAGCGCCAGCGAGGACAACCGGGGCCGCCGGATGCACCTTGGCGTCGCTGATCAGCTGCTGGACCTGCTCCATGAGATCTGTCGCCGCTTCGATTCGCGCCTGCACTGGGAACGGAAGTGCTTGAGCCATGCCGTCCTTGATGAAGGCCTTCCAGAGCTCGAGAATCTCGGCCACCCGCTGAAGCGCGTGGGCGGCATCGGCCGGCGAAGACCTGTCGAAGCACGCTTCAGCTGCTGCGAGGAACTGGGTGTCGGACGCGTAGCGCCTCAAGAACTCCAACGCGGCCGATGCCTGCCCGCGCATCGTGATTGCCGGAGCCCTGAGCCTTCCGCCATGCGCTCGCGCGTTGGACTCAAGGCTTCGAAGGCGCTGGGCCTCTTTGGTAGCCCAGTCGGCCAGTTCATCGTCGAGATTCAACGTCACGATGCTCGCGCCACCTTGAGCCCGTGGCGCATCTTGGGGCGGGGGGTAGTTCTGCTCATGTGTCTCCCTGCGCCCGTTGGACGCGTCCTCGTTGACCGCCCTGTCCCTTTAGGACGCCCCGGTACCCGGTTTTGTTGTCAGAACGGCCAGCCCCACTGGGCCCAGGCCGCGACACCAGCGATCGTTCCGACCACGGCACAGCCACCTAGGAGGAGGACGCCGGGCTTACGGAGGGCCCCCCAGAGCCGAGATTCTTCCTCGGCCGCGGGTGGTGATCGTTTGCCGTCTGCTCGGTGTTGCCCGTGGTGACCGTGCTGGTTGAGCCATGCGAGGCCGCATATACGGTCAACTCCGAAAGGCTGAATTTCTATTGCGGGAACGTTCCTTCGGCCGAGCACCAGGAGACGTTCCACCGGCTGGCTGCCGATACTGCCGCGGCGACCGAGACCAACCGATCTAGCCTCGAACTTCGCCGGGGCGGTCCAAGTGTCCGTTCTCGGCCAAAATGCCATAAGGAGGTTTTCCGCCTCGTCGTTGTGGCCAGGCTTCAGCCCGGACCGGCGAGTGAATGCTTGGTCGACAGCTAGCCTAGAGGGATGGCTTGATGGTGGTTGAGTCGACGGAGACCGCGTGGCGCATTCAGGCAGCTGTTGCGGATTGGACAGCCAAGGCTGATTCGAAGGCCTCGTTTGCTTTGACCACGCAGTCCACGGCTGTCTTGGGCCTACTGGCGAGCTCCAAGCGAGCGGCTGGTGATTTCGATTCCACGGTGCCACCGCTGTTGTTGTGGCTCGGCGTCCTGCTCATGGTTGGCGGTGTCGGTTGCGCGGCCTGGGCGATCTCGCCCAATCTCCGTGTGGAGCGACGAGGGCTGGAGAACGAGGACGACTTCCTGTATTTCGGACATGTCCGGCACCTGGACCCGGCGGTGCTGGAAGCGGCGCGTCGGGACAAGGATCCGTTGCCGTCGCTGTCCCAGCAGGTGGTGGTGATGAGCGAGATCGCCTGGAACAAGCACCGGCGGGTGCAGTGGTCGCTGATGTTGGCGGTCGCGGGAGGTGCCGCTTTCGGCCTGGCGAGCGCCGTCGGAAGACACACCAGGAGGGCATCGCAATGAATTTCCGCTCCCTGGTATCCGCCGATGTGTGGCGTGACTTGATCGATCGCGGGCGTCGACGGACCTACCCATCCAACGCCGTGCTGCTCGCGCAGGGCGAGTCGCCCGACTGCGTGATCGCATTGGTCGACGGTTTGGTGAAGGTCGTTCAGAGCAACGAGTGCGGCGACGAGCTGACTCTGATGCTGCGCGGGCCAGGTGAGGTCCTCGGGGAAATGGGCGCCTTGCTCGGCCGTCCACGCTCAGCCACCGTCACAGCGGCGCGCCGCTGCACCGGAGTTGTGCTACCCGCTCATGCCTTCCGAGGCTACGTGGAGCGGCATCGTTTAGAGAGGGTCATCTACCAGCTGACCGTGGAACGGCTGAACAGCCACGAACGCCTACGGGCAGACCTGGTGCACCTGCCCTCCATAGGGCGCGTGGCCCGAGTGGTGAGCCACCTCGCGGACGAAGTCGGCCAGCCACAAGGGGCGACCAGCCTGCTCGTGGAGCTGGGCATGCCCCGCACCGAGCTGGCCACCATGGCGGCAATGCGCCGCTCGTCCGCACTTGTAGCCCTGGGCCAACTCCAGTCAGCCGACATCCTCACGCTCGGTCGGCGGCGCCTGATCATCACAGATGTGGCCCGCCTCCGGGCAGTCGCCCGGGGTGAAGAGGACCTCGGCGTCAGAAGCGGCGAGGATGCCGCGCCTGCGATGTGACTCACCGCACGCCCGTACCGTCCAACGCTGGACCATTTCATCCCTGCCTCTCCTCGAGAGTGGCTTTCACCGTCATTCGCGGCGAAACACACGCGACGAGAGGAGCGGCATATGTTGCCGTCATGGGAGCCGTTGTGGCCCTACCGGGCCGTTCTGGCCGTAGATGCTCGAAACTTCAGTGCACTGGACAGCAGGGGCATGCAACAGGTGAACGCCGACATCTCGCCGTTGCTGGCACAGGCACTCAGTGCCAGCAACGTGAGCGCTCACTGGGAGCGGCGCATGTTCGGCCAGCACACCGGCGACGGCTACGTCGCTGGCATGGACCCGGAAGTCCTGCCCGCCCTCGTGGGCTGCTTCCCTGACGCCCTCCGGGCAGTTCTCGCCCGCCGACGTGTCGAGACCCCGGCAGGGCCGCCTCTGCAGTTGCGAGTCAGCATCCATGTCGGCCCACTGCCGAACAGCGGACTGGGCGTGCCGATGGTGCACACCCACCGGCTCCTGGACGACGACGCGCTGCGGACTGTGCTTAACCGTGCGAACCCGGAGATCACCAACACCGTGATGATCATCTCGCAGCGGGTCTACGAGGACGTCTTCGAAAGCGGCTGCGTCAACGGCGACGTACTACCAAGCCAGTTCACCCAGCACCTGGCGAAGGTAAAAAAGTTCCAGCAGCCAGCCTGGATACACATTCCAGGGTTCGACTGGAGGCTCGCGGACCCGGACATCTTCGAACCGGTCGACTCCATGGAGCCGACTTCAGCGCAGCCGAAGACCACTGCCCTTGGAGCATCACCCCAGTCGGTTTCCCCGACCCCGGGCACGGTGAGCCTCAATCATCACGGCGAGCACGGCATCCAGAGCTACAACTACTTCGGCGCTGGACGGGAGCAGTAATGATCGACCACGAGCAAGCCGAGCAGGACCGCATGGAGCCCACCTCACCATCTACGCAACTCACCGGGCCTCACGGGCCTGCGGGCTCACCTCTACCCCGAGAGGGCGACGAGCCGAACGGTCAGTGGCACCCCAGCTCGGTGGACCTCCGTCACTATGGCGAGCACGGCATCCAGGCCTACAACCTGCATCTGAACGGCGATCAAGCCATCCCCATCCCCATCACCGAGACCGACGCCGACTACAAGGCGAGCCAGGACGGCCGGTTTGTCCCACCACGCAACACACACCAGTGGGACGCCGCTTCTAAACTGCTGGACGAATACGGAATCGTCGTGCTCTGCGCAGCCCCGGGCACTGGCCGGCGAACCGCCGCCGTACGCCTGTTGCGTACGGCGACCAGCAGTTCGCTAACGATCATCGACCTCGACCCCGAATGGTCCAGGCCTTCGGTCCGTCCGCTGCCGAAAGAGATAGCGCATGGATACATCCTCGATCTCTCCGACCTCCCGGATCAGCTCAGCGAACGGCTGGGCGCCGACCTGGTCGGCCATGGTGTGGAACTGCGGAAGAAGAACTCCTTCCTTGTCATCCTGGCCACGCCCGATGACTGGTACGGCCACTGGGCTGAGCCCACGCTGCCATTCACCATTCGGCTGGAGTCTCCCGACGCGAGGGCCCTCGTCACGGCGGAACTCCGGGCGCACCATCCTGGCGACCGTGCGGCCTGGCTGGACGGGAAAGAGTTCACTGACATTTGGAAGGCCAACCCCTCCGCGCGTGCCGCGTGGCGTCTGGCCGACCGGCTAATCCGGGCATCCGGCGCCGACCAGATCCAGTCGATCGTCGATGAATTCGGCGACTGGCACACGGAAGTCGAGAAACTCCTCAGCAAGGATCGGGCGGCGGAAAGCGACTCGCAGTTGCTGGCCACCCGGGTCACGGTCTGGGCCGGCGCTCTGCTGCACGGAGGACAGCGCAGCTCCGTCATCAAGGCAGCCGACGACCTCCTGACCCAACTCGGCTTCAAACGCAACCCTGCCAACGTTCTGACCGACGCCACCACATCGAGCCGACTGAAAGCCGCAAAGATCACCCGCAACGGTGACCGGGCTTTCCACGACACGCAGAAGGAAGGCCTGCCCGCTGCCATCCTGCGCCACCTGTGGGACGAGTTCCCCACCCAGCACAAACTCCTGTGCAGATGGGCGATCGACATCGCCGCAGACCGAACCGTCCCGGAAGAGGACGCCCGCCTGGTCACCACTGCGCTGTTGAAACTGGCGGTTTACCGCCACGACCGGGCAATCCTCGACGGACTGGCGAGTTATCTCATAGGGCCTCGACGGATCCTGGCCGTGGAAGCCTTGACTGAAGCAGCAGGAGATAACGAGTTCGGCCGCTATGTCAGGGATCGCCTGCGCCAGTGGATGGATGCCAAGACCCCATCGGACAACAAAGTTGAACTCGTCATCGAGATCTGCGGCGGCACCTGGGGAATCCATCAGCCTGCCCTCGCGGTGACACGTCTGGGCAAGGCGGCGGGCCACAAGGAGTTCGGCTCCGCGACCGTCGTCCACGCCTTCCAGCAACTCGCCCTGCGACGGCCAGAAGAGGTGCGAAGGGCCGTCCACCAATGGCTCAGCGACGTTGAAAGCAGGCAAGACGACGAGACCCTGCGCCGCCAGACTCTGGGAGCCTTCCTCGCCCTCGTCTCCAGCGACGAGGGAACGGACCTGATCCTGGACGACACACACGACCCCGAGACCCGGCTGCGCATCATCCACGCATGGCAGAAGCTACTGTCCACCGACGACGCCGTGGAGGCAGTGGTCAAACAACTGTCGCGATGGCATGAGCGATTCCATGAGGATCCCGACCGCCGGGAAGCCGTAGTTAACGTACTTGCCGACATTTACACCCCACCCAGACTCCGCTCTGGACTCGACCGGCTCATGGTGACGGAAGAATCGGCCATCCGCCCGTTCTGGCGGGATGTCCTGGTGCTGGCCACCAACCGATACCAGACGTCCAAGGAGGCATCGACCCCTTGACGACCGACGGACCGGGCCCGTGGTGGAGCCGCCGGCGCAGTCGGATTCAGGCCCAGTGGCCCACACGTCTGCCCGGAATCCGCTTCTGCGCCCGCGGCACACTCACCTACGGGCCACGAGCCAACTTCAAGGCCAGCGACACAGCCACCGCGCGAGCCGCCGCACGACTCGCCCTGGACGAACTCGGCCGCGGCATCACCCAGCGTCACATGCCCGAACAGCTCGACACCGCGCAGGAACGCCTCACTCTCGCAGCAACTCACTGGCACACCGTCGAAGACACTCCTGGCCTCTGGCTGAAGGCACGCGTCACCCTGACGCTCACAGAGCAGGATGCGGACCGGGCCCAGAAATACCAAGACGCTCTGCGTGGGGTGACACTACAGGTCGAGCAGGAGCACGAGCGCCGAGAACGGTTCAGACAGGCGGTCTTCGACAAGCCGGACGCAACGCGCATCTGGTGGCTCGATCGCCACCTGGACGATCTGGAATCCCTCGACTGGGACGCCTTCAAAAACAAGATCCTCCCGTTGGTCGGCGCGGCTGACGACATACAGGCCAAGGCCGAACGCATGGCCCAAACCCTCCTGTACATCTGGGAGAAACTGGGCGATGACCCGGGGCAGCACGCACGCTTCATGACCACCGTCCGCACCGTCCTGGACCAAATGGGATGGGGCGACGCTCCCTGGCTGATGTCGAGCGGACCAGCAGCCGCTGACTCAACCGATAGTGGTGGTGACGAGGGGGAGCCATCCCGAATTGCCGAGACGGGTACAGCTCGATGAAGCTATCCGCTCTGCGCTGGTTGCTCGACCCGGCAACCAGCCTCCTGGCCTTGCGACTCCACGCTCAAGTACGCAGCCGCATGTCCTACGACGCGGCATGCGCACGGCCTGAACCACGGCGTCATCGGCGCGTTGATCAGCACCTGGCCGGCCCTGGCACTCATCGGCTCATTCGAAGGCCTAATGATGCTGGGAGCGCCTAAATTCGTAGTAAGACTAACGACGCTTAGGCTTTTTACCTTTATTACCCTTCTTCCCTCGCAGCCTATGGGTCGATCTGTGCGCAGACGGCGGTATGACTCTCCCCATTCTTTCTGGGGGGACGAGGCCCATATCTATGACGAGCTGGTCAAGTTCTGGATCGTTTTGAGAAAGTTCGTTGTGATAGTGGACTGCGATGAAGTTAGCAGCTTCATCAACGAGAAGGCCCAATGCTCTATCTGAGCGTAGTTGGTGCTTCTTAGCCATAAGATAGGCGCCCATGCGCCGACGTGCTTCTTCCCCTTCCATTCCTCGTGGACACGAGTAGATGATGAGGATTGGAAAGCCCCACGCTCCTGCGTAGCAATGGAGTAGCGAGTGCGGTGCATGGTCGGATCGCGTCGATGTGATCGTCCTACTGATACCGTCTGTCAACGCCTTCTGTGCATCCGATGCGAGGTTCAACAGATCGGATCCGAATCGAAACCACCCTGGTTTCCTGTCCTTTTGCAGAAAATCAATGACCTTAAGCACTGAGCTGCTAGCTGCAAACGCAGGCTTGGGGACTTCCTCAGTACTTGAGCCCTCTTGGAAGTAGACCCAAGCATCCAGAGGATCGGTGTGGGTATGGACTCGTGTCGGGACGCTTGCTCGCCTGTACCGCTTGCGATCGGCAGCAGTGGGTTTGCCGGACATAGGGTGCGTCTCACTTACCTTATCCGGATCGGGTTCGACGTATAGCCCGCCGTTGAGAAAAAGCATGAAAAGATCAAGCTCGTCTTGGGCTACAAACTTTTTGGAGACATCAGACCCTGTGCGGCGCCTTAGGTACAAAAGGAACTCTGCTGGGTGATCTAGCATAGTAGCGATGATGGCTAGATCGTGCAGAGAGACGATCCATGCGAATTTTGCATCCCGATAATGTCACTTCGGATGAGTTCGTCTAGCGCTGTGGCCAGAGGGCCCATGTCGTCAAGGCATACTGCGATTGACCGGATCTCCCGCACGTGATCGAGGCTTAGCCAGGTCCGATCAGCTTGCCAAAGACCTTGGTTCTGTTCAATCAACGCTTCCAGTCGGTGTGCCTGAAGGGTCGCTTCGCCGATCGTTCTTTCAAGATCCGTAGATAGCCGGCCGACATGGCCGCGTTTGGCACCATCGGAGATGCTGCGGCCCTTTACTTCGACACAGATGGCTACATCCTCGATGAGGAAGAGCGCGTCTGCCTCTACCTCTTTCCCAATAGATGTGATGTCCGTGGCCGCGCTGGTGAGCCTAGCCACAGGAATATTTTTCTTTGGTGCGTAGTATTTAAACCCGGTTTTTGTTGCCTTCGTTTGAAGGATGGTCTCGAGGTACTCGACGGATAGGGTTTCGCTAATCCTTGTCCGCTGGCGGTCGTATCTTGCCCACATTGGCGTCTCTTTGAGTGCTCCTTCCACGATGTGACGAAAGCAGTCCGTGCCAATAGGCATGCTTAGGGTCACAAAGTTGCCTGCGCCGTCACTGATCAGGCTGGCACGGAAAAAGGGACCTTCCCCGTCCAGGAAGTGTCGCACCGAATCAACTGGATCGCAGGTTGCGAAGTTTGTGCTGAACAGGTCAAGTACCGTTGCCACGACAGAGACCTCCGTGCCTGTTCGCTCTGCAAGCTCCTCTGCTGTGAACGCCGCTCGTGATCCTGGGTATATGAAAACATCAGTGGCAGCCTTGCGACCTCGCTCGATCTCATCTGGCCGTTGATTGCTGCGGCCGCCTACCTCCCAGTCTTCGGTCACCTCACCAAGTTCACTTAGACACATTTGTAGGTTGTCAAGGTAAACCTCGCGAATCGATTCGCGAATGCCCACAAACTGTGCGTAATTAAAGCCAAGTACACTCGCCAATTCTTCTTTTATTGGGCCCTGCATCAAAGAGCTGTTCGTTGAATTTGTCATGGATGTGAGCGTATTGCTTGTAACGCACGAAAAGCTCGCTTGATCGATAATGGGACGAAAGTCGGGTTAGCGGTCCATATTTCTCGCTGTCGCCATCCATGAGCAGGGAGAAAGCGCCAACTTGGAGAATCGCTGAAGCGTGACGATGTAGCTCATCCACGATGTGATTGGGGGTAGGTCCTTCGTGTCCAGGTGTGGATGGATCTCTCGACCCCCGAGCAAGTAGGACTAGAGTAACTATCTCTATGATGGCCGCCAGGCCTTCGTGTTCGCTCTCACGATGGCCTGAAAGAACGAACGGTACCTCCATCTGTCGCATCAGCTCAATGACATCAAACGCGTCATACCCAGCAACAGCTTCGGCTATAGCGGTAACGTACTCGCTGAGTACCTCGTCTCTGCGGGAGGCATAATCCTTTGGAGACTCATCGACTCGCAGATGTACCGCAGCGTTCGACATATGACGGAGCAAGGATTGCATACCCCGCGATCCATCGGTAATAATGCGTCGAGATATATCATTTTCTTGAGTCATGAATGCGCCTTCTAATTGCACTGCGGGTATCGTATAGCGATCTTAGCGAATACCGTCCAGGATATTAGGCTAATCTTAATGGTATCAACTCATTGACATGCTTGTTGTCGACCCGACTTGAAGGCCACTTCTGGTCACGGTTGATCCAATAGCTGGCCGCTCGGGAGAATAAATTACGCTCCGTACTGCTCTCTTAGCAGAGAGGGGGCGGCGATGAGCTCAACCAGACTTGTTCATAGCTTTCTAGGTACGTGCCTGCCAATCCCTCATTTGTTGTCATGCGCAGGTGGAGGACGGGTGCCTGGGACGCGGGGATGCCTTAGATATGAGGGTTGATCATTAGATCCTCATCGACGTAGTACATCGAATTGTAGAGAACCGTTTCATGTAGGCGGATGTCGACACCTTGTGCGGCCTGCAAGGTCCTCGTACTTCGGGACGGGCTTGCCCTCCCCGTCCCGCAGGATCTCGCCGTCATCGTCGCGCTCGAACCCAACCTCGCGCCGCACGATCTTCCCGTGGGCAGGCGGTCACGTGCTCGCGCTCCAAGCCCTCCAGGACGGTCCGCTCCGCAGCGTCGAGCTTCTGCAGTTCCAATGCCCGGGCGGCGGCGGCCGGCTCCTCCATCGTGTCGCTGGGCGCCCGGTGGACGGCGTCGAAAGCTGACTGCCGGGAGATCCCGAGCGCATCCCCGATCGCCTGGTAGGTCATCGATCGGCCTCGGAGAGCGGCCGCCCGCGCGTCCCTCTCTGCGGTGGCCGGGTCACAGTCGAACCGGCCTTTGCCGTCTCGTGTCCTGTCGGCCATGTTGTCAGGCTGGGTCACGGTCCGCTCCTCTCGGGTGGTCATGCGCTCTTGGCCTGTGTGTGGGCGGCGTCGCGGGCGTGGGCCTCGTCGACGAGCTCGGCGAGCGCTGCCCGGCGGGGACAGGGGTTGTGCTGCTCGCGCCACTGCTCGGGCGGGACGAACCCGTTCCACTGGCTGCGTTGCTTGAAGCTGATCGGCGGCTGACGAGGCGTTCAGCGAGGTCTCGGTACGCCAGGACGGCGTCTCGGTTGGGGCGCCGGTTCATCGCGTGCTCGCGGCGGCGTCGACGTAGTGCGGGCAGGGTGGTTCGTGGTACCCGAACTCGCATCCGTTGGGGCAGCCACGGCGGGCGAGGCCGTCTCGCATGTACGCGCTGGGCTCGATGGGCGCGCCCCTGGAGTGGTCGGCGACCTTGACGGCCCGGATGGCGAGTTCCTCCGTGGATGCCTCCGGGCCCAGTTCCTCTCGCGCCTGGCGGTAGGCGGCGGCCTGCGCCTCGGGTTCCAGGATGAGGAGCAGACCCTCGGCGTCGATGTACTCCTGATGGGCGGCGCGGGCGGCGTCCTGCTCGGCGATCCGGGCCTCGGCCGCCGCGCGGGCTGCTTCCTTCTTGGCCTTCTGCTCGGCATCCCATGCCTGCCGCAGCTTGCGGTAGTCCGTAGGCCGCTCGGTGGGCTGGCGGGTGTCGCCGGCCTCGAGGGCGTGGAACGGGGTCTGGCCGTCTCCGATCTCCCTCACGATTCGGCGGAGCGCGGTGCGGTAGGTGCGCTCGTCGACCCCACCGGCGGGCGGCTGGGTCGCGCGGACGCTGTCACTCAGGCGGTTGGCCCGGATCCGCTTCACTTCGCCGATGATCTCGCCGACCGCAACGAAGGCGTGCCCGGCGGAGACCCGGTTCTGGACGGCCTGCTGGCAGTCGGCGAGCGGGTACCTGGCGAGGACGTCGAACCACGCGTCCGGCGTGTACTCGGCGATCTTCTGCTGCGGGCACAGTGCCTTCACGTACTGGACGAGCAGCACGGAGTCGCTCGGGGTCATGATCGTGCCTCTCTGGCTCTGGCCCGCTGCATCTGGCGCTGGACCATGTCTGCTTCGGCCTGCTGCTGTGGCGTGAGTCGGGGCGCGCTCCCGGCGAGGCGGAGTCCGGCTGGGGCGGTGCCGTCGAGTGGCTTGGGCGGGAGTTCGCGCCATCCGCCGAGGAAGTACTTCGCGGAGTGGACGGGCTTGCCTGCGTTCTCGGTGGTGGCGGCGGCGCGGACGGCATACTCGGTCATGGCCGCGAGGCCCTTGGACTCGATCAGCGACTGGACGAGCGCCCATTGGCCGTCGAGCGCCCAGCGGATGCCGACGAGCCCACGCGCCTGGATGGCGTTGATCAGCGGGAGCGCGAACTCGGGTGGTCCGCCCGCGCTGGCCTGCTTGCTTTCGTCTTTGGTAACCGTCTTCGGAAGAACCGTCTTACGGATATCGGGCCGGTTATCGTCCGACGAAAACCGGTCGTTCGAAACGACCTGGGTGTTTCCCGAGGTCGTTTCGTCCGCGCGGTTATCGTCGTACGTAACTTCGTCGGACGATGATTCGTCGGACGTAGATGGGCCGGACGTCGTAACCTGCGTCTTGGCGGGCGCGAGCGGCTCGTCACTCAGGACCTGGTCCCATTCCCACTTCCCCCGGCCGAGCGACTTCTTGGTGCGCCGGAGGTAGCCGTGCTCCTCCAGCTCCTTCAGCGCGAGTGAGATGGCCCGGCGGCCCTCGGTCATCTCCGCCATCAGCCAGTCGATCGTGAATTCCCAGTCGGGTGGCCACGACAGGATGATGTAGACGATGCCGCGCGCGAGTCCGGAGAGGCGTCTGTCGCGGGCGCAGACGTTGCTGAGCAGGACGTACCCGCCCTTCTCCGGGTCGGCCGCGCGGATCGACGGCATTACGCCTCCCCGTCGAGGTCGAGCGGGGACGTCCCACCGAGCCGCTTGTGCAGGTACCGGAGCCCCTGGACCGTGATCCGGATCTGGGTGCTGAGCTTCGGCTCCTTGGTTCGCGGGTGCTCGTAGCTGGTCGTGCGCTCGACCAGGTGGGCCGAGTGCTTGGCGTACGGGATGCCCCGGCGGTCGACCATCCCCAGCGCGCGGAGGCTCCGCATAAGCCGGTTCTGACCCGAGCTGATGGCCGGGTCGCGGTTCAGGATGTGCGCGGCCTCGCGCAGCGAGTAGTCGCCTGTCGCGCTGGCCAGGACATCCCACGCCGCAGCGGCTGGCTCCAGCTCCTGGATCGTGTTCCGGCTGGTCTCCAGCTCCCGGGCCTGCTGCGCCGCGAGCTCCAGCGCCTCCGCGAAGCTGCGGGGAATCTGGAACCCGGTGGTCGCGTAGCCGCCGGTCCGCCGGATCGCGGGCAGGACCTCGGCCGTGATCCACCGCTTGAAGGCCCGGGCCTCGGGCTTCCGCGAGCGGAGGATCAACGAGTAGAGGTCGGACTCGTTGATGATGTTGACGGGCCGCTGCTGGCCACCCTCACTACTGATGAGGGTGGTGTCGCGCTCGTCATCGTCGAGGTAGCTGACGGCCTGGCTTGGATTGCCGATCGCGAGGATCGCGCAGACGTCGGCCGCGACGAACCACGGCTCCCCGTCGACGAGGACGGTTCGGATCGGCTGGTCAGTGATGGGGAAGCGGAATGGTTGGACTGAAGTAGGCAGGCTGCCGCCCACGGGTACCCCCGAGACGTAGAAAGGACGGTTTCGGAGGGTCAGGCGGACGCCGCAGTGCGGCGTGGCCTCCTGGCGCGCAGGTGCGTGACGCCGGATTCGGGCGCGGCCGGCGGCTGGGCGGTGCGACGGCGTGGTGCCGCCTTCCGCTCGACCGGGCCGGGCTGGACCTCGAACGTCGCGATGATCGCCTCGACGTGGGTGTCCGAAACCCGGTACGACCCGGAGATCATCACGAACGGGATCCGCCGCTCAGCGCACATCTTCTGCAGCGACCGCTTGCTGATCTGGAGCGCGTCGGAGACCTCGTCGGCGGTGAACAGCCGAGCGCGCGGGCTCATCGGGCACCTTCCGGCTGCACATGGGCGAGACCGCGACATATGCGATCAGCGCCGACTCGCGGACGCGCCGGCGCGGGGGTACCGGGCTGGCCGAGGTCGACGGCTTCGAGGCGTCCATCTCGGATCATGCGGCGGACGGTCTCGCCGGAACAGCCCAGCGCGTTCCAGACGTCGGCGGGCTTGAGTAGCCGCGCCTCGGGGCTGACGGGGACCTCATCGCGCTGCGCGCGTGTGTCCTGGTGAGGCCGAGTGTGGCCGGGTGAGTAGGCGGGGCGGCTTGAGGGCCACGCCTGAGCGTGCGAACCTTGCACGTGCGGTCTCCTGTTTGCTCTGCCTTGCTAGGGGCGGTTTTCAGGTGTTCCGCGTCTGGCCCGGCCGGTGTTTGGCGCACCGGCCGGGCCTTCGCGTGCTTCCCATGGGCACCATGAGGAGCAATACCCACTCTGGCCTCCGTCGCCTCTCGGCGCAACTACCTGTTCCGCGTGTCGTGCATGATTAGCATTCAAGATCGATGCATGGTCGCATACGCCACTGATCGCAAGTCGGACTCTCGCGAGTTCTGCCGAGTTTTGCCGGTGCTTGGCGAGTGAACCTCACAGGTGAAGATCCGGACCGGCGACCAGCCGGTCACTCAAGTCGGCGAAACTCCACGAACGTTCCGCAGGTCAGCTAGGACAACACGGAGCGTGTCGAACAGACGGTCGGATTAGGTAAAGGGTGAGTAGGTTTGTCCCTTTGATCGTTGCGAATCCCTCTGTCGATGTGCCCAAACCGGACCCGCGCGGCGACGGTGCGCCATCTCTTCTCAACGCTTCCCTTTACCTCCAGCGACCACGCAACGCGTATCAACCGATGCGGTTCACAGGTAGCCTCCCGTTCATGCAACGCGGAACGTACCCTGACTATGCGGCGATGAGCACGCTGGAACCCCCTACGGCGTAGGCGTTCCCGGCACATCCCGTAACTTTCTCCACTCGAAAGGACCAGGCCCACCGATGCCGACCGATGCTGAAGAGACACCCGGCCAGTTCGCGACGTGGCTGGAGAGCACCGCCCAGGCCCTGGGGTACACCAGCGACTCGGCCTTGGCCAAAGCCCTGGAGGTCAAGCAGTCGACCGTCTCGCGTTGGAAGCGGAGCGCCACGGCCAAGCCCAGCACCGAGCACCTTCTCCGGATCTCGAAGCTGTTCCGCATACAGCTGGAGCCGCTGCTCGTGCTCTCTGGGCATGTGCCGGCCGACGCCGTAGGCCAGAGCGAAATGCCGCCGGCGGCGGTGACGGCCACCGAGCGGCAGATCGCCGACGCGGAGGTGCCGGACGAGGTGCGGGAGCTGCTCCGCCGCTACTGGGATGCGCGGACCCGCGAGGAGCAGAGCAGGCTCACCGACCTCATCGCGCTCATCATCGACGCCCGGGCCGCCGAGAAGGTCCCGGCTCACCACGTGCGGACGGCAGTCGAGCTGGTGGAGACCGGCGTCGAGTCCCATGTTCTTGGAACTTTGCTGCAGGCCCGTGAGGCGTACGCAGGCCTCAAGCGCAGGCCGGCCAAGACCCGGAGGTAACCACGTGGGCTACGCGGAGAAGCGCGGCCAGGGAACCGGCACCTACTTCATCGCGCGGGGTTCAGCAACGGGCGCGGCAAGTGGCCGACCTGTAAGGACGCGAACGGCGCCGTGATCCGGTACCGGAAGAAGCGCGAGCAGAGCAGGCCGCCGACGACGAGGAAGCGAAGGTCCGCGGCGGGAAGTACCGAGACCCGGCCGCCGGCGAGATCACGTTCGGCGCCTGGGTCGACAACTGGTACGCGGCGCAGGAACTCGCCGTCTCGACGATGCAGAACATCAAGCACCACGTCGAAGAACACCTCTTGCCGCGGGCTGACGTATGTGTTCCGGGGGAAGGACGGCACCGGGCCGAAGGGCGCG
The DNA here is from genome assembly GCF_014323665.1 of Actinomadura sp. HBU206391. Taxonomy (GTDB): domain Bacteria; phylum Actinomycetota; class Actinomycetes; order Streptosporangiales; family Streptosporangiaceae; genus Actinomadura_C. Next base: position 43,864 of record NZ_JABVEB010000001.1, on the reverse strand, counting down.
AGCCTGGCCGACGTCGCCCGCCGCGCCGGTGTCTCGGCCGGGACGGTGTCCAATGTGCTCAACCGGCCCGACCGGGTGGCGGCCAGCACGCGGGCCGGGGTCGAGGAGGCGATCGCCGGTCTCGGGTTCGTGCGCGGCGGCCAGGCGCACCGTACGACGGGACCATCCCCGCGCGGGGATGCTCCCAGACCGTCGTCCTGACTGGGTCACCTCGGCGGTCGGCCTCGCGCGGCTCCCGCCTTCAGCCTGACCGACTTGCTGGCCGTCCGTCTGACGACAGATGCCACGGTGCTCCCCACACACCGTGGGGGTGATCCGATGTAGACCCACGAGGCCAGAGCCCTCGGTGGTCCTCCCCACGTACGTGGGGGTGATCCCGAACGGAAGTCCGTGAAGGTTGCTGAGACCGCCTACCCACGCACATGGGGTGATCCGCACGACGAAGCTGAAGAACTTCAGCCGGATAACTCGACAGTGTTTAGCCATACCCGCTCAAAGCTTTCGAAATAGGTGCTGGCCATGTCGCCATGCTCACGCTGACGCAGATGGAGAACGGGTGCATTTGATGCTGGGACGCCGTAGGCGTGCGGGTTGATAAGTAGATCGTCGTCAGCGCGGTAGATGGAGTTGTACAGGACCGTGTCGTGTAGTCGGATCGCGATGCCCTCGAGGTTGCGCAGCGGACGGTAGAGGACGAGGGCGTTTCGGATCTTGGCGGCCAAGGACCCACCGACGCTTTCGTCGGCGCCTCGTTCCGAGACGCGGGCACCGTTTGGGTCGCCGAGCAGGATACGCACGGCGACGCCCGCGGTTGCCCTGTCGGCAAGTGTGCGCAGTATTCCGGTGTCTTCAGCGAGGAACAAGCCCGCGTAGGCCAGGATGCCGATCTCACGCTGGGCGCCTTCAAAGAGGTCGTGCCACACGGCACGGGGCACGGCCCATCGGTGAGGGTAGGTAGCGAGGATTTCGCTCGACGACTGGTGAAGCGGACGGCGAGTGCCCAGGGCTAGTGGCCATAGATCTCGCTCGTCGAGTCCGAGCAGTGCGGCGATTCCCGCGCGGTGGCGAGGGTAGGGGAGCCGGCCCGTGAGCCAGCGACGTACCGTTTTGGGGTCGACATCGAGGTGGCGGGCGACGTCGGCCTCTCGTAGTCCTGCGTTGACGAGTGCTCTGTGGAGCACGTCATTCACCGCTACCTCCCGGCTGGCCAGGGACGGCTACGACGGTAGCAGAAGACGTCCCTAGACGTCCCTAGTTGCCGGTAGAGAGGTCCTCGCGCTCCGGACAGGCTTTGCGCAGGGCGAAGCACCCCGTATTCGCCTCGTCACCAGCGTCTTCAGGTGACCACCCCATCCTGCTCCGAGCCCGAGGAGGCGTTCGCAATGCCGATCTATGCCGGCCCCTGCCTGTTCTCCTGGCAGGTGACCACGCCCGACCCCGAACGCGGCGTGTGCGGCATCACCTCTGATCGCGCGCTCGCGGTTCACGCCGTCACCGAGGCGCTCCATGCGACCGGCGGAACCGACGGCGTCCTCCAGACCTGTCACCTGTCGTGGCTGGGCCCGCACTACGTGTACGGGTCGGTGATCGCACGAGCCGAACGCACCGCCGCCACGGGCGCGATCGTGTGGCACGACGGACCGCAGCTCCGCGCCACGGCGCTCGGTGGAATGTCTCCCGTAGTGAGGGAGGCTCTCGCCTGCATGCCCGTCAAGCAGTGTTCCTCCGGACGATGGCCGCAGTCGGGCATCGGCACGGTCGATGCCGCCACGGTCGGCCGATAGGCATGGGCATTGTCTGGTACTTGGACGTGGGCGCGCCGACTGGCGCGGATGGCGCGCCCACCCCTTCGTCTTGGGCAGGGGAGGGCCCGGACGACGTCGTACGGCCCGGTATCCGTCGGAGCCAGGCCGCCGAGCCGTACGACCTGAAGCCGGCGCGGCGGTGCGGAGAACTCGGTCTTACGCCCCCGGAGGCCGTAACCCGCACCGCCGCGCTGGCCACGACCGCTGCAACGCGCAGGCCAGACATCCGAGATGTCATCGCCCGTTGGCTGCTGGGTTCCGCGCAAGTGCAGCCGCATAACCGGTGGTGAGCCGGTACGGCAGGCCCGCCAGCCAGGAAGGACACAACATGAACCCTCCATACACCTACAGTCTCCCCGCAGACGATCCGGCTGTCGGCCTGAAGATGCTGCAGGCGCGCTTCCCCGACGTGACCAGTTGGTTCGGCGCGGCAACCCGGCATTGGTGGGCCCTGATCGATGACCGCCTGGTCGAGGCGGATACGCCGACCGAACTTGCCCGAATGCTCGACAGCGTCGAACTGACCAGCAGCCATCGCCCAAGAGCGCCTGGCCTCCACCACGCTGGCCCTCGCGAGTCGAACGGCTCCATGAAACCCCCAACAACGATGCGCATGAGTACGGCACAGTGGGCAACCAACCGCGCGCGCCCACAAGGTGCTCACCGGCGCCAACGCGAGAGGGTATCCACTCCGCAAGTGGCTAAGGCACCAAGGCGCCAGGCGGGATCATGGATGCCGACCTCCACGCACATGGCCTACTGATCAGCGGATAGACGTCCGAATGCCCAGAGAGAGCCGACGACGAGCGACGTCATGGGGCGCGTACGCGCAGATCGCCGATGCGTTGCGACGACGCATTGATGCAGGCGATTACGGACCAGCCTCGCGCTTTCCTTCCGAGACCGTACTGTGCGGGGAGTTCGGCGTCGTACGGAACACCATCCGCCGTGCCCTGGCTGAACTGGAGGCAGACGGCCTTGTCGCGACAGTGCCAGGCATGGGCCGTGTTGTATGCGGCGCCGATCAGGCGGTCACGGCGGAGCACGCAACCATGCCTCGGTACCGGAAGATCGCCGACGAGCTATGGGCCCGGATCGACGCCGGCGACCTCGCTCCCGGAGACCCACTACAAAGTGAGGCAGCCATCGTCGCCCAGCACGGCGTCTCTCGCGGGACCGCACGACGAGCGCTCGTTGAGCTGGAGCATGCCGGGCTCATCGAGTCGGTTCATGGCAAGGGACGTTTCGTGCGAAGACGTCCCTAGACGGTATGTCGCCGTCCGTGAACGTCCGAGAGCACGGTCCTAACGTCGAGCTATGACCAACCAAGCCGCCTGGGCGAGCGAGATCGCCCGCAAGCTCCTCGAAGTCCCGTTGCCGCGCCGGTGGGCACACACGCAGGGTGTCGCCGCACAGGCCCGGAGCCTTGCCCCCATCCTTGGAGATGACGCCGAGCTCCTGGAAGCGTCCGCCTGGCTCCACGACATTGGATATTCGCCGTATCTGATAGTCAGTGGGTTCCACCCTCTCGATGGCGCCCGCCACCTTCGCGACGTGGAGCACGCTCACGACCTTCTGTGTCGTTTGGTTGCTCACCACTCCTGCGCAATATTCGAGGCCAGAGAGCGTGGGCTTGCTGAAGAGCTGTCGCGTGAATTCGTGCCCGCACCGCCACCCTTGGCGAAAGCGCTGATCTACTGCGACATGACGACAAGCCCCAACGGTGCACCGCTATCGGTTGAACAACGCCTTGCTGAGATACGTGCGCGCTACGGCGCAGATCATCTGGTCAGTCGGTCGATTGAGATTGCATCGCCCCACCTTATAAATGCAGTACAGGCGGTCGCTTGCGCATTCGCTAAAGCTAAGGTCTCACAGCTTTGAAGATCTGTGGCGTATTCGCGGCGGCTTAGCTGGTGCGCATTTGCAGAAAACTCTTGCGGCAGCGAAATATGGTTGACCTCTCCCACAATCGGCGAGCGTGGGTGGTCCAGTTGGGCCCGTTGGCTACGAGATCTTCAGCCGCCGCCCCAACGCTTTGCCGCCTCGGATTTCTTGCCGGGTATCGACCTGCACGGTGAGCTTGCGGTTCGCTGCGAGGGGAGACAGGTCGATGCCGGGAGAAATACCTCGGATTGTCAAGATTCGCAGGTTAGTAAGAGCCACTAGAGGCGCTAGATCGATGATCCTTGAGCAAACATCGAGGTTAAGTCGCACGAGGCTCGTGAGCTCACTTAGAGGCGTGACGTCGCGTACCTGAGTGCCGGCGAGATCCAGGTAACTAAGGTCGGTCAAGCCTGAGAGTGGGGAAAGGTCCGCTACCGCGTTGCATCCTCGAAGCTCGAGTTGTGCCAGTGGAAGCTCCGCCAGAGGAGTGAGATCTCTCACCCATTTGCAGTTATGGAGGAAGAGGATATTGAGATGCGGAGCGGCCGTGGCGACGTCAGCGAGGCCGCATGTCAGTCTCGACCCATTCAGCCCCAGATTCCTCAGTTGGCGCAGTTCGGGAAGTCCCTCAAGGGTGGTCAGGTGGCGGCTACCCTGGAGTCCCAATTCGCGTAGATTCGTATATCGTCTCAGCGAAGAGAAATCCTCTATGTCTCCACAACGGGACAGCCAGACAGCGCTCAGATCGGGGAGTGCATCCAGGAAGTCAAGATTGGAAAGTCGGGGCAATCCAACGACGATGCTTTCAAGGCTAGGCAATGGAGGTAGGAGGTTGATGTCTGTGCCTGGCGTGTCGAACATAAGGGTGAGTCTTTTGAGCGTCTCTGCATGGCGTGTGAGGAAACCCAACTCAGCTGGCTCATTCAGGATCGCGTAAAGGGTCGAGAGCGGGGCGAGCACACCAAGGGCGTTAAGCTGGCCGCTGGACCGCAACACCTCGATTCGGCCGCCAGCGGGAGCCGCGGACAGGACGCATTCGGCGAACTCCTGGGGATCGAAGTACTTCCAGGCATCGTTCAGCTCCTTCTGCACGGCCTGGCGAGAGTCGGTGCCGTAACGCGAGAGCACATTGAGGGCTTCAGGGCCGTTGATAAGACAGGCGGTTCGGATGGTGGCCCTCGCTATCGCGTCAGACAGGTTATCCAGCCGTTCGGGGAGCCGAGCCAGCACTGGCTCTCCGGCGGCGGCGAGGGAACGGGCGGAAGCGATGCTCCGCGGGGGGACGAGTTCGTCAAGGCATTGATTAAGAGCCTCGCGCAGGTCCTGTGGGATCGAAGGGAGCGTTTCGAGACAAGCAACAGCCAGCAGCTTGAGCTGGCGGGCCCGTCGTGGCTCGGCTTTCACGCGGGACAAGAGACCTTCGAGGAGTTCGCGGCGGAGTGGTTCGTTCGCGTGGCCGGCGGCCATGATGACAGTCTCTCGCCATTGGTCGCGGTGGGCATTGCGGATCAGCAGCTCCATATCGCCGAGGTCTGCAACCTGCTTGGCCGTCAGGTATTCCTGCACGGTCCGGTGAACGAAATCGATCCGCCCGGGTATCGGCTCACGGATGACGCCGCTGCGCTGTAGCAGGTGCCCGAGGACATCTGGGGCATGCGCCTGTACGCCTGGCATTGCCGTGAGCCGCTCTTTGATTGCTTGTTCGACTGTGGGCTTGGGTAGCTCGACGCGCCAGCTCAGGGACAGATGCCACGCCAGCATCTGCAGGATGCGGATCTTCTGGTCGCGTTGCAGCTGGATCTCGAGGGCACTCGGGATGTTCCGCTTGGCGTCTCTGGTCTCCAGCAGCAGGTCCAACGCGGCCGCATAAAGCCCCATTCTGTCGCGGGGCAAAGTCTCCCGGTCGAGGTTGAGGGCGCAGAGCATTGCGGCGAGCAGCGGAGTGGATGCGAGAGTCCGCAAATGGGGCGCTGCCGCCAGCCTGGCCAACATCCTGGCTTCGTACACGGGGAGTCGTTCCGGCGCGCAAGGTAGATCGGCGGAGTCCCGCACTGCACGGTGCCAGTACTGGACAAGGGTGCGCATGTCCGCTGGACTCAGCTGCTCTAGGAAGGTGGTCGCGAAACCCTCGGCGCGCAGCCAGTCTGAGGTGGCTGCGGCTGGCCGTGATGTCACGATCACCCGTGTGCTGCGGAACTCGTTAACGAGTGCTTTCAGCCATTGTCGGACAGCCTGCCGCTGAGTGCTGGTGACCTCGTCTACCCCATCTACCAGGAGCAGAGCCCGTCCCGATATCAGCTGCCGATGTACCCAGCCGCTCGGCATAATCCCGGTCAGATGACCGGCCACGTCGTCGAGGAACTCTTCGGGGCGCGGCAGCGCTCCGCCCGCGTGGCTGCGCAGCTTGATCACGAACGGCACGCATCCGTTCCACTCGGCCAGTTCGCTGGTGAACGTGCCGCGCGCGGCCATGACCGCGAGCCAGCGGAGCAGGGTACTTTTGCCGCCGCCTGCCTCGCCACGTACCAGCGTCAGGCGATGGTCGCTTAGCGCGACCTCCACTCGGACAGCGCCGCCGCCCATGCGGTTTTCAGAGCGCCAGTCAGCGATCGCCACCGTTCGGGAACCGGGCTCTCGATGCCTCGCGCCACCCTCCTCCGAGACATTCAGGCTGATGTACGCGACGCTCAGCGTCGTCTGGGGTCGGGTGAAGCGCTCGAAGCGCACGCCGAACAGATCCAGTGAGTCCAGGTTCTCGCTGATGAAGGTCAGATACCGACGGGTGAACTCATCATCGTCCGACGTACCCCCGGGCGCGGTGAGCGATCGTGCGGGCAGGCGGGCGAGCACGGCCGAGATCTGGTCGGCGACACCTGACAAGCGGCTCAGTGTCTCAGCCGAGGCGCGGGAGCCGAACTGCGGGAGATGAATGATGATGCGGGCCAGGCAGTCGCAGCATTCCTCGAGTACGACGTCGTACAGCCGGGCTCCCGCCTCTCCGAGTTGGAACTCCGCCTCACGTGCCGGGAACGCGGCGCGCAGCCTGCGGGACAGCTTGATCGAGTCGAGGTCGTCGGCGAATAGCGCCTCGTCCGACAAGTCGGCGCGGTTCAGCGTGAGGACAACCTGGTGCAGAGCAGCCTCGCGGTCACCATCAGTAAGATCGCGGAACTCATGCTGCAGGTAGGGCAGCAGCCGTTCGGCAACAGAGTCGGCGATGTCCTCGAACTGGCGCTGAACACGCCGGCGCTTGATCTCATCCGGAAACCCTGTCCTGATAAGTTCGACGAGGTCCTTGGTAGGCGCTTTGTGATTGGAGCGATTCGCCATCCATCGGCTTACGGCGAGCTGGGCGACTGCCCTACCGACACTGAACGCGGCCATCTCGACAGACACGACACCCCCAAGAATACGAGAGGTCCAGTATGGCGAGAAACGCCCATCGCGCCAGGCCTTGTGTCCTTTCCTGGCCTCAAGAGATTAGCTGGTCTTATTCCGCGCATGCCCCGGCCCAGGCGGATGACGAGCGAGGTGGCTCGTTGTGCGAGCGCAAGGTGTTCATTGCAGGCAAGCCCAGTGTGAAGCACGTGATCGGACGCTCGGGGATCAAGCAGTCGACCGCTTCCCAGCGGCGGCGCCCGCTAATCCGCAGTGCCCGAAGAGACCGGACACGGGGAGTCCTAGACGATCACGGGCTCACTTCTGCCCTCCAAGTAATGGAGGAGTCTGAGTCGCATCGACCGGTCCATCTGCCGGTTCGTAGCCTCCCCCGTGGGTACCCAGGTGACCTCGCGCGACTCATCACTTGTGGTGGGCTCGCCGCCGATCGATCGAGCTGCTAGCACGATGGAGAATTCCTGGCGTACCTCGTCGTTGCTCGTGTAGTGAATGACGTGCTGGGGGTCGGTGTAGATGCCGACGAGGCCGGTGATCTCGCAGTCGACGCCGGTTTCTTCCTTGGTCTCTCGTACCGCGGCTTGGGTGAGGCTTTCGCCGAGGTCGATGGCTCCGCCCGGTAGGGCCCAGTTGTCGTTGTCGGTGCGGCGGATCAGGAGGATCTCGCCGTTGTCGTTGGTGACGACGACGTTGACGGAGGGGACGAGGCTGTTGGCCTGGGGGGCGTTGGGGTCGTCGTAGTAGTCGATCCTGCGTCGCATGACATCAGCCCCCCGGTAGTGGTGTGGCGCCTTCCCAGACGCGATCGAAGCTGTCGAGGTAGGTGTTGACGATGTCCCCGCCGGCGACCTTGCGCAGGTGCCACACCGGAGCATGCGGCGCAGTCACCCCGTAGACGTGCGTGTTGATGAGGAGCTGGTCATCGGCGCGGTAGATGGAGTTGTACAACACCGTCTCGTGAAGGCGGAACTCCACGCTCTCCACACGGAGCAGCGGCTTATACAGCACGAGTGCGTTCTTGATCTTCGCGGCCTGTGCGTCGCCGACACCCTCGTCCTCGCCTCGCTGTGCGACCTGCTCACTGTCCGGGTCACCGAGCAGGATGCGGACGCGTACGCCGGCACGGGCCTTGTCGGCGAGGATCTGTTGTACGCCGGCGTCTTCGGCCAAGAACAGGCCGGAGTAGACGAGCACGCCGATCTCGTGTTGGGCCGTGGCGAACAGACGTCCCCACGCGTCCCGCGGCACCGACCAGCGGTGCGGGTAGATGGTGACGAGCTCGCTGCCCGAAGCGTGGGTGACCTGTTCCTGCGGAAGCGCATCGGGCCACAGGTAGGTCTCGTCGAGTCCGAGATGCGAAGCCGCAGCGTACCGATGCCGCCGATACGGGGTGCGGCCGAGCGTGATCCAGCGCTCGATGGTCTTCTGATCGACCCCAATGGCCTCGGCGAGCGTAGCGATCGTCATGCCCCGCTCTAGCAGGGCTGCTCGAAGGCGTTCGTTGGCCATACACCCGACCGGATCGCAGGACGTCTCAGGACGCCACAACCCTATTGAGGACGTCATGAACACGTCCAGTCATGTACTGATCCCGTCCAGCCCTCTTGGCGGATTCTCGATCTCGTAAGGCAACACCCCCGCCGGAACCAGATCCACGGTCGCGGTTCTGGCCCTTACGAGAGGAGTGATCGCAATGACTCTGCTTTTGATCACGCTCACCGCCGTCTTTCTCGCCGGTGCTGCTGTGGGTGCCTTCACGCTCGTGGTGGTCGGGATCCACGCCCAGGAGCGGCGGATGATCCGGACTGGTGCGGTTGAGAGCCGGACCGGTGCAGTGTCGCGCTGGCTGCTGGCCACGGGCCTCGTACGCGACGAGGCACGGAGGTGATGGTGCGACTTCCGCGGAGTATCACCGGACGGTCGTGCCCGTGTGGTGCGGCGCTCGAAGCCGGCAACGGCCGATGCCGCAAGTGCCGTGCTCGGTCCCGCTGGTGGCGTCGCAAGTCCCGCTTCGGCGACCTCTGATCACGTCTGCTGACGCCCGGGTGAGCGTCAGCCCAGCCGGATCGAGCTCGGACTTCTCATCCGACGCTCGTACCGGGTCGAGGCTCTTGATCGAGAGGAGGTGAGAGTTCCCTTGATGGTCTCCGTTCCGCTGGTGGCGGTGCTGGGCGCGGTCACATTCGTGGCCTGGCGGTACATGGGCCTGCGCGTCTGGCACGCCGCCGTGTGCCTGCTGTTCGGCTTCTTCCTCGCGGCCACCAGCGCCGCGCCCGAGATCGACCGCTTGGTGGCCGGCATCATCGCCTGGCTCACTGGCTCGCTCCCGCGCTGACCACTCAACACGGAGGTGATGCCCGTGCCCCACACTCCCGACGGCCCCGGAATCGACCTACAGGAGGTCGCCACCCGCAACCGCAAGGCCCGCACCACCGTCGCCCAGCTCATAGCGACGAACCCATCAACGTCCTGGCAGCACGTCGTCGACGCGCTCGCCGATACACCGCTCCTCGCCACCGAGGTCACCCGGTTCCGCGCCCGACTACAGGTCATGCGCCTGCACCGCGCGAACCTCGCCGCCGCTGCACGCGCCACTCTCGCGGCACACCGTGACGGAGAGCCCGAACCGCTGTCGTACCTGCGCGACGAACTCACCATCCAGGGATACGGCCTGCGAGGCCGCCCATGAGCAGAGCTCGCCAGATGCGCAGGCACGCCCGCAAGATGCGCCGAAACGGCCTCCAACCGGTCATCGTCGTCAACAACGACGACCGCCTTCCCGACCTCGCCGCCGTCGTCATCGGCCGCACACTGTGGCGCTACCGATCCGAACTCGCGCCCCTCTACCTCACACTCACTCTGGTCGTCACCGCCACGGCGCTCCATCACGCGCGACCGAACTGGTGGCCGTACCTCCTCGTCACCGCGACCTTGGCAGCCTGGGCGCTGGCGATCTTCGGTGCGGGTCTGGGCCTGGCCCTGCGCGCCGAGCGGCTCTACGCCGCGACCGTCACCATGGCTGCGGGAGGATGGTTCGCTGTCGGCACGGCCCTCGGCAGTACCCACCCACCGCTGCCACAGGTCCTCATCGCAGGTGGCTTCGTGCTCGCGGTTCCGTGGTGGGCACACCGGCGACGACGCGCGAAGGTCCGCGTCGACCGGCAGTTGTCCGCCTGGCCGGAGATCGCACAGGCGGTCGGCCTTGCCGGCTCGCGCGTCCAGTCCGCGATGGTGGACGTCTGGGGATGGCGGGCCCGGTTCGCGCTGGCTCGCGGCCAGACCATCCAGGACGTGACCACGAAGATTCCTGCGATCGAATCGGCACTCGGCACCTTCCGCGGAGCCGTACGCGTCCACCCGACGCACGACGACCGCGCCAATCGATTCGAACTCCGCGTGCTCGACCTCGATCCGCACGCCAGCGCCATCTCCTGGCCAGGGCCGTCCATCACATCAGTGACCGAGCCGATCGACCTTGGACCCTTCGAGGACGCCACGGCAGCACGTTTCCTGCTGCTTCGCCGTCACGCGCTGATTGGCGGCATCGCCGGCTCCGGGAAGAGCGGCGGCATCAACGTCCTCATGGGCAACCTCACCGCATGCCGCGACGTGGTCATCTGGGCCATCGACCTCAAGCGCGGCATGGAACTCCAACCCTGGGCGCCCTGCATCGACCGACTCGCCACCGCGCCGGAGCAGGCTCGCGCTCTGCTGCGTGATGCCGTCGCGGTTCTGGAGGCCCGTGCGGAGTGGCTCGCCAGCCATGGGCGGCGCGTGTTGGAACCGACCCCGGACATGCCCGCGCTGGTCATCGTCATCGACGAGTACGCCGAACTCGCCGACGACGCACCGGACACCGCCGGTCTTACCGACTCGATCGCCCGCCGCGGTCGGGCCGTCGCCGTCACCCTCGTCGCTGCGACGCAACGTCCCACTCAGAAGGCCATGGGGAAGGGCGCGGTCCGCTCGCAGATGGACGTACGGGTCAGCTTCCGTGTCCGCGAGCGCAAGGACGTCGATCTCATCCTGGGCCAAGGCATGCTCACCGCCGGGTGGCACGCCCACACGCTCAATGCACCGGGAAAGTTCCTCATCAGCGCACCCGAGCACGACACCCCGCGACGAGGCCGCGCCTACCTGCTGACCGACGAGATCGTTGCCCAGGCGGTCAACGAGCACGCATCCCTCCGGCCATCCCTCGACCGGATCTCGCGTACGGCGATCGAGGAGGCGCATGCGGGCGTCCATCTGCGAGTCGAGGACGAACAGGCAGAGATGCCGGACAGCATCGAGCCTGCACTGGCTCCCGAAATGGCTCTCTGGGCCGTACTGACCCGCGCGCCGGACGAAGGCGTTCCCGTACCTCATCTCGTCACGGCTACCGGTATGAGCCGGCCGTGGGTCTACCAACGGCTTCGAGAACTCGCCGACGCCCGGCGCGTCATTCAAGTCACCCGAGGCCGCTGGCGAGCAGCCACCGATCACCGTCAGTGACTTGTCTACGTCTACGACCCCACGCGCGCGCCTGCACGTAAGGCGCATGGACAAGCCGCAGACGAAGACGAAGACAACCACTCACCGTCACGAATGGGGACCACCACGAGCCCAGTCAGCACCCGAGAACGCTCGGGACTCCAGGGAGGTGAGCGTGAAGGCATACACCGTCGAACAGGTCGCCGAGATCCTCCAGATCGGACGCGACAAGGTCTACTTCCTGCTCCGCACCGGCCAGCTCCGCAGCATCAAAATCGGCAAGCTCCGCCGCATCACCGACGACCACCTCACCGAGTTCATCGGCGCGCTCGAAGACGAGAATTGCTCACCACAACGCTAGGGACGTCTTGGGACGTCTCTGTTAACGTGGCTGGTGAACGGCTCACCTCAACCCCCCGAGGAGGTACCGCCGAGTGAAGATCCTCATCGGCAAGTACGAGGGGACGATCTATCCCGAGGGTGATGGCTACACCGGAGCCGTCTCCCTCGGGTTCGGACCCGACGGCAGGCGCAAGCGGCTCAAGAGGAAGGGGAAGAACAAGACCGACGTCAGGGACAAGCTCAGCAAAGCCGTCAAGGACCTTGAGTCCGGTGTCGAGAGTCCCGCGAACTACACGGTCCGCAATGCGGTCGAGGACTGGCTATCGAAAGGGCTCAAGGGCCGCGACCCGGCAACGGTCACCACGGTGCGCCTCCTCGCCGAGAAGCACGTGATCCCGCTGATCGGCGCGGGCAAGCTCAACGACTTGCGTGCCGACCACGTGGACGAGTGGCTCGACGGGCTCACCGGCAAGCTGTCGACGCGAAGTCTGCAAGGCGTTCACTCCATCCTCAAGCGGGCGATCCGGCAGGCACAGGCCCGCGACAAGGTGCTTCGGAACGTGGCCGAGTTGGTCACCACCCCGAAGGGCCGTGTCGGACGGCCCAGCAAGGCGCTGACGCTGGAACAGGCGACGGCCGTGCTCGCCAATGCCAAGTCGTCCTCGATGAACGCCTACGTCGTGCTCAGTCTCATGACGGGCGTTCGAACGGAGGAGGCACGCGCACTCCGCTGGGAACATGTCGTCGCCTGGGTCGACGAGGATGGATGGCGGCCGGTCATCCAAGCCGGCTTCGACCATGAGCGCTTCGCCGTCTACGTCTGGCGATCCGTACGAGCACACGGCGACACGAAGACCCGCAAGTCGCGCCGCACCCTGGAACTGCCCAACGAGGCGACCCAGGCTCTACGACACCACCACAAGCGGGAGGCCGCACAGCGGCTAAGGGCCGGCGAGGCATGGCAGGACCACGGCCTCGTGTTCTGCTCTCAGACCGGCACGCCACTCGACGCCGCGAACGTGCGGCGTGCGTTCCGGGCCATCACCAAGAAGGCGGGCCTGGGGCAGAACTGGACTCCCCGCGAACTCCGCCACTCGTTCGTATCGATCATGAGTGACAACGGCGTGCCCATCGAGACCATCGCGGATCTCGTCGGACATTCCAGCACCGCGGTGACCGAGGAGGTGTACCGGCACCAGCTCAAGCCGGTCATCACCAAGGGAGCCGAGACCATGAACAGCATCTTCAGTCCGAGCAAGTCCGCGTGACGATGGCTCCCCGATTGGCTCCCGACGACCGCGAAGATCGAAAAAGGGCCTCGGAGTGATCTCCGAAGCCCTCTCTCATCTGCTGTTCAACCTGTCGGGGTGGCGGGATTTGAACCCACGACCTCTTCGTCCCGAACGAAGCGCGCTGCCAAGCTGCGCTACACCCCGGTGGTGGCGCGCTGGAAGGCGTACGACCCTCCCGGCGCCTCCGCAAGTCTAGCGGATCCCAGGGAGTGCCCGCGCTCCAATAAAGATCGGGGATCAGTCCATGATCGTTAAGGGTTTCCGGCCTGGTGACGACCGGGAAACCCTTGACGGGATCAGTCGGCGGCCCGGATTCGGAGAGCCCGGCGCAGGTCGTCCAGCTGATCGGTCAGCGCGCGGCGCAGGGGAGCCGTCAGGTCGTGATCGAGGCACTTTTCGGCGGCCCGTACGGTCTCGGCATTGACCGCGTGGGCCGGGAACAGCTGACCGGCGAGGACTCGGGACGCCACGGCGCCGCGCGGTCCGGCGTCGGCGATCTCGGCGAAGTAGCGCTCGACGTAGCGGCTGGTCGCGTCGGGCCGGCCGGGGTCCCAGAAGCCGTCGGCTGTCGCGGCGAGCAGTTGATTGGACTGCCCGTTCGCGGTGAACAGCCGCTGCCAGGCGCGTTCCTTCGCGGCCGCGTCGGGCAGGGCAGCACGGCATCGGGCCGCGGCCTCCCGGCCGGCCGAGCTCGGATCGCGCACCAGCTCCGCGGCGAGCTGCGCCTCGCCCGCCATGCCGGCGGCGAACAACTGGAACAGGGCGCTCCAGCGCAGCTGGGGATAGAGGCCGGGGCCGCCGGGGACCCGCCCCGCGCGCAGCCATTCCCGCAGTTCGGCGAGATTGTCCGCGGTCGTGGCGCAGGTGATCAGGAAACGTACGGCGGCCAGGCGCATTCCGGCAAGGGAGGGGTCGCCCTCCGCGCGACGCATGATCCTGCGGCAGATCGCGGCGAGTGTGGCAAGCGCCGCTTCGCGCCCGGACAGGGGCACGAGGCGGTCGGCGATCTGCCGGCGCGCGAAGGACAGCACCGCCTCCACGATGGGACCCACCGGCTCGGTGACCAGATGGGAGCGGGCGAGCGCGAGGAAGTCGGTGGGCGGCAGCTCCGCGTCGCGGACCATGTCGCGGGCGGTGGTCCAGAGCAGCGCCCGGGTGACCTGGTCCTCGATCGTCGACAGTGCCACGGTCACCGCCTGCCACGAGCGCTCGTCCAGCCGGATCTTGGCGTAGGTCACGTCGCCGTCATTGGGCAGCAGCAGGTCGGGAACGCGAGCGCCGGTGAGGCTCGGCAGCGGCGTGTGCGCGGAACCGTCCGGCCCCGGCTCCGGCGGCAGGTCGGCGTCGACGGTCTCGCGCAGCATCAGCCGCGTGCCGCCCGCGCCTTCGGCCAGGTCGTACAGCCCGACCCGGATCCGGTGCGGGCGCAGCCCGGTGTCATCGCCGGGCGGTCCGGTGTGCACGATCTCGGCGGACAGCAGCGTCCCGTCCCGCTGCTCGACGGAGGTGCGGAGCGTGTCCATTCCGCTCGTACGGAGCCAGCGCTGCGCCCAGGCGTGCACATCGCGGCCGCCGGTACGGGCGAGGGCGGCCAGCAGATCCGCCAGGTCGGCGTTGCCGAACCGGTGACGGCTGAAGAGGTCGTTGACCCCGGCGAGGAACGCCTCGTCGCCCACCCACTCGACCAGTTGCCGTAGCGCCGAGGCGCCCTTGGCGTAGGAGATGCCGTCGAAGTACGCCAGCGCCGCGGCGGTGTCGTCGATGCCGTCGGAGGCGACGGGGTGGGTGGACGGGCGCTGGTCGGCGTCGTAGCCCCACGTCTTGCGGTTGACCGCGAACCCGGCCCACGCGCTGGCGAACCGGCCGGAGTCGGTCGCCACCCGCTGGCCCATGTACTCCGCGAACGACTCGCTCAGCCAGATGTCGTCCCACCACCGCATCGTGACCAGGTCGCCGAACCACATGTGCGCGAGCTCGTGCGCGATGACGACGGCGCGGATCTCGCGGTCGGTGTCGGTGACCGGCGACCGGAAGAGGAACTCGTCGCGGAAGTTGACGCAGGCCACGTTCTCGACGGCGCCGAAGTTCGACTCGGGCACGAACGCCTGGTCGTACTTGCCGAACGGATACCGCTCGTCGAACAGCTCGTGGTAGCGGTCGAGACCGCGCCGCGTGATGTCGAGGATCTCCTCGGCTTCGGCGTCCAGATAGGGCGCCAGCGAGCGCCGGCAGTGCAGCCCGAGCGGAATGCCGTCGTGCTCCGTACGCACGGAGTGCATCGGGCCGCCGACCACAGTCATGAGGTAGGTGCTGATCGGCCGCGTGGGCACGAATCGCCAGCGGCCGTCCGCGCCATGTTCGGCCGCGCCGTTGGCGAGCACCGTCCAGTGCGCCGGCGCGGTGACCGAGACCTGCAGCACCGCCTTGAGGTCGGGCTGATCGAAGCAGGCGAAGACGTGGGAGGCCTGGTCGGGCCCGCAGTCGGCGTGCACATAGACCTCGTCGTCGGCGGGGTCGACGAAGCGGTGCATCCCCTCGCCGGTACGGGAGTAGCGCATGTCGGCCTCGACTCGCAGCTCGTTGTCGGCGGCCAGATCCGGGAGTGGCAGCCGCCCGTCCGCCAGCGAGGTCGGTTCGAGGAGCCTGCCGTTGAGCACGGCGCGGTGCACGGTGACGGGCCTGAGCTCGATGAACGTCGTCGCGCCGGGTTCGCGGCAGCCGAACCGGATCACGGTGCTGGAGCCGAAGACCTCCTCGCCGCGCGTGAGGTCGAGGTCCACCGAGTACGAGTC
The DNA here is from genome assembly GCF_014323665.1 of Actinomadura sp. HBU206391. Classification (GTDB taxonomy): domain Bacteria; phylum Actinomycetota; class Actinomycetes; order Streptosporangiales; family Streptosporangiaceae; genus Actinomadura_C. The sequence continues at coordinate 27,877 of NZ_JABVEB010000001.1, read as the reverse complement.
GACGTAGAGCAGGTGGGCACGCTGGTGCGCCTCTTCGCGGCGTAGTGACGGCATACTCAGCATGCTGCCCGATCCTCGCGTCGAATGGAGCGGCAGGTGGCGGCCGTTCGCGCCTGGTCAGGCGGGCCGGGGCACCAGGGTGAGCAGTGTGGCCTCGGGTCGGCAGCAGAACCGGACCGGCGCCGTCGGTGACGTGCCGAGGCCGGCCGAGACGTGCAGCCACGCCGCGTCCGGGCCGCCCGCCGCCGGGTGGCGGTGCAGGCCCTTGACCCGGGCGGGCTCGATGCCGCAGTTGGTGACGAGCGCACCGTAGAACGGCACGCACAGCTGGCCGCCGTGGGTGTGCCCGGCGAGCAGGAGTTTGTATCCGTCGGCGGCGAACCGGTCGAGGTTGCGGGGTTCGGGCGAGTGCATCACGCCGATGTTGAGGTCGGCCTGCGGGTCGACCGGGCCTGCGACCTTGTCGTATTTGTCCCGGCCGATGTGGGAGTCGTCGATCCCGCCGAACTCGACGTCGAGCTCGCCGACCTTCAGCCGGCCGATGCGGTTGTTCAGGTCGAGCCATCCGGCCGCCGCGAGAGAGGCGCCCAGCTCGCGGTAGGGCAGATCCGGCTCGCGCCGCTTCTTGTAGTCCGACTTGCTCGTACGCCACAGGTAGCGCGCCGGGTTCTTGAAGACCGGCGCGTAGAGGTCGTTGGAGCCGTAGACGAACACGCCGGGCCGGTCGAGCAGCGGTCCGAGCGCGTCCAGGAACGCCGGTACGGCGTCCGCGTGCGAGATCGAGTCACCCGTGTTCACGACGAGATCGGGTTCGAGCGCGTCGAGGGAACGGACCCAGCTGATCAGACGGCTGCGCCCCGGAGTGAGGTGCGCGTCGGAGACGTGCAGGATCTTGATGGGCCGTCGTCCTGCCGGCAGCACCGGAACGTCGAACCGGCGCAGGGCGAACCAGTTCCGCTCGATCACGGAGGCATAGCCGATGCCTGCGACACCGGTGCCGATCAGACCGAGGGGAAGGGCGTAGAGCTTTCGCACCGTCCCATGCTGCCAGACCCCACGGGTGAATGGGCAGAACGTACGGGATCATCCAGATCATCCCGCCCAAGCCTCGGATCATCGCTGACCGAGCCTCGGATCATCCTGACCGAGTCCCAGACCGTCCGGCGGAGCGCCGTGGTGGTGCGCCTGCGGCGGTGGCGGCGGAAAAGCAGGTGGAACCGTACGGTCACCAGGGCATCATGGTCACCATGAGTGCCCTCAAGGAGAAGCTGCGGTCCGACCTGTCGGCCGCGATGAAGGCGCGCGACGAGTTGCGGACCCGTACGCTGCGCATGTCCCTCACGGCGGTCACCAACGAGGAGGTGGCCGGAAAGCGCTCGCGTGAGCTCAGTGACGAGGACATCGTCAAGGTGCTCACCCGCGAGGCGAAGAAGCGGCGGGAGGCCGCCGAGGCCTTCGCCCAGGCCGGCAGGGACGAGCAGGCGGCGGCCGAGCGGGCCGAGGGCACCGTGCTCGAGGAGTACCTCCCCGCGCAGCTGTCCGACGAGGAGCTGGCCGAGCTGGTCGTCGCCGCGATCGCCGAGACCGGCGCCGAGGGCCCGCGTGCGATCGGCCAGGTCATGAAGGTTCTCAACCCGAAGGTCGCCGGCCGGGCCGAGGGCGGCCGGGTCGCCGCCGAGGTCAAGCGCCGCCTGACCGCGTGAGCTCCTGACCGCGTGGCTTCCTGCTCTGGCTCTGCGTGATCGGCCGAGCACGGTGATCACGCAGGCCGAGCGATCAGGCCGGCCGGCACCTCAGTGAGCAGGTGAGGCACGAGGCCGCTTCGCTCAGCGGCCGCCGTGCCCCCTGCTCGCCGAGTCGAACGCTCAGTCGCCGAAGGGCCACTCGAAACCGTTCCCGTTCCCGTTCCGGCCGCTGTTCCCGTTACCGTTGCCGAGGTCCTGGCGATTTCCGGTGCCGTCACTGACGAAGATGGTCACGTTGGAGCCCTCTTCGAGCTGCGTGCCGCCCGCGGGTGAGGTGCGTGCCACCGTGCCGCGCGCCTCGTTGGAGCGCACCGGCCTCGTCGAGACGCTGACGTCGAAGCCGGCCCCCTCGAGCGTGGACCTGGCGATCCGGACGGACATGCCCTGTACATCGGGGACGCTGATCTCCTCCACGTCGCCGAACCTGTTGCTCGGCTCGCTGAACGACCTGACCGGCTTGCCCTTGAGCGCCTCGCGCATGCTCTGTGCCCAGATCGGTCCGGGGATCGTGGCGCCGTAGATCCCGTAAACCCGGTTCTTCCACGGGTAGTCGGCGTCGCCGTACCAGACCGCCGAGGCCAGGTCCGGCGTGTAGCCGGCGAAGAGCGCGCAGGTGAACTCCTCACAGGTACCGGTCTTGCCGGCGGCCGGGCGGCCGACGTTCCCGATGCCGGCGGCGGTGCCCTTGGTCAGAACACCGCGGAGGATGTCGTTGACCTGGTCGGCGACGTCCTCGTCGACGGCCTGCTTGCACTGGGTCTTGGGCAGCTTCAACGCCCTGCCGTCGGGGTCGGTGACCTCGGTGATGGCGACCGGCGGGCAGTACTTGCCGCGGGCGGCGAACCCGGCGTAGGCGGCGGCCAGGCTGGTGACGTCGACCTCGTTGGCGCCGAGGACCTGCGACGGGATCTGCTTCAGGGGTTTGCCGGTGACCTGCCGCAACCCGAACCGCTCGGCCATCTTGACCGATTCGCACAGGCCGACCCGCTTCTCGAGCTCGGCGTAGAACGTGTTGACGGAGTGCCAGGTGCCGTTGCGCAGGTTGAAGTTGCCGGCCTCACTGTCACCCGCGTTGCTGACCCGCCACGGCTCGAAGCCCTCGCCCTTGCAGCCCTTGAAGCCGCTGATGGTGATGGTCTGCGGCGAGTTGATGCTCGTACGGATCGGGATGCCCTTGTCGAGCGCCGCGGCCAGCGTGAAGATCTTGAACGTCGATCCCGCCGTGTAGCCGTAGCCGCCGCCGTGCGCCACGTCGGCGGCGAGGTTGAGGACGGTCTCACCCTTCTTACGTTTCGTGCCGAACTTGCGGTTGACCGCCATCGCCCTGATCTTGCCGGTGCCCGGCTCGACCATCGTCTGGGCGGCGGACCGGTCGTTCTTCACGCCCACGCGGCTGAGAATGCCGTTCTGAGCCGCCTTCTGCGCCTGGGGGTCCAGGGTGGTGCGGATGGTGAAGCCACCGCGCTGCAGCTGGCGCTTGGCGTTCTCGATGGACTTGTCGTCCTTCTTGCCCTTGGCCAGGATGTCGACCATCTCGTGCCGTACGTACTCGCAGAAGAACGGCGCGGTGCCCGTCTCGCAGCCGCCCTCGGGCTTGGTCTCGTTCAGCTTGATCGGCTTCTTCGCAGCCGCGTCGGCCTCGGCCCTGGTGACGATCTTCAGTTCCGCCATCCGGTTGATGACGGTGTCGCGGCGGTTCCGCGCGTCCTTGGGGTTGCGCGTCGGGTCGAAGGCCGACGGGTTCTTGGTGATGCCGGCGAGTAGCGCGGCCTGCTCCAGATTGAGCTTGGACGCGGGCTTGCTGAAGTACCGCTTGGCCGCGGCCTGCACACCGTAGGCGCCGCCGCCGAAGTAGGCGATGTTGAGATAGCCCTCGAGGATCTGGTCCTTCGACATCTTGTGCTCGATGTCGATGGCGTAGCGGAGCTCGCGCAACTTGCGGCCCGCGGTCGGCGCCGTGACCGCGCGGTACTCCTCGTCGGTCTTGGCGTTCTCGACGAGCAGGTTCTTGACGTACTGCTGCGTGAGCGTCGAGCCGCCCTGCGCGGTCTCACCCGCCTCGACGTTCGTCGCCAGCGCACGGATGGCGCCCTTCGGGTCCAGCGCGCCGTGCTCGTAGAAGCGCGAGTCCTCGATGGCGACGATGGCCTTCTTCATGATCGGGTTGACCTGCTCGAGCCGCACCGACTCGCGGTACTTGTCGAAGAAGGTGGCGATGGGCTTGCCCGACGTGTCGTACAACACGGTCTTCTCGGGCGGCGGGGTCGTCTTCAGGTCGGACGGCATGTTCTGGAAACTGTCGGAGGCGTTCCGGGCCGACACACCGGTGCTGCCCACCACGGGCAGCGCGATGAGGGCGACCAGGACACCCGCGACGACGGCGGCCCCGATCAGTCGGAAAAGCTTGACGACGATGTTCTCCGTACCCTCATCTGCAACGCGCACGGGTCTACGTTACCCGGGACGAGCTAGTCAAACGGGACATGTCGCATGTCCCGGTGCTCGTAGGCGCGAGGGTGACTAGTCCGTGGCCCAGGCGGGCTATATCGAGAATGGGCCCATCGGGGACTGTTGAAACGTCTCTCGCTTCCGTAAGTTCTTCCCCACGGCTTTCGTATGGCGGCCTGACGTCCGCGCCCGTCCGGCCGAGGAGCGCAATCGACACAGACCCTAGGGGAGTGGGGCCAAGATGTGGATCACTGATTGGACTGCCCGCGCCGCCTGCCGTAACGCGGACCCAGATGCCTTGTTCGTGCAGGGTGCGGCCCAGAACCGCGCCAAGCTCATCTGCCGGGGCTGCCCGGTACGCACGGAGTGCCTCGCCGACGCCCTCGACAACCGGATCGAGTTCGGGGTCTGGGGCGGGATGACCGAGCGTGAACGTCGGGCCCTGATGCGGCGGCGGCCGGATGTGACCTCGTGGCGAGAGCTGCTCGAGACCGCCAAGGAAGAGTACGAGCGGTCCACCGACGACGAGGACGAGCTCGTCGCCAGCTGACCTCAGGGTCGGCACGGTCGTGGTCGGGTAGTGAGCCCCCGTTGACGTTGAACACGTCGAGCACGTGTGGGGGAACTACACGACCATGGCGTCAGGCGGCTCGGGTCGCCTTGTTCTCCGACAGGTCCATGCCGACACGACGCAGACCTTCGAGGTCGTGCACGTCCTCGGCCTGAGCGGGCACCGTCGCTACCGGCACATTGGGGTGGGCGGAGCTGAAGTGCTCGCGTAGCCGGTCCTCCCGGGTGGTCACCTGCATGTGGTCGGCATGCAACCGGAGCAGTGAGGCGGCCAGCGGATGGTCGCCGCGTTCGCTCAGTGTCTCGGCGGCGGCCAGGCTTCGTGCCGCCGAGAGTGTCGCCATTCCGGACCGGTGCACGCGGTTGACGACCAGCCCGGCGAGCGGCATCCGCTCCGTCGCCAGCCGCTCCACGAAGTAGGACGCCTCGCGCAGCGCGTCCGGCTCCGGCGCGGCGACGACCAGGAACGCGGTTCCCGGCGTCTGCAGCAACTGGTAGGTCTTCTCGGCGCGCTCGCGGAACCCGCCGAACATGGTGTCGAAGGCGGCGACGAACGTCTGCACGTCGCGCAGCAGATGACCGCCGAGAATCTTGGTGATGACGCCGGTGAACATGCCGAACCCGGCCGACAGCACCTTGACGCCGAACCGCCCGCCGGCCTTCGCCGGGGCCAGCAGGAGCCTGATCAGCCTGCCGTCCAGGAAGCGTCCCATCCGCTCGGGGGCGTCGAGGAAGTCCAGCGCCGACCGCGACGGCGGGGTGTCGACCACGATGAGGTCCCACGAGCCCGAGCGGTGCAACTGGCCCAGCTTCTCCATCGCCATGTACTCCTGCGTGCCGGAGAAGCTCGACGACAGCGACTGGTAGAACGGGTTGGCCAGGATCTGCTTGGCCCGGTCCGGGTCCGAGTGCGCCTCGACGATCTCGTCGAAGGTCCGCTTCATGTCGAGCATCATGGCGTGCAGTTCGCCGCCGCCCTCGTCACCGATGCCCTCGATGCGCCGCGGGCTGTTGTCGAGCTCGCTGAGCCCCATCGACTGCGCCAGCCGGCGCGCCGGGTCGACGGTCAGCACCACCACGTCGCGGCCCCGCTCGGCGGCCCGCAGACCCACGGCGGCGGCCGTCGTGGTCTTGCCGACCCCGCCCGAGCCGCAGCAGACGATGATCCGGGTACGCGGGTCGTCGATCAGCGCGTCGACGTCGAGCACGGGCGGCGTCTTGCTCATGGGGCCACGCTCCTGGTCGGGTCGGGTGCGACGGTCATGCTGCCCCCTGGTCGCGCAGCGTCTCGGCCAGGTCGTACAGACCCGCCAGGTCCATGCCGTCGGCAAGCAGTGGAAGCTCGTACCGAGGCTGGTGCACGCTGTTCAGCCGTTCCTTCTCGCGCTCCTGCAGCTCGGCGCGCTGGGCGTGGTCGGTGGCCTCCGCGGCGAGCGCCTCGGCGATCTCGGCCGCGTGGTTCTCCAGCCCCGCCGCCTTGACGCCCACGGTGATCTCGTCGAGATCCAGGGCGCCCTGGCCCGCAGCGGCCAGGTAGGACTCGGGCAGCGCCGGGGGCCGTTCCATGTTGACGAAGACGCCGCCTACCGGAAGGCCCGCCTCCTGCAGGTGGGCGATGCCGTCCAGGGTCTCCTGCACCGGCATCTCCTCCAGCAGTGTCACGAAGTGCACCGCCGTCTCGGGGCTCCGGATCACCTTCATCACGGTGTCGGCGTGGTTGCGGATCGGGCCGACCTTCGCCAGCCCCGAGACCTCGGTGTTGACGTTGAGGAATCGGGTGATGCGCCCGGTCGGCGGGGCGTCCATGACCACCGCGTCGTAGACCGGTGACCCGTTCTTGTGCTTGCGGCGAACGGCCTCGCCCGTCTTGCCGGTGAGGATCACATCGCGCAGCCCCGGCGCGATCGTGGTGACGAAGTCGATCACGCCGAACCTGGTCAGCGCCTTACCCGCGCGTCGCAGGTTGTAGAACATCTCGAGGTATTCGAGGAGGGCCTCTTCGGTGTCGATCGCCAGGGCGTAGACGTCCCCGCCCTCCGGCGCGACCGCGACCTTCCGCTCCTCGTACGGCAACGGCGGGCAGTCGAAGAGCTGCGCGATGCCCTGGCGGCCCTCGACCTCGACGAGCAGGACCTTGCGCCCACCGGCGGCGAGCGCCAGCGCGAGCGCGGCGGCCACCGTGGTCTTGCCGGTGCCGCCCTTGCCTGTGACCACGTGCAGCCGCACGCCGTCCCAGTCGGTGTCTTTAGCGCTCACGCTCACCCGATCCACATTAATCGTTCGCTCAGCAAGGACTTACGGCGCTCCCCGAGGTGCAGAAGTGATCTCTCCCACGCTACGGGAGGGTCGCCTGACACACTGTGAGAGCGCCGGTGCCGTCAACGTGGTTAGGCTCAGTATTGGGATGAAACCGGCGAAGCCTCCGGCTCGTCGGACCAACGACTCACTCGCACGTGAGAAAGGTGCCCGCTATGGAAGCGGCAATCCTCCTCCTCGGTCTACTAGGTTTCGTGCTCCTCTTTTTCCTGGTCGCGTCGATCAAGGTAGTGCAGCAGTTCGAACAGGGCATTGTGTTTCGATTCGGACAGGTGCAGCTCACCGCCGTACGTGGCCCGGGGCTCACCGCCATCGTGCCGATCGTGGACCGGATGCAGAAGGTCAACATGCAGACGGTCGCGATGGGCGTACCGGCCCAGGACGGCATCACCCAGGACAACGTCAGCGTGCGCGTCGACGCGGTCGTGTACTTCCGGATCATCGATCCGGTGAAGGCGATCGTGAACATCCAGAACTACGGGTGGGCCATCTCGCAGGTCGCCCAGACCTCGCTCCGGTCGGTGATCGGTAAAGCGGACATGCAGCAGCTGCTGTCCGAGCGGGAAACGATCAACCGGGAGCTCGCCGGGATCATCGACGAGATGACCGAGAACCCGTGGGGCATCCGCATCGAGCGGGTCGAGATCAAGGACGTCTCGCTGCCTGAGGGGATGAAGCGCTCGATGGCCAGGCAGGCCGAGGCGGAGCGGGAGCGCCGCGCCCGCATCATCACCGCCGACGGTGAGTACCAGGCGTCCAAGCGGCTGGCGGCGGCGGCCCACGAGCTGTCCAAGGACCCGGCCTCCCTCCAGTTGCGCCTGCTGCAGACCGTCACCGAGGTCGCCGCGGAGAAGAACAGCACGCTGGTCATGCCACTGCCGGTGGAGATGCTGCGGTTCTTCGACAAGATGGCCGGCGGTCCGGGGAGCGTTCCGGCGGAGGAGCAGCCGATCGAGGAGCCGCCGCCGCTGGAGTCCGCCGACGACGTGCCGCCGGTGGCGTCGAACGACGAGATCGCCGCCGTCGAGGCCGCTCAAGACGCCCCCATCGCGGCGCCCGCCAGGGGCGAGCCGGAGGGTTTGCGGAAGGCTCCGCCCCAGCCCGGCATCCAGCCGCCGCAGCCGCCTCGGTAGCCGGCCCCGACGAGAGTCTCATTCTGCCGGCCGTCTCGACGATCGCCGGGTTCCGCTCGCCTCGCGCACGCGGGCGGTGCCCGCGTCGTTAGGGTTGCGGCATGAAGAAATGGGAGTACGCGACAGTTCCACTGCTGGTCCACGCCACGAAGCAGATCCTCGACAACTGGGGTCAGGACGGCTGGGAGCTCGTGACCGTCATCCCCGGGCCCAACCCGGAGAACCTCGTCGCCTACCTCAAGCGAGAGCTGGCGTGAGCCCCGAGGACCGGATCAAGGAGCTCGGCCTGGAGATCCCCGGTGTCGCGACACCGGCGGGGGCCTATCTCCCCACCGTGCGAACGGGGTCGTACGTCTACACGGCGGGGCAGGTGCCCTTCGTCGATGGCGCCCTGCCGGCCACCGGCAAGGTCGGCGCCCAGGTGGACGTCGACCGGGCCAAGGAGCTCGCCCGCATCTGCGCGCTCAACGCGATCGCCGCGGTCAAGGCCGAGGTCGGAGAGCTGTCCCGGGTGAAGCGGATCGTCAAGGTCGTCGGTTTCGTCGCCAGCGCCCCGGACTTCACCCGGCAGCCCGAGGTGATCAACGGCGCGAGCGAGCTGCTCGGCGAGGTCTTCGGAGCGGCGGGCAAGCACGCCCGCAGTGCCGTCGGCGTGGCGGTGCTCCCCCTCGACGCCCCCGTCGAGGTCGAGCTCATCGCCGAGATCGACGAAAACGGCTGACGTGGTCGCACCTCATGGTGGCCTCCCGCGCGCAGAACGCTTCGCGCGGGGTTGACGCAGGGACGGCTGGTATGTCCGAATTGGCGGCCATGGGGATCAAGTATTCGGTCACGCGATGGTGAACGGTCTGAAGCTGCCCGGCGAGTTCCGTGAGCGCATCGCGGAACTCGCCGATGGCAGGGCGCAGCCGGCCGTGCCCCGCAACGCGGCCACCGTCGTCCTGCTCAGGGATCACCCTGACGCGGGGCTTCAGGTCTTCCTGCTGCGGCGGGTCGCCTCGATGGCCTTCGCGCCCGGCGCCTACGTCTTTCCCGGCGGCTCGGTCGACCGGCGGGACGGAGACACCGCGATCGCCTGGGCGGGGCCGTCGCCCGCTTGGTGGGGTGAGGCCTTCAGCGCCGACGAGACCCTCGCCCGTGAGCTCGTGTGCGCGGCCGTCCGCGAGACCTTCGAGGAGTCGCTGGTCCTGCTGGCCGGGCCGACCGGGGAGTCCGTGGTCGGCGACACCCGCGGCGACGACTGGGAGACGGGGCGGCAGGCGCTGCTCGACCGGTCCCTGTCGTTCGCCGAGTTCCTCGACCGTCGAGGGCTGGTGCTCAGATCCGATCTGCTGCGGCCCTGGTCGCACTGGATCACTCCGCTGGTCGAGCCCAAACGGTACGACACCCGGTTCTTCGTGGCGGCCATGCCGGAGAGTCAGCGGGCGCGCGACGTGAGCACAGAGGCCGATCAGGTGGCCTGGCTACGCCCCCGTGATGCGGTCGAGGCGGCCCGCCGCGGCGAGATGTTCATGCTGCCGCCCACCCTCGCCACGCTGACCGACCTGACCGCCTACGAGGACGTCGCCTCGGTCCTCGCGGCGGAGCGTGAGATCAAGCCCTGGCTGCCGGAGGTACGGATCATCGACGACGAGCCGTACCTCCTCTATCCGGAGGGGACCGTGTGAGCTCGATCGACGGAATGGGCACCTCGCGGGCCCGGTGTGTCCTGGCGCCGAACCCCTCGCCCATGACCCTGGACGGCACCAACACCTGGATCCTCGCCGAGCCCGGCGCCGAGGCCGTCGTCGTCGTGGACCCCGGGCCGGAGGGCGACGATCACCTGCGTCGGGTCGCCGGCATCGCACGCGAGCGGGGTGGGTACGTCGCCCTGGTCCTGCTGACCCACGGACACCCCGACCACGCCGCCGGCGCGAAGAGGTTCGCCGAGCTGGCGCGCACCGCACATCGCGACGTGCCGGTGCGGGCCCTGGACCCCCGCCTGCGGCTCGGCGACGAGGGCCTCGCCGAGGGCGACGTGGTGACGGTGGGCGGACTGGAGGTCCGGGTGCTCGAGACGCCGGGGCACTCCGACGACTCGCTGTCGTTCTGGCTGGCGGCCGACCGGGCGATCCTCACGGGCGACACGGTCCTCGGCTATGGCACCACGGTCGTCGAGGGCCGGCTGGCCGACTACCTGGCCTCGCTCGACCGGCTGCGCTCGTTCGCCGGCGACAGGGAGGCGGCGGTCATTTTGCCGGGTCACGGCCCGAGCCTCGATGACCCGATCGCGGCCCTCGACCACTACATCGACCACCGCAGAGAGCGCCTCGCCCAGGTCCAGGCCGCTGTCGCGGCCGGCGACCGGACGGCCAGAGAGGTCGTCGAGCGGGTCTACGCCGACGTCGACCGGTCGCTGTGGCCCGTCGCGGAGTGGTCGGTGCAGGCCCAGCTGGACTACTTGCGTGAGCGAGGCATGACCCCACCACCGTCGTGATCATGCGGCTCGTACAGGGCGCGAATGCCGCCCGCACCGGGTGATCACGCGATCGCCCACCCGCGTGGAGCGGCCGTAGGGCTACTTCGAGCGCCTGCGCAGCCGTTCGATGTCCAGGATGACGACGGCCCGCGCCTCGATGCGCAGCCAGTTGCGGCCGGCGAAGTCGGCGAGGGCCTTGTTGACCGTCTCACGCGACGCCCCGACGAGCTGGGCCAGCTCCTCCTGGGTGAGGTCGTGATGAACGTGCAGCCCGGTGTCGGACGGCTGCCCGAACCGCTCGGCCAGGTCCAGCAGCGCCTTGGCCACCCGTCCCGGCACGTCGGTGAAGACCAGGTCGGCCATGACGTCGTTGGTCTTGCGCAGCCGCTGGGCGAGAGCCCGAAGCAGATGCACGGCCACCTCGGGGTGCCCGGTCAGCCACGGCCGCAGATCGTCGTGGCCAAGACCGGCGAGCCGGCACTCGGTCACGGCGATGGCGCTGGCCGTACGGGGACGGGGGTCGAACAGCGAGAGCTCGCCGAACATCTCGCTCGGGCCGAGCACGCTCAGCAGATTCTCGCGCCCGTCCGGGGCGGTGCGGGTGAGCTTGATCTTGCCGTCGAGCACGACGTAGAGCCGGTCCCCCGTCTCACCCTCGTTGAAGAGCGTCTGACCGCGGGAGAGGCGCACCTCGCCCACATTGGACCGGAGTGCTTTCGCCCCCTGGTCGTCCAGCGCCTCGAAGAGCGGGGCCCTGCTCAGAACTTCCACGTCGCGGTCGGTCACGCTTCCTCCTCGAACACTTACCTGCATAGTGTGACGTACGTCCCACCGCGTTCGTGAACGGGGGTCCGTGCCGAGCCGGCCGCAAGGGTCCGCCGCACCGCCTACGCTTTCTTCGTGCCCCGTAACACGCCGGAATCGCGCCTCGCGCTCGTTCGTCGCGCTCGGCGGATGAACCGGGAACTCGCCGTTCTCTATCCCGATGCTCACTGCGAGCTGGACTTCTCCGACCCGCTTGAGCTGGTCATCGCCACGATTCTGTCCGCTCAGTGTACGGACCGCCGGGTGAACGCGGTGACGCCAGCCCTCTTCGCGCGCTACCGGACGGCCAAGGACTATGCCGCCGCGGACCGGGAGGAGATGGAAAAAATCATTATGTCCACCGGGTTCTTCCGCGCCAAGACGAACAACATCATCAAGTTGGGGCACGCGTTGTGCGAGCGGTTCGGCGGTGAGGTGCCGCGCACTATGGCCGAGCTCGTGAGCCTGCCGGGTGTGGGGCGTAAGACCGCGAACGTCGTGCTCGGCAATGCCTTCGACGTACCGGGCATCACCGTGGACACGCACTTCGGCCGGCTGGTCCGCCGGTTCGGCTGGACCACCGAGATCGATCCGGTGAAGGTCGAGCACGAGATCGGCGAGCTGATCCCGCGCAAGGACTGGACGGACCTGTCCCATCGGCTGATCTGGCATGGGCGCCGGATCTGCCACTCCCGCCGGCCCGCCTGCGGCGTCTGCCCGCTGGCCCGGCTGTGCCCGGCCTACGGCGAAGGCCCCATCGACGAGAAGACCGCCGCCAAGCTCGTCAAGACCGGCCCCTTCTCATGATTCTTTCCGCTCCGCCGGGAATGCGAAGGTCGCGACGGTGGCTGGACTGAGGAACGCGATAGGAGAGCGCAATCGAACGTAGACGGAGATCATCACCTCGAAGCCGCCCCTGGGGACGTGAGCCGCGCCGCCGGTGCGAGCGGGCCGGGTGCCGATGAGCACGATCCCCTCGTGGCTGGACACCTTCCGCGCCGGCGCCTCGAACTTCTCGGTGCCGCAGGTCCTGCGTCACCCACTCCCCGGATCCCGGTTCGCCGCCGTGCTCGTGCTGTTCGGAGAGGGCCCTGAGGGCCCTGATCTGCTGCTGATCCAGCGCGCCGTCACGCTGAACAACCACGCCGGGCAGCCGGCCTTCCCCGGCGGGGGGATCGATCCGGAGGATGCCGGTCCGGTCGCCGCGGCGCTTCGTGAGGCGCACGAGGAGACCGGCCTCGACCCGGCGGGCGTGGAGGTTCTGGTCACCTTGCCGGAGCTCTACCTCGCCCACAGCGGCTACCGGGTGACACCGGTGGCGGGCTGGTGGCGGGAGCCGACAGAGGTGTTCGTCGCCGACCCGGGCGAGGTCGCCTCGGTGGCCCGGGTGCCCATCGCCGAGCTCGTCGATCCCGCCAACCGGCTCAACGTGCGCAGCCCGCGAGGAGGCCACGCGGGCCCTGCCTTCCGCGCCGGGGGCATGCTGGTCTGGGGCTTCACCGCGGGTCTGCTGACCGAGGTGCTGGATGTGGGCGGCTGGTCGCGGCCGTGGGACACCACCCGTACGGAAGATCTTCCGCAGGAGATCCTGGACCTCGCCGCGGGCCCGAGCGACTGATCGGGCGACCGATCGGGCGACCGGTACCGGTCGGCGGGTCGGTGCCGTGGCGCCCGGCGTGACCTGGAGTCGGCCGGTGTCGACTCGAGCCGTCCGGCAGGTGGTGGGCGGCTGCGCGGCCTCGAACTCGTGCACCTGCTCCGGCGATGTCGTGCCCAGCGGTGACGGCCACGTGCCGGAAATGGTCCGCAGAGGGGACGAGAACCGCTTGCCACGCCCTATACGGTGAACTGGTGCTGGGCGACCACATTCTCGATTTCATCCTGCTGGCCCTCGTCGTGCTGTTCGCGGTCTCGGGCTATCGTCAAGGCTTCATCGTGGGCGTGCTGAGCTTCGTCGGATTCGTCGGCGGTGGCGTGCTGGGTGCGATGATCGCCCCCCCGATCGCCAGGGCGGTCGTCCAGGGAGCCGCGCAGCAGGCCCTCCTCGCGATCGTCATCGCGTTCCTCGCCGCGACGTTGGGACAGTTGATCGCCTCGTCCGCCGGCGCGGTGCTCCGCAACCGGGTCACGGGCGACAACGCGCGTGCCGTCGACGCCGTCGGCGGGTCGCTCGTGAGCGCGGTGTCGCTGCTGCTCGTCGCCTGGTTCATCGGTACGGCGGTGGCCGGATCGCCGTTCGGCGTGCTCCGCAAGCAGGTCAAGAGCTCGTCCGTGCTCGGCGCGGTGGACGACGTGATGCCCGACACGGCGCGCGGCTGGTTCTCCTCGTTCAAGGGCTTCGTCAGCAAGACCGAGTTCCCGCAGGTGTTCGGCGGGCTCGGCGGCGAGTCGGTCGTGCGGGTGCCGCCACCCGACACCGACGTGTTGAAGACCGAGGAGCTGCGCCGGACGCAGCGCAGCATCGTTAAGATCATCGGTACCGCCCCTGAATGTCAGCGCAAGATCGAGGGCACCGGTTTCGTCTACGCGCGCGACCGGGTGATGACCAACGCCCACGTGGTCGCCGGAGTGCAGGGCTTCTCCCAGGTGGTCACCCAGAACAACCGGTTCCACCGGGCCAGAGTGGTGCTGTACGACCCCAAGCGCGACATCGCCGTCCTGCACGTTCCCGACCTGTCCGTCCCATCGCTGAAGTTCAACGGTGAAGCGCAGACCCGTGACTCGGCCGTGGTCGCCGGCTTCCCGAAGGGCCGTCCGTTCACCGCCGTCGCGGCGCGGATCCGGGCCAAGCAGCGGGCGAAGGGCCCGGACATCTATCACGCGGGCCAGGTGACCCGTGAGATCTATGCCATCCGCGGCAAGGTGCAGCAGGGCAACTCCGGTGGTCCGCTGCTGGCCGCCAACGGCACCGTCTACGGAGTGATCTTCGCTGCGGCCCTCGATGACGAGGAGACCGGCTATGCGCTCACCGCGCACGAAGTGGCCGGCGACGCCCAGGCCGGTCAGAACGCCACGAGCCCGGTATCGACCCAGACCTGTTCCGACTGACCCCGGGCCCTGCCCGGTCCGGCCCGATCCGGCGGCGGTCGCCGGTCGGCTCACCGCCGACGAGCGCACCGAGCGGTTCCCCCGCGAGCGTGCCTGGCGGTTCCTGCGCGAGGGCGCCGGCGAGGTCAGCCGGTGAGGCGGATGCCGAGATCGGCGTCGAGTGCGAGGCCCTCGCCCGCACCGGCGATCCGCTCGACCAGCCGCCGTACGTCCCGCGCGACGCCCGCGACGTCGAGCCCGTACGGGCCCGGGGCGAAGGGCTCGATCCGGTCGGCGGCACGGATCAGCAGTGCGCGGGCGCCCTTGGCGTTGCCCCGGCGCAGGTGGGTCAGGCCAACGGCCACCTGGGCGAGACCGCGCCAGAGCTCGCGCTCGTGCTCCGGAGCGGCCTTCCACACCGCCTCGAGCACCTCGTGGGCGTGGAAGGGACGGTCGGCGTCGAGCAGCCGCTGGGCCTCGGCGACGGCCTCGGCGGGCGGCATCGACAGGTCGTCCGGCATCGTCGGCACCCCTGGCTCCCCATGCGGCAGCGGCCGCCCGTAGGCGTCCCGAGGCCTGGCGTTCCGCGCCCGCCCGTCCTGATCACGATCCCGCACGCATCCACCCTATGTCGGCGAAGTCGATCGAACCGGGGCGGTCAGCGTTCGGGTTCGGGGTCGGACAGCCAGCCCAGCAGCTCGGTATCGAAAGCCCGCGGTCGTTCCTGGTGGGGAAAGTGCCCGGCGCCGTCGATGAGCTTCCAGCGGTACGGCGCCTCCACGTACCGGCCTGAGCCCTGCGCGCTGCGGGCGAACGTGCAGGTGTCCAATGAGCCGTGCAGATGCAGCGTGGGCATCCGGATCGGGCCGCGCATGTGACGGGCGTACCGCAGGCCGTCCGGGCGCGGCAACGACCGCACCAGCCAGCGGTGATACTCCAGGGCCGAGTGTGCGACGCCGGGAATCTGGAACGCGTCACGGACCAGCCGCTCCGTGCGCTCGTCCGGCCAGTTCGGTCCCGACCAGTCGTGCAGCAGCCGTCCGACCAGAGCCGCGTCGCTGCGCAACAGCCGCCGCTCGGGCAGCATGGGCACCTGGAACGCGAGCGTGTGCCGCGCGGCCCATCCCTGGCCGCGGGCGTCCGCCCGTACGGCCTGCCGGAGCCGCAGAGGGTGCGGCGCTGAGACCGGGACGAGCCGCTGGACCACCTTGGGGTGATAGACCCCCATCGTCCAGGCGAGCAGGCCGCCCCAGTCATGGCCGACGACGATCGCGTTCGCCTCGCCGAGCGCCCGTACGAGTCCTGCGGCGTCGCCGGCGAGGGTGACCAGGTCGTAGCCGCGCGGTGGCTTGTCGCTGCCACCGTAACCGCGCAGATCGACGGCGGCGGCCCGGTAGCCCGCGGCGGCGAGCGACACGAGCTGGTTGTGCCACGACCACCAGAACTCAGGGAAGCCATGCAGTAGCAGCACCAGCGGGCCGTCGCCGAGGGTGACGACGTGAAAGCGGGTGCCTCCCGCGCTCACCGCCCGATGCTCCCATGGGCCGTCGATGCGGATGACCGAATCATCGCGTACGGGCATGGGCGTTACTCGGGTATGGCCGGGGTATCGCTGGACCGGCGGAGGACCGTGAGCTCCTTAAGGGTCCTGCGGGTGCGCTGGATACCGGTGATCTTCCGCATCCGCAGGTAGCCGATGCCGATGAGGACGGCGGCGAGCACCACGTAGAACCCGGCGACGATGAGGAACGCCGCCCAGTGCCAGATGCCGGCCGCGACCAGCCCGTACGCCGCCGCGATCGAGAGCAGGATCACGACGATGCCGCCGATGACGCCCGCGATGGTGAAGAGCATGCTGCCCAGCGCGGCCTTCTTCGCGTCGTCCTTGAGCTCCAGTTTGGCGAGCTCCATTTCCGACCTGATCAGCCGGGAGACGTTGCTCGACGCCAGCGCGACCAGCTCACCGAGAGACTTGTCCTCGATCTGGTCGTCCGGCCGTACGTCGGTCATATCGCTCTCCTATTCACAAGGGCCCTGACAGCCTGGCAGCCCGGCCCGATTCCGGCCACCCGGCCCCTGGTCACCGGCATCCCGGCCACCTGGCGCCACCCGGCATCCCGGCCACCGTGCACCGGCATTCTCGGTCCCGCCGTCACCGGTCTACCGCGCATCCGCCGAGCACCCGGATCGGACACGCGACGGCCGCCGACACCGACGCCGGGAGAATCGCGATCAGGACCGTCGTGGTAACTCTCCCGGATCGGTCCGTTCCCGCGTAGGCCAAATCGCCGATGAGTAGTGAAATGGTGAATCCTACAGCAGTCGCACCTCTCGTGATCATGCAGTTGTTCCTCGCACCGGATGCGGCACGGACGAACCGAAGAGGCGCCGCCCGGGAGGTCCCCGGGACGGCGCCCCTTCGACACGTGCTTCTGACCGCTACTCGTCGCTCTTCGCGGCGGGGAGCTTGTCGGCGATGAGATCCATCACCGAACTGTCGGTGAGCGTCGTGACGTCGCCCAGCGAGCGGTGCTCGGCGACGTCGCGCAGCAGCCGTCGCATGATCTTGCCGGAGCGCGTCTTGGGCAGCTCGGGCACCACCATGATCTGGCGCGGCTTGGCGATCGCGCCGAGAGCCTTGGCGACGTGGTCGCGCAGCTCCTTGACGAACCCGTCGCCCTCCACGTCGCCGGCGCTGCCGCGTGGGATCACGAAGGCCACGATGGCCTGGCCGGTGACCGGGTCGGTGGCGCCGACGACGGCGGCCTCGGCGACCTTCGGGTGCGACACCAGCGCCGACTCGACCTCCGTGGTCGAGATGTTGTGGCCCGAGACCAGCATGACGTCGTCGACCCGGCCGAGCAGCCACAGGTCGCCGTCGCCGTCCTTCTTGGCGCCGTCACCGGCGAAGTAGAGGTCCTCGAACCGCGACCAGTAGGTCTCGATGAACCGCTGGTCGTCGCCCCAGATGGTGCGGAGCATGGCCGGCCACGGCTCCTTGAGGACGAGGAAGCCTCCGCCGCCGTCGGGCACGGACTGCGCCTGGTCGTCGACCACGTCCGCGGCGATGCCCGGCAGCGGGCGCATCGCGGCGCCCGGCTTGCCCGAGGTGATCCCCGGCAGCGGGCTGATCATGATCGCGCCGGTCTCGGTCTGCCACCAGGTGTCGACCACGGGACACCGGCTGCCGCCGATGTTCTCGCGGTACCAGATGTACGCCTCCGGGTTGATCGGCTCGCCGACGCTGCCCAGCACCCGCAGCGACGACAGGTCGTGCTGCGCGGGGATGTCCTCGCCCCACTTCATGAACGTACGGATGGCGGTCGGCGCGGTGTAGAACACCGTGACCTTGTACTTCTCGATGATCTCCCACCACCGGCCCTTGTGCGGGGTGTCCGGCGTTCCCTCGTACATCACGCTGGTCGCGCCGTTGGCGAGCGGTCCGTAGACGATGTACGAGTGCCCGGTCACCCAGCCGATGTCGGCCGAGCACCAGTAGACGTCGGTGTGCGGCTTGAGGTCGAACACCGCGTGGTGCGTCCAGGCGACCTGGGTGAGGTAACCGCCGGTCGTGTGCAGGATGCCCTTCGGCTTACCGGTGGTCCCCGAGGTGTAGAGGATGTAGAGCGGGTGCTCGGCGTCGTGTGCGGGCGCCTCGTGCTCCTCGGACTGCCCGTCGACGAGGTCGTGCCACCACACGTCGATGTCGGTCCAGTCGACGTCCTCATCGGTGCGGCGTACGACCAGGACGTTCGTGATCGTGGACGAGTTCGCCACGGCCTCGTCGACGACCTGCTTGAGGCCGTACGGCTTGCCGCGCCGGAAGCCGCCGTCGGAGGTGACGACGACCTTGGCCTCCGCGTCGTTGATGCGGGTGCGCAGCGCCTCGGCGCTGAAGCCGCCGAAGACCACCGAGTGCGTGGCGCCGATGCGCGCGCAGGCCAGCATGGTGACCGGCAGCTCCGGGATCATCGGCATGTAGATCGCGACCCGGTCGCCCTTGCGCACGCCGAGCTCGGTGAGCGCGTTCGCCGCCTTGTTGACCTCGCGTTGCAGGTCCGCGTAGGTGATCGTGCGGGTGTCGCCCGGCTCACCCTCCCAGTGGTAGGCGACCTTGCCGCCATGTCCCGCCTCGACGTGCCGGTCGACGCAGTTGTAGGCGACGTTGAGCTCGCCGCCGACGAACCATTTGGCGAAGGGCGGGTTGTTCCAGTCGAGAACGGTGTCCCATTGCCTGGTCCACGTCAGCCGTTCCGCCTGCCGTGCCCAGAACCCCAGACGATCGGCGGCCGCCTCGTCGTACGCCTCCTGCGTGACGTTGGCCTCCGCTGCGAGCTCCGGCGGTGGGGCGAAGCGCCGGGCCTCGTGGAGCAGGTTCGACAGTGTCTCGTGGCTCACGTGGTCTCCTCCAAAGCGTAAATTTCAGGCGCGCGCGGTAGGCACTACTCCACCAGGGAGTCCAGGTGGCCACAAGTACGTCCTTACCTTCGGGCCCGGTCCCGAGGGTAACGTGACGCCCGCCACCGCAGCCTGGTCAGGACGTCCGATGAGGAGCGGTTAGGGTCGACGGGGTGAGTGATCCCCTTGTCCAGGTGGCGGCGCTGCCAGGAGTGACAGAAGCGGTGACCGAGGCGCGCGGCGCGGTGGACCGGCTGCTCGGCCACCGCATCCTGCGGCGCAGAAGCGCCGAGGTCTCAGCCGAGTCGGCGCTGCGCGGCGCGCGCGCCTCGGCGGCCCTCGAGGGCGTCGCCCTGCCGCTGGAGCGACTGCGCGGTGCCGTGGCCGTGGGTTCCGGTGCCGAAACCGCCGAGAAGGCCGGTGGATCGGCGAGCGGTGAGACAGTCGAGACCGGCGGCCTGGGCGACCCAGTGGTGCAGGGGGCGTTGCGGATCTCCGCTGAGATCGGCGCGCTGGCCGAGACCTGGCGGCATGCGCCGCGGCAGGTGCTCGCCCGGTTGCACGTTCTCGCGGCGGCCGGCGTCGTGGCGCCAGAAGAGCTCGGCCGTCCACGCGGTGTGGAACAGGACGTCAGGGATCCGCTGGAGCTGGGCCCGCCACCCGCGCCACACGAGGTCGCGGCCCGTCTCGACGCTCTGAGCGGGGTGTTGACCACGCCGACCAAGGCGCCCGCCATCGTGGTCGGCGCGATCGTGCACGGCGAACTGCTCGCCCTGCGGCCGTTCGGCTGGGGAGATGGGATGGTCGCGCGCGCGGCGCAGCGGCTCACCCTGGTCGAGCGCGGTCTCGATCCGAAGTCGCTGACCGCCCCGGAGGTGGGACACGCCGAGCTGGCAGGCGACTACGCCGACGCGCTGCGCGCCTATGCGGCGGGGTCGCCCGAAGGGGTCGCTCGATGGGTACGGCACTGCGCCGAAGCGGTCACCGTTGCCGCGCGCGATTCACTGGCGATATGCGAGGCCTTCCTGCGCGGCTGAAGCCGCCGCGGCCGCGAAGCAGAGCCGCCGGGCGATCAATTCACCGGGAACTGCACATGGGGCAAAAGCCACTTTCGGGGCAAAGCGAACGGCGTCCCTCCGGGGGACGCCGCCGCCGCCACGTCACACCGGGTTACCAAGCGTGCACCTGATATCCGTCGGATCGGGTCAAGCCCGTCTCGACGCGCCTCCCGCGGCTGGTCGCGCGTGGGTGCCCGGCTGCCGTGCTAGGACACGTGGTCCGTGACACCTGTCTACGCCTCATCCCTGCACTTGACAAGCCCCGATTCGGAAAATGGGCGGTAGCCGGTCAAGAGCGGCCCACGGAAGGTGGAGGCGGATCCGGCGCGACCGGTCTTCGGCCCGTCGAACAGCGGCCATTCAGAAGGGGTGAGACTCCCGGTGAACTGATCACCGACCGTGATCGGTCTTTATGACGTTCAGACCTGGCGTAGGCCCAGAAAGATCTACCTGGCGTGCTGTAGCATCCCAGTCCTGTCAAGGCCTGCCTAGGTCGATTGACAGCCGTCGGGGTCGAAAGGGTCATCGAATGCCAAAGCACGCGACATGGTTGTGACCCCTCGTCTGACTGGCGACAAAAAAAGCCACATCGCTGTCCGTTTTGGTGTTACGAAACACTGAGCGATCGGGCAGCATATGTATCTGACAGATCGCTAGACCTTGGCTTTGCTTCCACCGTAGATCAAACAGACGATCTCCTTTGTAAGACCCACCCGAGGCTCTCTTGGGAAACGGCCCGGCTCTACCCCCCCGGAGCCGGACCGTTCGGCGACCCCCGCTCTCCCCCCCGGCGGGGGTCGCCTTATATCCGGACCCGTTCGGCGAACACCGCGGAAATGCACAGGGGCCGGTAGCGCGAGTTATCCACAGGCTGGGGAAACCCCTTTCGGTCGGCGTCTCGCGCGGCGCATGGTGGTGCTCCACCGAGCTGGCGCCGGGAGGACCGGATGGGCACCGCCGCACTGATCGCAACCGCCGACCCCACGATGCTGGACGACCTGCTGCGCCTGGCCGCGGCCGCCGACGCCGAGGCCGAGGTCGCACGCGACACCGGCCGGGCGCGCGCCGCGTGGCGGCATCCACCCCTCGTCCTCGTCGACCTCGGCTTAGCCGCCGAGCTGGCCAGAGACGGCATACCCAAGCGATCCGGCGTCGTCCTGGTCACGAGCGGCCGCGACGACGAGGACGCCTACCGCACCGCCGTCGAGATCGGCGCACAGGACGTCGTGACCCTTCCCGACGGGGAGGCACGGCTCGTCGACGCCCTCTCGGTGGCCGCCGAGCCCGAGGGCGAACGCGCCGTCACGGTGTGCGTCACGGGAGGCCGCGGTGGCGCCGGGGCGAGCACGCTCGCCGCGGTGCTTGCCCTGACCGGGATGTACAGCGGGCTTCGCACGCTGCTCGTCGACGGCGACCCGCTCGGCGGCGGTCTCGACCTGGTCCTCGGGCAGGAGCGCGCGCCCGGTGCCCGCTGGCCCGAGTTCGCCGGCCTGCACGGGCGGCTGAGCGGCGCGGCCCTGCGCGAGGCGCTTCCCGGCCTTGCCGGGTCACCGGCCGGGCCGGCCGGTTCCGAGCCCGGCGCCGGAGGGCTGACCGTACTGTCCTGGCACCGACGTGACGCCGAGCCGACCCGTGCCGAGCCGACCCGTGCCGAGCCGACCCGTGCCGAGCCGACCCGTGCTGAGCCGACTCGTGCCGAGCCGACCTGTACCGAGGCGATCCCCGCCGAGGCGATGCGCGCGGTGCTCGACGCGGGCGAACGTGGCTTCGACCTGGTCGTGGTCGACCTGCCGCGCCACTTCGGCGAGGCGGAGGCCGAGGCGTTGCCGGTCGCCGACGTCACGCTGCTCGTGGTGCCCGCCGAGCTGCGGGCGGTCGTGGCCGCAGACCGCGTCGCGGCCGCCCTGGCCCGTCACACCCGCGATGTCCGCGTGGTCGTACGAGGTCCCGCTCCCGGTGGCCTGACCCCAGATGCCATCGCCAAGTCGCTCGGCCTGCCGCTCGCGGGTGCGGTGGTGAGCGATCGGCGGCTCGCGGCCGCGCTCGAACACGGTGAGCTGCTCACCGCGTTCCACCGGAGTCCGCTGGCCGACCTGTGCGTGCGGTTGGTCACCGGTCTCGGTCTCGGTGTGCCGCGGCGGGGTGATGGCCGATGAGCAGGCTCGTCGAGGCCGTGCGCGACCGGCTGGTCGATACGGGCACCGAACCGACACCGGCCGGCGTCGCGGCGGCACTGCGGTCGCAGGAGCGGGTCCTCGGCGACGCCGAGGTGCTCACGCTGGTGGAGCGGCTGCGCGCCGACCTCGTCGGCGCCGGACCGCTGGAGCCGCTGCTGCACGATGCCGAGGTCACCGACGTCCTGGTGAACGGGTTTGACGAGGTCTGGGTCGACACGGGTTCCGGGCTGGTCCGCACGTCCGTGCGGTTCCCCGACGAGACGGCGCTGCGGCGGTTGGCTCAGCGGCTCGCCGCCATGGCCGGGCGCCGGCTCGACGACGCCGCGCCGTATGTCGACGCCAGACTGCCCGGGGGCGTCCGGCTGCACGCGGTGCTGCCGCCCATCGCCGGAGGCGGCACCTGCCTGTCACTGCGGTTGCCCCGGCGACGCGCCTTCACGCTTGCGGAGCTCGTCGCGGCCGGTGCCGTCCCAGAGGCGGGTGCGGCGCTGCTGACCGCGCTGGTCGCGGCCCGGGCGGCCTTCTTGGTCACCGGTGGCACGGGCACGGGTAAGACGACGTTGCTGGGGAGCCTTCTGTCGCTGGTGCGGCGTGGTGAGCGGCTCGTTCTGGTGGAGGACTCCGCGGAGCTGCGGCCGGCGCATGATCATGTCGTACGGCTGGAGGCGCGTCCGCCCAATGTCGAGGGCGCCGGAGAGGTCGGCCTGCACGACCTCGTGCGCCAGGCCCTGCGCATGCGACCCGACCGGCTGGTGGTCGGCGAGGTGCGGGGCGCCGAGGTCGTGCATCTGCTGGCCGCGCTGAACACCGGGCACGAGGGCGGGTGCGGCACGCTGCATGCCAACGCCGCGGCCGACGTCCCCGCCAGGCTCGAAGCGCTGGCCTGCGCGGCCGGGCTGAGCCGCGAGGCCGTGCACAGCCAGCTGGCGGCCGCCCTCGACGTGGTGGTGCACCTGGTGAGAGAGCCCGGCGGCCCGCGCCGGATCGCGGAGGTCTGCCTGCTGCGGCGCGGCGCGGACGGTCTGGTCGAGGCCGTCCCTGCGGTGTCGTTCACCGCGGACGGCCGGATCGCGACGGGGGCCGGTGCGGCCGGGCTCGCCGATCGCCTGGCCGGGCTGTGGCGGCCGCCCGGCTCGCCGCCGGATCGAGTATCCGGACCTGCGGGCCCGCCCGATCGCGTCTCCGCTCGGGTGGGCATGCCCGATCGAGTCTCCGCCGAGACGGGTCGGCCGGCTCGAGTGTCCGGACCGGCGGGTCCATCGGAAGCCCTGAACGGCGCCCCGTGATGACGGCCGGCCCGTCGGTGGCGTTGGCCGCCCTGTGCGCCGGTGGGGCGGTGCTGAGCCTGACCATGCCCTCGCCCGCCGTGCTCCGGCTGCGCGACGTGTTCGGGCCGCGCACTACACCGTGGCCGCGCCTGCTCGCGGCCCGCGCCGGTGCCGCGCTCAGGGAGGTCAGCAGGAGACGGGGCGAGTCCGGGCTCCGGCGGTCCGCCGTGATCGAGTTCTGCGACGGCATCGCGGCCGAGCTGACGGCGGGCCGGACGCCGGCGGCGGCCTTCACCGGGTCGGCCGCGGTGCTCGATCCGGCGGTCGGCGCCTCGCTCGGCTCGGCGCTGCTCGGCCCGAGGCCGGGCGAGCAGATTCCCGATCTGCTGGAACGGGCGGCCGGAGCACCTGGCGCGGAGGGCCTGCGGCTGCTCGCCGCCTGCTGGCGGATCGGCGCCGAGCGCGGCGGCGCGCTCGCGTCGGCGATCCAGAGCCTGGCCGACGCCCTGCGCGACGAGGAGGCCCATCGGCGCGAGGTGACCGCACAACTCGCGGGGCCGCGTGCGACGGCCCGGCTGCTGGCCGGCCTGCCGCTGCTGGGGTTGGGCATGGCCGCGGCCCTGGGCGCCCGGCCGCTGGCGTTCCTCTTCGGTACGACGGCAGGAGCGGGTTGCCTCCTCGCGGGCGTCGGGCTGGACCTCCTGGGTCTGTGGTGGACTCAGCGGCTCGCCGCCGCGGCCGGGGCATCCCGATGAGCGCGGCCCTCTGCGCGGTCGTGTGCGCGGCCCTCGCCGGGTGGCTGGTCCCGCGCGATCGTTCGATCGCCCGGCGCCGGCTGGCCTCGTTGCTGCCGCCACCGGCCGTACGGAGTTCACGGCCACCGCCGTGCGGTCGCCCGGGCACCGGCCCTCCGGCCACCGGTGGTGGCCCGGGTGCGAACCGCCGCGACGTGCGCATGCGCTGGGCCGCGGCGGCGCTGGCGGGCATCGCCTGCGCCGCCCTCATCGGCGCTCCGGCCGGGCCCCCGATCGGAGCCGCCCTCGCGGTGGGATGTGCCCGGGCGCTCTCCCGCATGGAACCGCCGGAGCGCCGCCGGCGCCGGGTCCGGCTCGTCGCCGACCTGCCCGTCGCGGTGGACCTGCTCGCGGCGTGCCTGGCCTGCGGCACCTCGTGGGGCGAGGCGGTCGAGGCAGTCGCCGATGCCGTCGGCGGTGCGCTCGGCGACGAGTTGCATGCGGTGGCCGCTCAGGTGCGGCTGGGCGCCGACCCGTCGCAGGCATGGCTCACGCTCGCGGGCGAACCCGCGCTCGCCCCGCTGGCCCGTACGGTCGCGAGGGCGGCGCACAGCGGAACGGCGCTCACCCCGACGCTGTCCAGACTGGCCAGGGACCAGCGGCGGTCGGCCCACGCGGCCGCCACCGTACGGGCCCGCGCCGCGGGGGTCCGGGCGGTCGCGCCGCTCGGGCTCTGCTTCCTGCCCGCCTTCGTCCTGCTCGGCATCGTGCCGGCGATCGCCGGTATCGCCTCGACCATCCTGTTGCCCTGGTGAACGAGCGGGAGATGACGTCCGCCGGACCCGTTGGCATTTCGCGGTATCACCGGCGCCCAGGTCGGCATCCCTCCGGTGAATTACGCCATTGGGGCACACTGAGTGGCCTCCGGTCGCTCATTGTGATCCCGTCGTTGTCATGCGAACAAACTGTGAGATCACGGCAGAAGCAGTGGCCCCGGGGGCATGAGAAACTTCTCGAAACAATTGCTGACAACAAGAAACCGGGCAAGTACCGTCAAATGATGCATACCTCCGAGCGTCTCAAGGAGGCTAAGAGCATCCTTGCGGCCCAACTTCGCCAGATCCGCAACGAGGCATGCCTGACCGGTCAGGCATTGGCGAGCGAGGTCGGCTGGCCCAAGTCCAAGGTCTCGAAGATCGAGAACGCCAACCAGGTCCCCACGGAGGGGGACATCCGGGAGTGGTGCCGCGTCTGCAACGCGGACGACCAGACGGTGGACCTGATCGCCGCCGTACGCAACATCGACAGCATGTACATCCAATGGCGCCGGCTGGAGCAGACCGGCCTGCGTCATGTACAGCAGTCGTTCATGGCCCTTTACCGGGCCACCTCGCAGTTGCGGGTCTTCCAGCACGCACCGATACCCGGGCTGCTCCAGACCCCCGCCTACGCTGCCGCGCACCTGCGCTGCATCATGGAATTCCGAGAGATCCCCAACGACCTCGACCAGGCGGTGGAGGAGCGGATCGCCCTCCAGTCGGTGCTGGGCGACGGTGCCAAGCGCTTCGCGTTCATCTTCGGCGAGCAGGCGCTCCATGCCCGGATGTGCGAAGCGGCCGCCATGATGGCGCAGCTCGAGCGGTTGACCGCCATGACGTACGCCCCGAACGTCTCACTCGGCATCCTGCCCATCTCGGCCCCGCGCACCGTGTGGCCGTGGGAGGGATTCTGGATCTATGACGCCGACCAGGTCAGATGCGACACGCTGCCCGGCCAGATCCGCAACAAACAGCCCACCGACGTCGCCATTTACGAGAAGGCCTTCACCGCGCTGGCCGAGTCGGCCGTCTACGGCGAGGCCGCCAGAGAGCTGATCGCGACGGCTTCCGCAGGATTTCAGGAAACGTAAAGAAACTTCATTGGGAACGACCGGCCGGTGTCCCTACCGTCGCACTATGGACGGATTACCCCACGGTGATCGCATGGCGATCGCGTCCGGATCGGGCTCTGTGCCCCTTTTCCGGCAGAACGCCCTTGCCGACGGTGCGCCCGGCTCACGGATCGGAGTCCACGGGTTCATCGCTCAGCGGCATGACGCCAGGAGCCGGCCTCCGCGGGCGTCGAACCCCGACCTCCGGATCGAGCATCTCGGCGGCAGCTGATGGACGGGCCTTGGAGACCACCGCCCATCTTCTCGTGGACCATCGTGCCCCCCGGTACCGATCCGTTCCATCGCGGGGCGGCCGGGGTCTGCGACGACCGGCAGCGGGTCTTCGCGCGGGTGACGGAGGCGTTACGAGAGGCACCGCCGGGGTCACGTGGCCTCGTGCACAGCGTGACGTTGAGCTTCTCCCGCATCGGCTACGTCTATGAATCACTGATAGCGCGCGGCCGGTTCGACGCGGCCAGCGGCGTCGTGGTCTGGGAGGACGTCTCCGCGCGCGGTGGATGGGGCCGGCTCGACACCCTGTTCGCGGGCGCGCCCGAACGCGCCGGCGACTCGATTCCGCCCGAGGCCCTCGCCGCCGGGCTCGCGGACCTCCACTCCGATCGACAGCGACGGCAGGCGACCGAACCCCGGATGAGGGCCTCCAACGCGGGTGGACCGCCGACATGGTCGTCCTCCGGTACCTGAGCGTGTGCGCGCCGGGCCGGGCGCGGGCGGCGCGCACACCCGAGGGTCTCGGGCCTGAACTCTCGCGTCCTGAGCAGAACCGATACGTCGTGGGGCGAACCCTGGGTTCCGTAGGCGTCGCCCGCAGGACGCCGGACGTCGTCGTACCGCCCGGCCACCGCGGCCGCCGGGCCGTACGACCCCCTGTGAAGCCGGCGCGGCGGTGCGGACGCTAGGTCTTCACGCCCCCGAAGACCGATTCCCGCACCGCCGTGTCCACAGGACTCGGGCCGCGGTCGGAGAGAGCACGGCAACGAGGCGGGAGTGGACCTGATGTGGTGGAGAGGGATTCTCGGTGCTTCTGTGCGGTGCAGAAATCTGCTTCCCAGGATGAGGTTTCTTCCACTCGGTGGTGGCTCTTCACACCTATCGGCTCGACCGGCTCTATCGGTTTATCTGTTTCCGTGAGGTGGCTGGATTTCCGTATACCTCCATGCGCGTCCGCATGAGCGGAGAGGCCTTCGGCGATGCCGGTCCGATGGCCGGAGTTTTCCACAGAATGTGGTTCGGTCGGTGGCCGGTCATCGCGGCGGTGCACGCTTGCTGCGGGGCGTCGCGCGGGTGCCCCGCAACGTAGAAGGAGGGCCTCCCATGCAGATGGCACAAGCGATGAAGCGGCGCGGCCGGCACGCACGCGACCGCGGAATGTCCACGGCCGAATACGCCGTGGGCACCGTGGCGGCCGCCGCGTTCGCCGGGCTGCTGTTCAAGATCGTGACAAGCCCGGAGGTCCGCCGGTTACTCCTGAACATCATCAAGAGGGCGCTGCAGCTGGCGGGGTGAGCGGTATGTCCAAGGGTCCCGGTTCCAGGCGCCGGGTGGGCCGGCCGCCCTGGTGGCGGACGGCGGGCCGATTGTCGCAGCGCCGCCTCCCGGTGCCACGTGGCACGTCGGGGCCACGCCGGCCGACCCGTCCACCCAGGAGGCCCGGTGCCGGCGGCGAGGGCGGCTCGGCCACCGCTGAGATCGCGGTCGCCCTGCCCGGCCTGGTGCTCGTGACGGTCGTCGCCCTCTGGGGGGTGACGGTCGCCGCGGCGCAGGTCGGGTGCGCCGACGCCGTGCGGGCC